>NZ_JAGSOY010000003.1 GCF_018837975.1 Zooshikella harenae | reverse complement strand
AAAAATCCTTCACTGTGGCTATAGCAAAACATCCCCCACCAACCTCCCCCTTCAAAAAGGGGAGGCTTGAGATTGTGCTATTAAAAATATTTTGGGGTTAGCCTAATTTACTTAAACTAAAGGGCTTATTACGGGTATTGTGAGGGATGAAGTAAAGCCTCCCCCTTGGTGTAAGGGGGAGGTTGGTGGGGGATTAAAGCAGGGTTTAACGATAACTTCTTCTACGAAGGGTACTGGGTTTGAAGTATTTATTGTCAGGAATTGGACGAGAGAAGTCTACGTAATTACGCTCTTCGTTTGCCATACCTTGTACATGGTAACGGCGGGCTTGTAGATCATGGAATACATCCAGCCCAGTCCACGTGGTTGGCAGATCATAATTATTGAGCAAGTACGCCATGCTGACACGCCATAACTCACCACGCCCATCATATTGATCGACTACTGCTGCACCCCAGCTATCTTCATCCAGATAAAGCGTACGTTTGGAATAAATATGGCGTTCGCCTTTTTTCAGTGTGCCTTCAACGACCCACACCCGGTGTAACTCATACCGTGTTTGTGCAGGGTTGATATGCCCTTTCGCTAGCACATTTGAATATTTAAGGTCAGGGCTGATCAGATTATAGTTATTGTAGGGAATATACATTTCTTTTTTCCCTAACAATTTCCACTCATAACGGTTTGGGGCACCGTTGAACATATCTGTATCATCGGCGGTACGTAAACCATCTGCACCAGAGATAGGCGTATCATACGCCAGGTTTGGTGCTCGACGTACGCGACGCTGGCCTGCATTATACTTCCAGGCTTGACGTGGTTGTTTCACCTGGTCCAGGGTTTCATGTACCAACACCGCTTCACCAGCTAAACGGGCTGGACTTGTGGTAAAGGAAAGATAATAAATAATGGTATTATCTAACGTACTTTCACTACCTTTGGGATAATAATAATTAAACCCAGCCTCTTGTTGCGCTGTAATTAAGGTATAATTGCCATTACGTTGAACCGCTACTTCAGATGCACGACGCACGACGTATTCACCACGGTAACGAACAATATGGTTCCATAAAGCTTCTAAACCGGTTTTAGGAATAGGAAACGGCACACTGGCATAGGCACCTTTAAAACCATTACCGCCATTAACTAACGTAGCCGTTGTTGCATTTTTAAGGGTGTTATCATACACATGCTGCGGTAACGAACCAGAACGGCGCGTTTGGTAAACTGGCATTTTAAATGTTTTTGGGTATGCCTCAAATAACGCAATCTGCCCAGCGGTTAATTTACTTTTATAGTTGGCCATATTTTCAGCAGTGATATAAAACTGGGGCTTATCACCTGGCCAAGGATTAGGATAGTGTTGACCACGGCGCTTATACGACGCAGGAATATCTTTTTTGGTTATTCCCCCGGTCCAAGCGGGAATCGTGCCATCCGCATTTCCCGCTTTTTCAGCACCGATAGACGTTAAGGTCGTGCCTAATTTTTTTGCTTCTTGCGGGCTAATGGCAGCCGTAGCCGTTTGAATTGCTAACGTCAGTGCTGCCACGGCAGCACCGATATAAATTATATTCTTTTTCATAGCAGGCTCTCTATTAGTCTTTGTAAGATGCCCCACAAATGAGCACCTTACGTTGGCTAATGCTAATTTTATATGTTTATTATTTAGAATGAGTACTTAACTGTAAATGCTATATTATCACGGTCATTCAGTTTATTACGCCGCTCTGCACCAAAAAAGTTGGTATAACTGATACCTGCTTCTAAAGAATTCATATATGTTGCATTTAATGCTAAGGTCACTGCTTTACGGTCTTCCATAAAGTTACCTGTAACACGTGAGTTACCTTGCACATCTTGTTTAAAGCGTAAAATCGGGTTTAAGTTGACACCTGCAAATACATCATTCCACTGACCTGAAAATACGGTAGTATAGCCCCAGCTAAAGCGGTCTAGACGCTCGTGTTCAGGGGTATAATCTTCAGAGAAGTTGCGAGAATCATAAGGGCTAGAGCCTTTAGCCGCAAACATATCGTAATTACCACCGATACCAGAAATTAACTCAAAGGATGGCTCTAACACTGCTATAAAATTATCAAAACCAAAGCGAGGGCCAAAGTTATGAATAAATACTAAAGAGCCTGTATATAACTCAACACGTTCATAGTTTTTATAATCTTGGCCTACACAGCCAAAATTGTTTGGACGACCTTGAGAGAGCGGAATTGATGTACAAATACCAGCTTCTGAACCTGCAGCATTTCTAACATCTCTTATTATCCCATCTGCATTAGAGTCTGAGAGGTTTTCTGAAATACCAGAGACTAGATCATCAGGGTGATCAATCCACATGGGCATATTTGGTCGATATGTTAACTCCCCAGCAATGGAGGTATTACCAACTGTAGTATTAAAGCTCAACCCAAACATTCTTATATCTTCAGGGTATACTCTATCTGCATAAACTCCATTTGATAATACATGTAACTTTGCAAATCCATTGGTAATTGCATTATCGTCACCGAACTCTGTTGTCGCAGCTGTAACACTTCCAGGCCTTATACCAGCTGCAGTAAAAGGTACTTGAGCGTGATAGTTGACAAAATAGAACCCAAACTCTGTTTCATTTAACTCTTCGGCAAAATACTTAAAATTAACTCCAAATTGTCCACTGTCTTTAGCATTTTGTTTGCCCCTCAAATCTGCAACAACTAGATAGTCACCGTGAATATTTATCCCACGATTTTTAAGTAAAGATATCCATCCAGCACGTATTGCAGGATCATCTATTCTCTTTTTATCTGTGCCTACAACTTCATTATATCCAAACTCTGCCCCATCAGCGAAAATATCATTATTACTAAAATAGGAACCTACAGGAGGAACAATACTCTCATCCCACTCCATCATATAATAAGTTTCCATGGAGAGGTTTTCAGTTAATCCTAAGTTAAATGACAATGCCATTTGAGGAATTAGCACGTCTTTAAGCTCAGAACCTGGTAGCGCAAATTGTCCGGCATCAATTGGGTTAATAGTATTGATACCATCACGGTAAAAAATGCCTTCTCCCCAGTTCAGTACTTGCTTACCAAACCTAACATCTAAAGGCATATCACCAACATGAAAGCTACCAAATACAAAGGCATCCATAATTGAAGCATCTTTACCAATTAGTTCCTCAACATCGCTATCAAATGCATCTGCAGCTCTATTTGTACCAGCTTGATTATAGTATGCAGAGTTTTTATTGATGAAACTGTCATTCGTATCAGACCAGTCTGTGTCTTTATCCATGATTTCGGTGTCATAAAACGCACGACCACGCACGAATGCACCATAGTTTTTATAATTCAGCTTAAGTTCTGAATTAATTTTATAAACACTCGATACCATTCCCGTATCAAAATTACGGTTACCATCGTTGGTATTTACATCATCATGAGTTGGCTCAGTGTCGTTACCATAGAGGTGAGTATCTCTACCTTCAACACGCCACATCGCGCCATAGGATAAGGTAGTATCTAATGAACCGGTCACCTCTCCTTCCATTAAGTCAAATTCAAACGCCTGGACAGGCATAACGGCAAGTAAACTGGCTAAGGCAAATCCTGCTTTTGCGGGTGCAAATAACAGGCGTAAGGGCAGGCTATTTGTGTTGTTCATGGATCGCTCCGTAGCATGGTCTTATAGGAAGGGTGGAACTTATTAACTCTTACTAACCAGTAAAAACTTAATAAATTAACCACGTAGGAGCAGTTTGGTCGTGATATATACTCTTCGTTATGGGTATACTTACCTTAAAAAAGTACGCAGCCACATTTATACAACAATAGTTGTATATATCACTATGAATACCGAGTTAAAAATAGCCTTTTCTTTGGACACAATAATCCATCGGCTAATACACTCGTATATCCGACTTAAGTGTTAAGAGTAATACAATAGATAAGGTATAAATCTTTACTTGAGTATTATTTTTTTCACACCCAATCTTATATATACCCTTCATTTTGGGTATATATAATTGCATCCTTACCTTATTGTTATTGTCCCCTAGTTATCCAAATTGAACTACTATACCCATCATAATGGGTACACCAAGCAAAGTTTTTAATACTTATTACTTTAAATAGCTCTTTTTGGTTATTACGCTCAGCTCCAACTTCCTAATTATTTTTGTTATCTCAGTACATTCATACTTACACTTTTCAATGTTTACTGTGAACACATTGAATTAGCATTTTATGATTTTCTATTTACCACCTTAAAGCACTCAAGGTGAGCTATATACTATCTTCTTATTTTTTTTATTCAATGTTAATAGCTTCGCAATGAAATATGTAAAAAATTACAAAACTTTGCCTATTACTTTTTGTGAATAAGGTTTATGCATTGTTACCTTTATTCTTAACCACCAAGGATGGTGGAAATACAGTTAATACAGGAGCAATTAACTGCCACCGCACTTATTTCAATAAGCCCCCAAGAGTTCATCACTTGGTACCTCGCCCAAAACGCCTTCACCTTGAGCAACAGTCCAGTTTATTTATCGTTGTTTTGTAAATTTGTTACATTATGAAACTTTTAAGCTATTCCGTCTAGAAAAAACGAACGTTTAAACAGTACAAACTGTAAAAGCATCAAGCAAACTAAAAGTTTAAGGTTCTTTTCAACCCTCTAAAGGAGGAGGCATGTACTACACCCACTTGAATTAGCTATCGACTTATTAGTTTTTTCTGAAATAGATCACTTTCTAAATAAAATGAGTTATTGACCATCTAATTTTCTACAAAGGCAACTCATAATCCATATGCGAACAGAAGTAACATAAATAAGCATGAGAGGTATCACTTTTTAATAAAAAGTAACAGTGGCAGAGTTTAAAAAAAGAAAAAGCAAGCAAAAAACAGATAGGAATACTGCCTTACATACAAACAAATATTGATTGTTAGACAATTATTTTATCTACACGAGCCAAAATTAAAATCTTTGATTTTTGTCCTATATCTAAAACCCCACCCTAACGCTCCCCTTACCAAGGGGAGGGAATAAAAGACCGAAGCTACTTTGAAACTGGGCACCTCTTAACATATTGAAATTCAAGAGATTCTCTCGTTCAGTTCCTCCCCCTTGTTGAAGGGGGAGGTTATGGTTATTTCAAACTTTTAGAGACTATCTCATAAACATCTTTGGAGAGGTCTTTTTCTTTCATGATGCGCTGCAGTTGCTCCTTCATTAATGCACCACGCATTTCATCATATCGCCGCCAGCGAGTGATGGGGGTTAATAAGCGTGATGCCATTTGTGGATTTAAGCGATTTAACACCAACACCTGATCAGCAAGGAAAGCATAACCTGCCCCATCATCACGGTGGAAATGCACTTTATTTCGGTTGGCAAATACACCAATTAACGCCCTTACTTTATTAGGGTTTTTCATATCAAATGCATTATGCTGCATTAATTGTTGGATTTTTTCGAGATCCGTATATTCACCACCGGCCTGTACTGATAGCCATTGCTCTATCATTTGCGCATCACGTTGCCACTGCTGATAAAAACTGGCTAGCGCTTGTTCCGCATAGTCGCGCGCTTTAACAGACACAGCATTTTCTAAAATACTTAACGCAGAAAAGCGATCTGTCATATTATTTGCCTGCTGGTATTGCTGCCAAGACAACTCGATACCTTGCTCATCAGCCAATGTCAGGTAGCTCAAGCAAATATTTTTCAGGCTACGCTCAGCGATGTCTTCCGCCGTGGGTTGATAGGCTTTTTGAGTGTTGTTGGCATCAAAACAGGTTTTAAACTGCTTGTGTAATTTCACTGCCAACGTGCGACGTACAAAATCACGGGCCACGTGAATGCTGAGTGGATAAATAACATCACACTCTTCAGCAACGTAGTCTTCACTCGGTAAAGCAAGCATTTTAGTTAACATCGCTTTATCCAAAGACGAACCCGTCAGTAATGATTTATACGCAGTTACTAAACGCTCATCTAAGGCCAGCGTCATCCCTGCCCGCTGCTGTTCAACAAGCTCTTTAATAATATCAACCGCTAGCTTTTGTCCCGCATCCCAACGGTTAAAACCATCATTATCGTGACTCATTAAAAACATTAACTGATCACGGGTATAGGGATATTCAACTTTGACAGGGGCAGAAAAGTCTCTCGCGAGTGAAGGTAATGGTTGCTCGCTAATATTGTTAAAGGTAAATGTTTGCTCCGCCTCTTTAACATCTAAAACAAGTGTCGTATTACCTTGCTCATCAAGCGGCATATCATTGCCTAGTGCATCAATGAGCCCAACGGCAAACGGGATATGAAACGGCACTTTTTCTGCTTGCCCAGGAGTTGGTGGACAGTTTTGTTTTACGGTTAAGGTATACCGCTTATTGGCAGCATCATAATTATCCGACACGTGTACTACCGGTGTTCCTGACTGAGTATACCAGCGGCGAAACAGTGCTAAATCAACATCATTGGCTTCTTCCATGGCTTTGACAAAATCTTCTGTGGTCACTGCCTGCCCATCGTGCCGCGAAAAATATAAGTCACTACCCTTTCTAAAACCTTCCTTACCGACAATGTTATGAATCATGCGCACCACTTCAGCGCCTTTTTCATAGACCGTCAATGTATAAAAGTTAGAAATTTCAATATACGACGCAGGCCGTACAGGGTGAGAAGTGGGGCCGGCATCTTCAGGGAACTGCATGGTACGTAAAAAGTTTGCATCTTCAATACGCTTCACTGGACGTGAATTCATATCCGCGGAAAACTCAGCATCCCGAAAAACTGTAAAGCCTTCTTTTAAACTTAACTGGAACCAATCTCGACAGGTTACTCGGTTGCCACTCCAGTTATGAAAATATTCATGGGCAACAATGGCTTCAATACGTTGATAGGTTCCATCTGTTGCCGTTTCAGGTTTGGCTAACACACAAGATGAGTTAAATATATTTAAACCTTTATTTTCCATCGCCCCCATATTGAAATGATCTACAGCGACGATCATAAAAATATCCAGGTCATATTCACGACCATAGACTTCTTCATCCCACTTCATCGCCCGCTTCAGCGATAGTAGTGCATGCTCGCATTTGTCAACATTTGTGGCTTCTGTAAATAACTTAAGCGCCACTTTACGACCAGAATGGGTGATAAACTCATCATCTACACAGGCTAAATCCCCTGCTACCAAAGCAAATAAGTAACAAGGTTTTTTAAAAGGGTCTTCCCATTTAACTTTACGTAGACCATCATCTAAATTTTCATCTGCAATTAAGTTACCGTTAGATAGCATCACCGGGTATTTTTTGGGATCAGCAATAATCGTGGTAGAAAACTTAGCCATGACATCAGGGCGGTCTAAATAATAAGTGATCTTACGAAACCCTTCTGCCTCACACTGAGTACAAAACATATCGTTCGAACGATATAACCCTTCAAGTGATGTGTTTTCTTGCGGTTTTATACGGGTATTAATGGTGGCCGTAAACTGTTCCGCATTGACGGGTAAACTTAAGTTTTCTGTCGTCAATGAGTACAGGCTACTGTCGAGTGGCTGGTTATCGATGCTCACCGACAGAAGTTGCATATCAGTACCATCTAATACCAAGTTAGGTAAATGTTCGTGTTGTTTATTTTTATTTAACCGTACCTGCAATACGGCAGTAACATCAGTGTAATCCTCACCTAAACGAAAGGTTAAGTCCGTTTGGTCAATCCAATAATCTGGCTCTTGGTAATCTTTTAAATAAATTGTGCGAGGCTGAGCGTCTTTCATGTTGTTCTCTCTTAAAATCTTATCGTTATGGCTTCCTACAGTTTATACCTATAGTGAAGGGTATTTATTATGCACTACTGAACTGTATGTTATACGCCGTAAACTTACGGATATTTAACACCCCAATATCCATAATCAGATACTGGCCTTTTATACCCAGCAGCGTACCCGTTATTTCTGCTTGCTTATCAAAGTTAAGCGCGGTTACTTTTTCAGGGTGCTGGAGAACGGGATAGGTGATGACTAGTGGTTTGGCATCAGTTACAGGTTGTAATGCCTGTACACCAAACTGTTGCTGAAGGGATGTTATAGTCTCAGCACATTGGGCAAACAACTCTTCCTGCTTGCTGACTAAATCGACTTCATCTGATGTTCCTTTTAACATCGTTCGCCAGTTTGTTTTATCTGCCACAAAAGACTTCATTGCCGCTTCAATAAGTCCCGACTGTTGTCGTGTAGCGACACGCATAATAGGTAATGCCTGAGTGGCTCCCTGGTCTATCCAGCGTGTGGGTACTTGTGACAAACGGGTAATACCTACTTTTACCCCTGAGGAATTTGCCAGATAAACAATATGGCCTGTCATACAAAACTGTTCACCCCAGGCAGCATCTCGACACGTTCCCTGCTCATAATGACATTTTTCAGGAGACATAATACAACTGTCACACTGGGGTAATTTTTTAAAGCAAGGGAAGCAGTAGCCTTGATTAAAGCTTTTATTTGTTTTTCGACCGCATGCAATACAGTTAATCGCACCTAAAAACTTCAACGTTATTTGTTTACCCAACAACTCATTTAATGAAACCAATTGTTCACCAACCAGTAACTGATACACCACTGGATCAGCGAGTTGTGATTTCATTTTTTGTAGCTGGCCAACGATTGGTGACTGGGAGGTTAATGACTGAGATAAAACATCACTCAAAACAGGCTATTCCTTTTTTTATACAGGTCTTATACCTTTATTCAGGTTTTTATAACCATCTCAGGTATGATAATCACGGGAAAAAATACGTTATATAATGTTGACTGGTTGAGGATTATCATCCTCTTGTTCGGTATCTAGCTGAGTCTGGCTGGCACATTGTTGACTGATAAAGCCTGTGTGCTGATCAGCAGGCAGATGCTTGTGCTCATAGGCAATGACCGCTTGCAGACATAGCTCAACTTGCGATGGGGTAAGCACCCGTCCATCCGGCCACTTTCTAATTTCTACTGCGCTTTTTAGCCGCTGGTAGGTTTCTGAGTCAATTTGGTCAATGAGTTGCGAAAAGTCCATACATTCTCTCAGCTATCACAGGCTATCAGATTGTTTACTGTCTATTGTAAATATACTGTCTTAATATTGTCACTTCAGGCAGCTTTAACATCGAAGTGCATTATCAGGATTATACCGGCCACGAAATACAGCAAACAAGCAACCTGCTAATAGCCCTACAGTATGAGCGGTATTCGCCACATTACCAAAGCCTACAACGGCTAAGATGTCAGAGTAGCCAATCACTAACCAAACGATCATAAACATATAGATACTTTGTGGGATAAAAAAGTTAACGTTAGCCAGTTTTTCCCTCACCCAACAGTAACCCAGCAAACCGTAAACAACACCCGAAAAACCACCAAAGATAGGATGGTCTATCGACATTAAATACTGCCCAAAATTAGAAAGAAAACCTACAAATAGCACTAAGCCAAACATAAGCTTACTACTGTCTTTGGTCTCGATACGCCGGCCTAATACATAAAGCCAAAGCATATTAAAGATAATATGGAGCCAGCCAAAATGTAGAAAGATAGGCGACAATAAGCGCCAATATTGGTGACTGGTAAAAACATCTCCCAGTGATGCGGCCAGTACATGATTGCCTATTAAAGTGAAATCAACAAAGGTTAGCCACGACACCACTTGATAGTTACTGCCAAGTCCGGTTACTGCCGCTACAAATAAGTTAATGACTAAAAAGAAGGCTGTCATCGGGAAATAGCTAATTTGACTGATTGAATGCTGATGGTTTTGAGTACGCAATGCCTGCGGATTATCAATCACTGCCTGATAACGAGATAAATCTAACTCACCACACTGAACTTGCTGGAACCAGTCAGTGACCTGTTGCTGCTGATCTTCTGCCACCAGCCACAATACTTGTTGCCCCGACTCTTCAGTAATTTTGTGCTTCACCCCATGATGATACAAATACAATGAGAATGAACGTAAGTCCTCTTCAGCAGGGACCTCAAGCAATCGCAACATAGCTATTCTTCCTGTTAGCGAGGCACAAAAGGGCTTCGCGGTTCCACTTCAACCCACACAAACTTCTTCTTATCCAGTACGGTTTCATTATCCATACGATAAGCCACTAACTTGCCGTATTTGACTGCACTGTAATCCAGACATGCGATGTTTGGTCGAATGGGGTGTGGTACACCCATTTGCCAGTAATGACCAACAAATAAAGGCTTTTCGTTTAACTCGTAAACAAACAAACGGTTTTTGTCTTCAGCAGTGAGTGTTTCTTCAGCTACTGCGGGTGGTAATGGGTCTGGCTGAAATACAACATCCTGATATGTTTCTGGATCAGGATGCCAAAAGTGTGCACGAAAGCGACTACGAATATAGCCATCTTTACTTTCAATTTTTACGCCTTTAGGCAGAGGAATATCAATGCCACGAATAAGACGACTAATACAGTACTTCTCAAAGCTTCGTGAATTAACAGTTTGATGTAAAAAGTCATCGTCAATGGTTGCTCGCTGATAGCGTGCCCAAAAAGCTTCAACCAGTCGTTGATCCCAGCAGGCATGTACCACCCGAAATCGCGCAAACTCTAAAAACAAGGGTAGCTCTTTAAACCACTGTAAAAACATCTGCCACTCTTTAGGGTGACAGGCAAATTGCTCTAAAGTTTCTGCAATTAACCGGTGGTGTCGAGGGTTATGTTCACGTAAGAACGATCGGCCAGTACCTTCAAGTGCTGGGGTACAGTAAGCTAAGGCATTAAATTCATGATTCCCCATGACGATATGAGCCTGATCATGGTCAACCATGTCTTTAACAATATGTAAGGCATCACGAATACGGGGACCACGATCAACAATATCCCCCATAAAAATCACTTTGCGTCGAGGATGTCGAAAGCAACCACGATACTGACGATAGCCCAATTTTTTTAACAACAACACTAACGCGCGGGCACAGCCGTGAATATCACCAATTAAGTCATACCCATCAGCAGTATCTGCCATAATCCAACTCATATTAACCTCAACCTCACCCCTCTCCTAAGCGATTACCCCACCCTAATTTACGTCGACACACTTCATAATAATTGTGGTTCAAGGGATGGATGAGTTTTAGACGCTGCGGTTTTTTAGCCACAGTAATGGTATCAGAGGGTGATGCTGGAATATGCACTTGGCCATCACAAATAACTTGTGGATAGGTCGTATTATGCCCGCTAATCGCAATTTTGATTTCGGTATTGCCATCAACCACTAGTGGACGGCTAGTTAAGGTATGGGGAAACATAGGTACCACTACAATCGCATCAAGTTTGGGGTGCATGATTGGTCCACCACCGGATAAGGAATAGCCCGTTGAACCTGTAGGGGTCGAAATAATCAGGCCATCAGCTCGCTGGCTATAGACAAACTGCCCCTCAATGTAGACCTCAAACTCGATCATGCGAGCGACTTTACCTGGATGTAGTACTACATCATTCAACGCATCTGATTGACCTATCGGTTGACCTTGGCGCTTAACAACAGCTTGCAACAAGAAGCGGCTCTCCATGATATATTTACCAGCCAAGACTTCGCCAACTCGCTGCTCGATCTCATCAGGATGAATATCTGTCAAAAAGCCCAACCGCCCCCGGTTAATGCCAAGTACAGGAACACGATAGCGTGCTAGCGCTCTTGCCGCTGCCAGCATACTACCATCCCCACCAATGACCACTACAAGGTCACATATCTCGCCCATCATATTGTGGCTACACACTTGAAGCCCATGCCCAGGTAAAACATCAGCAAGAGGCTTGTCCAAGATGACATGAACCCCCTCAGAGAGCAGAAATTTTTTCAATCGTTTCAGTGTCTCAACGACCTCTGCACTGCCTAGGCGACCAATAACACCGACATGCTTAAATTGCTCCATAACACTCCGTGATAACAGGCTGCTTGTTTTGACTGATTGTCACTGGCTTAACGCACAATGTCTACAGTCTAGGAATACTTGCTCCCAAAACCTGAAATATTACGCTTTGTTTCGTGTACTTACTTTGCTAAGTATTCTTAATCTATAGGCAAAATAAACAGTATATGCATAATATACCCTGCACACATAAAACCTCAGCCATTGGTACAACTGCCTTACTTGCCTAAAAAATATTGATTGCTAATGACCTATCGAACCACGCAATTATGCCAAGATTTACAGTGGATTAATCATTCTCCAGTTATTCTACTCTCATCTAAGCGCACTAATAAAACAGCCCCCTATCTTGTAGAAACCCCCTTTAGGAACCAAGTAGTTACTTGGCAACAAGAGCAACTAGAAATACTTCAGCTTGAGTTACAAAAAAAACAAAACTACCGTCTAGGGCACTATTATGAATCGCTATTTCGCACTCTATTAAAAAACCAGCCCGAAGTTACTATTCTTAAGCATAATATTCCCATTCACTCTGCAACCCGAACATTAGGTGAGTTTGATTTACTCTACTTTGACCAAACAGTAAATCACTGGATACATTGTGAACTTGCTGTTAAATTTTATTTAGGAGTACCCAATCAATCAAAACAAAAAGTAAGCTCATGGGATCAATGGGTGGGACCTAACTGTCAAGATAGACTTGATATTAAAGTCAATAAAATGCTGGATAAGCAGTTAAGGCTTGGTGACAATCCAGAATCAAAGTTATTTTTAAACAAAATAACTGATGAGTCAGAACATCCATTACAAGGAAAACAACCTATTAAAGATGGCGTGTTACAAGGTTATTTATTTTACCCTTTTAGACAATTTTGCCCCCCACCAATACAAGCTAACCCTCAACATCTTACAGGGGACTGGGTAACGGTAAGCCAATTAACGGACTATTTAGCTAGCCTCACTAAGTCGTACAAAATAAAAGGACAACTGGTGTATATTCCTCTTGCCAAACTAGAGTGGCTATCCCCTGTTCATCGCCCAGTTACGAGCGAAGTAAAAGGTTTTATAAATGACACCGCTTTACATAAATCAATGCAACAACGGTTTGCGTTGGCTCAACCACCACAGTTAATAGCAGTCTGTTATCAAGATAGTAATTTTTTTAATGAGGTAAGACGTTTTTTTGTTGTTGGTGACCACTGGCCAGATAAGGCTTTGGCTGCCTCGCAGGCAAAGTAATCGCACTAAAATCCTTAAATACATCAGCTATAGTATTGTGGAAACCCTCTGCGCCCTTGCAATCCACCACTGTGTATAATCAGTACTCGACTTCCTGAAAGTATTTCACCATGCCTTATACCTTCAATTACACGCCAAACAAGTTTACCTGTATAAATAGGGTCCAATGGTAAAGAAAAGTCTTTTTCAATAGATAAAATAAACTGATGTAGCTGATCACTTGTTTTACCATAGCCTCCCCAGTGACCATCTAACCATAGTTGCCACTGTTTTTTTTCACGAAGCCCTGAATCCCATAAAAAGCCTTCAACTGTTTTCTGAAGAAATCCTCCACCTTTAAGTACAGGCACACCAATAACCTGTTGCTGAAGTTCAGCCCCTTTAATTAACCCAGCTAGAGTGCCTCCACTACCACATGCCACAAAAATATAATCAAATTGTTTTACATGCTCATATTCTGTAATTTCCTGTGTACCCTTTATTGCCAATAAATTACTTCCCCCCTCTGGTACCCAGTAAACAGTATTTGCGTTACTAAGAAACTGATGAGCCAATGCGCTTTGCTTTTCAACCAGATGTTTTTCACGGTAAGTCACCCGGTCCAAATAAATAAGCCGCATCCCCATCTTTGTAGCATCTTTAAGTGTGGGCGATAACACCTTAGGTTGCTGTCCACGAATAAAACCCACTGTTTCAAAGCCCAGATATGAACCTGCTGTTGCCAAGGCATGAATGTGGTTCGAATAAGCGCCACCAAAGCTGGCAACACAGTCAGCACCACTCGAAATTGCAGATTTAAGGTTATATTTCAACTTATACCATTTATTCCCAGAAATCTTTGGGTGTACTAAGTCCAAGCGCAGCACATTAAGCTGAATATTTTTTTCAAGTGCTAAAGGATGAGGAAAGGATTGAATATGAGGCGTTTTAAAGGAAAACTGAGTGTCAAAAATGTCAGTGCACATAACCGGAAATATTTACAGGGTCTAAAAATCCCATTATATGCACTGCAACTCGTATTACCATAAGTACACCCAAGATGCTGACTTAATTATGTACTTCTAAATTAAGCCAGCTGTAAATCCGTTACATTATTGGGAGCAGAATCCTTATCATTTTTATGGGTTTCACAGCGGTTTGAGTCTCCATCAATAAATTGTCCTGGCATATCAATACGCTTGACTGATTTACCACAGCTCTTACCATCTTCACCAACCGCTTCACATCGTGAAGACTCATAATGACGACGCCACTTTAAATAGTGCTCTTTGCTTACAAAACACTTTGTAGCCACATAAGCAATATTGTCTTCTAAGTAGCGTTCCACTTCGTTAAGTGGAATGGTGACATGCCCTACGCCTGGATGATAGGCAACAAATATCACCCCTTTTGCAGCTAACTGATCAAGTAACTGGTGTGGACTACCACTTTGTAAACGCGCGATCTCTTTATGTAAATCTTTTATTTCTATTTGCTGTTGCTTATCAAGCTCTTCTAAGTACTCTTGCTCTACTTCTTTAGCGCGAAGCTGCTCTTTTAACTCTTGGGTTGCAGAACGTACTTTAGTCCTGATCTGAAACTCTAATTGCTGCTGCATCGTCGCCAGCTCTGCACGACTTTGCTGCTCAATTTCTTTTAGCAGCTGAGTCATTTCATTGCGGCTTTCTTGAAACTGCTGCTTTTGGTTTTCGAGCTTCATAACCAATGCTCGATTTTTATTCGCCAGCTGTTCATTAGCCTGCTTTGCTAACACTAACTCTTGCTTATAACGTGCAAGTTCATGGCTAAACTGCTGCTTAAGACGAGCAATCTCTTCTTTGCTTTGTGATGCTAATTTAACCAGTTTTTCTTCATGTAGCTTAACAGCCTTGATAGCACGGGCAGCTGCTAACTGAGTTGGCTCTGGCTCATTGTTTTGAACTAACTTAACGACAGGAGTGCTATTCGTATCTGTAAAAAGACGCAACCGATTGCGTTTAGCTGCAGCCTTGATCAGCACTAACTCATTGACTGACGCATTTTGACGGTAATCCCACAAGCTTGAATGATGCCAGTTCACGGGACAATTAGTTCGAGTTGCCAGTCGAATAGGGCCTGCACCTAAGTTAGGGCCTTTATCAGCTACAGAAGACATATGCTTTAATGGCACATTCCAACTACGATCAGCCATACCCTCTCGATCAAAGTCCAGGAGGAATAAAACAATGGCTGTTACATGCAAATTTGCATCAATCTGCACATAGGCACCTTTAACTGTTTGAGTTTTAAATTCTTCTACATGAACAACACCATCAAGAACTGCCTCAAACTCAGACATAAGCATTTGTTTGCAAATGCCTTTTGTATTGAAAAACATGACTGCTTCGGCGAACTTTTTCAAGGCGAACTCCTTTTACCTTGTACAAAAAATAGGTAATACCAGCTTTTTATCATAATGTCTCACTACACCAATGAAATAGCTAGGTTTAAAAAAACAACAAGCCATTCATTTTTATAGATTAGTTCTCGGTCACTCCGAGAACTAATCGAAATAATAACATGCAAAATTATTTCTATTTTTCAAATAGTTAGCTTTGCACGTTCGCCTCATTGTAGTGAAACTGCTGCACAAAAAATGTGACTTCCATTGCAATAGTTCGTTTAAAAAACAACCAGTTATCGACAGCTAAATGGTAAATAATTCAAACAAGTGTCTTAACACTCTGTTTTAATTAACCTTTATTTGCAGTTCTATAATGTAGCAGCTAACTCTGTCCCCTGAGCAATCGCACGCTTAGCATCCAGCTCTGCAGCTTTATCTGCCCCACCTATTAGGTGCACACTAATGCCAGCAGATGTTAAAGGTTGATAAAGAGTCTGATCAGAGTCTTGGCCAGCACAAATAATAATCGAATCAGCGGGAATAAAAGATGGATTCCCCCCCACTGTTACATGAATACCGTTAGCGTCAATTCGTTCATACTGCACATCATTCAGCATATTAACTCCACGCTGCTTGAGCTGGGCTCGGTGAATCCACCCTGTTGTTTTACCTAGGTTTTTACCCACTTTGGATTTTTTCCGCTGCAACAAAAAGACCTTACGTTCTGGACGAAGATGATCTGAGGCTAAAATACCTCCTCGCTCACTGACAGAAAGATCAATTCCCCATTCTTGGCAAAATGCCTGAGGTTCAGTATCACCTTGAGTTTTATGAGTTATGTATTCCGCCACATCAAAACCTATGCCTCCTGCACCAATAATTACCACGTTATTACCAATAGGTTTCTGGTTTTTTATCACATCCAGATAACTCATGACCAAGGATTGATCAACACCTGGAATTTCAGGGGTTCGAGGAGAAACGCCTGTAGCTAAAACAACTTCATCAAACTGCTGTTCAATTAAGTCGTCGGCCTTAATAAACATTCCCGTTTTCACGCTAACACCTGCTAACTTTATGCGCTGAGCAAAGTACCTTAATGTTTCATGAAACTCCTCTTTGCCTGGTATTTGCTTTGCCAAATTGAACTGCCCACCAATTTGATCACTTTGTTCATAAAGCGTTACCTCATGACCTCGCTCTGCTGCGGTACATGCAAAGGCCAAACCTGCAGGGCCAGCACCAACTACCGCTATTTTCTTTGCGGCACCATTAACGGGACGAATGACAAGCTCTGTTTCATGGCAAGCCCGTGGATTAACTAAACAGCTAGTCAGCTTCATTTGAAAGGTGTGATCAAGACAAGCTTGGTTGCAAGCAATACACGTATTAATAAGATTTGAATGTCCTTCAGCCGCTTTATTGACAAAGTCTGCATCTGCTAGAAAGGGACGTGCCATAGAAACCATATCGGCCTGGTTACTCGCCAAAATATGCTCTGCAATCTCAGGAGTATTGATTCGGTTAGTTGCGATCACAGGAATAGTCACAGAGGGACGTAATCTTGCTGTAACTTCGGCAAATGCTCCCCGAGGAACCATTGTCGCTATAGTCGGTACTCTTGCTTCATGCCAACCAATGCCTGTATTAATTAGTGTTGCACCTGCTTGTTCAATAGCTTGAGCAAGCATAACGACCTCATCCCACTGACTTCCTCCTGGTACTAAATCCAACATGGATAACCTAAAAATGATGATGAAGTCTTCTCCTACTGCTTCGCGAGTGCGCTGAACTATTTCAACAGGAAACCTGATACGTTGACTAAAAGCCCCACCCCACTCATCCTCTCTTTGATTCGTCGCAGCAACGATGAACTGATTAATCAGGTAACCTTCTGACCCCATGATTTCTACACCATCGTATCCCGCTTCTTTTGCTAACTGAGCACACTGAACAAAATCAGCAATTTGCTGTTCAACCTCATCTGAAGTTAAGGCATGAGGTTTGAAAGGATTAATCGGCGCTTGTATAGCAGAGGGAGCGACATTAGCTGGGTTGTATGCATAACGTCCCGCATGAAGAATCTGCATACATATTTTTCCGCCCACCTCATGGACTGCCTGGGTTATCAGTCTATGCTGACTCACCTCTTTAGCACTGGTTAATTTGGCGGCTCCCTTTAACACAGCACCAACCTCATTTGGACTGATGCCTCCTGTCACAATTAATCCTACACCGCCTAACGCCCGCTCCCGATAAAAAGCAGAAAGTCGTTCAAAGCCATTTGGACGCTCTTCTAACCCTGTATGCATAGACCCCATTAACACACGGTTCGCTAGCGTGGTAAACCCTAAATCAAGCGGTTTTAATAAGTGAGGGTAATGTTGATTCATGATCACTCCTAATCAGGCATTCATAATCGTTTTTCTGCGGCATACCATAAATCTGTCTTATAATGCCGACAATGATTAAGAATGACACTTTATTGACCATGATGAGCAGGTACTGATGAAACTAGGCAATGTTTCAGTGACCTATATAGAAACGCTGGTAAATGCGATTCATCACTGCGGAAAAAAGCCAGAGCCTTTGTTGAGAGAGTTTGGGCTATCACTTCCAGAACTGAATGATGAACAACAGCAAGTCAGTATTGCTCGGTTTATGCGTCTAGGGGCAGCAGCAATTACACTAACCCAAGAACCTGGTCTTGGGTTACTTATGGGAAAACACGCACCCATCCAACAGTGGGGGCTAGCAGGCTTATTAGCACTGAGTGCACCTAACATAAAGTTGGCTATAACAGCACTCATAGACTATGAATGCTTAACCAGTGAAAGTGTACGCGGAGAATCAACCCTTGATCACACAGAAGACAGCTGTAATATAAATTTTTACAGTATCTCTCCTTATACTATTTATAACCTGTTTATTGTTGAGTCTGTTTTACTCAGCTGGCTACAGACTTTGCGTTGGCTGGCTAAACCTGAGCAGCTTCAAGCAGAGGTATTTTTTGAGTTTCCAGCTCCAGCCTATGCAAATAAGTTTAAGCAATTTTTTAAGTGTCCAGTCCACTTCTCTCAACCATTCAATAAATTAGTCATCTCTACATCATCACTTACAAAATATAATCGCTTTAAACATCAAGTAATGTATAACTCTCTACTGGCAACATGTGAGCAAAAGAAAAAACAACTCACCTTTTCTGCTCGGTGGCAAGAACGTGTGGTTCGTATTCTTTCACGAGAACTGCATGGCGGTCAGCCTACATTAGAGCTCACAGCAGCCCAACTAGGTCTATCGCAATGGACACTTCGCCGTAAACTTAACGAGGAAAGTACTTCCTTTCAAAAACTACTTAATCAAACTCGATTAGATTTAGCACTTAATTATGTAAAAGAAACACCACTTAGCTTTTCAGAAATTGCTTATCTTTTAGGGTTTTCATCCCCAGAGGCATTTCAGCGAGCCTTTAAACGTTGGACAACAAAAACTCCTGGTCAAGTACGTCAAATAGAACTACATCACTCTTCATAATCCAAAGGGTCATCAACAGGTGCTTCATGCTGCTCTGCTAGCTCAAACCAGTCTTCTGTTTGCTGCTGTTGCTCTAACAATTCCTCAACATAATCTTCCATTCTGCGCCCTCTTTTAGTGCAAAAAAAATTCAAGACTTTTCTTTAGGAATACGTTCTACGCTTTACATTTCACCCTCAAGTATGAGTAGCCCTATGAAGGAAAACGCAAGTTCAAGGTGTAATAAATACCCCTAAATGGAAATAAGCAGATAAAGCAAGGCAATAATTAAGCCATTGTTTAGAATAGCCTAACGAAAGAAGCTTAGATAATTAAAGTTTGAGAGATTTATCAGAAGAGAAAATTAACTTGAAATGTGTGAGCTCTTTGTCAGCTCACAGAGTACTTGAAGATATGGCGGAGCGGACGGGACTCGAACCCGCGACCCCCGGCGTGACAGGCCGGTATTCTAACCAACTGAACTACCGCTCCACAATTTCATATTGTCACTCATTCTATTACCTGACGTGGTGGGCAGGGAGGGGTTCGAACCCCCGACCCTCGCCTTGTAAGGGCGATGCTCTCCCAGCTGAGCTACCTGCCCGACAGGTGATGCGCATTCTACTGGTATTTTTTTCAGAGTCAATAGTTTATATGTTGCGATACAACCAACATTGGTAAGAAAAGTCACTAAACAATGCAGCAAGATTAATACCCAACATTATAAAACAATTGCCTTACATACAAACAACAGTGATTGTATAATCATTCCTATAAAGAAAGCCAACTTGATGGAAAAAACAGATACCTACTAAGTTTTACAACCTTATACTCAGATATGCCCTTACCATTCCAGCCTCATCCTGAGCATCAACTCTAATTTTCTCGATAGTAAAATGATATTGGTTATGTAAGTTAATGACCCAAGCCAACAGTTTCTGATAAGCAACCTTATCCATCCATACTGTCACCCCCTCATTAGAAGGTTGCACTCGGCTTAATTTAATACCTTGCTGTCTAGCTGCGCCAGTTACAATAGCAGAAAGTTTATCCTGTGAGACTTGCAGCCCCCCCTGACTTGCACTTTGTCTTGCAGCCTGCTCATTTGCCTGAATAAAAGCCAGCGTATCCATGTTTGAATGATACTCCTTTCGTGACTCTTCAGACCACTGCATAACAGGATCCCAAATTAACATATAAACAACAGTCAAAGTGACAGCAACAACCATAATCAACAAAGCACGTCGATCTCGTTCAGGCATTGCATTTATCTGTGCAGTTATTTTTTCCACGAAAGGTGATGCCATGCTATCAATCTACCTTTTAAGCTTGAATATTAATACGTGCTAAAACAGTCTCTTTTTCTTGATTCGCTGTTTCTAGTTTGGCACTCATACCACGCTGCTTTAATTGATTGACATAAGCATCCAACACTTCATAGTTCTTTGCATTCACTTCAAGCATTAAAGAATTCCCAGAACTATTAAAATCTAAACTTTTAGGTTTTATTTGCTGACTTCCCAGTTGCTGGGTAACAGATGAAACATCAACCAGTAGTTTAATAAAAGCCCCTTCTCCCCCCACAGAAGCATTCTGTTTCATCCGACTCGTCATACTGTCTTTAAGATCAAAAACATTTCGTGCATTAGGGTATATTGAGCGAAATATTTCTTCAGCTTGTTGATGCAAGGCTTCACTTTGCTGGCCAAAGTATATTGCCTGCCCCAAATGCAGACCCAACGAAACAACAACCCATCCCGCAGCCAAGTAAATAACACTTTTCCACTTCGCAAACCCAGCACTACTGTCTGCATTAACAGCATATTGACTTTGAAATAAGTTAATAAATTTATTACGGTTCTGACTTTGCAAAAAACTACGGCATAAGTAGTGAAAAGTAGCGCCCTTTAAAGCAGAAAACTCTAGCTCAATTTGGTATGGCTGCAGTTGTTGCTCTAATTGTTTTAATAGCCGCTTTATTTCTAAGGTAACAGGTTTAGCTACTGTTACTTTTAACCTTGTAAAGCCCACAGACATCGCTAATGCCGGATCATCTTCTGCATCAATCATGCGATATTCAGCAGGGTTTTCTAATACAGTTTGCAATGTCATCGGAAGAATTGAGGTATCTACACTAAAGTAGTTTTCTTCAGGAATCGCCATTAAGGCTTTATCACCCTCAACAACTACTTGTATAACCTCTGAAGAGGTTGTATTGACTAACTGAGCCTCAGAGATACAGAGATAAGGATTCAGTGCTAAATCAGAAATAGCGACAAACAGCTTACTCATTGACTCATGCGCAATGGCTGCAACAGGGAGCATCTTTTCATGCACTTGGCTATTTGTGACAATGTGCATATCATCCACATCGTTTACCAAGTGATCTTCTAACATATAAGGCAATGCTTGCTTTATATGTTTCATCTGAGCATCACTGATAGGTACTTTAACAAGTAGTGCCTGATCACCTGGTAAAATAAACACGGTTTTGGCCTGACCTAAAGCATTTTCTTCAGTGAGCGTTTCTTGAACCGATAACAAGCTTCCTTTAGCTGGACCACTGATAACCTCACCTTCACTGGAACACAGCAACCACTCAGTATCAATATCTGCAGGGTCTTCACTAGGTAGAGATAAAATCCGTACAAAAAGGTGATGTTCCATACCAATTAACAGCCTAAATTATGTCTTTTTTGGTTTATTTTGGATTAAAGGTGCTGGCAAGCGGCCCTCTGCCCGGGCAATAATATCAACTTGTTTATCTGCCCGCTTGTAATAGCTGAGCATATGATAACGTGCATCAGCAAACTTAACGGTGATTACGGCTAAAAAATAGTTACTAGAAACAACGAGTGCATCACTACTTAGTTTATTTCCCTGCCCTGCAAACATAGACAATGAAGTGAGCTTATTGACTGAGTCAAATCCTTTATCACCTCGCTGGCGAATAATTTCTTCCGCTTGAGCTTCCTGCATATTCGGCAACAATGACATCAAAACTTCTTTGGGGGCAGTATTAATGTTTAACTTACTATCTGCAGGTAAAGCCACAAGATACGGTGCTAGTTGCTTATAAAGCTTGGCATCCATTTTAGGAAGAAACATTAACTCAGAAATTGACCTCATTGGCCTGTCTGCAGCTCGATAAGGTAGCTCATTTAACAAGTATTCGTTATCCTCAAAGCCACCACCAGGAGTGGTTTGATCATCTTCATCAACCCAGTCAGTTATCTGTGGAGAAGGCACTTTAAGACCCAGTTTAGTGATCAAATTATTGAATAAATCCTTCCCTCCTGATTTATTTGACTTACCAGGTGTAGGGTTCGTGTTTCCTGACGTACTATTATTATTTGTATTGTTATTAGACTGTTTATTTGCAGAGCCTAGCCAGTTCACATTGATATAGCCTTGCAAGTCAATCACATTAATATAAATGTAATCACCTTCTTTAATTTTGTCTTTATCTTTACTTTCGCCAATCACGCCTGATTCAATTTCATCGAGAGGATAGTATCGATCAATTAGACTCCAAGGTTCTTTTAAGTGATCAACCGTGGAAGAGGTTGCTGATGTATTTGGCCCTGAAGGAGTAGGGTTGGGGTTATTTGTTCCAGCAGGCTGGCTTTTTTTATCTTTTTCTAAATCAGCTAGCAGCAATTGAGCAACCAAGTCTTCTGCTGCCAACGCATAGGCCCGAGCCTGACTCCGCATTAAAAAGTGAGAAGTTCGATCAGTCTGAAAATGAAGTTCTGTAACTACTTTTGCTACCATCACACTGATTAGGCTAAAAATAACCATCACAAAAATTAGTGCAACACCGCGCTGGCGCTTAGGAGGCAGAGGGATACGCTTTTTACTGAACATTATTCTCTTCCTCCAGAGAAGCCTGATTGACCTCCTCCATTTGGAATCTGATTATTTTGTTGCGGTTTCGGCGTACTCACACCCACAAAATACCTCACCATTCGGCCATAGCGAGGATCATCCAGAGACAATTCAACTCCACCTGGCACAAGTTCTTTAGGATCAGCGTTATTATTTGCAAAGGGGTTTGAGGCTCCAGTATTATTATTTGCCACAGCCCAGTCTTCAACCCAATTATGCTCTTGATTGAGAAAGCGAAAACTAATGCCATTAACTCCAGTTAAAATGACTTGTTCCTTATAAGGTGCATTCGGTGCGCGGTCCAATACTAACCAAAACCGCCGAATTAGCTTGTCATCTTCAAGCGTGTAAGCTACTCGTTGAAACTCGCTACGTTTAGCCAGGGCAGGATTACGCCACCCCTGCCGGGTAAATTCAACTAAGTAACCTCCTTGATTAGCGACAAAAGCAGGGAGTGGCTCCCCTAATTCACTTTTAATTGGACGAGGTGCCAGCTGCGAAAAATCTTTTTCCATAATCAAAAAAGCACGTTGCACTTCATTAAGACGGCTAAGGCTTTTTTCTGTAACAGCTTGCGTTCGTGCAGTTGTATGAAACAGTGAGTATGCAGCCATACTCATAATCGAAAAAATAGCAATGGCTATCATCAACTCTAAAAGAGTAAAGCCATCACTACGTGTCATATTCTTTATTTTAGCTACAACCAAAGTCGTCATTCGCTATGCTTCCTTAAGAAACCAATCATGCGATAAAGACTTCGTTCCTTATTAACACTGCCACCCTGATCAGGAATCACTGCGATTTCAATGCGTCGAAATCCTTCCTGACCTGTTGTTTTTGTCTCTGCTATGATTTGCCAGTCTCGCTCAGCAAAGCGTACTGATGTTTGCTTTTCTCCAGTATCAGGCCACTCACGAGAAAGTTTTAATTGGTTTAGATAGTTTTCAGCCACCCAACCAGCAAGGATCTTATCCTCAAGATAAGCTGCCTGCTTAACCCCAGTTGATCCTGACATCGCAACTACAGCTGCAGCCGAAGCAAAAATCGCTAATGCGATCATAACTTCCAGCAGCGTAAATCCCCTACTTTTCCGTTTTAACTTCAATGCCATTGAAACCATCAGAGACTAAATAATAAGGTGTTTTGGAACTGTCATCGGAGAGAGTCATACGAAAGGGTGTAACCTGAGAGTCACTATAAACAACGATATCAGGAGTTACTTTCCCTTTATCTTTTTTTTGCTTAGATTTGCCTTTAGTCGTGGTTGATTTTCTGTTTAGAAATGGATCCTCTTCAGGCTTTACATCCAAAGTCAGCCCTTCAGGTATTTCATACTGCTGAAAATGTCCTTCTTCCATAGGCTGCCAGGCATTTTCATCCTCATTAAACTGAAACCACTCATAACGACGACCATCACTTTTAAAACCAAGCTCAACGCCTTTTAACAGCGCATGGTCAGCAGCTAATTGAAACAGCTGCTGTAACCGTCGGGACTCGTCTTGTAAAGCTTTTTGCCCCCCATCACTCATTAATGGGCTCACCACTGTTATACCAACTAATGTACCAATAATGACAATGACTACTAATATTTCAACAAGTGTAAACCCTTTGGACAACGGCTTTTTGGAGGGCATTAACTTCATTCGTTAACTTTCCCAGCTAGTGATGTCTGTATCAAAACCTTCACCACCTTTTTTACCATCAGCACCTAAAGAATAAAGATCAAACTTGCCATGGTTTCCTGGAGCCTGAAACTGATAGGGACGTCCCCATGGATCAACAGGTATTTTTTCTAAATAACCATCAGGATTCCAGTTACGCGCTTCAGGCTGTCCACTGGGTTTACTAACGAGAGCCTCCAAACCTTGGTCAGTGCTAGGATAGTTATGGTTGTCAAGCTTATACATTTCCAGTGCTGTTTTAATGCTTGCGATATCAGAACGAGCAACTGTCACTTTGGCTTGATCAGGACGGCTCATTATTTTAGGTACAACAAGCGCACCCAAAATACCCAGAATTACCACAACAACCATAATTTCAATAAGGGTAAAGCCTGACTGCTTCGGCCTTGCAACATTTCTTCTCACAGTTTCATTCCTTACATTCTCGTTGTATTAACCTAGAAGCTGGTTCATGTTAAGGATGGGCAATAACACTGCAAGTACAATGATCAATACAATTCCACCCATAAACATCAGCGTCAACGGCTCAAATAAACCAACTATAACGGCCATTCGGCTCTCCAAGTCATTTTCTTGACTCCGCGCTGTACGCTCCAGCATATCATCAAGTTCCCCACTGGCCTCTCCACTTGCAATCATATGCAGCATCATGGGAGAAAAGTGACCTGACTGCTCCATCGCCTTTGTTAAGCTCACCCCTTCACTCACCTGTTGAGGCAAAATACTGAGTGCCTGTTTTATATAAAGGTTAGAAACCACCTCTGTGGCAATTTTTAACGCATCAACTAAGGGCACTCCACTTCGTGTCAAAATACTCAACGTACTAGCGAAACGTGCAGTATTCATCTGCCGATTCAAGCGACCAACCAATGGCACCCGTAAAATAAAACGGTGAAAACGAAGCTTAATGGGTGGCTTGCTTAACAGGTAACGGGTACCCACCACAAAACCAATGATGGCAAGCACAATGAGATACCAGAAGTCCTTAACGACATCACTCAATGATATCAAGATTGTGGTTAGTGCAGGAAGTTCCTGACCACTATCAATAAAGACTTTAACTATATCAGGAACCACAAACCCTAATAAGAACGCAACAATCCCAAACGACGCTATAATTAACAGTGCTGGGTAGACTAAAGCCATTTTAATTTTTTGCTGAGATTGCTGACGAGACTCTGAGTAATCAGCCAGTTGATTAAGTACCTTATCCAAAAACCCTGCATGTTCTCCTGCAGAAACTGTCGCACAATACATTGAAGGAAACACGCCAGGGAAGCACTCCATGCTTTGTGCTAAGGTATAACCTTCTAACACTTTGGAACGAACCGAAAGCACAACATTTTTAATACGTTGTTTTTCCTGCTGCTCAGCAACAGCCCGTAGAGCCTCTTCAATGGGTAATGCTGCTTGAATGAGTGTTGCTAATTGACGAATAAGCAGTGCGAGCGCTGAGGTAGAAATTCCTCCTGCTAACAAGCTTCCACCACTCTTCGCTTTACGTTCTTGTTGCGACGCAATTTCAACAGTCAGTGGTGTTAATCTTTTTTCTCTAAGCAGCTGTCGAACCTGTCGAGCACTATCTGCTTCCAATGTACCATGTTCTTGTTTTCCCTTGGCATTCAGGGCTGTATATTCGTAAGCGGCCACACTTAAACCTTATGTTAATCTTCTTGTGTTACCCTTAAAACTTCTTCCAGTGTTGTCAATCCGGCCAACACTTTACGTCGCCCATCTTCTCGAATACTAGGCCTGCTTATACGAATGTATTCAATGATTTCCTGCTCTCCTGCCTGGTTATGAATAAACCGACGCACCTCGCTGTCAACAGGGATTATCTCATAAATCCCATTTCGGCCTTTATAGCCAGTATAGTTACACTCAGCACAGCCTTTAGCTCGGTATATTTCTGGAGGGACATCAACATTTAAATGCAGCCGCAAACATTCAGCTTCATCAGGACGATAAGGCTCTTTGCAGTTTTGACATAATCGACGAACCAGCCGTTGCGCAACAACACCCACCAAACTTGAGGATAACAGAAAAGGTTCAACCCCCATATCCTGTAAGCGAGTAATAGCTCCAACCGCACTATTAGTGTGCAAAGTGGACAGTACAAGGTGACCTGTTAAACTGGCCTGAACTGCAATCTCAGCCGTTTCAGTATCACGAATCTCCCCCACCATCACCACATCAGGGTCTTGTCGGAGAATAGCCCGCAACCCTCGCGCAAAGGTCATATCAACTTTAGTATTAACTTGCGTTTGACCGATACCTTCCAAGTTATATTCAATAGGGTCTTCTACAGTAAGGATATTGCGAGTCTGATCATTAAGTGTTGAAAGCGAAGCATATAAAGAGGTCGTTTTACCAGACCCAGTAGGTCCTGTGACAAGGATAATACCATGAGGACGCGACAGTACAGTTTTCATTAGCTGCATATCATCTGCAGACATACCCAGGTGGGTTAAGTTTAAGCGTCCAGCGGACTTATCTAATAGACGCATTACAATTCGCTCACCACTGTTAGAAGGCAATGTAGATACCCGTACATCTACTTCTTTACCCGCTACCCGTAAGGCAATTCGTCCATCTTGTGGCACACGTTTTTCAGCAATGTCCAATTTGGACATGACTTTGATACGAGAAGTCAACAGTGGCGCAAGCTGTCTTTTCAGTCGAAGTTTTTCTTGCAACACACCATCAACCCTGAAACGCACTGCTAGGTGCTTTTCAAAAGTTTCAATATGAATATCTGATGTTTCTTCTTTGATTCCTTCAGATAAAATAGCATTGATCAATCGTATAATGGGGGCATCATCCGCTTGCTCAAGCAGATCCTCTGACTCTGGTACCTGATCAGCCAAACTGGCCAAGTCCATGTCATCGCCAATACCCGCAACATTTTGCAGTGCGCCACTATCACTCTGGTAACTGACAGAAAGCAACTCACCAAAACGGTCTTCATCAACTAATTCATAACTCATGCTGGAAGCAGTATATCGCCTAAGCTCGGCGGCAATCACGGGGGTTAGGCCCTTTTTATGGAACACCCGTACATGACCATCTTCCTGCATTTGAAAAAGTACGCCATATTTTTTAGCAAACGCAAAAGGTAGACGCTTTTCCTCAAAAGAAACTTCTTGATTTGTTAGCTCTGGCTGCGACGATACTTCCTTGTTTTCACCATTCGCAGCCTCTTTTTGGACTGACTTGATTTGTACTTGCGCAGTCATCTACCCACCCGAAATTATGATTATCAATAGTAAGATTATGCCTGGGATAGCCACTAGCATCTATGCCCAATTTCACTAACTTGACATCGTTAGTGAGAAGGCCAGTATGAGCACCTGCTGCTTTGAACCATTTGCTTCCTTTTAGGTCTTAAACAAAGCCAACAGTTCCCAATGGTTTACATCAGTTGTGAACCAAGTGCAAACAATCTATAACTAGACTATTTAGTCATAGACCTATTTTGGAGGTTTGGTCACTTTATTTTTGAGTACTAAACCGTTAAGGGAATAATATTTTTTAAAAATTTCACAGTCTTACAGCTACTTGCTTGACCCGTTTCAAGCATTTGCTGTTATTATGTCATTAATAATACGTTTGTTGTGGTACATTTTCTTCTTACTCAACATCTACCAAACAAACGCTCACTATAGAATATAGAATAATCAGCAATGAAAGCAGCTTCGCTACCTCCTTACCTTATCTGGGGGCACCCTAAAAATATCACGGTGCTCACCTTCGTCCTATTAACCATAATAGGGATGACAGTTGCTTCCCAAGGTTTATCAATCTATACCCTGCTTGTTGCTGAGCCACTCCAACCAGAAATTGTTCGAAATCCCTCTCAGTATCAGAAGGCCGCTATTAATCCTGCAAATGTCGCTCTCCTATTTGGCCGTGGAGAGGACGCTCAGACGGTCCAAAAGAACATTCCTAAAACTAATCTACGCTTAATACTTAAAGGCGCTTTTGCTAATGCGGATGACAAGTTATCCAGTGCCATTATTGAAGGAAGTGACCGGCGAACTGCGCTTTACTATGTAGGTGATACGTTACCAGGCAATGCACAACTTGATAAGGTGCATTCTGATCATGTGGTTATTTCTCGAAATGGGGTCCTTGAAACTCTTTACTTTCCAGAAGCTCATGGGCAAAGTCGTTTTCAGGCAATTGAAGTTAACATCACCCAATTACCCAAAGCTCCTGCACAACCTACTCAAGATTCCGCTTTTTCCCGTCCAGAGCCCACATCATTACTGCCGTCAACACCAGTTAAACGTGAAAAGGAAAAAGCACCCATTTATACACCGAGTTACGATCAATCTCAGATAAAACAACGAATGCAAGAGCTCAGAGAAAGGATGCGTGCTCTCGAAAACAACTCCACAGAGGGTTAAAGCATGCAACCTTTTACTGTCAAGAACGAGGAAAAGTGTCGGGACTTTTGGAAAACACTCATGCCTTACCAACACCCAAAAACTAAACTTGGCCGCTTCACCCGGCTTATAATTAATACCTCTTTACTCTGTTTTTGTGCATCAATGCCAATACACAGCTATGCAGAAGAAAGCGCTGAAACAGAGAAAAAGTGGACCATAAACCAGAAAAATGCAGATATTCGTGAGTTCATTGCTCAGGTTGCCTCAATAACGGGACAAACCATCATCATAGACCCCCGAATAAAAAGTATGAACAACGTAACCGTAGTTTCATCAACTCCATTATCCAGAGACGAAATTTACGATGTATTCCTGTCCGTATTACAGGCCAATGGTTTTACTGCAGTTCCTCAGGGTAAAACCCTGAACATTGTTCCTATCAACCGTGCTAAAAGTGATGCTCCTGAGTTCGCTCCCAACACTAAACCTAACTCAGGCACAATGATCACTCGCGTAGTGGAGTTGGTAAATCTATCTGCCGTTGAGTTAATCCCTGTAATTCGTCCTTTAATTCCTCAATATGGCCACGCTGCAGCAATTGCTTCCAGTAACTCCATAATCATTAGTGACCATGTCAGCAATGTAAAGAGGCTAGCCAAACTTATCCGTGAAATGGATATGGCAGAAAGCACTAACTTTGACATCATAAAACTTGAAAATGCCTGGGTTGGCGACTTGGTTAAAGTCATCAAAGAAAGCTTACTTGGCAAACAACAAAATCGTAAGCTTAGTGGAGAGCTTATCGCTGACGAACGCACCAACCGCCTTTTAGTTACTGGTAAGTCCCAGTTTCGTCAACAAGTACGCCGCCTGGCTAAAGCCATGGATATAGCCTCTGAAGCGACTTCGTTAACACGTGTAATTCACCTACGTCATGCTGATGCAGAAAAGCTGGCAGAAACTCTTGCAGACTTAACTAAATCACTAAGTGGAAGTATTGCCGGAGGCAAAGATAGCAAAGAGTCTAAACAAGTTGCTGTCAAAGCTGATATCGACAACAACGCACTGATTATTGCTGCATCCCCAGAACTTGTTCGTGAGATTGAAAATATCGTACGCAAACTTGATGTGAGACGTGCTCAAGTACTAATTGAAGCAGCGATTGTTGAAGTATCAGGCAGCATCAATGAAGCACTTGGCATTCAGTGGGGAATAGATGGAACAAAAACCTCATCAGGAACAGACGGTGCAAAAAGCTCAATTACTGGAGCTATTTTTGATAACAGCAAAATAAACATTGGTAGTATTGCGCTTCGTAACTCTAACTTTGGTGTTCTTGTTAATGCACTAACCACTACAGCTAATAGTAACTTACTATCAACTCCCAGCATTATGACGCTAGATAATGAGGAAGCTGAAATCCTGGTAGGTCAGGAAGTCCCCTTTGAAACAGGCTCTTATACTACAGACTCCTCAGGCTCCAGCAATCCCTTTACTACCACAGAACGAAAAGATGTTGGTGTTCGTTTAAAAGTTACACCTCACATCAACGAAGGTGAAACACTTCGCTTAGAAGTCGATCAAGAAATTTCTGCTGTGGTACCAAGCTCAGAAAGTGGTGTTGATGGTTTGGTTACCAATAAGCGAACTATAAAAAGTACAATCCAAGTTAACAATAATGAAACTATTGTACTTGGAGGATTAGTTCAAGATGATGTAAATCAGTCTGAAAGTGCTGTTCCTTTTCTTAGCTCTGTTCCTCTTTTAGGGCGGCTTTTTGAGAACGATGCTGATACGCATACTAAAAGAAACCTGATGGTCTTTATAAAGACTTCTATTGTGCTAAATGAACAAGAAAATGCAGCGCTTACAGATGACAAGTTTTCTTCAATTAAAATGGTTCGCAATAAGCTTGATAAAAAGTCAGAGAAATTTAATCTTGACCGAGTGCTTCCACAAAATGCTAGCGGCTTGTTTGATTCGCCTCAAAAGCGTAAAAACAGCTCAAGTAATAAGCCAACAATTTGGCAAGAACCCGCACCAGCAGCACGTCGTGGTAGTCCTTCTGCTCAAACTCAAGGCAATGCACCTGTTGCCACTGGTGGTCCAGGTTGGGGGATTCAGTTAGCCTCTTACCGCTCTTCTGCTGCAGCCCAACAAGCTGCAAACAAAATCCAATCCCAGCATTCTCAACTGCTGGGCAACCTGACACCTGAAGTGAAAGAGTCAAATATGGGCAGCAAAGGTGTTTATTACCGCGTTGTCTTTAGCGGACTTAATGACCGTCACCAGGCTCAATCCTTGTGCAAGCAATTACAAGCCGCTAAACAAGGCTGCTTGGATATTCGTAACTAATCTTACACAGTATTCAGCTACCATAATGCACCAACAGTATTCTCTGTTGGTGCTCTTATCACACTAATTCACTTCAGCTATACTAACCGCCTCTAATAATGCAAGTAGCTCCATTAATATAAGGTTGAAGTGTCAATGCGCAACTGGAGTTTAAGGCCAAACCTACTGGCTAGTATATTATTGGTTTGTGCGATGTTTTTATGGGGTAGCTCTTTTGTCGCTCTCAAGATCGCCTTTACCTCTTATCCTCCCCTACTTGTGATTTTCGTTCGTATGCTGATTGCCAGCTTGTGCTTTTTGTTTATATGGAAATATTCCAATCGTTATCAGTATCAAAAAGGTGACTGGAAGTACTTAGTGCTCATGGGGTTATTTGAGCCTTGCTTATATTTTCTTTGTGAGACTTATGCGTTACAAAATACTACAGCCTCTGCAGCAGGAATGATCACAGCACTACTTCCTCTTCTTATCGCTATCGCTGCAGCCTTTTTTTTGAAGGAAAAAATTAATAAGCAAGTTGGTATAGGGTTAGTGATCGCGCTTATGGGTGCCTGTTGGTTAAGTGTTTCAGGTAAGTCATCTGTAGATGCACCAAATCCTCTTTTGGGAAACTTTTTTGAATTCCTTGCGATGATTTGCGCAACAGGCTATACCTTAGTCGTAAAGAAATTGAGTTCACGATACTCAGCCTTATTCTTAACAGCAACACAGGCATTTATTGGGACCTTGTTTTTCTCCCCTGCCCTGTTTTTAACTGAATTACCAACTGAGTTTCCATATGCACCTACCCTTGCCATTGTCTACTTGGGGGTTGTCGTGACGCTGGGTGCTTACGGACTCTACAACATTTCACTAAGCTATGTTTCTGCAACACAAGCATCAGTATTTGTTAACCTAATTCCAGTATTTACTATATTATTGGCTTTTATAATTCTTGGAGAGCAGTTAACACACCAACAACTTATGGCTGTACTTCTCGTATTTTCAGGCCTACTTGTTAGCCAGTTTGCGCCTTCAGCCGCTATAGAAGAAGTTGAAGTAAGCCCCAGTTAGCTTATTTTTAATGCTTAAGTGACAAAAGGATTTAAAAATATTGAATTTGTTAACTGATTTTTTCTTAACTATCTATTAAATTCTCGCTTTCTTTTTATCGCTGTATAACTCAGCTCAAGTTTGCGGGAATTTGCAATAAATTTTGGTTAAGTTAATAAAGGCTTTTGTTATAAAAAGCCTTTATTTATAACAAAGTTAAGATAACTACCATGTGTAATAAAAGGGAGTTTCGGTGAGCAGTATTCGTATTTTCAAACATCATGTGCGAGTCCCCTACCTCCTCTTAGGTATATTTGAGCTATGCCTTTTTGTACTTGCAACATACCTTGGCACCTACTTTAGGTTTGGGACCTTTGATCCCATTCATACAGAGCCTACTAGCCCACTATTATTCAGAGCCATATTACTAGGTGCAGTTTTCATTATCAGCATGATTGCTATGGGGCTTTATCAAGCAAGGCTTAGAGAAGGCTTTACAGGAATGCTCATCAGAGCAGCAATAAGCTTTATTTTCGGCAGTATTATCTTGTCACTATGCTTCTTCTTATTTCCTACCCTTTTAATAGGGCGTGGTGTCTTCATTCTCACCGTTCTTTTCACATTTGTTGCTATTGGTGTTACTCGCTTTTTCTTTACCCGATTAGTGGATGAAAATATTTTAAAGCGACAGGTATTAGTACTTGGTGCAGGGCATCGCGCCAATAATATTGCTCAACGGTTACGCAGAAGAACAGACCGGAGAGGCTTCAATATAGTTGGCTATATGCATATTGCTGACGAAGAAGATGTTGTAAATCCAGACTTTATATTGAACACTGAACAATCACTTGTAGAGTTTGCTAATACTCACAATATTGATGAAATAGTAGTTGCTGTTGATGATCGACGCCGAAACTTTCCAATCAACGAATTACTTGACTGTAAGCTAAGTGGCATTGATGTTGTTGATGTTTTAACTTTTTTTGAACGAGAAACAGGCAAAATAGAGCTTGATTTACTACACCCAAGCTGGATTATTTTTTCCGATGGTTTTGGTCAAAGTAACTTACGCGTATATTCCGAACGCGCATTTGATATCCTTGCTAGCCTAACGCTTTTAGCCTTTGCTTGGCCATTCATTGCAATCACCATCCTAGCCATCTGGTTAGAAGAGGGGTTCAAAGTACCTCTCATGTATAAACAAAAGCGCGTCGGACTAAACGGTAATACATTTAACGTACTTAAATTCAGAAGTATGCGCGTAGATGCGGAGAAAAAAGGAAAACCACAGTGGGCCCAACAAAATGATCCACGAGTCACTCGCGTAGGCAAAATTATTCGCAAATATCGAGTTGACGAGCTACCCCAAATCTTTAATGTCTTAAGAGGAGATATGGGGTTTGTTGGACCTAGACCTGAAAGGCCTGAATTTGTCAGCCAATTAACTGACAAGATTCCTTACTATAATGAACGCCACCGCATCAAACCAGGTATCGCAGGCTGGGCTCAGTTGTGTTATCCCTATGGGGCATCCGATAAAGATGCTCTACATAAGTTACAATATGACCTTTACTATGTAAAAAACCACAGTTTGTTTTTGGATATTTTAATCCTTATCCAAACAGTAGAAGTGATTTTATTTGGTAAAGGCGCACGCTAACTGTTGTAATATATTTACCATTAAACAGCATCATAAGAAATTATCACAAACATATAAAAAGGGTTGATATTACAGGCCCTTTTCTTTTTTTAAATATAAATAAGCTGCATAGCGTCCAATAAACTATCTGTAACCTCAGTATTGTTGATCTGGCTTACAACTTTACGAAAAATCTTCTTAATCCATTCATCCATGGACCTTTCGTTCGAATAGGCTTGCCTTTATTAGTCACAACCTGTATACATCGATCATCCCATAACTCAATCATTCTAAAGTCTTTTACATTCGTTATTTCTAGCCCGGTAAGCCCATTTTTTTCCAACCAACGCTCAACAAAAGGTATATACTCTGGAATTGAGGCTCTTGCTGTAAAAATACGAACCTCTTGTCCTTGCATCAGCCAACTTCTCACTCTCTCTAACATTGGCTTTATAGGTTCACCAATATGTTCGGGTCCTCTCCAGTGATCATAACGTGCTAATGTACCGTCAAGATCAACTCCTATCCAACCAGACATAACATCCTCTGATTCATCAAACACCTAAAGAATTTGATTATTTTTTACACTTGTTACTCACAAGTTGAAAATAAAGATAAAAAATTCTAGTTTATCTTCAGCATTAAAAATGCCTTACTCAAAAAATTACCACTAGCAGCATAGTTCATATGCCATATTTTAATAGAAGATAATTGAAACTCACTCAAAAATTCCTGAAAGAATTGTACCAAAACCTAGCCTTCACCAAGACATACCTTTAAAACAAACGTCAGAAATTATTACAGTAATACTACAACTACTTCAAACAAATAAGAATAATCTTTTTTATTCAGTTGGTTAAAAAAAGCGGCCTATCATTTGCTTAGTATTTAAACACTATCACCTTATTGATCTGTTAATAAGGGAGTTTAAAATGGCACATGTATGGTTTTACTTATTAGGTTTTATATTTGTAGGTATTTTACTAACCTACATTTTTGCAGCAGCTGCAAGACAGTACGTCTCTAAACAGGTATCGGACAACACACCACCTCCAGGGAAAATGGAGCAAGCTTTTACAAAAAGACAGCAAGCAGGTGATCGTCGAACAAATACACAGTCTGTGTTTTTTCCTTTCAGAGACTCAAGTGGTATTGTGGTGACAGGAGAGCGCCGCTCTCAGGCTGACCGACGCACACCATTTTAATAATATGCTATTTCTTTGTTAACTTTGATATTAAATTTTTAACATGGTTGACAGGAATAGCATAGGTAATCCCACTCGGTTTTTGTAAAACTGACTCTTTTGTTTCTTTCACAAATACCTTATTAATTACGCCTACAACTTTCCCGCTTTGTCTTAAATAAACTGGACTCCCGCTATTTCCTGGATAAGCAGTCGCATCCAACTGCAATACATTATAAGGATGCCTTAAACGCTTTATCTGCTGAATATCCAACTGTCTTGCATTAGCTGCAGGTATTACAATTGGCGTCACACTGGAAATAATGCCTTGATGAGTGACAGGATATAAACCTAGCACAGCACCAATAGGATATCCTGTGAATGCTATGGACTCCCCTTCCCTTGCCTGTTTAGCTTGGCCTAACGTTAATGCAGGCAAACGAGCGCCTTTAATTCTCAATAGTACCAAATCATGATCAGTATCTTTTTGTAAAACACGAGCTTCACGCAGCTCTGGGCGACGCCCCTGCCCAACAAAGATAACCAACTTGCGCTTACCTTGATACTTAGCAGAGTATATTTCAGGAATAGCATGCGCATTTGTGACAACATGATAACCATCATGGACAACAAAACCTGTAGCAATTAACTGTGCTGCAGGTGATGCTGTGACATTATAGGTTCCAACACCGACTATCGATGGTTTAACCTTGGCAACCACATCAGGAAAGTGTGCACCATAACTTAGTTGGCTTATCCCCAACAGAAAATAGGCTAACACCACAAAAGCGGTTCGCTGTAATTGCAAAAAGATTCCATTCATTTTATAACCAACCAAGTGCTCTAATTAGCTATGCTTATACCCAAAGCAAGTGATTTAACATAGGCTCCCATGTAATGGAAACACAATATTTATCGCAAGCTTACCACTCAAAAGTATAAAGCCGCTAAAGCCATTTATTAACCATGAAACTCAAAGCACCTACCTTAAACTGATTACTTAAGGATGAGCAACTGCTAATGACGCAACTACTTCACGAACTCTATCAACACGCTGCAACACAACACCCTGATCATGTCGCTTTGGGATTTAAAACACAAACAATAACCTACAAAACATTAGAGACAGCCGTTCAACTCACTGCAACTGCATTACATCAAGCAGATCTCCGACGATTTGAGCGTGTTGCTATTTACTTGCCCAAACTTCCTGAAGCTGTTTTTACCTTTTTTGGCTGCTCTATGGCTGGAGGTACATTTGTACCCATCAATCCCATCCTCAAACCCGCTCAGGTAAAATACATACTACAAGATTGTAATGTAAGAGTGCTCATTACCCAACGCGCACGTTTACAGCAGTTGATGGATGAACTTCATCATTGCCATGATTTACGCCTAGTAGTGTGTATTGATGAAGTTCCTGAGGAGCACCATTTATCCTGCACTGTCATCAGTTGGCAGCAATGGCTTAATACAAGCCCAAGACTCATCACTACAGCGACCATAGATACTGACATGGCGGCTATTTTATATACATCAGGAAGCACTGGTCGCCCTAAAGGTGTCGTACTTTCTCATCGTAATATGGTGACAGGTGCCCACAGTGTTGCTCAATATTTACAAAATACCACTAAAGACCGTTTATTAGCTGTATTACCCATGAGTTTTGACTACGGACTAAGCCAAATCACCACTGCATTTTGTCGTGGTGCCAGTTGTTATCTCATGGACTACCTGCTACCTAAAGATGTCATTCGAGCTGTTCAACGCTACCAAATTACTGGCTTAGCTGCAGTTCCACCACTATGGGTTCAACTTGCTGAACTTGAGTGGCCAGATGAAGCAAAAGAGACTTTACGTTACATCACAAACTCTGGTGGTGCTATGCCAACGGCAACGTTGACGAAACTAAGAAGCTCGCTTCCAGAAACCCAGCCGTATTTGATGTATGGTTTAACTGAAGCATTTCGTTCAAGTTACTTGCCACCAAATGAACTGGATAAACGTCCAACCTCTATGGGAAAAGCCATTCCCAACGCCGAATTACTCGTTATTAATGAAGCAGGCGAAGAATGTGAACCCCATGAGCCAGGTGAACTTGTTCACCGTGGCAGCCTTGTTGCGATGGGGTATTGGAATGATCCAGAAAAAACAGAACTCCGTTTCCGTCCATCCCCAACAAAACTATCAGGCATTCCCACAGAAGAACTAGCCGTTTGGTCAGGGGACATCGTGAAAAAAGATGATGATGGTTTTCTCTACTTTATTGGACGCAACGATGACATGATCAAAACCTCAGGCTATCGAGTTAGCCCCTCTGAAGTTGAAGAGGTCGTGTATGCCTCAGGGCTTGTAGGAGAAGTTGTGGCCTTAGGTATTCCCCACCCCCAACTAGGTCAGGCAATAATATTAGTCGTGACTGCAAGCCAGCCTGATACATCTATTGATGAGGCTGCAGTCATCAATGCTTGTAAAGCCCAACTCCCAGGTTTTATGGTTCCACTCAAGCTGCAATGCTTAGCAACACTTCCTAGGAATCCGAATGGTAAAATTGACCGCAAACTACTTACCAGTCAGTTCCAAACATTATTCGGAGTTAACGACTGATGGATAAAAGACCCCAACATGCTCCACTGTGGGGCATTTCGACACATAACAATGAAATGATGGTTGCCCAACGTCCTATCTCAGAAGTGGCGGCTATTGTGGGCCGTACGCCATTCTACCTTTATGATCGTCAGCTTCTGTCTAAGCGAGTCAATGAGCTAAAAGCATTTTTACCTAGTCCATTAAAGTTACATTATGCAATCAAGGCTAATCCCATGCCTGCGGTTGTTAATCATATGGCTAGCATTGTCGATGGCTTGGATGTCGCCTCTAAGCTAGAACTGCACACAGCACTTAACAGTGGTATGTCTGCAAAAAATATCAGCTTTGCAGGTCCTGGAAAACAAGACCATGAATTACAGTCAGCCATAGCTGCTGGCATTTTAATTAATGTAGAGTCGACCAACGAGCTACAGCGAATTGTAAAAATTAGTCAGCAGCTACAATGTACTGCTCGTGTTGCCTTAAGGGTTAACCCAGATTATGAGTTAAAAACGTCTGGTATGAAAATGAGTGGTGGCCCTAAACAATTCGGAATCGATGCTGAATCAATACCAGATATCTTGAAAAACTGGCCTAAATCAGTGCAGTTTTGTGGTTTCCATATTTTTTCTGGCTCCCAAAATCTTCGCCCTGAAGCCATTATTGATGCTCAAACAAAAACTTTTGCCTTAGCTGAATCTCTGGCTCAGTTTGCGCCTACGCCCATCGCTACTCTCAATATTGGAGGTGGCTTGGGAATTCCTTATTTTCCTGGAGAAAATCGCCTTGATTTGGCCCCCATACGTGACAACCTACAAAAACTAATTACACAGCACCATAAAGCCTTAAATCACTGTGAGCTTGTTATTGAACTTGGGCGTTACTTGGTTGGTGAAGCAGGCGTTTATATCAGTCGAATCATTGATATTAAAGAATCCAGAGGATCTACTTTTTATATTGTTGATGGGGGGTTACATCACCACTTGGCTAACTCAGGCAACTTTGGCCAGGTTATTCGGAAAAACTACCCTGTATATCTTGCTAACAGAATGGCTGACACCACTCTTCAGCCAGTGCAAGTTGTTGGTCCACTGTGTACCCCGCTTGATATTCTTGGTGACAAGATCATGCTTCCTGCAGCCCAAGTAGGAGATTTTATAGCCATCACCCAATCAGGTGCTTACGGCCCCACCGCAAGCCCACAGCAATTTTTAAGTCATCCAGTAGTTACAGAGTTACTATTGTAAAAGCATAGGTATTGTAAAAACATAGGTTTCGCATACTCTAGCCTACACAATAAAACGCTAAACCAGCACGGCTTTGACCGTGCTGACATGTCCACTAAGCACCTATTTGTTTAACTTAATTACTTCTGTTTCTTGAAAAGAATCAGAATCTTTTCTGATGACTGAGGTAATTTGGTTGTCACAACACCAGCATTATTTGCCATCACTGTTATTTTCTCTGAACCTACTTGAATATCAACAGATTGCGCCATTGCCAAACCCACAATCATTAACTGTTTTGCCTGACTAGCCTGTTTGATTGCAAGTACATCAGCCATTTCATGCGCAACAAACACCACAGCTCGATCTCCAGAAAGTACCGCTCTTGCCTGTTGGCCTACAGCCAGCAGTGGTTTCAATGTGGGATAATCATTTTGCTTAAGTTTTAAACGAGGTGTTAGTGATACTAAAAACTGATCAACTTGCTGCTGACCAGAAGATACAAATCCTAACCTCCACTGAGCCTGGTCAAACCAAGGTTTACCAGAAGCCCCATCAGCCTGGTTTTTACCATCATAGGTAGTGCCATCACCATCTGTATCAACATAAAACCGATAGTGAAGACCACCAATGACTTCTGTCTTCGCATCAACAGGAAAAACACGGTCAACGGTTAGTTGAGCGTCCTTACCTTTTACCAACACCTGGCTATCATCACTCAACATAATGCCATCATTTTTATTTCCCTTAATCACCTTCACTGAACTCACTTCAGGCTTCACAAGAGTGTGTAAAAGCCATTTTTTACGATAGTCAGCTTTAACCGCATGAATAAAATCATGGACTAATAAGCGATCCTGAGGACGTAAATACAACAGCTCCCGTGTAACACGCCATACTTTTCCCTGCTTACCATTATCATCAAAATGCGTATTGTTATACGCAGCGGTCAAATCCATTAACACATAATCAAAATCCGACTGGCTATCTTGCTGTAAGATAACCCCACCTTCCCAGTGCTCTCCCTGGTAAAGGTTCTGATACCAATGCTTAATATTTCGTACTGCACTCCCAGTAGGCATTGTCAGTCGTTGACCACCTGCTGCAATATTGTCCTTGAAAAGCCTATTGGGCTGAACATGCTCTCCAGGACGCAAAATTAACAAGCTATTTTTGGCTACAGTACGTAATGCATAATTTAGACGATTTGGTTTATCAAACAGCGTATAACTACTACTGTTTACGGCTAAAGGTTCACCTTTAAATAAGGTAAAATGTCCAGCATCATAATGACCGTGATGTGTAAAGTTATGTCCTGCACGAAAACTGATGTAGGTTGCATTATTCGTCCAGTCTGAACGAATGTAACCTAAGTTAAACGCACCTTTACCAAAAATATCAAATCGTGGTAACCCCTGCCCCACATGCATCAACGATGGGCTATCAATAAAACGCGTTAATAATTTAGGCGCATTGAATAAACGAAAAGCCCAACGGTAACTATCGTGATAACTAGAACCACCATATGCCTGAAATAAGTACTGAGAATAAGCCGCTAAAAAGGGGTCTTCTGTTAATTGAGCAACAAAATCAATATAAGGGCGGGTAATATCTTTTAAATCTACGCGCGCGCCTTCATCACCCACATGTTCAATACGATGGTCAGGTCGTGTTGCATAAATATGCCAGTGCCCTGTACGTCGCATTATCTCTTTAATTCGATCGGCTTCTTTTGTATCATTCAACCCATTCAAGTAAGCCCCTGCAGCAAGAGCCAATACCAATGCCCGGTTATTTATCCAATAGCTGTACCCTTCTGGCCACCCTTCTGTAAGCTCAAGTGCTGCCATAACATCCAAAAAATGACGCTGACTTTGCAGCAACAGCTCCTTATGATCATCGGTATTAGAGTCCAGAATCACTGCAATCAGAAAAGCATTAGCGGCCATGGAAGCTCTTCCATGCCAGAGTGATAAATCATCACCTTCCAACAGTCGAATATATTTTTTAAGCTCTCTTTTCAGGCGTGCCTGGATTTCTTGTCGCTGCTTAGCAGAAAACCCAGAATATAAAGCCGCCAGATCATAAGCAAACGCTAACTCCCAGGCATTACCATAGTAACCACTCTCGGCAGGTGATTTCAGATAAAAGTCAAACATTCGTTTAACCATCAAATCACCATTTTTCTTCGTAGGCTTCAATACCCAGCAGGCTGCACGCGCCATAACATGTTGATAAACACAGGGATTAACGGAAGATACCTTACGCTGTTTAAAAGTTGCTAAGCGTGTTTTTAACGTAGGGTGAATGCCTGTTGCAGGATCCCAGCCAGCTAAAAAAGGCAAAAAAATTCGAGGATGCTGCGGCTTTAATTTACCATCAAGTTTTGTTACTGTTTTTCCCTGTACTAGATTTCCTGCCAACAAACTACGCTGATCAACCTCATTATTTAGTTCTTTTGGTGAAAACTCCAAAGGCCAGTGGCTTGCCAGCTGATCGGCAATAACTGCAAATGTTGTTAATAAACAGGTAAAAATTAAGCTAATTCTAACAACCTTTCTTGGCTGTTTTTCCTGCAAAGCACGCTGTTTCTTTTCACTAGCCATTCCCTATCCTTTTATACATAGCATGTCGTTCCCTACATTCCTTTCATAAAACAATCTGGATTACCGCACTACCCAGTTATTCAAAGTGTAACGACATACTTAATTCACTTTGGTGAAACACCTATGACACTCTGTATACCTTCACTTTGACTTATTATTGCTAGGGCCTAACAACAACCAGCTAAAAAAATCAATGCAAAATGAAATGAGTGCTACAAAGTAGGTTATTTTAAAAGGGAGATTTACAACGCTATAACTGCTAATTCAAAAAAACAAAAAAGCAAAAAAGAGAGAAGCAAAAAACTGACAAAACACACACATTAGTTGCCAACTCAATCAACACAAAACGTAATGTATAGAATATTAACCCTTATAGAATTAAGGGCTAGCATGAGGAGTTAGAAGAGGTTAATCAGCCTTTGATCAAAATAAGTCTCAACCAGCATTACCAAGACTTCAACCAGGCAAGTGTTTTCTCAGCCACTTCATCTCGCCAGGAAGCAGAGGAGAAAGTATGGGTAGCACCACTGACCTCATAACGCTCAACGTGATGTTGATTAATCACTTGTTTCCAAGGGCTAGAAGCATTTAATAATTCACGAAATTCATCAGCGGTTAAATCATTACCACTAAGAATTATTAAGATTTCCCCTTTAAAGCGCTCAAGTCCCAGTCTCATTCCTGTCACAAAGTCAACTGCAGCCTCAGAATGACCACTACTTTTTTGCTTGCTGGGTTGGGGTGACTGTTCAGGAAATAAGACTTGTTTTACATTGTCCCACAAGTCACTGAAAGCTTGTGTAAAACCAAATTTTCCTGAAAACACTTTTCGCCAAAGATCAGGGTTTATCAATCTCGCTAAATAGTAATTTTTGACATAAACTTTGGCCAGGCTGGCCTCAGAACGTACCCAAGGATTAAGCAGTACTAATCCAGCAATACGCTTATCCTGAAAACCATACAGCAATGCTGCAGAGGCTGCGTCACATAACCCCCAGAGCACAATGTCCTTTAAATGGGGTACCTGTTGATAGAAAACATCGATAGCTGCTTGAATGTCGTCATTGATATATTCAAAGCCAGGACGTGAACCTTCACTATCACCTAAACCCCGATAATCAAAGCGCATTACAGGTATACCCGCCGCAGCTAAATAGCGTGCTAATAACACAAATTGCCGGTGGCTTCCTACCCGGGTTTGAGGTCCTCCCACAATGATGAGAACCCCACGTGAAACGCGTTCATCAGCTGTTTTATGCACAATCCCCATCAAGCGTTGTTGATGGCAGGTAAAAATAACAGGAACTTCACTACTCACACTCATACAACTGCCTGCTCCTTAACCCGCGAAACCCACTGTAGTGATAGAGCAACAATATCAGGCACATCAACCAATTCTTGAGTTGCCCAAAATGGTTCACAAACCATTGTCTGTAAATCAATATCAATAGCTTGTTTTCGCCAAATGTCCACTACTTTACGCGTAGCTGGTGCAGCATCAGCCTGTTCATCCCTAACCACATCAATCCAACCAACTGTTGTCTCTGTGCCTGGTATAAGTGCTGACAAGTCTAAGCCTTCCAAATCATTGAGTAATGAGACAGGTAAGTTATAACCTGCGACCTCTAACGTTCCCTCTTTAGCGATGATGTCCTTTAACTGCTGAACGGTCTGACGCTGGGCATCACTTCTTACCATACTTGCAGCCAACCTGAGCCTAAGAAACTGCTGCATAAACTGTTTACCATTAGTTACAGGCTGCCAAGCAAGTAATCGAGCAACAGGGCACTCAACATGCTTTATCATCCAATCAACTGCGATAGGAACACCTAACCGGAGCCCCCAGAGCATAACCGGAAGCTGTGTATCACCTTGAGTCAAATGATTATATGCAGCTAATAAGTTCGATCGCCATAAAGACAAGTCGGCTTCTTCCAAAAGTCCCTGACTATCTCCACATCCATGGAAGTCAAATACCAACACTTGCCATCCTGCCTCAGCCAATGCTCGCGCCTGCATAGAGATCATATGCCGAGATTTATTCATTTCCTCAGCAAATGGCGGAACACATAAAACATGCCCAACAACTGTTGTAGGCTTGTAGCATACTGAAAATAAATCACCTGACTCAGCAGGAATAAATGCCGGTATAATATCCATGATGCTTGATTTATAATACCTGGGAAAATATCAGAGTTTTTGTTGCACAAACTGAGTTAAAGAGCCCAGCGTTTCAAACACCTCAGCGCTTATCTCATCATCATCGACCATAAATCCAAAATGCTCTTCCAAGGCAGTAATCACAGACACTACTGCCATAGAATCAAATTCAGGAATTGCGCCTAACAAAGGTGTATTTTCATCGGCAGCCGCCAACTGCTGATCGAGTTGCAATTGGGATGCTAATAACTGTTTGACCTCGTTTAAAACATCCATTCACTGTGCTCCATTGAACTTACCAACATATACTTAAACTAACGTATACTTACAGACTAACTATACTAGTTATACGTCTGTTCATTATAAACTAGCGTACTTTTAGCACGATGTACTTAAGTACCCCTATTAAAAATGACCGTGGTACTCCATTTGCTTTATCAAGGATACAGTCAGTACTAACTGATGCTTTGAAAATAAAGCATTGCGACAGGATAGATGGCCTTTCTGTTGCTAAAGCATTACACCCTAGTGAAGCATGTGCTTCTTTAGTCGCAGGATTACATGTCAAGATATAAGTTAGATAATAACACACTCCTGTGTAAAAACGTGCCTTACCATGGCAAACCCTTGCTATTAATGACCAGGATGGGATATGTACAGCAAATTTCAGCTTTTAGTCCATGAATTAGGTTGGCTAAATGCATTTCTTTATAGTATCCACCGCGGTATCAATAAGCTTCACCGCCGCTGTAGAATTATTAAATACTACCTCTACAGCCAACCTATAAGCACCAAAGCTCTCCTTCCCGAGAGCAGAGGAAAACAGTTTATTATTCAAGAAATCACCGCTTCAGATCAACAGCACTGGCCAGACTTCCCCTGTCCAGAGCGTGTCGTACATTATCGTTTCAATCAACATGCTCGATGCTTTGCAGCCTATAAAAATAATCAATTTCAAGGCTATATTTGGTATACCCCCGGTACCTACCAGGAAGATGAAGTACGATGTTTTTTTGAGCCACTTCCATCAAAAACTTCAGTGTGGGATTTTGATGTTTATATCGTTCCTCATGCCCGCATGAGTTTAGCATTTCCCAAACTATGGGATACCTTATGCGCTCATCACAGAAGCAATAATGTAAAATGGACGTTAAGTCGTATTTCAGCCTTCAACAAAGAATCAATATGCGCCCATGAACGGCTTGGCGCAAAACGGGTTGGTTCTGCAACGTTTATTTGTGTAGGCAAATGTCAATTAATGCTATCCAGTCACGCACCGTGGATTTATATTTCTTTTAAACAAGGTCCAAGACTACGTGTATCAGCTAGTTAACTACAAGGACACAAGGTAAACACAGAAAAACTATTCGCTAAGAGATTTAATGTGTTATTTTAAACTCATAATCACATGCGATATCTGTGGTGCTGTAGTAACGCCCTCTGCTAATGAACCTAAGGAAAGAGGTATTTGTAAGAATTCTTACAAATGAGTAGTAGATGCTTACCAGATATTGCCCATTAACTGTGTAATCCAATACTCAGAGGGCATAACCACTATGCGCATCATTGTGTTTATCATTTATGCGGCTTTTATTACTCCAATAACAGCATTTGGCAAGGCTGACTGTGGTAGTTTAGAAAACCATTATGGTCCCTATGACTATACCAATCCCATCCATGTCAAAAAACGCTTGCCGATTGTCGAGCGCCATCACTTCAGCTCTGATGTCGAGTTTTTAAAGCAAGGGATTACAGGTGATGCAATGGGTGATGTAACCTACACACTAAGAGCATTTCCTAACCATCACCGAGCATTATTCACTGCGATTCGTTACTACACACAAAAAAATCGGCCGAAAACGACTCACAACTATTTGACTGCTGAGTGTTTCTTTGATCGCGCTATTCGCTTTAAACCAAGTGATGGAACAGTGTATATGCTTTACGGTATTTATCTACACCGCCTTAAAAAATACGATGAAGCCCTCAAGTCTTATGAAACTGCTTTGAAGCTAAGCACGAATAAAGCTGAAGTACATTACAATATGGGCCTGCTTTATGCTGACATGCAACAATATAACAATGCACTTGCTCATGCCCATGAAGCTTATGAACTTGGCTATCCACTGCAAGGCCTAAAAAACCGACTAGTACGTGCTAACGCCTGGCGATAAGCTGTTTGTAAACATAGAACAGATACAGGCGAGTAATTTTTGTCATGAGCGGAGCATTGACTCCGCCATAATTTTTTATCTGCTTTTTATCAAACTGGCGACTTTTTGTTTACCTGCCATAACCATTCCTTTTATCGTCTTCATATTAAATGCTTCTACTCCTTGAATTTTCTCTACTTCGGTCATCCAATCCCGCTTATAAGCTTCACTACCAATGCCATAGTCGATGAGTGTCACCTTATCTACATCAATCGTGTGCTTAAACATAAAATGAGAAAGTATTGAACCTACAGAGTAAATTTTATAGTTTTCATCATAGGCCAGTTTGTAAATAATCGATGTCGACTGAAATGTAATCCACAATTGCGCCGCAACGGGCTGTTGGTCAATAGATAAAATGCCTAACCGTAAAATACCCAATTCCGCACAAAGTTGGATAAAACTCGGCATGAAATCAGGAAATGGCTCAGGTTTTTTCCAGCTTTGATTATATACAGTAACAAAATCATTAATCCCTTGTTCAAGCTCTTCTCCATCTATAATCAGTTTTATTTCATAGTTATGTTCTTTTGCCAGCTTTTTTTCTTTACGTTTAATTGTATTACGTAACTTGGAAGAAAGACTTTGATAATAAGTAAAAAAATCTTCACCGTTTAATTTTAAAAACCAATTTTCATACTGAAAATATGTATTAATATAAAACTGCTGTGCTTTTAATGCTTTTACAAACCATGTCGTTGCCTGATCTTGTGCTTGAGTCAACATTAAGTCAATTTCTTGCCAGCGTGGCTGTTCTTGTGCGATATGCTCAGCCAAGGACAAAATAGCTTGCTGAGCAAGATTATTTTGCAAAACAACTGTTCCATAAGTTAATGAGTAAAAGTTTGTCATACTCCTTAATATTCTGTTCGAGGGTTGAGCAAGACAAAATAATGCAACCACCGGCCGTTGATCACTATCTACTACAAAATAAAAACGTGGCTCTTCCGTTTCATGCACCAAAGCATTATTGAACAAATTTTCAAACCATTCCCAAGAGTAGAACAATGAGCTAGACGAAGTACGAAAAGAGGTTGACTCACGTAAGCTAGAGGGAACAGCATCAAATGCTGAAAAAACCTGAACTGTAAAACTCATAAATTACTACTCAATTACTAACAAGACGAAAGATACTTACTAACAGCTTTTATACTTTTTCATAACATACAATAACGCATTCACAATGCCAGCTTTACCATTAACAGCTTTATTGAATACATAACAGCAATCTCATCATTCTAATTAATTTAGCTGATCACCCGTAATTTACCAACAACACCAAACTAGCACTTTGTTACCATTCACATTATTAATACTAACCAATTCATCTTTGCTAATGAAAAAATCCTCACCCAAACAAGAATCTCATCACAAAATTTCAGTACTCAACTCGATCCAAAAATATTATTTGGGATAATTTACGACAAGACAGATATGTATTTCGAAAATACTCAAGATTTATTGAGCGAAGTTAATCAAAGAACAGCGTTCTAAACAAAAAGCTATAAATTCAGCTTCGCTGAATTTCCTTAAACAAGCACATACAACAGCAACATAACCATTAATATAGCACTGTTATACGCCCATAGCCTCAACACTTATCGAAATATATATTAACTCGACAGTCTTTACTTTATTTTTGCAGCCCAAAAATTATTATTAACAGTTTTTATAAAAAAAATATAGAACATACACATTTATAAGTTTTCCTTAAAAAAATTGGAGGTAAAATTTCACAAACCTAATTAACACACACCAAAACCAGACATAAAACAAAATATTCTTAAATAATAAAAACAACCCATAAGTTAAGGATATCTCTAAAAATAGTGTTTTTTTTATAAGAGCAAGTAAGTACTACACAGAGGACCAAAGTGTATAAGGAATACATGAAGGACTAAACAGTTACTACATGTTTAGCGATAGCCTCAATTATGTATTAATGCTAGCAGGGCCATGAGTACAGCACAGACACAGCTATCACAGAAAAAGTGCATTTTTAGAGGTGCCCTTAAGATTCACAAAACTATCTCGTTTATTTGAGGGAAGAGCCCTTTTTACAGGCTAAGGACAATCAATATGATTAAAAAAAGAGAAACCATTATTAATGTTTTATTTATCTTTATTGGCTATAACAGTATTTTGAGCAGTAGTATTATGGCTTCGTCATTCTGTGGTGATCTTAAAAATTTCTATGGCCCATTTGATTATACAAACCCGAAACACTACCAAGAAAACTTATCTATTGTTGAGCAATATCACTTTAATGATAATATCGAATATCTTCAGGGCGGAATGTCAAGTAATATTATGGGTGACCTTACCTACACTTTACGTGCTTTTCCCAATCATCATCGCGCCTTATTTACCGTAATTCGATATTACACATTACTGAATACTAGACATAGAGAAAAGCGTTACTGGAGTGCAGAATGTTTTCTAGAAAGAGCACTTAAGTTCAAACCTGACGATGGTATTGTCCATATGCTCTATGGCATTTATTTACACAAAAAGGGAAAATATACAGAAGCCCTTAAAAAATACCAAACAGCACTGAAATATGAACCTAACAATGCTGAACTTCATTATAATATCGGTTTATTATACTTAAAATTAAAACAGTACGATAAAGCTTATGGTCATGCCCAACAAGCCTATACTAAAAATTATCCATTGCAAGGCTTAAAAAACCAGTTATTAAATATCAATTTAGGAGGAACAACAGAAACTGTTAGCTATAAAGGGAAGCAAACTGACTAATTTATATGGGCAATAAAATCCATAGCAGCGATCAAATCACCTATTACACCAAAACTCACATCAATCCATTCTTTTTAAAACGAGTATACCTAAGAGCAAGGAAGCTTAAATTTTAACCAGCACTACTTTCTAATCGTCCAGCTTCTTCTTAATACAACTTTTACGCAGACTCATACCAGCCTGCCAGTAAAACCTATATACTTTTCATCATTAAACACCAGCTTAGTCATTCCATACAACTAGTAAGCCTAAGGAAAGCAATCACTATTTATCAGTATTGGTCAATAAACAGAAAAAATCTGATAACTCTATACACTGCAAAGATTTTTTCCAGGGATTCATGCATGATATCCCACAACGGAAGATATAGTACGTTACTGATGCGCTCAGTGCTTCACAGCATTGATATAAATTTGGCGCATTCTATAGTAAGCCTACAATGCATGTCATTTTATAAACATGTGTAAATCTTGGGAAAACACTATAATCTAGCGTTTAAAGGAACAGCAAACCTCTACACTGAGGTATCGTTGTCAGATGCTTTAACACTTGCAACAGTCGTTTTTTTGAACACAAAAATGTCACGAATGAAGGATAAGCCATGATTCCATTTTGTGGTTGGATACAAGAAAATGTGCCACTCAATGCCAACGAAGCTGACAACCTCTTACACCATATGCTAGGCACTGATCCCAGTGAACGACAGTTAGGCACACATCATGCGGTAGCCGTTAACCAAACAGATCACTGCTTTTTTGTTCAAGACAGTAACACGACAGTACTCGTCGGTGGTTATCCTCGGTGGAATGATGAACAACTAGCGCTTCATGCCTCCAAATCCTCACATGCACTTACCCTACAGCATGCCTACCAACGCGACGGTATTGCCTGTCTACATCGCTTGCAAGGACAATTTTATTTCCTAATAATCGACCACACCCAGCAAGCAACTTATTTGGGTACAGACAAAATTGGCAGTCAACCCGTTTATTATCAGTGGCAGCCAGAACAACATTTATTGGCATTTGGCTCCAGTGCAGCAATGGTAAAACGCCACCCTCATTCCAATTGCCAATTATCTGAGCAGGCTATTTTCAATTACCTATATTTCCATATGATTCCAAGTCCAGGCACAGTATACAAAGACACCTGGAAGCTAGAACCCGCTCAATATATCAAAATACAAAATGGTCAGTTATCACACCACACTTACTGGCTTCCCGATTTCAGTGATTACACAAGTTTTAATGATGATGAGTTAGGTAATTTAGTATATGACACCCTGCGCAGCTCAGTACTCAGGGCCAGTGAACAACCTAACCCAGGTGCATTTTTAAGTGGAGGGCTTGATAGCTCAACGGTAGCAGGCTTTTTTAGCCAGGTTAGTGCCAATCCCGTAAAAACATTCTCTATCGGCTTTCCTGTTGCCGCCTACAATGAAATTGATTACGCGCGTATTGCCTCAAAGCATTTCAAAACGGAGCAACATGAGTATTTCATTCAACCGGAAGATATTCTGGCGGCTTATGACCTCATCATCGGTGCACTGGATGAACCTTTTGGTAACTCTTCAGTGTTACCCGCCTATTTTTGTGCAAAACTTGCTAAAGAAAATGGCGTTTCAACCATGCTTGCAGGTGATGGTGGTGATGAAATTTTTGCTGGAAATACCCGTTATCAAAAACAAATAATTTTTGAAAACTACCAAAAAGTACCATCGCTTGCCCGACAAAAGTTTCTAGAACCCATTCTTATGCGTGGCGTTTTTTCACGTTTACCACTTGCTAGTAAAGCTCAAAGTTACATTAAGCAAGCACTTACTCCACTTCCCGACCGGCTTGAGACCTATAACTTTTTACACCAACATCCAGCCAGTGAAGTGTTTTCTGCCGAGTTTTTACAAAAAGTTGATATTGAAGCCCCAATTAACCACCTACGGGATGTTTACCATAGACCTAAACAAGGCGACTATATCAACCGCATGTTATATCTGGATTGGAAGCGTACCCTAGCAGATAATGACTTACCCAAAGTAAATCGCATGTGCCATCTTGCGGGTGTAGATGTTGTGTACCCAATGCTAGATGATGACTTGATTGCCCTCACTTGCAGTATTCCTTCCCATAAAAAAGTTAACTTTCAAAAGCTGCGCTACATCTATAAGCACGCTATGCGTAACTTTTTACCTGAAGCGATCATCAATAAATCCAAACATGGCTTTGGTTTACCCTTTGGTATTTGGACCAAAGAGCATAAACCTTTACAAGAATATGCATACCAATCTTTAGACTACGTTGAATCACTTGGATTTTTCCGACCAGAATTCATAGCCAATGCTAAGCACATGCATCAACATCAGCATAGTGATTATTATGGCGAATTAATTTGGCTTTTAATGACACTCGGCCAGTGGTGTAAGAAACATTTACAAGAATAAATCCTGGGCCGTTCTTTCGAAATAAATAAAAAAGTAACTTGATTACACACCTTAATCATGACTGTGTAATCAAGCCGCTTTTTACATAGTTTTAAACCACTTCAGGTAACGTATTACGGTAGTTTAAGACATGCCGTAACATAAACTTTCCTGAAGAAGTATCCCAAGGTGTGAATCGAGCCAACTGATAGCTATCAGCTTCAGGAGAAGAAACACCCCATGCAGTGGAAACAGCACACTCATAGCCTAATTTTTTTACTATATTGACATGTGTCGTTAGATAATCCTTGCCCGGTTTACCATTCGGGTAAGCAAATACTCTCAGAGGCTCACCAAGAATACTCTCCAAATAGGCTTTATTATTAGTAATTTCTTGTTCAGCTGCAGATTCAGAAAGACTGGCAAGAATTGGATGACTACAAGTATGGCCACCAATATCCATTCCCTGCTGCTTCATATGACACAATTGATCGACAGTCATCATCAAATTATCAGGTGCTTCTACTTGCGCCTGCTGAAGTACATACTCCACTTTTTCAGTACGCTCAGCATGAGGTAAATAGATTAGTTTACCTAACAAATAGTTTGCAGTGCACTCTTTATTATCTTTGGTATCAATGGCAAGAGGACGCTCAGTAATATCCGTAAGCGTTAACTCATTTAGAGGGGACTGAAAAACGGCTTCAAGCACTTTATCATTCCACATACAACCACCGTTTAAAAAGTCCGAGGCAATAAAAAATGTTGCAGGCAACTGCCACTTTTTAAGTATAGGTAATGCAACCTCACAATTATCAGCATACCCATCATCAAAGGTAATACAAACAGCTCGAGGTGGTAGCGAATTACTTTTTAAAGACTGAACAGCATCGGCTAGAGGCAATACATTAAAGTACTTAGCCATTAGTCCCATTTGCTGGTCAAAAAGTTGTGCATCAACTTCTAAACCAATACGATTAAAGGGTTCAGGATGCACTCGGTGATAAATAAGAATTGCGAGTTTACTCTGTTGATCTGTCCGTGAAAGCCATGTTCCTAATGTTTTTAAACCTTGCATAACCATCAGACGAAACTTCCCAGCCAGATAATTCATTGAATTGTTAAATTATTTTACATAATTTATTGCTCCCAGCGCCATTTTACCTTTGTTGAGCCTGTTGGTTCATTTTGTTTTACAACTTCCTCTTTAACTGTTTTGGGTTCAGCTAAAGCTTGTTCAACACAAACACGCGTTAAAACAAGTAATGCAACCATATGATAAGGCAAATCAAAGTATGCTAACCCTAAAAAGGCGCCACCCGTAGCATATGCTACCAAACCAACCTGCAACATCCGCGCCAAATTTAGTGCCCATACCAAATCTTCTCGATCCTTCGTATTTTTAATAATCCAGCTACCTGTTCGCCAGGCTAAAAAGAATAATAATAGAAATATAAACAGCCCTATAAATCCTTGTTCTCCCAGTACCTCAAAATAAATACTGTGCGCATCAAATACCCGTGTCGGATCTGAGTAAACCGCAAATACTTCCTCTTTCCATGGTCCATAACCTCCCGCCGTAATTCGGTCTTTTGCCAAATTAAACGCCATTGTCCAAGCACTGATTCTTCCTAATGCAGACTCATCTTGTTCATATGTTTGAATTGTTGACATACGCTCAAAATATTTGCCTGGCATAGCCATTAAAATCACAGCTATCGCAAGCACTGCAGCGAGACCTATTGGCAGTTTATTTGGACTTTTTAACCAAAAGAAAAACATCATCGCCATCGCCCCTAAAAAGGCGCCACGCGAATAAGTTGTAATAATAGAAATTCCAATGAGCAGCATCGCTCCCAACAAGGCTCGCTTGATCCACTTATTATCAACTGTCATTTGCATGTAGCGAAACATGGGCAAAACCATTAGCAAGGCCAGACCCAACTCATTATTTCCCTCAAAATAAGATCCTGGTGGTCCCCATACTCGGAAATTTAAACCACTGAGAATCGAAAATACTCCACCCTTAATACCAAAAAAACCAACTGAAAGCGCAATAACCCAAACCAGCGTCTTAATACGCTCTTGGTTATTAATCAAAATTAACGTTAATATTGTAAAAAACTGTATTTTTATGACACGGATATACTCAATTTTTGCATCTTCAGGATAAAGCGCAAAAAACGTTGTAATCGACATCCAAATAACAAAAATAATTAAAGTGATAGTAACAGGCGTCACTGGAAATTTTTTCGTTTCTTTGGAAGTCACAAAAGAAATGACCGTTAACACGGCTATTAACATGGCATATGGAAAACTATAACTAAATCCCCAGCTTAACCGGTGAGGATTCATATAACTAATCCATGACCAAAAATAGACACCGATATGAGGATTCATCAGAATTTTTGGAATCCCCACAAGCACAATCAATAGTACAAGTATATCACGCATTTTGCCTGTGTTTTCCTTAGCTGTGGCAGTCGTCCTGCAAAAATCTTAACCACTCAGTGAAGATGAAAACCAATTCTTTTTTCCAAATGATGCTTACACATATAATCATATAACGTTGTACTTAACAGACCACGACTTGCCGTTGCCTGCCAATGCAAATCAAACAGTGAGTTTGCCTCTATTACAACAGGACCTTTGTCAGTCAGCGCCACATCCCAGGCCAAAATGCCATTGAAATGAACACATCGTGATGCCCGGCGCACAAGGGATAACGTCTCTTGCCAATCAGGTAATTGAAAACCTTCAACAGCCAGCCCACTACTCTCATGAATCGCTTGTGGTTGTGCAATACCATTCAGACGTACTGAGCCATGCTGTAAGCGCCCTGTTGCTAGCTCTACTGCAGCTGACATATTACCTAACGATGTGTTATCCGCAACCTGGTCAGCCGATGCAAGACGCATCATTGCAGCATGAATACAAACATCTTCATCATAGCTACTGATTATTCTTGCAGTATGTAAAACATTGGGCGCAAATTTCGCCAACACTTGGTGTGGGTTAAGTCGCTCTTCAATCAAATAAGTATCTAAATGGGGCTGAGCCTGAAAATGCGCGAGTATCTCAGGTAAAGAAATCTCCCCTTGTGGTAACTTCTGCCAACGCCCAGGTTCTATCTTTTCTCCCAAGCTTAAAACCCCCACACCTCGGGTACCCGCTACTGGCTTTATAAAAAGATTATCCAAATCACGCTGCATTAACCATTTTTCTAACTGCTGCGGCGTTCTTAATAATTGTCCATCATCACTCAATCCTTTGGGACCATAGGTTCCATACACACGAGCAACAGGAATCTGGGAAGCACGCAAAAAATGAGAAAAGATCAGTTTATTCTCTGTCAGGAATTTATAATGCTCAGGAGAAACAGGGGCAACCCATCGCCAGCGTTCATGACATCCCATATATGTCAGTTTTTCAGCCCAACTGACTTCTGGCCTAAACAGGCCATACAAATAGTAGTCATCTGCTGTAATACCATTCACAAACATTAACTTGCACTGTTGCCACCAATGTCGATACCATGTTCCACCAACAAGAGCGCGCTTTTGTTTATGCACTTCAACATCATGCATAGCTTGTCGAAGTAAAGACAATGACCGGGAAACAAATTTAATAATTATCACACATTACTCCATTGTCTATTACCTGATCACCTTCATTCCACACGTTTTAATACCTAACTGTCACAATTTTCGCACGCAATTCAAATAAAAACTTTTTGTGAAACTGTATAAGCACAAACGAATAGTCTGTGATAACACTATATTGAAGGAAGGAGAATATAGCTTATATCATCCCTAAAAAGTCAACGTTAAGTGTTATTACCTTCACAAAATCAACGAAAGTCCTGTTTTTGTGAAATAATGACAGTAGAGAAACTCATTACATATCCACCCTGACATAAACAAATATAATGCAGTGTAAAAGGTTTCGCGAATAGGTTACTAGAGGTCGTATACCAAGGTATGTATAAAACCAACCTGAACTATATCCATATAACATGCTAGTAGAAGGTGGCTTTATATACATATAACGTCGTGTATCATAATGACAATATGAAGTTTTTGAGACAAATAAAGTGGTCACAAAAAACACGCCCTGCTCCTAGGCAAGAAAAACTATGAGAAACCGCCGCTAGAGCAGGCTGAGAACAAACTGTTATAATTGCAACAACAAAATACTGGGCGAGCTTAGCTACCTGCCAATAAGCAACAATACTGCTCAATTACAGTGACAGACCTCACAACAAATAGCAGGACTACACTTAAGGGAATAACAAAAAACCCCCTTTTTTTCATATAATGCGCTGCTTTTCTCCAACAAAGTAGGCGATGAACGCCCAAATTGAGCGTTAAATTTATACGCTTAACAATAGGTTGTAGATTTATTAGAGGACCATTAGCTAGATGGATGCTTCCACAGTTAGTAAACGAATGTTTTCAGGGGCAGTTTGGATGGTTTGCCTCAAACTGAGTGTTCGTGCAATAGGGTTAGTCAGTACTGTAATCCTTGCACGTTTATTAATTCCAGCAGACTTTGGTCTGGTTGCCCTTGCCATGAGCTTTTACGCCATTTTGGATGTATTAACGACATTCAACTTTGATATGGCGCTTATTCAAAACCAAAAAGCTTCACGCGATGACTACAATGCAGCCTGGACCATGAACCTGCTGATGACTATTGGGATCGCGATCATCCTACTCTCCAGCATGTCTTATGTTTCGGCTTTATTTAACGAACCGAGACTTATGTATGTTTTTCCTATGATGGCGATCATGTCTTTTCTCGAAGGGCTCACGAATATTGGCGTTGTTGATTTTCGGAAGGAACTCGAGCTCCGTAAAGAATTCAAATACGAAGTTAGTAAGAAAATCTTAGCATTTATTGTCACTGTAAGCGCAGCAGTTTACTTTCGATCGTATTGGGCACTATTAACAGGCATGGTTATTGGTCAGCTTGGAGGCACTACCCTTAGCTATATCATGCATCCCTTTCGACCAAAACTCAGCTTAAAAGGTGCTTCAACGCTACTGCATTTTTCTAAATGGCTATTAATGAACAATGTCTTATTTTTTGTTAACACTCGTCTTATGAATCTCATCATTGGTAGCTATTATCCATCTAAAGTGTTAGGTCATGTTTCTGTTATTAAAGATATTGCAGAAATGACCACGGCGGAGCTGGTTTGGCCTATTCAACGAGCCCTTTTTCCTGGCTACTCCAAACTGACTAACAATCCAACAGCGCTAGTCAATAACTTTTTAGGAAGCCTGTCCGTTATTTCGTTTGTGGGTGTTCCACTGGCAGTGATGATTGCTTTCTTCAATGAATACGTGGTGTATATCATTCTTGGCGATCAATGGCTCGAGGCGGCCTGGATGCTGCGAATTATGTGTTTAGCTGGAGCCTTCAACCTGATTGGTGCTGCAACGGCGTCAGTTTTTTTTGCTACAGGACGCCCACAAGTAGTCTCAATGATTGCGCTCTTTTTAGCCACTATTCGCCTTCCTATTTTCTTTTACTTTATAGCCAATAAAGAACTGGAAGCTGCGTTATACACATTACTTGTCACGTCTGCGTTACGAACATGCGTTAGTTTGACCACAATTGGCAGAATACATGCTATTCCACTATTAAAAATGTTAGCGCCAATTGGACGAACCTTTCTCGCAGCCTCCATTACAATGTTTGCTATAGTAACACTCACTCAGTGGTTCCCATTAAAAGAACAACTCCTTCTTGACTTAATCAGTGTCATTGGCATGGGACTGTTATGTACTGTTATTTATTTAATCATGCACTACCTGTTTTGGTTTATTTTTTCCAAACCAAAAGGTGCAGAAACTATCATCCTGAATTTTGTTAAAAGTAAATTAAACCACTAGCAATGGACCTGACATGGATCTTAAACACGCATCGGCTCAACATGCCTGGCAGCTTATCAATGACCCAGAATTTTTCCAGCAGTGGCAAAATCTTTACGCGCTCAATGACTATGCGACACCTTATCAAGCACCCGAATATATAAAACCATGGTACAAGCACTATACCCATAGCTATACGCCACTCATTGTTTATCATCGTGAGCATGATCAATTACAAGCAATTATCTGTCTTGCTATCAGTAACCAACACATTGTGGCGGCGGGTAGCCATCAAGCAGAATACCAAGGCTGGCTTTGCCAAGAACAATGTGCTACAGATTTTTTTCAAAAATTATTGGATTTGCTCGATCACCATTATGCTGAGCATGCTTTACACCTTAAATATTTGCCTGCTGAGCTAGTGACCGATCAGCTTCAGCATATTGCAGATAAAAATCGCATACAGCTTACATCACACCAGCGACCATTAAATTCATTAGACCCGACAACCATTGCCCAATCGTTAAAAAAGAAAAGCAACAAAAGTCGTATAAATCGCCTGAAAAGACAAGGTGATTTACATTTTGCTCGAGTAACAGCACCAGAAGAACAAATCGCTTTACTTAAACAAATGATCCCCTTATATGACTTTCGTCAAGGTGCTGCTAACCAAAGCTTTCCTTTTTTTGACGACCATGCCAAACATGACTTTCACCAAACGCTTTGCCAACAACACAACCACTTATTACACTTGACTGGACTGTGGATTAACAATGAATTAGTTGCAGCACATCTGGGCTTTATTCACAATAAAAAAGTTCATTTGGCAATTTTTTGTTATTCCCCATTTTACAGCACACACTCTCCAGGCAAAATTCACTTACTAATGCTATGTGAATTGTTAGCACAAGAAGGCATCACCTGCTTTGATTTAACACCAGGTGGAGACCCTTGGAAAAACCGCTTTGCAAACACTTTCGATACTGTTTATGAACTCTACCGTTATCGAAACCAGCGAGACAAACAGATTGCCGCCTATCTAGATAAAGGCCTAGGGCACGTAAAACAAGGACTTGCGCGCTTCAACATTACACCTAACCAGGCAAAGGAAACGATCAATAAAATTCGCCGTGCTGCATCGCCAGCCATCATTACAAAAGTCAAACAGCATTTGCTGCAAGATACTGAGCTTCGTATTTATCAATTAACAGAAGATACTGGGGCGGAACTGACTGAAGCACCTTTTAAAACAAACGACCTTGATGACTTATTAAAATATGTGCCTTGCTATAGCTGGCAAGATCGCTATCGCTTTACAAGAGAGGCCTTACAACGCATAGAGCAAGGAGAAATTCCTTATACGTATGCTGATCAATCTACTTTACTGTCTTATGCCTGGTTAATTCCGAATGCTAAACAAGCCTTTTTCAATGAAGTACAGCAGGGAATGTTTTTCCCTCCTCAATCAGCTGTGCTGTATGACTCTTACACTCATCCTCCGGCTCGAGGACAAGGGCTACACCAATTAAGTATGCAACAACGAATTCACGATGCATTCTCTATTCATCATGCTAAACAATTATTCATTGTTGTTACCGCAACGAATAATGTTTCTCGACATGTGATTGAAAAATACGGATTTGAGTATATTGGCTCACTGTATTATCACCGTCGTTTTAATAAAGAAGAAAAAATTAACCGTTTACCGAGCATTTACCATTCACAACCGGTGTAACACAATTATGTTTAAAGTCTTCCTGTTACGTGTCATCAGGGGATTCGGCGTTTTTAAACTATTAAAGCCTCTAAATCGTAATAAGCTATTAATACTTTGTTATCATGCCTACGAATTAAAAGACGAGAGTCAGGCATTTCCTAAGCTATTTATTAAAGCAGAAACATTTCAAAAACGGCTCACCTCACTGCGAAAAGCCGGTTATAACGTATTACCTTTGAATACAGGTGTTGACCTGTTAAAGCGTAATAAATTGCATGGTTACAATGCGGTCATTACTATTGATGATGGCTTTCATAGCGTGGCGGATGTGGGTATTCCCATACTTAATCAATTCAATATGCCAGCCACCATTTACCTCACAACCTATTACCAGCAAAAACAAACACCTATTTTTTCACTCGCCGTCCAGTATATGTTTTGGCAAGCTGGAAATCGTACCCCTTCTCTATCAGAGTTAGAGCCCTATACTCAGCAACTTACTCATGCAGAACACCTCGATAGACAGCAACTGATGTGGGCCCTTATTGAGCTAGGGGAAGACCATTTATCACAACAAGACCGAGAACAGCTCGCACAAAAAATAGCTAAAGCATTAGCAGTCGATTATGAAACTATTGCACGAGAAAAGCTGTTTACAGTAATGAATGACCAACAAATTCAATCCAGCTTTTCACCAAACATTGATATTCAGCTTCATACTCACCGTCATCAGTTACCCATTGATCAACAGCTCACTACCCGGGAAATTCTAGAAAACCGTTATGCTCTAGAGCAGCTCTTACCAAAAACCTACGACCATTTTTGTTATCCCAGCGGCTTTTGGCATAAACAGCATTGGCCCTGGTTACGAGCGACAAATGTCCAATCGGCAACCACTTGTGAAGCTGGGCTTAATCGGCCTGATACCTCACTCATGGCATTAAAAAGAATATTAGATGGCGAATACATTAGTCAGGTTGAGTTTGAAGCAGAACTTTATGGCTTTGGTGAGTTATATCGTTATTTCAAACGCTTTGTCATCAAAATAAAGCACTATATTAAGCAAGTCCGTCACACAGAGGACTCTTTGCATGCAAGGCGCGCTAAGTAATAAAAGACATAATGATACTTTTTTAACGAAGCACAAACCAATACGAGGTAGGACTATTGTATTGGTTTACTGCTTCGGATAAAAACTTTTAGGATCCATTCAAATACTGTTAGGCATAGGCAATAGCCATGGAGTTCAAAGATTACTATAAAATCCTCGGTATTAAAGACAATGCAACGACCGATGAAATAAAAAAAGCCTATCGAAAGTTAGCTCGAAAATATCATCCAGATGTGAGTAAAGAAGACAATGCAGAAAACCGCTTCAAAGAAGTTGGTGAAGCTTATGAAGTGTTAAAAGATCCGGGAAAACGCGCAGAATATGATCAACTAAAACAACTAGGTGCCAGAGGACGTGATGGTTCATTTCAACCTCCACCAAATTGGCAGTCTGCCAGTCACTTCCATGAAACATTTAATGGTGACAGTCAGTTCAGTGACTTTTTTGAAGCCATTTTCGGCCAACAAGGCAGCGCTCGAAGGCACTATTCTTCACAAGGCTTTCAACAAACCATTAAAATGCGCGGAGATGATGTCCATCACCGTATCGGATTATTTTTAGAGGAAGCCTATAAAGGATGTCTGCGTACTTTGCAGTTTCAAGTTCCAGAAGCAGACAATCAAGGACTCATTACACATCGTACAAAAACATTAAATGTTAAAATTCCGGCAGGCGTTACTCAAGGCCAACACATACGCCTCAAAGGGCAAGGGGCTCCTGGTATTGGTGGCGGTCCAAACGGTGACCTGTTCTTGGAAATAGAGCTTGCTCCCCACCCATTATTTCATGCTGAGGGCAAGGATATTTTTCTGAGTGTGCCAGTCACCCCCTGGGAAGCTGCACTGGGTAGCGCTATAACCATTCCAACATTAGGCGGCAAAGTTTCACTTATAATTCCTGCTGGTGCTCAATCTGGGCAGCGGTTTAGATTAAAAGAACGAGGTTTACCTGGCACACCACCTGGAAATCAATATGCGATTTTACAATTAGCTCAGCCAGCACATCACAGCGACAAAGCCAAAGCCCTTTATCAACAACTTGCACAGGAAGAGTCACACTTTAACCCACGACAAAAACTAGGAGTTTAAATGAGTCCACATCATCCCCCTATCACCATTTCTGATGTAGAAGTTATTGACGCATCTCCACGCTTTGATCTTATCGAAATATGTGAACGGTGTGGCGTGGATCAGGCGCTGATTATTGCCATGGTAAGCTATGGCATTGTCGAGCCTCATAATGACTATAAAGTACCCGAACAATGGTTATTTATAGCAAGTGATTTATTACGCCTACAAAAAGCGCTACGTTTAAAACGCGATCTTTCACTCAACCTATCAGGACTGGCCTTTGCTCTGGATTTATTAGATGAGGTTAACACCCTACGCCAGGATATAAATCAACTGCAGCATTTTATTAAAACAATGCAACAAGAGTAGTGCTGTTATTGAATATCAATAATTGACTCATGAGAATATGTCGTTAACACATTTAAAAAAACTTGCTCTAGCGACTGAATAATGGTTTCCCAACCAAATTGCTCAGTGTGTTTACGGACCTGCTCACGACCCAATGGACTTTGCTGCCACTGCTTAACCATTGTCACAATACTCTTTACTGACCTTTCAGGTAAGAGATAACCCGACACATGTGGTTCAATTAAATCTGGAACAGCTCCTACCGCTGTCGCAATAACAGGCGTTCCACAGGCCATGGCTTCCAGCACAACATTAGGACAACCTTCTCGACGAGATGCTAAAACCAATACATCAGCAGCATTATAGTATTGTACCAAGTCTCCCTGTTGAATATTTCCAGTAAACGCTACTCTATCAGCAACGCCTAGCTGTTCAGCTAACTGCTGATATTTTATGCGCTCACTCCCTTCACCAATCACAACTAATTGAGCTTCAGGCAGTTTAGTTAAAGCCTCAATCACTAAATGGTGTCCTTTTAGTTCTATAGTGTTGCCAACGGATAGCAGGGTTAAGCCATTTAGTCCTAAGGCTTGACGTAAACGTTCTCGGTCAGCGGCGGGTTTAAACAACGCTAGATCAACACCATTTTGCAGCAAGTGTATAGGTGTTGTAATACCCATTTCTTCCATACGGCGTTTCAAGGGCTTGGCAACACTGACCAGTTGACTGGCTTGATTCGCTGCTCGCACGATTTGATAACGAGGCAATGTATAGTTTGGAATCAAACTAATATCCTGACCACGTGCTGACACAACAACAGGTCGATTTAAATATCGGCCAAGCTCAACGGCAGCAACGCCATCAGGGTAAAAATAGTGTGCATCAATTAAATCAAATGGCTGCTCTTTTAGGAGGTTCGCCATAAACTTTCGCAAACACCAATACATCAGTTTTGGGGCGATACTCATGCCCACTTTTGGCAACACTGGGTAACGAGGATGATAAACCTTAATACCATTAACTTCTTCTTCCGCTGGTACCTGGTTGAACTCACTATAACGACCAAAGCGCGGATTACTGGAAGGAAACCATGGAACAGGCGCTACGACTGTTACTTTATGCGCTGTTAATTCGGCAAACTTACGCATTCGCGCAGCGACAAAAATACCATGACGGTATTGAATACAGTTAGGGTATAACGTAGAAAAGACCAAAATATTCATGGTTTAACTTACTGTTGCACCTCGGCTAGACGCTTTGGCAATCGCTCGCTGATAAACATCCTGATAGCGGCTAACGCTATTTTTCCAGTTACGCTCATGCTCCACATACTCACGTCCACTATGCAACAGCTGTTGCTGGAGTTTTTTATCCTTTGCGAGTTGTTCAATCTGAACAATTAAGTTAGACACATCTCCCTGCCTAAACAGCAAACCATTTTCACAATGTTGAATAAGCTCCTTATGACCACCAACATCAGATGCGACAACAAGCTTATGTTGCGCCATTGCTTCTAACGGTTTTAACGGTGTAACCAAATCTGTCAACCGCATTGGCTTACGAGGATAGGCTAAAATATCGACAACACTGTAGTAACGGTGTACCTCATCATGAGGTACTCGCCCTGTCATAATAATCCGTTCTGCTGCAGTGCTTTGTTTAGCTAAACGTTGCAACCGCTCATTTTCAGGCCCACCACCAATCAGCAGCAAACATGCATTGGGGATTTTTTCTAGGAGCCCAGGCATCGCTTCAATGAGTAAGTCTAGCCCCTCATAAGCGTAAAAAGAGCCAATAAAACCAATAACAAATCGCCCTTCTAAACCAAGCGAAGTAACTAACTCTGCATCCTTTTGGTCCTGAGGCTGGAAACGCTCAATATCAACCGCATTTGGAATCACCGTAACATCCTGAATTGATGCATCACGGGTTAACATCTCTGACTTAAGCCCTTCACAAATTGTGGTAATAGCATGAGCACGCTTCAGTACCATGGTTTCCAGCTTACGGGTCAATCGGTAGCGAAGATCGCCTTGCTGCGCCGTACCATGGTCAACTGCCGCATCCTCCCAAAATGCCCGTACTTCATAAACCAAAGGGAGTTTTAACTTGTTAGCAGCCAAAGAGGCCGCCATACCATTGAGTGCTGGCGAGTGTGCATGAATTAAATCGGGTTTAATTTCTCTGGCTACTTGCACAATACGTTTTGCCAACACTGGAATTATCGCCAGCTGATTAACAACGGGTATTGCTTGCAGCCAATGAGGCAAAGGTGACGTGCGATAAAATACCAAGTCATCAACCGTCTCACATAACTGCTGGGTAACACCTTGCTTAGGACCAGTGAGCTGATAAGTTTGCCAGCCTAGTTTCTGCTGTTGCTGCAAAATAGCGCGAGTACGAAATGTGTAACCACTGTGTAGTGGAATAGAATGATCCAGAATATGTAACACTTTCATACATTAAGCCACCTGAGAAACAGCACTATCGGCAGACAACACTTGACGTAGAAATGCTTCAAACATTGATAATGTCCATAATGCAGCACTGTGATCACGTAAGCCACTTTGGTGCTGAGTGACCAGCTGACGTAAGTAATCAGCATTAAAATAGCCACTATCAAGCATTTGCTCACTTAATACTGACTGTTTAAGACGCTCTTTGAGTGGCCCTCGGAACCATTTAGCCACTGGGACTGCAAAGCCCATTTTGTCACGATACAAAATATTATTGGAAAGATGTGGTTCCAGTGCCTTCTTCAGCACATATTTACCTTCTTGACCATGTAACTTCTGAGCAGAAGGAACATTCATAGACCATTCAATTAATTTATGGTCAAGAAAGGGTACTCGGACCTCTAAAGAGTGGGCCATACTGGCTCGATCAACCTTGGTCAAAATGTCACCCACCAAATAGGTTTTCATATCCAAATACTGAATCAGTGACAGTGGATCATCCGTCTGACAGTTAGCAGCATGCCGTTTAAAAACTTCTATTGAGTGATAACCTTGTAGATCACGCTTAAACTGATCACTGAATAAGTCATTACGCTGCTGATCATTTAAAATGGAAACTGAATGCAGGTAGGCTTCAACAGATGTCCGTGCTAGTGACTGGAATGTTGTCTTTGCCCGGAAAATTCTGGGGGCCCAGTCGGCTTTTGGATAAAGCTCTCCAAGTAAGCCAAATACGGGCTTTCGAAAGCCCAGTGGAATTCTACTGCGGACACGCTCTTCATTCATGTGCCAGCGATAGCGTCGGTAACCTGCAAAAACCTCATCACCACCATCGCCAGAGAGCACCACCGTAACCCGTTGCTTAGCCAGCTCACATACACGATAAGTCGGCATAGCTGAACTATCTGCATAGGGTTCATCATAAAGTAGTGCTAATTTGTCAAGTAACTCAAAGTCATCAACGGCAACCGTTTTTTCCCAATGATTAGTGTGATACTGCTGAGCCACCTCTTTCGCAAATTCAGACTCATTAAAATCAGCTTCATTAAAGGCTATAGAACACGTATTGACTGGGTCTTTCTGTAACCCTGCCATCATCGCAACTACAGCACTGGAGTCTACTCCACCCGATAAAAAAGCACCCAAAGGCACTTCTGATACCATCCGAACATCAATTGCTTGACGGAGCTGTTCAACTAGCTGTGCTTCAGTATTTTCTTTAATAAAGTCAGGGTGCTGAGTAAAAGGTACATCCCAATAGGCTTTGATTACAGGTTCAACCATACCACGTGTCAGCGTTAAAGTATGTCCAGGTGATAACTTAAAAACATCCTTAAAAATCGTATTGGGCTCAGGAATATAACCAAAGGTAAAGTAGTCTTCGATAGCGGGTAAATAAATATCTCGTTTTAAGCGCGGGTGGGCCAACAACACTTTTAGCTCAGAGGCAAACATAAACTCCCCAGTTGCCAGGGTGGCAAAAAATAGGGGTTTGATGCCTAATCGGTCACGGGCAATAAATAATTGTTGGCGGTTTCGATCCCATATAGCAAAGGCAAACATACCACGCAAATGCTTAACACATTCCTCTCCCCATTCAATCCAGGCATACACTATGGTTTCTGTATCTGAATGGGTTTTAAACTGATAGCCTTTGGCAATAAGCTCTTGGCGTAAATCCTGAAAATTATAAATTTCACCATTAAACACAATTGCAACTGAGCCATCATCGTTAAATAAAGGCTGCTGCCCCGTAGAAATATCGATGATAGACAATCTGCGGTGTGCTAAGCCTACACCTGGCTCAATATGCACGCCACCTTCATCAGGCCCACGGTGAAACTGGGTATTATTCATCGCTGTCAATAATGCGCGATCAACCACCCCTGCTGACTCTTTAATATGAAAAATCCCTGCAATGCCACACATATAAATAGATACCTTTACTAAAGGGGGGATTAATTCAGTTGCAACTGATCGTAAATTGACGTGTAACGATTAACCATAGCGTCCATACTGAATGTTTCTACAACATGTTGTCGTGCTGCAATACCATGCTGCTTTCGACGCTCAGCATCCTTAAGATACTGATGAATTGCCTCTGCTAAAGCTGTCACATTATCTACAGGTACAATCATGCCGTTTTGTTGATGTTGAATAAGTTCACTGTTCCCTCCGACATCTGTCGCTACCACGGGTAAACCAGAGGCCATCGCTTCCAGTATTGTGTTAGAAATACCTTCAGCTAACGAGGGTAATACAAAAATAGCAAACCGACGCATAATTTGAGGAATATCCTGCCTTACGCCTGCAAACCAAACAGATGAGGCAACACCAGCCTTCTCCGCCATCGACTGCAAATGCGCTTTTTCGGGACCATCACCCACCAATACTAGCTTTATCGTGTCGGCAATAACCTTATCTTTTTTCAATTCAATAAATGCTGATAATAAACTTTGTTGGTGCTTTATTTTGGCCAAACGACCCACTGTGCCAATAATAAGCTGTCCTGGTTGAATAAAGGACTCAGGAACATCTGATGCAAATGGGGCTTGGGGTGAAAACTTGTCAGTATCAACACCATTATAAATATGCGCTACTTTATTCGCTGCAACACCTACACTGTTAATTAGATAATCGCGGCTTTCAGAAGATAATGCGACGTAATGCTTCACAAAAGGATTCATTAGTCGGCGCAACCATTGGTATTTTTTATTACTGCCTGCTACATCATAAACATCCCAGCCATGTTCACCATGAATACGGTTGTGAACACCTGCTAACCAGGCAATAAACTGTCCCTCAAGTGTCGCGATATTGCGGGTATGAACATAATCAGGTTTTAACTGTTGTAAAACCTTCCACAACCGGTAATAAAGTTTCCAGTCCTGTCCCTCTTTCTTATGCAGCGCAATAATTTGTACATCAGGTCTTTTTATACGTTGAGCAAAATCAGAATAATCCGTCATACAAATAATAGCATGACGGTAGCGAGATTCAGGAATGCGGTTAATCAAATTGACTAAACCATTCTCCAAGCCACCAACATCTAAGCGAAAGACCAAGTGGGCAATTAATGGTATATGTTCAGCACTGGTTAACGTCATCATATAAATACTTAATAAAACAGCCTTTTACACCCAGACAACATCATCTCCTGTAAGAGACAGCACTAATGGCTGCTTATTTAAAGTGATTTGCTGTAATAGGTATTTTTCACAACAGGTTTAAGGCTTATAACTCACCAAAGACTCTGTTAACAAAGGCATAGCCTCAGTCAAAAAGCGCTGCAACTTTTCTCGCGCTTCACTCGGTTTAATATCAAAATCAGTGGCAATCGCCAAAAAGCTCCCACCATAGAATTGCCCAGTTAATTTGCCGTAAGCCTGGTATAATTTAATTAAATATGTATTTGTCATTACTTTATTATTTAGCACATACCACGACCACAATAGCCTTCGTTGACCATCATGCTCAACGACATACTCATAAAAAGAGTAAGTCTTTTCGGCAATTTCAATGTTGCGCACTTGTTGCGATAATATCTTCCAATTATCATCATCAAACAGTTGGTTTGCGTAACTGACTAACTCAATATCACGCTCTCCCCCTGTATAATGTGCTGCAAAAAGAAACAAAGACTGATCCACCACATCATTTTGATATGATACATGTGTTGTATGAGGTGTCGAAAAAGTTGGCTTCCAATTAACGGGCTGTTTTTTTGTTAACTGCCAGTTAGCTACTTTTTCTGGTAACGTAAAAGCAACCTGACTGACGGCTGAAGGTTGATTTAGCAACGTAAGTATAGGAATACAAATAATAATCACGGTCAGCCAGACTAGCATCCGCCAGTGCTGCTTCTCAATAGGCTGCACTACACCTTGATTTACTGAAAAGCGGCTATCACCTTTCGATAAGGTTTGATCAGCACCTGTTGTGTTTGTTGTACTTTGCAGGGTAATAGGATTATCCGCAAACTTACCGCCGATCCAAAACAAAAGAAGCATGACTATGCCAAAAAATACCCAGCCATAAAGAATATGATCAACGCCAACGGCATACTTCATATCAGAGTAGTAAGCAATCATGATAATGCCCCATGCTCTAATACCATTGGCGACAATTGGTAAAACCAAACTAATACCAATAAATAAAATACGTTTTTTCAGACTATTAAATGTAATGTAAGCGTAAAATGCACCAAGTGCGGCTGAAGCAATTAAATAGCGAATACCGCTACACGCCTCTGCAACCAGAAAATCACCAGAAGGAATTGAAATGTAATACCCTTCCCAGTAAACAGGGATACCCACTAACTGTAATCCTTTCACTGAAAACCAAGCTGTGATTTCCTGTAATAGAGGTACTAAGTTTTCCCCCATAGGTACAGCAAACAGTAAATAACCGACAGGGAATGCCACCTGCTTCAGAACCTGAAAGCCTAGTAGCCCCCATATAATCACTGGAATCATAAGTACTACAGCAAGTTGCTGAACGACATTCACTCCTGCTGCATTAGCCACAAACCAGATTACAGCTAATCCTAATAAGACCAGTGACGCCAACCAGCTAGGCTGAGCATTGCTCAAACTAATAAGCTGTCGTCGCTGCCAAAATAAATAAAGCGCCATGGGAACAATTAAAAATCCATGAGCAAATGTCACAGAGTTAATCCATACATGGACCATCGCTTGATGCGTTGGAAAAAACGCCAGTAGCCAGATAACCAATAAAGGAATTAACAGGTAGGGTAGAGTCATTGTGTTATTAGCAATCCTTGACGTCATACATTACTCCTTTAGGGACTACCCGATAATAATGTTTGAAAGCGCATCAAACTGGTTTGCCAGCTAAAATTTTGCTGAATCCATTGCCTGATACCATCAGCAGGTGCCATTGCTGACATCGCTAAGCGAGCTTGTATAGCCTCATAAAACAAGTTGGGATCCAAAGGTGTTGTCGTTGCAAGCTCAGCAGGTGCATCTATACCTTCCATTGCTTGCTCTGTGGCAATCACCCATTTACCTAACGCCATTGCTTCCAGTACTTTATTTTGTATTCCCCTGGCTATACGTAACGGGGCAACGATTACATTCGCATGTAAAATATAAGGTCGTATATCTTCTACTCGCCCAGTGACGGTAATCCCCTCTTGTTTTGCAAGCTCTTGAACTTCTTGAGTAGGATTTCCACCAACAATATAAAATTGCACATCAGGCTGAGCGGCGCGGCAATGCGGGAATACTTCATCTGAAAACCAGCGAACAGCATCAACATTTGCCCAATAATCCATTGCCCCTGTAAATGCGATTACAGGACCATTGCGTCCATACGGTGATGGCATTGTTAGCGAAGGATCAAAGAAATCAAAATCAACACCGTTTGGAATACCAACCACATTCGCAGCATTAGGTGCCAATGTCTTAAATAAACTGGCTTCCTTATCAGAAACAAACACTGATGCATTTACTTGGTTTGCCACAGAACACTCATATTTTTCCAAGTAATTTGCTTCCCGGCGATACACCCAGCCCATAACACCAGACTTAGACTGACTATATTGCCGCCATTTATCAGAGTCGACATCAACAAAATCAACAACAGTTGGCAACGCCTGAAAATGCCCCTCAAAATATTGCGCCATTGATGAAGAAAAAATAACACAGCCTGCAAACTCATGGGCTTGTGTCACACGACTCACCCACTGATGCATGCTTGCATTTGTATAATAAGGTAATGTCAAAGGTTGACCCTTAGCGATACCCATTAACGATTTTAACTTAGCCAACGATGGATTCAGTATTTCGACATTTAACTCGGTACACCACTGCTTAACTGTATCGATATACTGTTTGTCATTTGGGTCATCAATAAATGTTCCCAAGTAAACATTATAGTGTTCAGCTAAAAAACGTAGTAAGTGATAAGAACGAATCTTATCACCTTTGTTCGGAGGGAAAGGTATACGATGAACCAAATACAACAGGTTTTTCATACATCATCCTAGATATTTAGAAACCATAGGCCCAATCAGTTGACTTAACTTCAAAGGTAACTTAGACCAAATCTGAATAAACAGTTTATATTTTGGATTATTGGGACTTATATTTGGTAAATGGTCAGCTTTGACTAAGAAATAATCATAGTAAAGTGGTTCTGGTGAAAACCCCCAATTCTTTTTAAAACTAAACGCACCCGTATTTTGTTTACTTCGCCCAAAGTCAAAAAATGCTGCGCCTTTCTTTAACGCATGACGCATTAATTCCCAGTACATAAAATCATTACCAGCACACTGCCTAGCGTTTTCTGTCCCACCGCCATAATAAGGTAGAACCTGATCTTTAAAATAAAAACTTAAAACACTGGCAACCACTTCGTCATTATTCTTAATGGTTAAAATATCCGCATGCTCAGGAAAAGCTTGTAATAAAATATCAAAATAATGCTGATTAAATACGGGAGTTCCTAAATTCCTCACACTGCTGGAATAAGCATAGAAAAAATTATTTGTATCATTTTCAACAACCGTTGATAAACCAGCTTTAATACCTTTTCTAACCATAGCTCGTTGTTTTCGAGGAATGGCCTTCATATTTTCGTCATCTGTGGCGCATAATGGCTTACGAAAAGTGACATACAACTCTTTACGCTGCCATTTTTCTGGAAGCGTTTCTTGATTTAGATTTCTCAGCTCTAGATAATCAACTTGTAACTTTTGAGCCAATGAGCAGGCTGCATTGAGTAATGCCTGTCTACTGTCATCATCATTCGCAACAACACCACCATAGACACTAAAAGGCACGGAAATAAGTGCATTTCCAAACAACCAACTCTTTACCTGCCCCAAAGGTAAAACACCTGTTATCTTATCGTCTCGCTCTGCATACAAATAATGCGAATCATGTCCAAAAGCTTGCTTTATTACATCTCGCCATTCTGCACGATGAAAAAATGTTGAATTTTCTGCATTATCAACATAATGATTCCACGCATTAACGGATGCCTCGGTAAGCGGTTTAACAACAACCTGACTCACAGTCTTTCCCTATTGGTTTAAGTTTGCTGAGTGATGTAGAAATACGGATTCCATCGTATGCCATTTAAAGTCCTGAATCAGTGTACGTAATCTTTTTTCCATTGTTTCAAGGTTTAAATAATGACGAAACCGGCTTTTAAAACTAATACCTTCCTGCCTTGGCTGACCAGGATCTATTTCCCAAGGATGAAAATAAAAAATGGCAGGTGCTTGATCTTGTTGGTTTACACGGTTAATACCCCACTTAGATATCCAGTAGGGGAAAAAACGAAAATAACCACCACCACCAAATGGAATATTTTTATTTCTAATTCTTACTGTCGTTATGGGAATTTCCAATAAACCATTTTCACAGTGATAGGGAAAACGCGGAGCATCAGGGACACCATACAAATCATGTTTAACCGGATAAACACTTGAGCTATAACTATGTCCCGCAGCCAGCAACTCATCATGAGCCCAAGGATTACTATGGTCAATTGAATAGCTTGGTGCCCGATAGCCTTTAACTTCAACCCCTGAAATATCTTCTAACAGATGTTTAGCTTTACAAATGTCTGCCTTAAAAACCTCTGGCGTCTGAGTCGTAGCCCGCTGATGTCCGTACCCATGACTTGCCAATTCATGTCCCTGAGCAACGATATCCTTTACAAGACCAGGATAACGTTCAGCCACCCACCCCAACGTAAAAAATGTTGCTTTAATATTATATTCGGCAAACAACGCTAAAATACGCTGTGTATTATGCTCAACCCTGACAGGTAACGAATCCCAGTCTTCCGGCTTAATATTATTCTCAAAGGCTGCGACCTGAAAATAATCCTCAACATCAACCGACATCGCGTTTGTAATAAGCATACTCGACTTAGCTTCATCAACAGCTGTTGGTTGGCTCATAATTCGTTACTACCTGTCAGAGAGTTTAATGATCAGAGATCACATCAACCAATCAATTAAATCAGCTGCAATACGCTCAGCAGCCTTACCGTCCCAATATTCAGGAATTCTTCCTTGTTTACCACCTGAACCAAGTATTTCACTCACCAACAGCTTCAATTTTTCAGTATCTCTACCAACAATTGTATTAGTGCCTTCTGTGATTGTAATTGGACGTTCAGTATTTTCTCTTAGCGTGATACAAGGCACACCTAACGCGGTGGTTTCTTCCTGTACCCCTCCTGAGTCAGTCATCACCAGTTTTGCATGAGCCATCATGCCTAACATTTGTAAGTAGCCCAAAGGCTCTAAACAAATAATACCAGGACGTTGTAGCTTTTCTGTAAAACCAAATGCCTCAATTTTACCTTTGGTCCTTGGGTGCACTGGAAATACCACTGGAATTTGTTGTGCAATTACACCCACTGCATCCAACAACTTACCTAGTATTTCTGGATGATCTACATTTGAAGGTCTATGTAAGGTCAATAAACAAAACTGACCAACTTGTTCAATGACAGACCACTTATTATCAGGAACTGTCTGCTGAGGCTTCACAGCATGGGGAAGGTTATGATGTAAAGTATCGATCATCACATTGCCCACAAAAACCACCCGATCAGATGAAATACCTTCTGCCTGCAAATTTTGTTCTGCACTACGTTCTGTAATATACAGCCGGTCAGATAACTGGTCTGTTAACACTCGATTAATTTCTTCTGGCATTTGTCGGTCACGGCTGCGTAATCCCGCTTCAACATGAATGACAGGAATGTGCTTTTTTGCCGCTACTAACGCTGTAGCCAGTGTTGAAGTAACGTCACCAACTACAAGCACTGCAACAGGATGGTATTCATCAACTTCACGCTCAAAGCGTTTCATGATTTCTGCTGTTTGCTCTGTTTGGCTGCCAGCCCCCACTTCCAAATCTTTATCAGGTTCTGGAATGCCTAGCTGTTCAAAGAACTGAGTTTTCATAGTCTCATCATAATGCTGTCCTGTATGAATAAGCACAACATTTAGTGAGTTGCTATGTTCCCGCAATGCACGAATAACAGGTGCAATTTTCATAAAGTTGGGTCTTGCCCCAACCACACAGATAAGGGTTTTGACTGGCTGTTGAGTTACCATAAATTTATTTTTCGAGGTTATTAACTAATTGTTTTAACGTATTTAACCGGCTGGCTATCGCAATTTCCAATGACTCAATGGTATAACGAATATTTTGAATATTATTGTCGGAAATTGTGGGCATCCGCATAGGACGCCCTGCCTGTAACTCAGAAGGTGCAGACTGCAGTATTTGCCCTGTTGCTTGCAATAAACCATGCGCTTCCTGTTGTATTTGCTTCACCGTCTCCTGATCTGGCTCATCAGGAGTAATGTCCTGCTGCATTTCCGCTGCAACCGATTTAACAATATCAGGTGATAACTCATGTAACTCTTCAAGATATCCAAACAACAAAAGCCGATCACAAAACACATTGATTCTTCGAGGCACGCCATTTGTTGCTTGAAAAATTTCATGGAAACTTTCTTCAGGGAGAACAGGATCATTATCCCAACCCACATACTTCAATCGATGAAGAATATAAGCCTCTGTTTCTTTTTCATCTAAGCCACTTAAATGACAGGAGGCAATAACACGCTGCCGTAACTGCTCCATACCTGGCGACTGAATAGTTTTCCTAAACTCCTGCTGCCCTAACAAAAAGCTTTGCAATAGAGGCTGGTTGTTAACTTGAAAGTTGGAGAGCATTCGAAGTTCTTCAACAGAAGATTTGGGTAAATTCTGCGCTTCATCAACAACGAGTAAAACTCGTTTTCCTAAACGTCCACACTCCCGTAAAAAGTCTTCAAACTGTCGTAATAATGCAGCCTTACTCATACCCTCATAGGGTAAATTAAAGGCTGATGAGATCATCTTTAATAAGTCATCTGCCTCAAGCGTTGTTGTGACAATATTGGCAGCAATTATTCGGCTTTGATCTAATTCCGAAAATAAATTGCGAATAAGCGTGGTTTTACCCGTACCAATATCCCCAGTAATAATAATGAAGCCTTCTCCTTGACCTAATCCATAACGTAAATAAGACATCGCCCGACTGTGTCCTCGGCTACTGAAGAAGAACCGAGGATCTGGGCTTAACTGGAAAGGCTTCCCTGATAGGTTATAAAATGATTCGTACATCGTGCTGCCAATTTAGAATGTTTTCCTAACACTCACGCTTATACGATTTTCTGTATACTCATTTTCATCAACATTACTTGACCGATGAGTCGAAGAAAATCGAATTGAACCATCAAGATCACGACTTAATCGCCTATGTAATCCTATGGATGCGCCAATGGTATCATTATCTGAGTCATCTGTGTCAAAATGAGACTCAGACCAGTCAACACCAAAATTGGCTGTTGTTCGCCTATTTAATGTCCACTGCCAATCAAAGTTCACACCTTTAGTATCTTCATCAATATCGCGGCTCTGATACTGACGCCGCTGTTGATAACCGCCAAGTGTAAACTGACTTTTGCCTCGCGTATAAATCCAGTCAAGTCGTCCAACCTTATTAATAAAGTAATCATCTGTCAGTGAAGATACTGGGTTTTGTGCAAGATCTCTCACTTCTTCATCAGGTCCTGGCTGCTCACCTGGATTACGCTCACGACATTCACTGGCATCACGCGTTCCCTGTTTACAGATGAAAACCCCTTCATCTAGCAACAGCTGGTCTCGCGTACTTTGTTGAGACTCATTGTAGCTGAGCACAAAAAGGGAGCGCTTCCGCCTGTGACTAGCTCTAAATCCATAGGTATTTCCATAATAACGCTCACCAAATGAAGCAGATATGGACGTTAATGCACTTGGTTGCCAGTCACCACCTAAAATCCAAAATGTTCCATCCGTGTCATGACGAACACTTTCAATATCATTATCTTGGCTTTCATAGCCCAAAGTTAAATAACTACTAATCTTTCGTGTCCACCGATACCCTAGTGTGCCTGAATAACTCATTAACTCTGTATCATTCTCGGTTTTGTAGTCAGTACTCGAGTAATCATAATTTAAAGACCAAAAGACTCTTTTTTGCGAAGGCTGACTAGCAATAACAGCAGAAACACCACTCTGTGTACTATCACTTGAGCTACTTGTGTCCCCCGAGTCATCATATTCAACAGAGTTAAACGTATAGCGAAGCTGGGCTTGAGCCACATCACCAATTCGTTGAACCCAATAAGGACTCAACTCGTATGTATAAACATCGTCAATATTGCTAGAGCCGCTGATATTGTCACTTGAACCACCACGACTTTCATTTTTAAGCTGTTGAGAAATTGAACTACGCGCATCAAAAAATAAATGATTTTCTAACAGCTCAGACTGTAAAAAACCAGACATTTGATGTCGTGTTTCATCTGAGTTTGTATTTTCTAAATAATGCAAACTTTGCAATGCATAATCAAAATTAAGCTTTAATCGACTGCCATCACCAACAACCCGCACAGATGGCCTTATTTCCAGGACTTGATCACTCTCCTCGTTATCATTGGATAAATCAATATTGTCTGAATAAGTATCCTGAACTGTAACAGTAGGCTGAATAGTCCACTGTGCCCCAAATACAGACATTGAAGTAGAGAGCGTAACAACCAGAGAAACTGTAAAAACACATCTATAACGGACTAGGTTATGGGACTTATGTTCCATAGTACCCATAATAATTCCCATCTTGTTTCTGCCTACTTTTATTAAGAACTAGCCCTATATTCATTGATGGATCTAAAAGTGAAAGTGCATCCTTCACAGTCTGTTGTTTAGTTACTCCTTCTTTAACTACCATCACAATTTGACCCGCCAAAGTAGCTAAGATAGGAGCTTCTGTTGTATGAAGCAAAGGAGGCGCATCGAGAATAATCACTCGATCAGAATAGCGGCTGGCCATTTCAGTCATCAAATTTGACATACTGTCACTAGCCAGTAATTCATTTGTTAGATGGTGAGCAGTCCCTGCAGGAATGATATTCAAGTTTTCAATATTTGTCTTATAAAGAATATCTGCAACATCATTAACTTCATTATTCAGATAATCCAACAATCCAACATCTGTCGTTACACTCAATGCTTGATTTAGTGATGGATTTATCACATCGGCATCAACCAGCACGACATTTCGGTCCCGCTCCAATGCAATACTTAATGCCAGATTAATCGCATTAAACGTTTTGCCTTCAGCCGGAGTACTACTGGTAACCATGATTAGATTACCATTTTTTATTTGTTCATCTTCTCGACCAAATGCTTTATTAAGCAATGGGCGCTTAATTTGCCGAAATTGCTCTTTAATTAATGAACGATCTTCATTAGGTAAGATATAACCTTGCAATGCCAAGTGATCGAAAGAAATTTCAATTTCTTTATACGTCGTTTTTTTAACAGAAGGATCATCTTCTGGCGTATTATCAAAAGGATCACGCTGCTGATCGCTTGCGTCACCCTCTTGCTTTTTTAACGTTTCACTATACTCTTCTTGAAACTTTTGCTGATGTTTTTCTAACGCTTTCTGTATGGTGTCCATACCATCCGCCCTTAACTAGACAAGATGTTCATTTGTAGAACCAGTACAAGCACAAAGCTTACAACAAGTGCCACCCACAACCCCATATACATAATGGTGTGATTGCGATAAACACGTTGCTCACCTTCACTTACTAAGTAGGTCACACTACCCAGCACTGGTAACCCAGTTACATCAGCCAATATTTTTTTATTGGTGAATGTTGGCCCAAGCATGGCAATAAAAATAGTAAACCCTGCACTCAGTCCCAATGCGAGAACAAAAATAGCTGAAGACAACAGTGGTCTGTTAGGCCCTGATGGTTCAGCAGGAACATGAGGAGGATCTATTTCTTTAAACTGGACATCATCTGTAGACTGAGATGCTTTTCGTGATATCTGAGCAGATTCACGACGCGATAACAAATCTTCATACTTACGTTTTGTTACTTGATAGTCTCTGTTAAGAGCAATCAACTCAGCTTCAATTTCAGGTATGGTATTTACCAGCTTGTTCAACTCATCAACCTTTTCTTTATAAGAGTCAACTCGAACTTGCTTAGCAGACACATCTGCTTCTATTTCAGACACCTGAATTTTTAACTGCTGGTAAACACGATTACCTTCTAAGGGTGTATTATCAGAACCTGCTCTCTTCTGCTTAAGTGCTGCAATTTCACTAGCACGTTTACTTTTCAGCATGGCTAATTGCTCTCGGGCAGCAGCAACATCAGGATGCTGAGCAGTATATTTTAACAACAGGTTATCAAGCTGTGCTTCTAAGTTATCAATGCGAGCATCATAACTTGACACAAACCCAAGCGCACGACTGTTACTGCCCATGCCAAATCCAGGCTCTTCACCTTTTAACTGCTTTTGTAAGGAATCCAGCTTATTTTTCAATTCTTCCAGTTCAAGCTTAGCGGACTCATATTGTGATTTCGCAGTTTCCAAACGTTGAAAGTAGTCACCTTCAGATGAAGGCATCATACCGGCATACTTACGTTTAAAATCTTTAAGACGGTTTTCACCTTCCACTAAGCGCTGCTCATATTCACGAATCTGCTGATCTATGAATTTTTGTGCTTTGATAGACTCTTCACGCGTTTCACCTAACGAGCCCTCTTTAAGCACATCTAGTACAGCCTGAACAACTCGCTTAGCAGATAATTGGTCTGAACTCTGATACTCTATGGAGTAAACATTCTCTCGTTGCGATCCTTTAATTTCTATCTCTTTACGCAAACGATCAACTAATAAGTCCAGTGCTTCTGGGTTTGTCTCATCCAGATCAAAGTCCAGGTCAGCCATCTCAGCAATTTTTTTGGTGTTTGGACGACTTAACAAAGTCCTTACCATCAAGTTGACCTGGTTATCCATATTCGTTTGAACAGTCAAACCTCGTAGTAAAGGTTTTAACAAGGTTTGTGTATCAACATAAAACCTTGCTGTTGCCCGATACTGATCTGGCAACATAAACACAGCTGCCCAGCCTATAACGCAAATTACGGCAGCTATAAGCAAAACAATCCATCGTCGTAACCATACTTCCCTGAGATAAAAGATAACCAAACCAATAATGTCTTGCATAGCTGACTTCCTGTCTTACGCTTTATCAAAAGATTGCTTCAGGGATGATGATAACGTCACCAGGTAAAACATCTGCATTGGCCGTAATCTCTCCATCTTTAATCAACTTTTCTAGCTTAATGTTATATTGCTTGTGCTTACCTTCTACAACACGAATTAATGTTGCTTTATTACCATCAGCAAACTCGGTAAGACCACCAACTGCAATCATAACATCCAGAAGTGTCATGTTTTCGCGATAAGCAATTGCTTGAGGTGAAGAAGCTTCGCCAACAATACGCACTTGCTCACTATAAGGACCAACAAATCCCTTAACCAGAATAGTGACTATAGGATCACGTATATACTTTGATAATTCCTGTTCCAGCTCACGAGCAACTGAAGCAGGTGTTTTACCACTTACAGATATATCTTCTACCAGGGGTGTTGTTATTTTTCCATCAGGTCTGACTTGAACCTCAGTAGACAAGTCAGGATTACGCCAAACAAAAATATCCAGTTGGTCGCCAGGGCCAATACGATAGTTGTAAGTGGCCGGATCAGTCGTTACAGGAATTTGTACGGCTGATGTCGGTAACGGTGGATAATCATGGGATGCGCAGCCAGCCATCGCCAGCATAGATAAAAAAACCGCTGCTTTTACATCCTTGACCATTTAGTTAAGCTCCATACCAGTGGGACAAGGTGAACACATTGTATTCAAAACTCATTATTATGCACGCCAAAATCCGTGAATTAATGCATATTCACTAAAATTTCATGCGGCATAACACATTAGCTAAGAAGGAACACTAAATAACTATAGTCGTTAACAACTTCAATGCCAGTGTTTAGTGTATTCTGTCATAATAAGAAGTGCAGGCATGAGCAGTAGGTCAAAAAATAACGCAGTAATTAGACCTACAGCCGTCAAAAAACCAAAATGAATGGTTGGCTGGAAATAAGAAAACGTTAGTACTAAAAATTGAAAGCTCAAAATAATGGTTGTGACAAAAACAGCACTACCAGAATATTGATAGCTACGATAAATTGCTAAAACCTTACCTATCCCTGCTTGACGACGACGCTGATAACCATAATAAAGGTGTATAGTATCATCCACCGCAATCCCTACCACCACGCTTGCAATCATCGCAGTGGCCATATCTAGCCACAACTGTGTCATTCCCATCACAATAAACATGATAAGCGCAGGAGAAGCGTTTAATAATAAGGTTAAACCTGTGGCATACCAGGTTTTCCACAATATAGCCATCATCAGCATAATCAGTAGCAGCGCACCAATTAAGCTATAAAATTGTCCATCTATAAGTAATACTTCCTGGTCTTCAAATAGTTTTCCATAACCACTGATTGTCCATTGATAGTCATCAGACATATGCTGTCGCATAATCTCTTCAACCTTATTAACTACACGACGAATATTACCCGAACTATGAACATTCAAATTAAGCAGCACACGGGTGCGGTCAAACTCCCGGTTCACAATTTCATATAAATCATTGCCATCATATAGAAGTAAGTACTGATTTATCAGTGCCTGTGAATCAGGAATCACCAAAAACTCTGGCTTTTCCTCATTAAACCCCCAGTGCATCTGTTGAATAAAGTCAACCACTGACTGCACTTTATCCACTTCAGGTAACGCTTCAATGATCTTTTGAACGCTGGCTAACTGTTGTAAAAACTCAACTTTTTTTATTGCATCTCTTTTAGCTCCATCAAATACCACTTCTAAAGGTGTCACTCCCGACAGCTTGTTTTCAACTCGCTCTGTTGCAACAGTGATCGGATGATCTTCGGCAAAAAATTTTAATAAATTGGTTTCAACCTTTACATCCCATAAAAATGGAAAACCTAGCGCCATAATGATAATAAATGTTGCTATCACCCATCCTGCTCTTCGAATGGAAAGACGCGCAAAAGCCATAACCAGTTGACGTAAAAAGCGCATTAAACCATGTTGAGAAGGCCAAGCGTGCGTGTCATATTCTATAAAAATGGGAGGTAACATAAAAATAACAATAATAAACCCCCAGACCAGACCAATCGCCGCAAAAATGCCAAAAAAGGTAATGGGGGGTATAGGACTTAAGCCAAGGGAAGACAAGCCTGCGGCTGTGGTAATCACAGTAAATAACGCAGGTTTTCGAATTTCATGTAACGCTTGTCGTACTCTTTGTTGTCCAGAATTGCCATAGCCTGCAGCAATACGTAATCCATTAAAAAAGTGCATCAACACTGCAATGATTAATGCAGAAAGCAGCGAAGGAACCATACTTGCAATCAGCGTATAAGGATACTGAAAGATTAAAAATAGAAGCAGCGTGAAGTTTACAACAGCCCCCATAACCAATGCAGAAATAACAACCGCAAGCCAACGCCGAAACAATAAGTAAATGAGTAATAAGCCTATCCCCATGGTAGTGGGCACAAATAACATAGTGTCCCGTACCATAGAACGTAACTGATAAACCTCAAGGGGAATAGGTCCTGCGACTGATTGCTTAGCTGACATAAGGACAGGATAATGTGATACTGTTTGTTGAACGACATCCATCATCTCAATACGCTGCCGAGTATCTTTCAGCTTGATTGGCCTCACAATCATCGCTAAAGCATCCTTCGACTCTGCCACCAAAGCACCTCGAGCAAAAGAGTCTGCCAACATATACGTCATTCGTTGTTCAACAGGAACAGACAACAACCGTTGTGAGTCCATTAGTGGCAGTACTTCAAAGCCATCAGCAGTACCAGCGATATGATCAACAGATGTTACAGAAATAACTCTATCAATCAAAGGGTGTGCTTTAACCGTCTTTACCACCTCTTCTAACGCTTTAATAAAAGCATCCGAGGTAAGCTGTTTTCCCTCAAATAGCACCACCATCACCTGATCTTCAGGAAAGTTTTCCCGTAGCTCATGGCTAAATTGAACACTAGGTTGACTCGCTGGTAAGTACTGCTCAGGGGCATTGTTAACAGAAAGTTTAAGCAGAAATAACGGGGGGACAAAATTAAATAACACTAACAATAGAAGACTAAACTGCGCCCAACGACGCACACTCATCAGAATTCACCCCGCCAACCAAAGTTAACAAGGGTATTATCCTTATAGTACCCTCCATAACTTCGAGGGCTACCCTCAAAAAGATAGGCTGCCCAATAAAACTCATGGGGTTCCCAGCCTAAAAAGGCCAACTCTGATGAAATAAAATCATCATGCAAATTTAGTCCATGATTAAAGCGCATTCGCCAACGCCACCGGTTGTTGGCATAAAGACCTTCATACTGTCCATTAAGATAATATAACCGCTTACGATCAATAAGCTTATCATCAGTATCCAAATAGCTACCGACCAACTGTAAGTTCAGCCGGTCATCACCATCTCCTGGATAGAATTCGCCACTAAACACCCAATCGTAGCTGGGATAATTATTTACGCTTAAATCAAGTTCAGTGGCAGGTCGATCAGAAGAATAGCCCCCCTCAAAACGCCAAGTGATATCTTTATAAATAAATGCAATATCCCCACCTACAACCCAGGTATAAGGATGTATTTCCAGCCAGGTATCCTCACTTTCTGCGATGGCAGAATAAGGATCAAAGGGATTTATTAACAATGACTGTCGAACCGGCTCTGCCAATTGGTAATAAGGAAAAGAACGACGAATACGCTGAGCAGTGAGTGAGTAGTCAAAACCTTCAGCTTTTTGGCTAAAGCGTACACCCGCGCCACCAGAGCCGGATTTTTCTCGGTGAATATGACCTTCTTGAACAAGTACCTGCTGCACAGGATCAGGGGCAAACCCAAAGACGGTACCTCTGGCCTTATTCATAACAGCCCAAATGTGCTCATCATCAGGAAGCTCTGCAGGCCTAAACCAAGGCATCCACAACATGTCCCACTTACTATCTCCCTTAAAGTACTCCCAACGAACCATTGGGTAAGCACGATGACGATCCTGCCAGCGAGGCACGATACCCTGGGTTAAATCTTGTACACTCACTTGATCAGTAGGGGCAACTTCATCCGCAATCCCCCACAGCACAATTTGTGACCCCAAAGTAAACCGATAGCGGTCTGTTCTGTAGCGAATGTAGTTTTCGCCATAATCCAATGTGACATCAGAACGTGTAATATCTTCCTGTTTACTTACATCTGCTCGTAAGCCAGTTTTAAACTCCCATTGATTTGACCATTGATATTGAAGGCTAGCGAGTGCCAAACTATAAAAATAATAATCTGATAATGACTTCGAACGAGGCAACCGCCCACCAGAAACTTCCAGCTTTAAACTTGGATCAAAAGCACTAGGTGCTTCAATGTCTAAATCAGCTAGCGTTTCCTGATCAAGTACAATCTCCATATCACTATCAGTCACATCAATCACTTCATCCTCAGCTGCACCAAGTTCATCAGTGATTATGATTTCCTGACTGTCTTCATTGGCCATTATAGAATCACTCGAATCATCATCAATGTTAACGATAATTTCCTCATCGCCTTCGATAACAATTTCATCTTCACCTGTAGTATCAACGATTAACGCTGATTCAGTCGTCTGTTCCTCAATAATAATCTGCTCTTCACCTGCCACCGCAACATCAGCCGCTTCAGGAGAAACACTTAATCCTGCTTTTTCCTCTTCCAAAGACACCTGAGTTATTTCTTCTGAAATGGGTGGCGTAGCGATTTCTGAAATATCATCTGATATTTCCGCAGGGTTTGTTATGACCTCATCAATAGGCGATTGCTCATTAATACCAGCTATTTTAGTTGTGGACGTTTGTGGTTTGGGGGAATGCAGCTTTACAACATATAATGTTTGAAAATACGTCTTCTGTTGTTGAACTTGATTTGAGTATCCTAGCCGATGCAACTGCGAAGTATAAGCTTCCAAACGCTGCTGATCAGTATAAACACCGACTCGAATTAAAAACTGACTTGATGAAAAATCAAATGTTACTATGGCTGGCATGCCTTGTTGCTGTAGTTTTTCAGCATGACGTCGAGCACTACGTTTATTATAATAAGGTCCAATAAATAATTGTGTTTGCACACGTTTCATCCGCTGCGTTGTGATATGCCCACGCACACCTCCTGCACGTACCTTTTCAACTTCAGCCAGCGCCTCTTCCTCATTTAAAAAGACGCGATAAGGTGGTAATGTAACTTCAGCCCAGAGCAATCCCCCAGCCAAAAAAACAGTACAACCTAAAAGAATTTGGCATGTTTTAATCAACAACATAAAAACATTATTTTTTCGTTATCGATGATGGTCTAAAGGCAACTTCCTTGGCAGGGTCTTCCAGCGTTTGAGTTGTAAATAAGGAATCAGGTAAATTTTGGTCATACGCAATATTTTTTATACGCATCATCGTACTGTGACCGGACTTTAAGTCTTTTACCACAGACTCCATAATAGTCCAATACCCTTGTTTTTTGGCCAGTTTATTGACGATAAGCCGCTTTATAGGCTGACTTCCACCTTGATAGTAATCAATTCGAAGGGCTGTAAGAGAGGGCCGGTGAATCCAACTAAGTCGTTTGCTATACACAGAATCACGCGCATTTTTAGGTATACTTTCCAAAATAATTGTTGGCAGCTTATTAATTACTTCTTTACCCAAGATTTTATGATTATCTTTGGTATAAATACGATTTTGTAGATCCTCATAGAACAAATCAGAACCTACAAAACGTCCACCTTTTCGACTTGAAGCAATCTTCCGAACACGCTTTAATGCAGGCAAAAACACCCATTGTTGACTGTCTGTATTTTTTTCATCTCGGGTTAATAGCCCTGTGCCTTCAATATCTTTTGGTGAAGTAAAACGAATTAAAGACCAAATATCATAGTAGCTTTTATCTTTACCATATGAATAGAGTGCTCTTACCCTAGGTTTATGACCTGCCTCAGTTAATACCATATAACCAAAGCTTGCACGATCCTTACCATCAGGTCTATCGTACAGCTGTTTTGCCAATTGCAAAGCATCGTTACTTGATGCTCCATAAACAACACTTGTGGTAACTGTACAAACTAATAATGCTAAACAACTTATGAACTTCATAAAAAAATCCAGGTAAATATGCCTACGAAAAAAGTATAGATTCTTTACCCATAATGTGTAGCTAAATAGACACTATATACTTTATATCAAAAGGTGAGTTTATAAAAATCATTCAAGAAAAGTATAATCACTCATTAAAATTAACAAACATACTGCTTATATCTTATTCACAACCAATTAGCCCCAAGAAAAACAATCCCATCAAACACTCATTCCACAAAGAAAAATCAGTTCTTAATAAATAATATTTTTTTATTTCAAAATAATTCAAAGAATATCCATCAATAGTTTGCTGAAACATAAACTTTTAATAAACCTTAATAAAGAAGCAAAAGTAGTCACAGGATAGCTGTTTATGATGTCAGCAGATGAGTTAGGTCAGCACTTTCGGCAGTATTTCCGTCCTGTATTAGCGGCAACACATAGCTTAGTGGTTGAAGCCCACCGCATTCGCTACGACGTTTACTGTAAAGAAATGAAGTTTGAGGATGATCCTGGTAACTTCATGGAAATTGATGAGTTTGATTATTATGCACAACACGGCCTGATCTCCCATAAAGGCTCTCAGAGCTTTTGTGGGTGTGTTCGCTTGGTCGTTCCTCCCCTATCCAATCGGTTTGCCAAACTGCCTATAGAAAAGCACTGTAGTAACGCGATTGATAAAGATGTTATTGATATCAGTAAAATGGAACGTGGCACATTTGGCGAGATTTCCCGTCTCGCCGTACGTTCTCAGTTCAGACGACGTAACACAGATTCGAAAACACCCTCAGGCGCTCCTCCAACTAAAAGTAGTTTCCAAGAAAATGAGCGACGCAATTTCCCGCAATTAGCTGTCGCCTTATATCTAACTGGTGCGGCGATGGCTATGTTAAATAACATCCGCCATGTTTTTGCGATGATGGAGCCTCGTTTGGCAAAACACATGAACTACCAAGGTATTATGTTTCAACAAATAGGTCCTGCAGTCGATTATCACGGTATACGAGCCCCTTATTATATTAACGATCAAGCATTATTCGATAGCCTTCCTCCAGTTTTACATGCCTTATATACCGTCATCTACGAAGAGCTACGGGAACAATTCAGTCCTGAACTTTCAGTACATAACTTATCTCACCAAGAAGAAATTACACATAACCATTTATATGGATCAAAATAATACCTTTGACTATCACACAGCTTTTTCCCGCAATATTGGTTGGGTAACCCTTACCGAGCAATCACAGCTCCACCAAACCAAAATTGCTATTGCGGGGATGGGAGGTGTTGGAGGCTCCCACTTACTCACCTTAACGCGTTTAGGTATAGGCAAATTTAACATTGCTGATTTTGATTCATTTGGTTTGGAAAACTTTAATCGTCAAGCTGGTGCTCGTATGAGTACCATTGGACAGGGTAAAGCAGAAACCCTGGCAAGTATGGCACTTGGTATTAACCCAGAGCTTGATATTCAAGTATTTAATCAGGGCATCAATGAAAATAATTTAATTAATTTCTTAGCTGATGTTGATTTATATGTTGATGCACTGGATTATTTTGCATTTGATATTCGCCAGCATGTTTTTGCTTACTGTTATCAACATAACATTCCAACCATAACCGCCGCTCCACTTGGTATGGGGACTGCGTTACTCATTTTTCTACCCGGGAAAATGTCATTTGCTGATTATTTCGGACTACATGAATGTCCTGAGGAAGAACAAGCGCTTCGCTTTCTTATTGGATTATCCCCCGCCATGTTACAACGTCACTATTTAGCGGACCCTACTCGAGTCGACTTACAAGGCCAAAAAGGCCCCTCAACGGTGATTGCCTGCGAACTTTGTGCAGGGTTTGCAGCAACACAGGCTCTAAAAGTACTACTTAACCGTGGACCGCTACACTGTGCACCTTGGGGTCTACACTTTGATGCCTATTTAAATAAGTTACGTAAAACCTATCGCCCTGGCGGCTATAAAAACCCTTTGCAAAAATTAATGTTTTCACTTGCTAAACGATTATTAACACAGTAGATTTTATCTTAAATATACCCATAACGAATCATTTTTAGGGTTTGTTGTCTACGCTCTTCACTCCAGTCACTTATTAATATAAGCTCCGGGGGCTTCATCGCTTGACGGCCTCCCTTAAAAACCCTTCGTTATGGGTATACCTCCTCCATAGTAATTTTTTTCAATCCACAACCAGCAACATTCAAAAAATAATTTACAAAAAACAATAAAAAAAGCCACGCCAGAACGACGTGACTTTTACTATTAGCTTCGTTTTTAGATAACGTTAAAGCTCTGAAAACAGTTCCTCAGCCGCTTTCTTTTCAGAAAAGGAGCGTTTTGAACTCAGTACAAGCTTCAGTTCTTTTTTAGCTTGCTCTTTTTTACCTGTTTTCGCTAAAGCGACAGCATAATGATAGCGAATGTCAAAATTATTAGGCGCCGCTTTCGCTGCACCCGCTAAAAGCTCAAGTGCCTTTTTATGCTGGTTATTATTTAATAAAACCCAACCATAAGTATCCGTGACTTCTGGACTATTGGGCATCGCTTTATGTGCTTTCTCAGCATATTTCAGCGCTTTATCTTGTTCTTTATCCAGATAGAACCACGCTAAATTATTGAGAGAAGTGACATCATTAGGTTCCTTTTTCAACACTTCTTCATACTGTTTTATAGCATCATTTACATTGCCATTACTGTGCAAGTGCTGTGCATATAAACGGCGGATGGCACCATTATTTGGCCATTTTTTGAGGCTATCAGCAAACAGTTTCTCTACCTCTTTTTTCATGCCATGACTATTAAAGAAAGCATAAAGCCGAGAAACCATACCAACTTCAGCTAAATCATTCAGCATCGGCTGATAGATTTCTTTCGCTTTATCATCTTGCTTAGCATTTAAATAGGCACTGGCCAACAAAATATTTGCTGTTGGACTATCTTTTTCACGTGCAACAATTTCTTTAGCGATGACTAATGCCTCATCAAACCGTTTTTGCTGGTTCAATAAACGCATTTTCGTCAGTATCAGTTGTTTATCTGTAGGCTGGCGACGTAATGCAGCATCTAATACATTTAATGCCGCTTTTTTATCCCCTTTTTGTAAGTGATATTGCATCAACTGATTGATATAACCTTTATTATCTGGCGATAAGGTTACCAGTTTTTCCAGTAAATACTGGGTGTTAGTGTCATCATTAGCGGCACGAGCAACACGTGTTTGCAGCTCAATCACCGCAAGCTGATCACCATGATCATCAGCCAAACGACGAGTGACTCGTTTAGCATCATCCAGTTGCTTGTAATTTAAATAAGCATCAGCCAGCATGATTTGAGTACGTAAATCTTTATCATTTGCCTTGTGTGCCTTCTCCAACCACTCAATGGCTGCCTTTTTATCTTTGGCTGATGACGCAACTGCACTTAAAGCAAAATAGGCAGGCAGATATTTTTCGTTAATCGCTATTGCCTGTTGATAATAGTCTTTAGCTGCATCTTGATTGCCCTGTGTATAACTTAGGCCTGCTAAGCCCATCAATGCAGGAATATACTTCTTATCTTTTTCCAGCGCCTGTTCAAAACCCGCTTTAGCTTCATCAAAGCTTCCCTGCACCTGATGTAATAATCCCTGCAGGTTATGGTACATCGGGTTATCTGGCCACTGTTTTATACGCTTGGTTACAAGGCTTTCTGCTTCTTTATATTTTTTCTCCTGAATATAGGTACGAACCAATAACAAGTCAGCATCATTCGGTTCTTCAGCCTTTGCAGACAACTCTTTTAACTCTTTAATTGCACTTTTCGTATCACCTGAAAATAAGTGACCAACTGCAACCTGAGCTTGCAATCGTGCAATATTAGGTTCGAGTTCCAGTGCTTTATCTAAATAATGCGTAGCTTTCGCATAATCTTTAGTTTTCATGTAAGCATTACCCAGCAACGCATAAACACGTGCTTGATGCTTACCATCTTTAGCGGCTAACTTTTCAAGTAATGTAATTGCACCTTGATAATTTTTCTGTTTGACCAAAACCTGTGCTAATAAAATATTTGCACCATCATTACCCTTAATATAATTAGTATATTGCTCAAGTTGTTCCAACGCTTGTTGATAGTTACCTAATCCATAATGTGCAATACCTAATAAATACATCACAGGCACAAATTGCTGGCGAAGCCGAAGTACTTTTTCACCTGCTTCCCGTGCTTTTTCATACTCCCCTTGCTTAAGATACACTTTAGTGAGCGTAAAGTTTGCCTCAGGGTGCTCAGGCACTTTTTCAAGAACAACATCCAGATCTGCTTTGGCTTTATCTAACGTGTTAGAAAGCGCATAAGCATCAGCTCTTTTTATGAGTGCATTATAATTTTCAGGCGCTAATTTGAGCACAGTATCCAAATCAGTGATGGCATCAGCATAACGCTCTTGCCGTGTAGCTATTTGTGCTCTTAATATAAGGGCATCAGGGTTTTCAGCCTCTTTTTTAAGTAATTTCTCAAGACGTTTGCTCGCATCGTCAATATTACCTTCTCTGAAATCAACTTTTGCCAAGCCTAAATGTGCTGAAGGTAAGTCTTTACTTTTAAGTGCTTTTTCAAATGCTTCACGCGCATCCGCATACATCCCTTGCCCCATGTAGGCATAGCCATGAATCAGCAAACCATCAGGTTGATGTTCTGCATCAATAGCTTCAAGGTCGACTAACGTGATTGCTTCAGTAAAACGCCGTTGCAATAGATAGAGTTCCGCTAAGCTTAACTTGTCTTCCAGCTCAAGTCCGCCTAATTTTTTAGCACGTTCAAACTCTTTTACCGCAGAAGGCAAATTGCCTTGTTTTAAATAAGCGCGACCAAGTAATGCTCGTGCTTTTGCATCTTCAGGGTTCTCTTTGAGTAAATTTTTCAGCTGTATTTCTGCTGATTTATACTCACCCTCGTTATAATACTGTTGTGCATCTTTCAAGTAATCGGCAGCAAGTCCACTTAAGGGCAACGTAACACCTAAACAAAGTGAACAAAGTGATAATCTGATCCTATTGAATGTTTGCATTACACAGCTATCCTTCTTTATAGGTACAACAGTTATTCCATAATTCCATACTTGTGCATCAGCGAGTAAAGTGTTGGCCGAGTGACACCTAATAAATCGGCAGCTTTAGAAATGTTATTATTGGTGTACCCAATGGCTCGATTGATCACTTCTTTCTCTGCTTTTTCTCTGACTTCTTTCAAGTTAAATGGAAAATTCTCAACTTCAATATCTTCTAGTTCCAAATCTTCACGCGTAAGCAGTTTGCCATCAGCCATAACCACTGCACGTTTCAATCTGTTTTCTAATTCTCGTATATTGCCAGGCCACCGATAACTGGCAAGCGCATCAAGTGCGTCATTCGTGAACCCTTTCAAATTACGCTTGTGCTGTTCACAATACTTTTGCAATAACATTCGCGCAAGGATAATTGCATCCCCTTCACGCTCGCGTAACGGTGGAATTTTCAGTGTTATTTCACTAATACGATAGTATAAGTCTTCTCTAAAACGTCCTTCTTCAATCAGTATGGGTAAATCCTGGTGAGTCGCACAAATTACACGAACATCAACAGGTATTTCCTCTCTGCCACCAACACGCTCAATCACCCGTTCCTGTAAAAAACGAAGCAACTTAGCCTGCAAGGCCATAGGTAAATCACCCACCTCATCTAAAAAGAATGTACCACCTACGGCATACTCTATTTTACCTTTAGTTTGTTTAACCGCGCCGGTAAATGCACCTTTTTCATAACCAAACAGTTCACTTTCAAGTAAATTTTCTGGGATAGCCGCACAGTTAACAGCCACAAAAGGCTTATCCTTACGCTCACTCATATTATGCAGCGCTCTGGCTAAAACCTCTTTACCTGTACCACTTTCCCCCAGTAATAACACTGTGACATCTGTTGGCGCAATTTTTTCAATACTGCGAATAATTTTTTGCATACTTTGACTACAAGCAATAATACCTTGTAGTGCTTCATGTCCTTCACGTGCTGCCAAAATACGATTTTCAGTTTCTAACTCATGTAGATGAAAAGCACGCTCAATGATCATCCCCAATACATCAGTATCTATTGGTTTTTGATAAAAGTCATAAGCCCCTAGAGCAATCGATTTAATAGCATTTTCCCGGTCATCATTACCTGTAACAACGATCACCTTTGTTGTCGGTGATAAGGCTAAAATATCCTCAACCGTTTTTAAACCTTCGCTGGCATTGGCAGGATCAGGAGGCAATCCCAAATCCACTGTTATGACTTGCGGCTCTGCTCTACGCAAGTGCTTTATTGCTTCATTTCGATCACCACAGATAATGGTTTCATATTGCTCAAAACACCATTTAAGCTGTTTCTGAAGGCCGGTGTCATCTTCCACAATAAGTAAGGTTTTTTTCAAACCTGACATGCTTGTTCATCCTCCATATTTTTTGTACCTACTTCCCGTTGATCAAGGTGAAGGGGTAGCCGCAACGTAAACTCTGTACCCTCTCCTGGCACACTGGTGACACTCATAGAACCATTTAGACCTTCGATAAAAGCTTTACTATCAAATACCCCAATACCCATTCCTGCATTGCCCTTTGTGGTATCAAATGGTTTAAAAAGACGATCTCGAATAAATGTCTGGTCCATACCACAGCCATTATCTGCAATCGAAATGACTGCTTCATGTTGATCTTGCGTCAGTCGCAACTTAATCCACCCTGTATTTTCTGTAGCATCTTGCGCATTCTGCAATAAATGTCCCAATACTGAGACCATTTTTTCTCCATCAATAACAACTGTAAGTGGTTGGTTAGCAGGCTCAAGCGTAATAACGGGTTGATTGTTAGACTGCTGCTTGACAGCAGCTGCCGCCAGGTCATTAAGATCAGCCAATGCTTTTGCAGAACCCGACACTTTGCCTTTCCTTAATTGCTCCAACAAACGATTCATTTTGGCTACAGCATTCGATAATGTATCAATGGCATCATCAATAAATTCAGGGTTACGTTTGTGTTTATCTGCATTCGTCACAATTAACGACAGTTGTGCTACAAGATTCTTCAAGTCATGCACGATAAAGGCTGAAAGCCGGTTATAAGCCTCAAACTGTCGTGCACTGGCTAACTCTTCACTGGCATCCACCAAAGCCAAATAATTGGTTAGTTGATAACCAATCATCTTCAATAGATCATGATCTTCCCAGTTAACGGTTCGAGGGGCCCGCGGCTGACAAAGTACAATAAAGCCATAAAGGTCATCATGATTAATAAGAGGCACAATTAACCAATGTGCACTTTGCTGGGTAAACCAATCAGGTAATACAATGCCATCATAAAGTGACTTATTGTCATCATATTCTTGTTTATTTATTACCCAGCGCTTGTGTAATAAGAAAGGAATTAATTCCCCTTGGAGCGTTTCACAACAATCCTCAGGAAGAGGTAAATTCCAAGCAAACACAGCGCGATAAATACCTTTACGATTTTTTTGCCACAATACACCTGCCGGGCTATCAACCGTATCCGCCATAACCCGAATACAACGTTGTTGTAAGGGCTCTGCAGGCTCATTGGAGACAAGTGCATTATTCAACCGCAACCACTCATCACGGTAGTCATATTTAAAGTGAAAAAAATGCTTATTAACTAAGACCTTAAATTTAGAACGTACTTGAGCGGATAAAAGCAGGACTAACAAACTTACCGTAGCAAGTGCTATGAATACAGCAAGTATAACTTCACTCCACTGCCCACCAAAGTCACGAATATAGAACCCGGCTATGGCCATGAGCAGTAAATAAAGCCCGGTAATAACCAAGACGGAAGTACTGTAAATAATCCGGCGAGAAACAAATACTTCCAACGCCCAGTTCGGATTACGCGCTGAAGATAAACCAATCAAAGGTACAACAAAGGCCAAAAGCCACCCTCTAGCATTCCATAATGCTAGGTTAATATGGCTATATAAAAGGGCTTCAGCATACAGAATAAAATCAAACGCAAAGGTAGCCGCCAGGCCAAGGTAAATATGCTTAACAGCCCAACGCTTGGATACTTGAGTATTCCGATAAAGCTGCTCAAGTAAGAACAGCCCAACAATTGATATGCCAAGATGACCAATAATTCGCCAATTAGCCTGGCTATGCATCTGGCTCCAAAGCTGTATCTCAGGACTGAGTTCATAGCAGAACAATATCAAGCCAGCACAAAGAACAACTGACTTGCCATAACGAAACAGTTTTCGGCTCTGTAATTCCGTAAACGCAAATAACCTACTGAGAAACCACAACCAAACAAAGCTACGAAGTAGTTCAATGGGTAAACTATCGACTAAAAACCAACGTTCATGCCAGTTTACCCAAACAACTGTAATTGCCCAGATAGTCGTTGCAGTTGTGGCAACAAGTAACAAGCCCCCTAATGATCGTCCACGTAAACTGGTGCATAACAACAGACTTAGTACAAAATAAGCCAGTGCAGTCACGCTGTAACTAAACAGACCCAGATAATCCATCAAAGATACCTAGCTGATTATGCCATCCTTATTAAGTCCCAGTAATAATCCGTCACTGGAGCCAAATTTATTTACTACGTTTGAAATAAAGCGCCGATGTTGAATCAACCTTGTGTCGCGCACTGCTAAGTTCTCATTGCAACCTTAATAAGCAAGACCAACCTTCCTGCTTAAAGGGCGTTGAACATACACCTCATCTAATAAATGCTAATGATGTCGATGCAAATAGGCAGGAAAATAGACACTGATTACAGGCCAAATCCATACACAGTTTTATTAACACTTCACTTAGTTAAAGCATTAATGAAAATAATTAGGTTACTACTTCATTATTAGGCCTAGTAATAACGACAAGTTTAACAATTCACATTCGCTATTTCTGTGAAGGCCATAAGATAACGTCGAAAGAATAGAGCCTTTTCATGAGACACTAATCACACTAATGATCGCAAAAACACCTCACGAAACTCATTTGACTAAGTAACCAACCATATTCTTGAAATCGATCAAGCAGCAACCATAAAGATTCAATCAAGAAGATTCATTTAAAAACTAATAGACGGGAATGAGGGCTTTCTCAAGTGGATTGTATATTATTTTGACAGTTCATTATTTATATACAAAATAAGTTTGAGGATGTTAGTCATTTATGGGTGAGTAATTACTTAATCACTTCAACTCTTCCAATCAACCCTTTTAGCTAAAGCAGCACACTTTCTGTTTACAAATAGGTACTCGACAAAGTCTGCTGCCCAGTCTAAACGAGATTAACCTTGCCAGGGTTGAAAATAGTCCTTGGTATCAAGGGGCTGTATTGGCTTGGGCTGTCCTAGTGGTTGTCCCATATAGATAAAGCCCAACAGCTTCTCGGTGTTCCTCAACCCTAAACCTTGTTTCACATGTTCATGGTAGCTAATCAGCCCTGTTCGCCACATAGCACCTACGCCAAGTGCATGGGCTGCAAGTAACATATTTTGTACTGCCGCTGCCGTTGATAACAGCTGCTCCAATTCTGGTACTTTTTCATGAAAGCGTGGAGAGCAAATAACAGCCACTAACAAAGGGGCACGCAAGGGTGCTTGTAGCAGCTTATTTTCTTCTGCATCTGTTAATTGTGGGCTTGCTAGTTTAGCTGCTTCCACTAAAAGCTGACCTAACTGACTCCGTTGCTCTCCTGTGATTGTTAAAAAGCGCCAGGGTCTCAGCATCGCATGGTCTGGTGCACGTAAAGCTGCTTGATATATAGCCTCTAACTGGGCTTCACTGGGTGCAGGTTCACTCAGACGGGGAAAAGAAACGCGTGTATGTAGTGCTGTCAGTGTATCCATAATTGTTCCAATCAACATTGCTTCATAGTGGCTCTTAAGAACAACAGCAACTCGCCTAAAGGTAATAACGTTAGGCTTCATCACTGAAATAAACACCTACTAAATGAGATTTATTTTCATTTGCATGGCAGTCTATCGATTTTTTTAGTTTAAATCGACTTCCATTCCTTCTAGACTCAAGCTAGGATTAGTCAGTTTTGTGACATAAATAATATTGATAGTGTGAATTAAGCAAGCACTGCATGAAAATACATCAACTCCATCCCTGGCAAGTGACACAACCACAAGCGGAGGCTATTCAAAAATATCTGCGGGAATGGATAGTAACGGACAATCAAGTTCGTACTGTTCGTTTTATCGCTCGGGCTCAGTTTGCCTACAACCAACATAATGGTTGTGGTAGTGCTAAAGTCTCACTGTTGTCATTGCCAGACCTGAAAATTGTTGAGCAATATGTGCTTTCAGAAAAGCTGTCAGACCCTCTGGCACCTAACGTCTTTTCATTCTGCAAAGCACCCTTGATCGTTAAAACATTGCAGCAGCTACAAAGAACACCAGACCTAATCATCTGTGATGGACGAGGATTGATCCCACCAACCCGCTTTGGCATTGCCAGTCACATTGGCTTACTCACGAACACACCAACATTTGGTATCCGTTCAGCACCTCCTGGCGAGATAAGCCAGCGGTTAGGTAAAAACCGTGGGGCATGGTTCCCTTTAAAGACAGATAACTTATACCACAGTGCACTCCTTCGGGTGTGTAGTCCGTTACCCCCAGTTTATATTTCAATTGGTCACCGTATTGACCTTAAAACCGCATTGAAGTACACCCTACTGTGCATCCCTGAAACTATCGATAATGCCCGCTTATCGGCATTGTATTGTCCTCAACCGTTTGGTCTTGTGTTAACCAAGCAACCATCTGATACATCAGCTGCAACAGCTATACAACAGTCAGCCTAAAACTTACCAGTCAGGAAAATAAAATGAGCGAGCATTAATACTTTATGATAAAGTCCCGTAAAATTTCCGGTTTTTGCCTACCCAGCTTGTATATTCCTGCTTTAAACTTACTGTTTGCCATCATTAGGTTTGTGTAAAGGTGTTGCAGGGAACAACTTAAGAGCTAATCTGAATCCATAGTGATTCAATGATTTTGTAAGTCAGGCAAATCAATTAGTGATTTATAGTCAGCTCGCAGTATAAGTGCAGTTTAATTACCATGCAGAAAAGGATCAGTAGTACCACTCTGAGTCAAAGTCCTGCTATTCGCGACTATAACATTCGCATACTGGCTTATTTAGCCGCAGCAGTGATGATCGCAGCCGCCTCCTATACCAACCATCTGGCGCATAATACCCTGTGGTTGCTTATCTATGCACTAATATACCCTCATATTAGCTATCTCATTTCCAGACACTTTGTAGTAAAACATAACTTCACCACAAGGCGGGTTTTACACTACTTTGATGCGGTCCACTGTGGCTTGTTGATTGGACTGATTGGCTTTTCAGTTGCCTCAACCGTAATCTTCATCATCATGCTTGAGTTCAGCACTTTAATCTTTGCTGGAACACGGTTGTTGGCAACCAGCAATCTCTTCTTAATAGCCAGTGCCATGGTGGGTTATTTATTCGGTGGCAGTATGCTAGCTTCTGCGCCGCCTATTCTAGTGATTATTAGTAGTGGTATTAGTGGTGGCGTTTACATACTGTATGTGGCTTACTATTTTTATTCGTTAGCTGTTGAGTACAGTCATGCTCAGGAAGAAGTAAAGCTACTTAAAGAAAAAAACATGATCATTGCGAACAACCTTCGCAAGTACATCTCTCCTCAATTACACCATCTTATTTTCTCAGGTAAACGTGATATTCGCCTAGAAACCCAGCGTAAAAAGCTCTCTATATTCTTTTCTGATATTAAAGGATTTACTGAATTATCAGAGGAAATGGAAGCAGAAGCACTCACAGATTTATTGAATAATTATCTCACCGAAATGTCCAAAATCGCACTGCGCTTTGGTGGCACCATTGATAAATTTGTGGGTGATAGCATGATGGTGTTTTTTGGTGACCCCAAAAGCCAAGGAGCTAAAAAAGATGCCATTGCGGCTGTATCAATGGCAATTGCCATGCGCAAGCATATGAAAGTGCTCCGCCAACAATGGCGCAGTCAAGGCGTGCGCAAACCACTCGAAATTCGCATGGGGATAAATACTGGGTACTGTACCGTAGGTAACTTCGGTGCTGAGTCCCGAATGGACTATACCCTGATCGGTAAGGAAGTTAACTTAGCCAGTCGCTTGGAAAGTAGTGCTGAACCAAATGAAATCCTTATTGCTTACGAAACTTACTCCATGATCAAAGACGTCATCATGTGCCGTGATAAAGGAAAAATTTCAGTCAAAGGTTTTAGTCGCCCAGTTCCTATTTATCAGGTTGTTGACTTCCGAAGAGACTTGGGGGCACGACAAAGTTTTATTGAGCATGAAATACAAGGTTTTTCCATGTACTTAGATACAGCAAATGTTGAACGCTACGATAAAGAAAAAATCATCAAGTCGCTTGAAAAAGCAGCACAAACATTGCGCGACCAGGTTATTATTTAAGGCTTATTAATTAACTCGTTCAACTTTTATTAACTATTTATTCAACCGATCAATATTCCATCAAACACTGCGACACCTTTTGGAAAGTATTTTAAAACATCTACTCACTATTCCAATAATCAGCATATATTGAGGTAAGTTTATACGCAACGCTTACCTCTAAAAAACAACCTCACCCAGGGCAATCGCATATATACCCTTCACAAATCATTTTTAGGCTTTGTTGTCAGCGTTCTTCACCCCAGTCACTTATTAATATAAGCTCTTGGGGCTTCATCACTTGACGGCCGCGCCTAAAAACCCTTCGTTATGGGTATAACTTTACCTTTATAAAAGCCATTTTCTAAAGCACCTTTGTCCAACATCTGCATAACGCCCTTCGAATACGCGGCGAATCCTTTCCTGGAGGCCGCTGTTTGTCAAGATAGTTACCGCATCCTTGCGGCAAACATTCGATGGGCATTATCCAGCCTTTGGCGTACATCGAAATACCACAGCTGTTCATTTAATCATGATTGAGGTATAGCAAAGCGTGGTTTTGCAGTGCTTGAATGGGTTTGTGAAACAGGTGTTGGGAGCACCGTGAGCCGTAGAGACCAGGGAAGCTCTTCTGCTGTAGGAGGAACAAATTAATTCATGCGCTGCATTGGCACAATCTATACTCATCACAAATTATTTTTATATGCAATTGCCCGGCAATTTCATATAATTCTTTAAAGTAAGTAAAAAGTCAATCATCCCGCTTTAAATATAATTATTATACGAACGCCAAATAAAGTTACCTACTTATTTACTGCACCAATACTAGACAGGTACCGCCAGTATTTATTTACTCATACAGTACAAAAGTAATGCTTCACTCCAAAAGTTAACACACAATTCATGCAGAATTTACTATGAGTGCTACATTTAATTTGACGTCGAAAACGACAAGACTAGCAAACAATAAAAAAGGTTTAATCAAAACCCACATTCAATAAATAACTTATTGATATAAAAGGACTTTTGATTAAAGTAGCTAATAATACTCATTTAAAGGATAGGAAAATGGAACTTCCAGTTAAATGTAATGAAAAAGTAGCAAAAAGCACTTCTAACAACCCTATTTGGGATACAAAAGTATCTAGCATTCAAGCTTTCCCTGGCGGAACTGATGGTTATTATGCAGTTTCATTCGCCAATGGAGAGTCATGCTATATTGACCAAGCAGACTTAAGCATACTTCTCATTTTAAGCTCAGCTTATACAAAAAACAGTGATGTTTCTGTAACAGCAATTAAAAGAAGCTGGAAACATTATGGAGAAGTCTACTTAGCTTATAGAGCAATTGCGTACTAATTATTAAACTTTGTATGGGCAGAATTGCTAAATGATGCATCTGCCCTTAACTCCACCCATAGCTAAAGATAGATTTAAACCCATTCCTCTTCTGCTGTAAGCTCTCCATCGTTATCACCAGCATTAACCACACCTCTAGGCTCCACAAGCATGATTTTACACTCTTTTTCTGCATAAGGTTTATGCTCAACTCCTTTTGGAATGACACACATTTTTCCTGAATTTAAGGTTATTTTTTCATCTCGAAATTCAATATCAAGAGCACCCTCAATAACAAAAAATACTTCATCTGTATCAGTATGAGAATGCCAAACAAATTCCCCCTGGACCGTTGCCAGTTTAAACTGATAGTCATTCATCTCTGCGATTATTTTTGGCGACCAGAGTGAGTCAAACGTTGAAAACTTCTCCTGTATATTCAATACTGAATGTTTCACACGTCTTTCCCTATAACTACGACTACGTTAACTAACTATCACTGGTAATTATACGCTATTGTCCAAATAGCCCACGCACCAAATTTTTCAGCAAAACTCTAATATAATTTACGATTCATATATCATAAAAAGTTATAAATATACCCTCCATATAATGCATTCCCACCGTCCTTGGTGGTCAAGACTACCAATTAAAAAAATGGAAATGTTGTATGAATGAAGGGTATACATTTGCTGATAAGCAAATCATCAATGCCTTAGTCCTTTCCCTGTCCGTAATAAATACAGGCAATAATAACTGAGTACTGCAGCAAAGCCAGCAAGAATAAGCATCGCTAACCCTATACTGATTCCATCAGAGTGTCCAAGAATACCATAGCGGAATGCATTCACCATGTAGAGAATAGGATTTGCTAAAGAAATATAGCCCCAAAAGTCAGGTAGTATATTTACTGAATAAAATACCCCACCTAAATACGTTAATGGTGTTAGGATAAAGGTTGGAATAATTGAAATGTCATCAAATTTATCCGCATAAATAGCATTAATAAAACCACCGAGTGAAAATACAATGGCAGTTAATAATACTGCTAATATAGTAATCCAGATATTATGTATTGGAAGTGTTGTAAATGCTAACGATAATAAGGTAACAATAAAGCCTACCGCTAATCCACGCGTTACCCCACCAAGCACAAATCCCGCTAAAATAATACTATTGGGAATAGGTGCAACTAAAAGCTCTTCAACACTACGCTGAAATTTATTACTGAAAAATGAGGAAGCTACATTATTATAGGCATTCGTAATTACTGACATCATTATCAGGCCAGGTACCACATACTCCATGTAGCTGTAACCTTCCATTTGTCCAATACGAGAACCAATGACAGAACCAAAAATAATAAAGTACAACACCATCGTAATGGCTGGAGGTAGTAAAGTTTGAGGCCAAATACGCAGAAAGCGTCGTACTTCTCGAATATAAATTGTGACAAATGCTGTCCAATATTGCTGCCACATCATGGCTAACACTCCTAAAATTAACGCTGCAAATTCTTATCAACTAATGACACAAAAAGCTCTTCCAATCGGTTAGCTTTATTTCTCATACTTGAAATAGAGAGCTTATGTGCAGAAAGCTGGTTAAATAACTCATTTAAGTCCTGCTCATGGTCCACATCAATTTCAAACGAGTGATCATCCAGTGGACGATAGGTATAACCTGATAAATGTAACTGATCAGGAAGCAACGTTGTTGAATCAAAAATAAAAGTTTGCATATGTAACGTGCGTAATAGTGCTTTCATACTGGTATTTTGTACCAGTCGCCCATGATCAATAATGGCAATATTACGACACAGCTGCTCTGCTTCTTCTAAATAGTGAGTAGTAAGAATAATAGTGATACCCTGCTGATTGATTTCCTGCAAGAAATCCCACATAGAGCGACGGAGTTCAATGTCAACCCCCGCGGTTGGTTCATCGAGAATAAGTAACTTAGGTTGGTGAATAAGCGCACGAGCAATCATTAAACGTCGCTTCATTCCTCCCGATAACAAACGTGACTGTTCACGACGCTTATCCCATAGCCCAAGCTTGTGTAAATATAGCTCTGCCCGTTCAACAGACTCTTTATGGGGAATACCATAATATCCAGCCTGAGTAATGAGAATATCTTCTGTTTTTTCAAATTGGTTAAAATTAAATTCTTGAGGCACCATGCCAAGGTGTTGCTTTACTTTGTTAGGACTCAGATCCATATCATCACCAAAGATCTTTACCTGACCTGATGTCTTATTCACCAAAGCACATATAATTCCAATCGTGGTAGACTTGCCTGCCCCATTAGGACCTAATAATGCAAAAAAATCGCCCTCTTGCACAGCAAAACTGATTCCCTTCAGCGCCTGATGACCATTGCTGTATGTTTTATGTAAATCAGTAATTTCAAGTGCGGTTGCCATAACATCTCTTTAGCCGGTTGCTGCAAAATCAATTAAAAGTAGGTATTGTATACCTCATATCCTGAAATACTAACCATTCATTTTACAAGGTATTTAGGCTACGTAGGTTCAATATTTTTTTGTAAAAAATACCTCATTATTGGTTTAATGGTTAAAGCACTGCTGTCAAGCGGCTTTACGCCTACACTACAATCACACTAATCTTGTTTTAACGCCATGAAAGAAAGAGGAAAGAGTGCCGCGTGACTGACTTTCAACTACCCGAACAGCTACAACGTTTAATAGACCGTATTGACCACGTGAAGCAATGCTTGACACAACAGCAGACGTTATTTTCCAATACTGATCAATATACTGCGTGGCTTACCCGCCTCGATGAGCTTAAGCAGGCATTGTCTGACCAAACACCTGATGCTTTGTTTCTAGGTCAGGAGACTATCAACCAATTAATCACCTACTACCCTCAGCTCACGCCCCTTTTACCGCGTGACTTACTGTGGTTACTAGGTGGTGACTGTCTTCACTTTATGCCTGACGAAGAGATTCAAAAGTTTCAAATGTTAGAGGAGCAACGTTTTGCGGCTCAGGATGCTAAAGACAGCTTTGATTGGGATGATGAAGTGTGTCAATTACAACCTACTCAAGCTCCTACTTCACCAGGTGATTACCACTAATACTGTATTTACTAATGCAATAGACACTAAAAAAACCACATACCCCATGTGATATCCTTATGCCCACACTGTAGTGAGTATAGGGATATATGGGTGCCCCTATTACCTATTAATAATACTCACAAAACTCCCCTACCATACGGGCACAAGCACGAGGTTGTGTCACCATAAAAAAGTGATCACCGCTGATGGAACGAAACTGAGCATTGGGCATCAACTGCTGCATGACTTTCAAATTCATAGCAGGTACCATCAGATCATCATCACCCGCTAATAAGAGTGTTTTTGTTTTAATTTTGCGTAACCAATAAGCACTGGTCCACCCCCATCCAGTCAATATCTGATACCAAAAGCCCCGAGGTCCTTGTTGAGGAATCACCCACTGATGATTAATGATTTGGCGAACAGACACGTTTTTAAATGAACGAAATAGAGGATTTGGCTTCAACAACTTGAGCAACTCTATAGGCAAGCCAGGTATCGCTATCATTCCCATTGTCGTTGCCGCTAGTATAAGTTGTTTAACCCTCTGTGGATGATCATAAGTAAACTGTTGTGCAAGCGCGCCCCCCCAGGAGTAGCCAATAACATTCACCTGACCATAATTCAGTTCATCGAGTAGTTGCTCAGCTAAAAACGACAACTGGGGAAATCGAGGAGGGATAAGCGGTGTTGGTGAACCACCAACACCAGGAATATCAAAGGTAATCAACTCTACATCATCTAAAGCATCAGCAAAGGGTTGTGCAAATTCTAAACTAGCACCGATACCATTAAACAATAACATAGGTATTTTTTGACGGTTTCCAGGTACAATACCTACACGTACGTTGTATTCCCCTAACTGTAAAAAATCAATCTCGAATGCTCTTTTGCTAGCTTGATTAACCGTTTCATCCACCATCACAGAACTCACAACCGCCGCTTTATACATAAAAACTTACTCTACAACTACTCATGAACATAAGTGCCTGGCGCTATATCTAAAGCTGGGTAAGAAGAACTACCTAACTGTTGTGGTGCTGGGATCTTCTCAGCAGAACGTTGACTAATCCAGTCAGTCCAATGTGCCCACCAACTCCCCCCAATTCGATGTGCGCCTAACTTCCACTCTTTAGCGGTTTTAGGATGTTCATGATTTAAAAAGTAATAGCTTTTATTGTTATTAAGTGGATTTAAGATACTTTGTATATGGCCACTGTTGCTCAGTACAAACTGGCACTTACCTCCCAACAAATGAGAAGAGCGATAACAGGCCTCCCAAGGAGTAATATGATCTGTCATACCCGCCACTACATAGGCATCAACTGTAACCTGTTTAAGATCAATGGGTTGATGACATATTTTTAATAAGCCTGGTTTATGTAGAGGATTCGCCTCATACATTTCAATAAATTCACCATGCAGTTCAGCAGGCAGTCGCGTGGTATCATTATTCCAATACAAGACCTCATTTGCAGGTGGTTCATAACCGAGCAAGTAATTATTAACCCAGTAATGCCAAATCAAATCATTGGGGCGCATCCAGGCAAATACACGTGCTAAGTCTTTTCCTTCCAACACACCACTTCGATGAGAGTAACTTTTTGCCTGAGCCAATGAACGATCTGTTGCAAATAACGCAACATCATTATCAATATTAAGGTCCAACACACTAACCATTAAGGTAAAACTATTCACTTTCGTTTTATTAGCCGCAGCCAAATAACCTAATAATGTTGCAGCAGTCATTCCTCCAGAACAGGCTCCCATGACATTGACATCACGACTGCCAGTAATCTCAATCACCGCATCGATGGCATCTTCCAACGCAACAACATAGTTTTCCAACCCCCAATCCCGGTGCTCAATTTTGGGATTACGCCAACTACAAACAAACACTTGGATTCCTTGCTGAGTGGCATGCTGGATAAAGCTTTTCTCAGGCGTAAGATCAAAAATGTAATATTTATTTATTTGTGGTGGAATTAAAAATAATGGCCGCTGCCATACTTCAGTTGTGGTCGATTGATATTGCAAAAGTTCAAGTAACTCATTACGAAACACCACCACACCAGGCGAAACAGCAATATTTTCACCGACACAGAATGCTTTCATATTAACCTGAGATGGCAAACCACCATTATGTAACCAGTCTTGAGCAAAATGTCGAAATCCTTGAATTAAACTTAACCCTGATGTTTCAACGCATCGTTTAAGCGCTTCAGGATTAAGTAAAGTATTTGTCGGTGAACATGCTTCTGTAAGAATCGACAATATAAAGGTCGCTCGCCGCCGATCACATTCTGTTAGTTCACTCTCGTCAATCCACTCATGAAGGCGATGGTGCCAGGAAAAATACCCTTGCATTAATCGGCGAAAAAAAGGACTATCATACCAGGCAGAGTCTTGAAAACGATGATCACGGGCATCTGGCCGCAGACTGGAGTTACCCAACAACACTTGTAGCCAATCCCCGCCTAAACGTAACGCTTGCTGAAAAATTGAGCGAGGATTCGACAAGGCCTGTTGTAACATGACCATTAGTGTATCAAGCACATCTTTGCTATGAATACCAATAATTGGGTTAGGACCCGCCATATTTTCATAATCAATATAGCTTTCTTGATCCACTTCATGATTAGCTAGAGTATTTTTCAACTGCCGTCGAAAACGTTTTGCAGCTTGAGAGTCATCGTTCTCTAAATAGTCAATTGCTTGTGATAAATCTGCAATTTTTTGTGAGATATTCTCAGAAATATTTTTTGCGGCTTGAGCATCCATGTCAGTTCATGTCCTATTTACAGCCTTGCCTACAATGAGCGCCTGACTCCCCCGTCTTGCCAAGTTATACCCTGCAAAGTAGGTATTTTTCATCTCCCAGCTAGACTATTGTGAGAACATGGCGATTGCAATTTAATGAAAGCTAATGCCTGAATTTAAAATTTGCTTGTCGATAACATAATTATTGACTATGTTTTCCACTAAGAACACTACACTTCCTGTGTCGTATTCAGCGTAACATACCCCACATCTTCCCTACAACTGTGTAAGGTTAGGCACCACTTATGGCAAACCATAGAACTCCACAGTTAAAACTGACGCTTTTGCCTCAACAACTTTGGCTAGCCGGACTTGGAACTTTAGTGTTATTTGGTAAAGCAGTCAATGAAGGGGTAAAGCTCTTCAATTACCTAGCCGATCAAGGTGAAATCATTGAGCGTCGGGAACTTAATCGACTGGATCGTTTTACCCATAATCTGAAAAAGCAAACTATTGGTAAAGTATCAACCATTGTACAAAATAGCCTGAATGGTAACCCTCAAACAGAACTAAACAAACTTAAACGCGAGCTTAATTTGTTAAGCAGCACATTAGATAAGCTCAATGCACCTCACTCTCCATCAGGCACCCGTAAAGCCTCTTAAATCAAGTCCTAACTATACACACAGAACGTTAATTTACACATAGACATTAATTAGAAGAAAAAAACAGCATAGTCATTTATAACCATTCACTGATATTTCCTACTCATATAAAGCGATAATATCACCAGCTTTTATTCCGTTAAATCCAATTGCAATCAAAATACAATAGGGCACATCAGTTAAAAAAATACGACTTATTCATCTTATATCACAGCAAAGGATATTTAGTGAGACTAGCTGGGCCGTCACCTCAGAAGTTTAAATTAACTACATAACTGATAATAAACTAGCACATTAGTTAGTTAAAAAGGAACAACCATATTACATTTGCTGCGGCATCAACATCGCACCCACAATAATCAATGGGATCGAAATTAACGATCTTAAAAAGGGTTGTTTTGTTATTTGCCAATGTAATATGATAAAAATCAGCCCTACAAGGGGAATAAATAAGCTACCCAGCCCCCATAAAATAGATGTTTGAAATGCTTTTATTAAAATAATAATTCCATAAAATAAACTCACTAAGACACCCGCTAGTAAAAAAATACCACCAACAATTTCCATAGATTCCCCCCCTACAAAGTTAAACACACATGCTTCTTAGCTGAAGCGTAGCCCAAAATATGTATATCGTCCTTATGCTCATGAAAGTTATTACTTTTTTGAGGTGCTCTATAGTGGAAGGGGCCATTTAATTATTAGTCTTGTTCTAATAAATTAGTTAACGCACTTGCAATGTCAGAATACTTAAATATAAATCCTTCATCTAACAATCGCTTTGGTATTACTCGCTGGCCTTGTAATAACATCGCAGAAGCTTCACGACCTAACATTAATTCAAGCGCCTTAGCAGGAACACGGCAAAATGCCGGACGATGAAGAACTTTACCAAGTCGTGTTGAAAATTCTGCATTAGTCACGGGTTCTGGAGCTGTTGCATTAATCACCCCGCAAACATTTGGATTTTGTAGCAACCAATCAATGCAAGACAACATATCTTCATAGTGAATCCATGAAAATATTTGCTTTCCTGTACCAATGGGTCCGCCTAAACCTAATTTAAAAGGGGGTAACATTTTTTGCAGCGCACCCCCATGCCCCAACACAACACCTGTTCTTACACAGCACGTTGCGATCCCCAACTGGCGAATCTCATCAGCAGCCTGTTCCCAGGAAACACATAGCTGGGCAGCAAAATCCTGACCAGGCTGAGAATCTTCAGTTAATTCGACTTCGGGAGGGTGAAAACCATAATAACCAATCGCAGACCCACTAATTAGTCGCTTGGGCATATAAGCAAGGGATGTCACGTACTGACATAAATGTTGAGTCACACCAACTCGACTGGCGAGTAAGGAGGCTTTGCGCTGTTCTGTCCAACGGGCATCAAGAATAGGCTCTCCTGCTAGATTAATAATGGCATCCCAATTTTCGTTTCGATCTAACTCATCCCAATGGCTAAACCATCTCACTTGCGGCAACTTTTGCTGCCATTGTGATACATTCCGCGTTAATACAGTTAAGCTCCTCCCTTTGGCTAGCCACTGTTTAACCAAACCTTGACCAATAAAACCCGTTCCTCCAGTGATTAAAATCTGCATAGTCGCTCCACTAAAAAATTGTACAATATTAAAAATATGTACAATATTATATATAATCCTAAGACATTGGTCTCAATGCAACAGTTTCAAGACAAAATATTGCAACCAAGCAACATAGAATTGAAGACACTACGTGTATAAGACGCTTTAGTTTAACGTTTTATAATTTATTTTTTTCAAAGGTGTTTAATGAACAAGTTTAACATACAGACTCATGTTTATACTCTGGTAATACACAGCCAAACCTGAGTGGTTATCCAGCATTAAGCACCTCTGAGCAAGAAAAGTGTAATCAACAACATTTTACAAGGATTCTAAATGACATCATTGGTTTGGTTTCGTAACGATTTGAGAGTCCAGGACAATACTGCACTCTATCAAGCTTCACTACGTGGGCCTGTGGTTGCCGTCTACTGCCTGTATCCAGCCCAGTGGCTACATCACAATGATAGCCCAAATAAAATCAAACTCGCTTTAGCATCAGCTGCGCAATTACAGCAACAATTACAGTTGCTCAATATTCCTCTTATTATTAAACAGCTTAATCGCTATGAAGATTCAGCCCACTACCTGATGCACTTAGCTCTTCAGCTCAAATGTTCAGCTGTGATTTGCAATAAAGAATATGGAGTCAATGAAATCAAGCGGGACCAACAAGTTACACAAATGTGTATTAGTCATGGTCTCCAATTTGAAGCGCATACTGATGCAGTTATCTGCAAGCCAGGTACATTACTGACCAAACAAGGAGAGTTCTACAAAGTATATAGCCAATTTCGGCGTGCTTTCCTCGCTGAATTTTATCGCTCCCCTTGTCACTTATTACCAATGCCTCAGTCTCAGCGTCCCATAACAATCAGTGTATTGAGTGACTCGCTTGACGTAACGTATACCCAATCTGCTGTCGATAATATTCTCCAACACTGGCCACCAGGAGAGTCAGAGGCTCAACAACGACTCAACCATTTTCTTAGTGAAAAAGCGGTTGATTATAAAACTGAACGCGACTTTCCTGCCATTGCCGGGACAAGCCAACTATCAGCTTATCTTACGTTAGGTATCGTTTCACTGCGCCAATGTCTGATCGCTGCATTTCAACATAATAATAACCACATAGAGGGTGGCAATCCTGGTATTGACTGCTGGATTAATGAGCTCATCTGGCGCGAGTTTTATATTCATATTCTGTGTGGCTATCCCACAGTGAGCAAACATAAACCCTTTAAACCAGAAACTGACAACTTAGTCTGGCAGCATGATGAAGACCTCTTTCAAGCCTGGTGCCAGGGGGAAACAGGCTACCCTATTGTCGATGCAGCGATGAAACAGCTTGTACAAACTGGATGGATGCACAACCGGCTACGAATGGTAACAGCCATGTTTTTAACCAAAGATTTATTTATTGATTGGCGACTGGGTGAAGCTTTTTTTATGCGACATTTGGTGGACGGTGATTTGGCTGCGAATAACGGTGGCTGGCAATGGTCAGCTTCAACAGGCACTGATGCAGCGCCTTACTTCCGCATATTTAACCCTACAACACAGGGTGAGCGATTTGATCCAGAAGGCACTTTTATACGTCAGTTTTTGCCCGCACTGGCTGATTTACCCAATAAACAAATTCACGCCCCTTATAAAAGTTTACCCACTGATGAAATGATTCCTGGCTACCCTCGCCCTATTGTTGATCACAGTATTGCGCGAGAACAAACTATTGCCGCCTTCAAGGAATTAAGTACATGAACCTTGAAAACTATTTACAACAGTTTTTAACCCATTTTCAGCAGTTGGATGCAAACAACCTAGCCCCAATTTCATCCTTATACACTGAAGATGTCGTATTTTCCGATCCACTCGGCACTCACCTAGGAATAGATCAACTAACAGCTTATTTCCAAAGCATGTATTATGAGATAACTTACCTACACTTTGAATTTAAACCCGCGTGGCTGGCGCCTCCAGACCATGTAACTCAGCCCTGGACAATGACATTTAAACACCGACGCTTACCTCAGCGCCAAATCAGTGTAGAAGGCGTCAGCCTTCTGCACTTTAATACAACAGGTTTAGTAACGCATCATCAGGACTTTTTTGACCTAGGTGCTCTACTTTATGAACAGCTCCCAGTGTTGGGAAAACTCATTCGCTATATAAAGAAAAAGGCCGCTGCATGAAGTTACAAGCACCTTATGCTTGGCTAACCAATGCCCTGCTCTTTCAAGTAGGCTGGTTTATTTGTGTACTGACAGGTTCTCTACCTGCACTCATTTCCACATTGATTATTTTATTTATTCACTTTAAGTGGATTGGTAGTTGGCAAGTTGAACGCGATATTATTTTGACGACTTGGTTATTAGGATCAGCGCTTGATAGCTTTTTAGTACAGCTGAATATTATTCAATTACCCACGCACTCATTACTCATCCCATTGTGGCTCAGCTGTTTATGGGCTCTTTTCGCCACGCTGCTGAATCACTGTCTAAGCTGGCTTCAGTCTAAACGTTTATTAAGCATGCTACTTGCTCCCCCCATTGCAGCGCTAAGCTATTTTGCAGGAAGTAAGTTAACCTCAGTGACTATTGATACAATAGGCTTAATCACTATTGGGATTTGCTGGGCCGTTCTATTTCCACTCTTACTCAGCTTTGCTCAACTATTTGCCAGACAACACCTTGTAAATACACCTTGATACTTGAGTCCAACTAACTTTTCAGTAGCGAATCATCACGTTAAAGAGCCCCAAATTTTGACTGATAAGCAGCCAGTAGCTCCAGTGAAAGGTCAAGATCATGTTTTACCTGTTGTAGTCTTTGCTTTGCTTCCACCTCTGCAGTGACGTCACGCTGAATACCTATGTAATACTGAAGCTGCTCTTCATTATCAAACACAGGGGTTAGCCGTAACTCATTCCAAAACATGGAACCATCTTTACGATAGTTACGCAAAACCTGACAAGTGGAGTGGTTATTTCTGATAGCATCTCGTACCTTTTCAATCCCTTCTTGTTGGCGGTCATTGCCCTGCAAAAAGCGACAGTCTTTATATAGTATTTCATCCGCTGTATACCCTGTTAAACGTTGAAAAGCAGGGTTTACATAAATCAAGATGCTTTCATCGCCTTCACGCTCAGCAACAACAACACCATCGTTGGAAGCATTAACCAAACGTTCCATTAACTCAGCAGTGATCACCTGGCATCTCCTCTACCCCCCTATCAATTTTTAACCTTTTTAATTAACTATATATCACTAGCTTACTGTTCCACTACGCCAATAATGATTCAATCAGTAACTTACTCCTAATTCGTGAAATGTTTATAAGCAAATAATAGGTTAAGCATGCTTTACAATGTTGTACAACAAAACTATATTTGTATAAGAAATTAATATTTGTACAAATACGTACAGGAACCGCTTTATGAACTCATCAACTTCTACCTCTGCCCCCCAAATCCAAGTGGGTATCAGTGCTTGTTTGTTGGGTCATAACGTACGATACAATGGTGGCCACAAACGATCTTCTTTTTGCTTAAACCAGCTCAACGGCATCGTTAATTATGTTCCCATTTGTCCAGAAGTAAGTATTGGCATGGGAGTTCCTCGAGAACCTATACGCCTCATCGGTCATCCTTCACAGCCCCGAGCTGTTGGATCCGTCAACCCTGGTCTCGATGTAACAAAAGCCTTACTTGAATATGGTGAAAAACAAGCAAAACAACTGCACCAACTGAGTGGCTATATTTTTATGCAAAAGTCACCCAGTTGTGGCATGGAGCGCGTTAAAGTCTACCAATCCAACGGCTACCCCCATCATCACTCAGGAACAGGGCTTTATGCGCAACAGATTATGAAACATTTTCCGCTACTACCTGTAGAGGAAGAAGGTCGCCTACACGACCCCATACTCAAGGAAAACTTTATTAATAGAGTCATGGCTTACCATAGCTGGCAACAACTTATGCTGAATCTAACACCTTATACGCTGATTCAATTCCACACTCGCTATAAGTACATAGTACTTGCTCACTCCCCTGCAGACTATTCACGTCTAGGACAGCTTGTAGCCAATATATCAGCCAATAATCTGACAGATACCGCCAACGCCTATCAGCCTATTTTCATGATTGCCTTGCAGCAACGCGCGACACGTAAAACCCACACAAATGTATTAATGCATATTCTAGGTTACCTAAAGCACGCTTTGATCCAAGCAGAGCGAAGCGAAATCCTTCACGTAATACACCAGTATCGCCAAGGATTCTTACCTCTCATTGTCCCTATTACTTTGCTTAAGCACTTTATTAAACAGCATGGCAATACATTCATACAACAGCAGATGTACTTGTCGCCTTACCCCGATGAACTGGGATTAAGAAATGCTATTTAACAAACATTGTCACTGCAGTATTACACCAAGTGATGGATGCGCCTGGTAAATGCCCTTCACAATGGTTACAACTTGTTATCCTATACCTCACAGATAGTGCACGCTAAACTAGGCGCCATATAATGACCATTATGTTGAAATGCCAATGACCAAATTAGTTGTCCCAGAAAACACTGAAGGCTTAATTCCTATTCGGGAAGTTTCCCGACAAACAGGTGTAAATGCAGTCACCTTACGAGCCTGGGAAAGACGATATGGACTCATTAAACCTTATCGAACAGCTAAAGGACATCGGCTTTATGATCATGAACATGTAACACAGATAAAAACTATTTTAGAGTGGATCAATCGCGGCGTAGCTGTAAGTAAAGTCAAAGCCTTATTAGCAAATGCTGCCACACCAGAACCGCTGGATACGCCTGACAGTGATGTCAATAACTGGCAAATATCACAAACACAGTTTATTAATGCCGTAAAAACCTTTAATGAAGATAAACTGGATGATATTTATAATCAGGCACTCGCCATTTATCCTATTGATTTAGTCAGTGAAAACCTGATAAAACCCGTGATTAATCAACTTAAAAAAAATTGGCAGGGTCAATTTGGGCAGATTGCAGAACAATGTTTTTTACTAACACAATTACGTGCAAAATTAACAACTCGCCTCTATCACAATAATAAATCAACAACTGGTTCTAAATTACTGTTAACCCAATTAGCCACAACAATCCATACCGAATTTGAGGTAATTGACCTGTTACTCACTGCATTAGCATTAAGTGCACACAATTATCATGTACAGCTTCTTGCGGGAAAATTACCCTATGACGAGGTTTCTCTTGCGGTGGAAAAACTTCAAAGTCAAGCCGTAATCATTTTTAGTCAATCGGCTCTAGAGCGCCAAGTTCTTCAAAAAGAGCTTCAGCATTTACAACAGTTACTTACGGTTCCGCTTATCCTAACGGGACAATGTACAATGATTCATGAACAGCAATTACATACCACATCAACCATAACAGCCACAGATAATGCAGACTTAATTAAACAAATAAGTTTACATCTACAATAGATTTACTAAGGTTTAATTTCACTGCCTCAGTGGCCATTAGGATAAGTGCTATGGATAGCGCGCATAAGAAATAATTCGTAAAGAGTATAACTATGGTTTAAGGCGATTTAATAAAGGAAAATAACAGTAATAAGGCAGCACCCGAAGCAGCTTAAGCCACCAAGTAAAGCGTTTAGGAAAGGTTATTTCAAAGCTTGTTCGAGATAGCCCTTCAATAATTTCACTAGCCGCCTCCTCTGCAGTTATGAGTGCTGGCATTTTAAAGGTATTTTTTGCTGTCATTGGCGTTTCAACAAACCCAGGATTTATGACCCTCAACTGAATACCCCGTCGTAAAAACCCAGGCCTAAAACCTTCTGCAAGATTAATCAATGCAGCCTTACTTGCCCCATAAGCACCGGCTAATGGTAGTCCTCGATAACCTGCCACACTGGCTGTAATCAAAACTTGTTCCAAACCATCTGCTTTATGTAATAACGCTTCCAGACAGTTAATTGCAGACATGACATTAACGGTAAATATCTGTTCACACGCCTGTGCATCAAAATCACTCACCGTCATTGGTTGATAGACCCCAGCATTAAGGATACTAATATGGACAGGGCCAAGTATCTTATTAATCTCCACAAGAACCTGATGACAAGTATGACGATCTGTTGCATCCAGTGGAAATGCATGGATATTTCCTGACATAGATTCAGCCAACCCTTGCAACTCAGACAAAGCCTCAGCATTACGCGCTGACACAGCCACATTTGCACCTTGTGCTGCTAGCTTCAACGCAAGCGAACGCCCGATACCACTACTTGCTCCCACCAACCAGAAAGTCTGTTCTGCGATATTCATTTTTTTCACCCTTTGCTAAGGAAGGTAAGACAGTGAACGCCAACCTAATTTACATGCTTGCTTTCTTTTACAGACCCACCTATATTTCTTATACAATATTATATTTTATGTATAACATATTATATTGATAGTTGCACAATTTCATTAAACCTAAAGACAAGAGATGGTTTGTGAGACATGAGTCAAAATCAACATATCATTGTAATTGGTAGTGGAATCAGTGGGCTTGCTGCGGCTTGGCTCTTGAGCCAACACTATCGAGTGACACTCATTGAAAAAAATGACTATCTAGGGGGGCACACCAATACTATTGAAGTTGAAGACGATCATAAGCCGCTTGCAATCGACACAGGCTTCATAGTTTATAACCAACCAAACTACCCTCACCTTACTCAACTGTTTCAGCATTTAGGCGTACAAACACAACCCACCTCAATGAGCTTTGCGGCATCTATCAATGATGGTGAGTTAGAGTATGCGGGTAGCAACCTCAATACGCTGTTTGGCCAACGAAAAAACATTATCAATTTTTCCTACTGGAAAATGTTGAGAGAAATTGTCAGATTTAATCAACAAGCAAAGCAAGACCTACACAAACAAATTCCAATTGATATTACACTTAATGACTATCTGGAATACCATCACTTTTCACTGGAGCTGCAACAACAGTATTTAATTCCTATGGCTGCAGCCATTTGGTCGTGCCCTGATGAAACAATGCTACAATTTCCTGCTTGCAGCTTTTTACGTTTTTTTTCCAATCATGGATTGCTCAGCATTAATGACCGGCCACAATGGAGCACAGTAACTCATGGCAGCTACCAATATATCAAAGCATTATTACAACGCTTTCAGGGCAAAGTGCTTACGAATAACCCAGTCACAAAAGTTCATCGCCAAGCACAACAGATTGTCGTAACCACCGCTAAACATCAGCTTTGTTGTGATAAAGTCATTTTTGCCTGCCATGCTGATGAGGTGCTGCCCGTCCTTGCTGATCCAACTTCGGAAGAACAGCAGGTCTTAGAAGCCTTTAATTATCAAAAAAATATTGCCTACCTGCATAGCGACCAAGCACTCATGCCCAAACAGCAACGCGTGTGGTCAGCGTGGAATTATTTAAAGTCCCGTTCCCATCATGCAGCTCACAGTTCTGTTTCAGTTACCTATTGGATGAATTTATTACAACAACTTACGTGTAAAAGTAATTATTTTGTCTCTTTAAATCCTTTAGTACCACCAAAAGACTCACATATTATTCGTCAAATCACTTACCACCATCCTGTCTTTACAGTGGAAGCTTTAAGGGCGCAGCTACTACTTTCAAATCTTCAAGGTAAACAAAATACCTGGTTTTGTGGCAGCTATTGCGGCTATGGTTTTCATGAGGATGGTTTACAGTCAGCCATAGCTGTTGCCAATCATTTAGGCTGCTCAACTCCTTGGAAACATTCACAAAGCGTAAAACAGCAATGAAAAATAAGCCTGCTTTAATGCTCTATAAAAGCAATGTGATGCATCAACGTTTTTTCCCTGTAAATTATAAATTTAATTACTCCGTGTTTAACATTGCTATTGACGTACTGCAACTAGAAAGCGCTCATACTCAATGCCGTTTTTTTTCCGTCAATCGATTTAATTTATTTAGCTTTTATCCAAAAGATTTAGGTCCCCGAGATGGTTCCGATTTAGCTAAATGGATAAAATCCCTATTATATAAGCACCAATTATTCTTTAACCCTCAACGTATTATCTTATTTTGTTTTCCGAGAGTATTAGGTTACAGTTTTAATCCACTTGCAAATTGGTACTGTTTTGATGAACAGAATGAGCTAAAAGCAATTGTCTTAGAAGTGAGCAATACCTTTAATGAAAGTCACTATTATGTTCTATCTCCCAATCATGATCATTTCAAAACGACCATTTACGCCAAAAGAGAAAAAAACTTTCATGTTTCACCCTTTTTGGCTATGGATATGGACTATGAGTTTCGACTAAGTCCATTTAATGACAAGGTTTTTACTCATATTAAAACCTATCAAGACCAAAAACTCATGCTGTTGGCCACACAACACAGCCAGCGAATTCCTGCCAATAATAAACAACTTATTAAATTATTTTTATCTATCCCTCTTATGACCTGGAAAGTGATCACAATGATTCACTGGCATGCCTTGAAATTATGGCTACAAAAAGTACCCATATTCAGTCATCCCAAGCAGCATAAAAAAGGTGTTTCTCATGGCTGACCAGCAAACTTTAGTAAGCTCAAGTCGTCCACCCCAAACGACCCGATGGTGGTTAACGCCTCTTATAAAAACATTTAATCAAACTTATTATGGCAACCTACATTTAAAAGTCGGTGAACATAGTCTTAACTTTCATGGATCAAAAGCAGGGCCTTCCGCAAACATGGAAGTGCAATCACCATTAAAGTTACTTTGGTATTTATTTTGGCGTGGAGATATAGGGTTTGCTGAAAGCTATATAAATAATCATTGGCAGACAAATGATTTAGGTAAACTACTTACTTTTTTTGCTCTTAACGAACCCTATTATCATGCGTTAGGAAAAAAAACAAATATCATTAAATGGCTACATTCTATACAACATTTGTCTAATAAAAATACAGTAAAAGGAAGCAAGCGCAATATAGCAGCCCACTATGATATTAGTAACTCGTTTTACCAACACTGGCTGGATAAAAGTATGACCTACTCCAGCGCTTTTTATGGCGAGGGTGTTTCCCAATATGAACTGACATTATTCAAGGCTCAACAACGAAAATATCAACGCTTACTGGACAATCTTAATCCTCATTCTGGCGCACATATTCTCGAAATTGGTTGTGGATGGGGAGGGTTTGCCGAGCAAGCAGCACAACATGGCTTACAGGTTACAGGCATAACCCTTTCCAAAGAGCAGTTACTGTACGCAAGGCAACGGTTAGAAAATGCTGGTTTAAGTCATCTTACTTCTTTTCAATACTGCGATTATCGAGAGCTATCTGGTCAATATGACCACATTGTCTCTATTGAAATGCTTGAAGCTGTTGGTCAAGAATGGTGGCCAACCTATTTTCAGAAATTAAAACAATGCTTAAAACCAGGTGGGCGTGCAGTTATTCAAGTCATCACTATTGATGAAGCCATTTTCTCACAGTATCAACAAAACCCAGATTTTATTCAGTTGTATATTTTTCCTGGGGGTATGTTACCCACGCTGACGCACCTTAAGCAGCTTGCTAAAGAACACCAGTTTACGATTAAAGACTGTCTTTTGTTTGGTCCTGATTACGCTAAAACACTTCGTTGCTGGGCTGATAATTTTCATCAGCATAAAGATACATTACAGGCTATGGGGTACGATAATCGTTTCCAGAGAACATGGCAGTACTATTTGCATTACTGCGAAGCCGGCTTCAATATTAATAAAATTAATGTTGTGCAATTAACGCTAAGTCACTAGTACTCACAAATATTGCTTATTTAGAAGTATTTCAAGAAAAATTCAGACAATAAAAAACCGACTACATTGAGTCGGTTTTTTTGGCGGTAAACATATTTTCAAAACAAACTAAGGCTCATTAAACTGATATTGCTAATCATTCTAGATAATGAACACTTGATAATATGGCGTCCCCTAGGGGACTCGAACCCCTGTTACTGCCGTGAAAGGGCAGTGTCCTAGGCCACTAGACGAAGGGGACGCAACAATCACAAAACATTAGAAATTGGAGCGGGAAACGAGACTCGAACTCGCGACCCCAACCTTGGCAAGGTTGTGCTCTACCAACTGAGCTATTCCCGCATAATATGGCGTCCCCTAGGGGACTCGAACCCCTGTTACTGCCGTGAAAGGGCAGTGTCCTAGGCCACTAGACGAAGGGGACGCAACAATCACAAAACGTTAGAAATTGGAGCGGGAAACGAGACTCGAACTCGCGACCCCAACCTTGGCAAGGTTGTGCTCTACCAACTGAGCTATTCCCGCATAATATGGCGTCCCCTAGGGGACTCGAACCCCTGTTACTGCCGTGAAAGGGCAGTGTCCTAGGCCACTAGACGAAGGGGACGTAAACCTTCGATTTTTGGTGGAGCTAAGCGGGATCGAACCGCTGACCTCTACAATGCCATTGTAGCGCTCTCCCAGCTGAGCTATAGCCCCACATAGAAGTAAAATACTTCTTAAATTCCAATCTAACTTTTCTAACTTCACTTTGCAGCGCCAACAACATAATGATCACAACTGAGCTTTTTACCTGCTGCGGATCATCAGCTGCCAAAATACTGGTACTACCTATTTCGGTGGCGTTGCCCCCGAAACGTGGTGCGCATTCTATGGCGCTTGTTGCATGCTGTCAAGCATTTAGCTGCGATTTAACTTAAGTAAACAACATCCGATGTATACCCTTCACGAATCATTTTTAGGGTTTGTTGTCAGCGCTCTTGAACACCAAGGATGGTGTGAATGCAGTTTATACAGGAGCATTTAACTGCCACCCCAGTCACTTATTAATATAAGCTCCAGGGCTTCATCACCTGATGGCCGCCCCCTTGTGCCCTAAGGATATTAAAACCCTTCGTTTTGGGTATATATTACTGTATTTTTTGGAATATACGTTTGCAATCACTTGTGTTTAAAGCAAGGTAAGCTCTTCAAAAAGCACTTACCCTGTTTATCGTTAACAAGTATAAATTACTCTGCTGCGGATGTTTCTTCCAACATATTAGCTATCAGTTGCTGAAACTCTTTTTCCCAACGCTTACCGACTTTCTTGGAAAGGCCACCCAGCACTGTGATAGCATGGCGCAGTCTGGCACGGGTTATATCAGCGCCTAAAATTGCCATTGCATCAAAGACTGAAACAGATGAAGGTGAGCCTGTCACTGCCACAAATAGTGGGAACAAAAAGTCTTTTAGCTTAACGTCCATAGCCTTACTCAAGGCTTTAACTTCAGCAAATAGTGTATCTTTTTCCCATTGACGCACAGTTTCTAAACGCCAGAGGGCAAACTGCACAACGCGTTTGATCGCCTCTTCATCTAACTTGTTATGGTTAAACTGCTCTGCCTGGATATCAAGTAATCCTGCAAAAAAGAAACTTCCCAGCGAAGCCGCATCAGATAAACGCTCCACGCGAGTTTGCAACAGTGGAGCAATCTGCATCATATAGTCTGCATTAACGGCCCACGCCTGCATACTTTTTGCAAAATCTTCAACTGAAAGTTCACGCAACCATTGGCCATTCAACCAGCTTAGTTTTTCTTGATCGAAAATCGGTCCACCCAGTGATACCCGTGTAATATCAAAGTGCTCAATCATTTCATCAAGCGAAAACTTTTCCCGTTCATCAGGCATTGACCATCCCATACGACCTAAGTAGTTAAGCAATGCTTCAGGTAAAAAGCCCATACGCTGGTAATAGGTGATACAGGTTGGGTTTTTCCGCTTACTCAACTTGCTTTTATCTGGGTTGCGCAGCAAAGGCATATGGCACAAGACCGGCATGTCCCAGCCAAAATACTTGTATAACAAAATATGCTTAGGCGCTGAGTTAATCCACTCTTCACCCCGAATAACATGGGTTATTCCCATCAAGTGGTCATCAACGACATTGGCTAAATGGTAGGTTGGCATACCATCAGCTTTCAACAGGACCTGCATATCAACCTGACTCCAATTAATTTCAATTGGATCACGCAGCATATCAGGCACATGGCAGACACCCTCTTCAGGTATCTTCATACGAATAACATAGGGTTCACCCGCTGCCAGCCGTTGCTCAACCTCCTCTTTTGAGAGCTTTAACCCACGCCCATCATACTTAGGCGTTTCACCACGCTCGATCTGCTGTTGACGCATCTCATCCAGCTCTTCTGCGGTAGCAAAACAGTAGAAGGCATGACCATCAGCAACCAGTTGCTCAGCGTATTTACCATAAATAGCCATCCGCTCACTTTGGCGATAAGGTCCAGCACCACCTGCCACATCAGGCCCTTCATCCCACTGCAGCCCTAACCAACGCAGTGATTCCAAAATCATCCGTTCCGATTCAGGCGTACTACGCGCTTGATCAGTATCTTCAATACGAAGGATAAACTGACCACCATGTTGACGAGCAAAACAGTAGTTAAATAGAGCAATATAGGCCGTACCCACATGAGGATCACCTGTGGGTGATGGAGCTATTCGCGTACGGACAGTCATAGATTCTTTGATTACCTAATCAGTTGGGTGTCTAAAAGAGTGGGATTATACGAAAACTGGCCTGGTTAAAACCAGTCATTAACAGAAAAACAAAATACGACTGTTACGCCAAGGTTACATCCCTATCAAATAAAACTGAGTATTCAAACTTGCAAAGCACTACAAATGAAGTTTTATTGACAAACTATTCAAGCCTTGCTTTGCTAGAGCTTAGCACGCAACAATACGACAAAGTAAATTGTGTGTAGCGCTCCCACAAGGAGCCAAAAAGCACTGCATTACCCATGCTGTGTTTCACACTGGATAGAAAAATAACATGCTGCTTTTCACAATGAAGTGAGCTTGCAACCACACTTGCAGCAGCCAAAAGGAAAGCACATCTGTTTTCAGCAGATGTCACTTTACGCTAAGCAGACAAAGCAATCAGTACTAACAATAACAACAAAACAGACACCAAATTGCAGTGATCCTGCAAGAGGAGAAAAGCAAAATGACTCGACTACTCCCCTCCCTTAAATACCTCTTACTTATATGCCTTGGTCATAACCTTAACCCCCGCTCAACGAATAACGCTAATCCTCCCCCTCCCCACCTTTACCGCACCTCATAGCATCTTCATGGTTTACACCAATGAGGCAAATAGAGCGCGTGCTTAATGAAATTTAGGTGACACCCAACGCCTAGATTAACTCATATTTTAAGCACCCAGCTTTTAAAAATAATAAAACATCAAGGTCAACGGATGGCCTATACACCCCTCTGCATAGGGGGATGAGGAGCAAGTTTATGAACTTAGCTGACGTCAATCTCGACGATAAATATACTCGTACCTCGGGCAAGATCCATGTCAATGGCGCACAAGCTGTAACTCGGTTGTTAATGCTACAGCAACAACATGACCAAATTCGTGGCTTACATACAGCAGGCTTTATTTCGGGTTATCGTGGCTCCCCCCTAGGAGGACTGGATAAAACATTCTGGCAAGCCAAACAGCACCTCAATGCACACCATATCCGCTTCCAACCAGGTATCAATGAAGATTTAGGTGCCACAGCCGTTTGGGGTAGTCAACAGGTAGGCTTATTTCCAGAAGCACAGTACCAGGGTGTTTTTGGCTTGTGGTATGGCAAAGGCCCAGGCGTTGACCGCACAGGCGATGTATTCAAGCATGCCAATGCAGCAGGCTCCTCCCGCTTTGGTGGTGTTTTGGCCCTGGCGGGTGATGACCACGCCTGCAAGTCTTCAACACTGCCTCATCAAAGTGACTATGCCTTTGCTGACGCCATGATTCCTGTGCTCTACCCTGGTAACTTGCAAGAGCTGATTGATTACGGGCTATTTGGCTATGGCCTTTCCCGGTTTAGTGGCTGCTGGGTTGGCGTGAAAGCGTTAGCCGATATCATGGATTCAACCATGGCGGTTAATATTGATAGCCAACCCCTTGACCTCAGCCCTCCGCCCGATTTTATGCTGCCTGAAGCTGGGCTTAATATTCGCTGGCCTGACCCACCCGCACAGCAAGAAGCACGTCTTCATGACTTCAAGCTCCCAGCTATCCATGCCTTTGTGTACCACCATCAGCTTGACCAAGTAAAACTCCAGCCTACGCACACCCCCACCCTGGGAATGATCACTTCAGGAAAAAGCTACTACGACACTTTACAAGCGCTAGAACTTCTGGGGATTAGTCAACAAGAAGCCGCTGCGGCAGGTATAGGTATTTACAAAGCAGGTCTAGTCTGGCCGCTGGAACCCACCCGAATAACTGAGTTTGCTAAACAGTACCCAACCCTTTGGGTTGTTGAAGAAAAGCGCCCCTTACTTGAAGATCAGCTTCGACAACTGCTTTATCATCTCCCCGATTCACAGCGCCCCCAAATTTTCGGGAAGTCGTCCCCTCTTAGTCAACATACAGGCTTAACGAGTAAGCTTGAGTTAAGCGCCGGCTTGATAGCTCAAGCATTAGGCGAGTCATTCATCACATGTTTACCCTACCATAGTGCACTTAAACGCCGATTAGAGTATCTCAAGCAAACACCAGACAACGATATTGCCACACCAACAGTGCAAAGAGCCCCTCATTACTGTTCTGGTTGTCCGCACAATACGTCAACCAAAGTCCCTGAAGGTAGCCGTGCCACAGGCGGAATCGGCTGTCACTATATGGTGACCTGGATGGACCGCAACACTGACACCTTCACTCAAATGGGAGGTGAAGGCGTTACTTGGATAGGCCAGGCGCCCTTTACCAAGACTTCACATATTTTCCAGAACCTGGGCGATGGCACTTATTATCATTCAGGTATTCTGGCTATTCGTGCAGCGGTAGCAGCAAACGTCAACATCACCTACAAAATTCTTTATAACGATGCCGTTGCCATGACTGGTGGACAGCCTGTTGACGGCCCCCTCAGTGTTGGTCAAATCACCCAGCAAGTGGCAGCCGAGGGCGTCACTAAAACGGTGGTGGTCACTGATACACCTGAAGCCTACCAAAACCCTAAAGACTTTGCTCAGGGGGTTGAGGTATTCAGCCGTGATACGCTGGATCATGTACAAAAGGTACTGAGAGAAACTGAAGGCACAACCATTTTAATCTATGCCCAGACCTGTGCCGCAGAAAAGCGTCGTCGAAGAAAACGAAATGCTTTTCCTGACCCCATCAAACGACTGATTATTCACCCTGAAGTCTGTGAAGGCTGTGGTGATTGTGGTCAACAAAGTGGTTGTTTATCCATACAACCTAAAATGACGACTCTAGGCCGTAAGCGCACTATCGACCAGTCTAGTTGTAATAAAGACTACAGTTGCAACCAAGGGTTCTGCCCAAGCTTCGTTACTGTAAAAGGCGGACAATTGCGTAAAGGGCAGCAAATCAGCACAGATTGGACCACACCGTTACCAGAACCAACAACGCAACCACTGGACCGGCCTTATAACATTCTGGTGACGGGTATTGGCGGAACGGGCGTTGTCACTATCGGCGCCTTACTGGGTATGGCGGCTCACCTCGAAGGTAAAGGCTTCTCTGTGCTTGATCAAACAGGACTCGCACAAAAATATGGTGGTGTCACCAGCCATATCCGTATTGCTCCCCAGCAGAGTCAAATCAACAGTGTTCGTACCCCCACCAAAAGCACAGACTTATTACTTGCCTGCGACCTCATGGTTGCTGCTCAACAGGACGTATTAGAGAAACTCAACGCTAACACTGCGGGTATTATCAACAACTATTTGACTATGCCTGCTGCATTCACCCGTGATGCAGACTTCAGCTTGCCCGCCACTGAAATGCTTAATATTGTCCAGCAAGCTTTAGCAGCTGACCAGCAATGGGCAATGGATGTGCACACCGTTGCCAACAACTTGTTAGGTGATGCCATCGCATCCAATTTATTTATGGTGGGTGTTGCTTACCAACATGGCTTACTGCCCGTCTCTGCAGATGCCATAAGCAAAGCCATTGCGTTAAATGGTGTTGCGGTTGAACTTAATCAACAGGCATTTTCCTGGGGTAGGCGCTATGCCCATCAACCTGAAGAGGTCATGAAACATCTCTCGCATGCAAATGATCCCCAGCAAGAAACTACGCCTATTCAACTGATCAGTGACCTAGACACAATTATTGCTGAGCAGCGAAAGCGACTGACCTCCTACCAAAATCAACGTTATGCAGACCGTTTTGAGCAGCTTGTGCGTCGAGTGCAACAGCGTGAGCAAGCCCTTAACAGTGGTGATCAACTGAGTCGACAGGTTGCATTAAGCTATGCCCACCTACTGGCCTATAAAGATGAGTACGAAGTAGCCCGTCTGTTTAGTCAGCCAAGCTTCCAACAACTCATTGATGAGCAATTCACAGGAAGCTACAACCTTGAATTTAACCTTGCACCGCCCTTTTTAAGCCGTCGTGATCCTTATACGGGCTTACCTCGAAAACGTGCCTATGGTGGCTGGCTAAAATCCACATTTAAACTGCTTCAGCATGGTAAGCATCTTCGTGGGACGCCCTTTGATCCCTTTAGCTGGACTAACGATCGCCGTTTTGAGCGCCAACTCGTTCATCAATTCGAACACTCAGTCAGCCTAATCATCACCCATCTCACCACACAAAACTATGCTGTTGCACTTAAATGGGCTGGACTTATCCCTCAAATCCGAGGGTATGGCCATATCAAAATGGCAAACTATCAACGCTTAGCCAAAACACTAACGGCTTTACTTGAGTCATTCACTGCACCACCCTCGTTAGACGTAGGCCGAGAGCCTGTTATGCCGACAAAAACACCTGCCAATAAAGAAAGTGCTATCAACTACTATGAGGTCAGAACTTAAACAATTTGATCGTCACGAACGTCAAAAATAAGAGGCAGCACAGTAAAACAATAAAAAATGAGATTGCTAACAAAGAGAGGATCAACATGAGCATATTTTCTCACCACGAATATGATCAACATGAAAACGTTTTGTTTTGTCATGACCCTATTTCAGGGCTGAAAGCGATTATTGCTATTCACAATACAGAATTAGGTCCAGCCTTGGGTGGCTGTCGGATGTGGCCGTATGCTACCGATGATGACGCCCTCTACGATGTACTTCGTTTATCTCGCGGTATGACCTATAAATCAGCACTAGCCGGATTACCTCTGGGTGGGGGGAAATCGGTCATCATTGGTGATCCTCGCCAAGACAAAAGCCCAGAATTATTCATGGCAATGGCTGAGTTCATTAACCGGCTGGGGGGGCGTTACATTACCGCCGAAGATGCGGGTACCAGTGTTGAAGATCTAAAAATAATGGCCCAAACAACAGACCACGTAGTGGGAATTGCTCCCAAAAAAGACTTACAAGGCAATATCAAAAGTGGTGATCCATCCCCCATGACCGCCTATGGCATTTTTGTTGGTCTCAGTACTAGTGCCAAATACTACCTTGACCGCTCAGACTTGGAAGGGCTTCGTGTGGCAATTCAAGGCCTTGGACATGTGGGCTATCGTCTAGCAGAGCATTTACACAAGGCTGGAGCCAAACTTTGGGTTACTGACATACAGACAGAACAAGTTGAACGAGCACAAGATGAGCTTGAGGCGATTGCTGTTGAGCCTGATGCGATTTACAGTCAAACCGTCGATGTCTTTGCCCCCTGTGCATTGGGTGCCGTACTCAATGACAGAACCATCCCACTATTAAACGCTTCCGTCATTGCAGGTGCTGCCAATAACCAGCTACAAGATGAACTGCATGGAGACAAACTGCGCCATCATGGCATTTTGTATGCGCCTGACTATGTGATTAACGCTGGAGGGATTATCGATGTGGCCCATGAACGTACAGGCTATGACCCACTCCAAGTCAAGCAACATGTGGAAGGGATTGGCGATACGTTGCTGGAAATATTTCAGCGTGCGGATAGTGAGCAGGCTTCAACAAACCGCGTTGCGAACCAAATGGCTGAAGAACGGTTCCGAAGCTGCCCCATAAAGCCACATAAACTCGCCTCGTAATACTTGGAAGTTGTTAGTCAATGATTCTAAGGCTTCACCAGAGGTGCCCATAAGTGAAATTTTAATCGCTTTTTGTTTTGTAAACTTTATTATTTATAACTGATGACAAAATACTGTAGTCGTTCTTAAACAAGAATAAACACACATCCATGGATGGTCATAAATGCTCAATAAACGACAATTAAAAGTTACATTTTTGGCAACAACACTCGCCGCTATGGCGGGTTGCAGCCAAAATCCTACACATCAGCAAATCCTTCCGGAAACAATCAAAAAAAACCCTCTGGCCGAAGCGATTATTAAAGATACCAATGCGTTGGTTGCTATTCCCAGCTATCGTAGCGAGGGTCGTTCCAGTCATGAAGTTCAACAGTCTTTTAGCAAAATTAAATCCGTTCTGGACCAACGTATTGAAGGTTTTAACCAACAACAACAGCACCTGAAAATTCAAGGCTTTGAGTGGCAGAAAAGCCGTGCAGATCAGCCTGGTGACCCCTACCGTTTATTTGGCTATCGACTGGGTAATGGGCCTGAAAAGTTATCCTTTATCACCCACTTAGATACCGTGGCACCAGGAGGAATGGATTGGCAACCCTTTCAACCTCGAATTGAACAACGTGAGCTTCACCAAACCTCGCAACCCTTCCTGGTTGGGCGTGGTGCAGTCGATAACAAAGGCCCGGCAATGGCAACGCTGAATATTCTGCAGCAATTAGCAAAAGATTATGACGCGACGCCTGCCACCTTAAACAACATGACACTGGAAGTCTGGTTTGATACGTCAGAAGAAACAGATATGGCAACGCCTAAGTTTTTGGCGGAGAACCCACAAGCATTACCTGACCTGGGTATCGTCTTTGACGCCTCATGGTGTATTCGCGCCGAAAAAGGGATCGAACGTCCCCAGTTTTTTACCACGCTAGGCACGACACCTAAGCAAGGTATTTGGATACACAGTATTAATACACCAAGAGACAGCCCAACCAACCAGATCCCTAGTGAAACCGTTACAATCCTCCAAAGTAATGCCCCTAAAGCGCTCGATGATCTTGCTAACCAGATACAATCTGACTACCAGCACTATGCATTTGATGACCCGGAATACCATCGAGCACCCATGACGGTCACCCGAATCAGTTCTACCCAACTCAAACTCACCACTTCAGTCATTGGTGCTCAACATGGCTCAGTGCCCTATGCCAACCGTAAAAAAGGTGCCAACCCGCTGGTATCCATCACTAACTTTTTAGCTCACTTGGCCGATAATGGCACATTACAAAAAAATGGCCTAAGTCAGCTTAGCCAGTTTGTGGCCTGGACCTGGGGCACTAAGGTCTTTGGCGAGCACCACCCCACCCTACTTCAAAAGCAAGATAAAATATTTACCACAGGAACCACCTACGCGATTACCCGACTGCAAACAGAGCCAACGAATAACAAGGCAACACTCGCCGTTGATATTCGTTATGCTGTTGGTCATCAGGATAAGCCCTGGGATGGTAAAACATTTGGCTTACTACCAGGTAAAAGCCAATTTCAAACTGTTTTTACTCAACTTACACAAGCGTTTAATAAGCAACACCTAGGGTCCAAAATCAGTTTTAACACTAGCACCAGAGTTACCCCAGATATTCGAGATACTGAAAGCCCCAACTTTCAACTCGTTAATAATGCCTACCGCAAAGTGATGGGGGAAGATTGTCCTGCTCACGCGATTGGTGGTGGTACCGATGCAAAAGGCTTCTTACCACTCATTGCCGCAGGACCTATGTTAGGTGGAATTGCAGGACCACCCGTAAATTATCATGGCATTAATGAAGCCGTTCCTTTAGAAATGCTTTTACAAAGCACAACAATTTTATATGAACTGGCTAAAGAAAAAATTTTGAATAGTCAATCACAAGAAAACCCAACACAGTTAACAAAAAAGAACGCTGCGACAAAGATGTGAAATTTATTACATTTGACGAATACACACCAGATGCAATAAATCTCTTCCCAAAAGGGACTATTTAAAATAACTACTGTTAACAAACTGTTGCTATGTCAACAAAACATGAACATTTTCACATGTATATCGTAACAGGCAACAACAGTTGGTTAACATTTTTAACACTAAAGTTGCAAATTAGTATCACAATAGCCATTTAAAAATTTGACAGAAAATTTATAATGAAACTCGAATTAGCTCATTGCAGGGCTATTTCGGCTTGTAAATCTTCTTTTCCCTAATGCATTTTGCCCGTTTTTACGGGCATTTTTTTGTGTAGCAATTACAGCCATATCGGCCTCTTCTTTAGCTACTTATTTTTTCAGCATTAAAAAAAGCCCATAATGAATATGAGCTTTTTGTTCTCAAACAAACAATCAATTTAAATACCGTGCCTTATCCGCAAAAACTTTGTGACACATCTTTGGCAATTTAACTTTTTGCCAAAATGGTTTTCCAGCTTTTTTTGTTTTTTTCTTAGTGACCACCTTAGCCTTTTGTGCTTTTGCATGTTGCTGAGCAGTCACAGTCAACCACCACTTGAGTGACTTTTTATCACAGCCATTACCTGCTGGAATAGCTTTTTGCGGTCGACAAAAAGGGCTTTCTTTAGGGCAGTTCAAACGGACATGGAAATGATCATCATGCCCCCACCAAGGGCGTATTTTTCGTAGCCAGATATCATCCTGCTTTGTTTTTCTAAAACTGCACAAACGCTTTTTAATTAGCGGTGTGACAAAAATACGATTTACCCGACCATCTTGAGCGGCTAACTGTAATGCAGAATCATGTTTGGGGGTCCAACGCGACGTATCCAGTGTATAGCGTTTCTTTGCAATCACTGAAAAAGCACTCAACGCTTCACGCTGGTACAGGTCTAACCGATACTTCTTATCCAACGTAAACCAAATATCAGCATCCAATCCATTTTGATGGCTTCGATGTCCACCCTCCATGGGACCCCCTCTGGCCATCGCCAAGTCCCCTACGAGTAACGTGCCTAACTGTCTATCCGCAATCTTCCCTCCCAAATCGTTAATATAACCAATGAGTTCAGGATGACCATAGAAACGCGCTCGAGATAAACGCATTACCTGAAACCCTTTACCATTGGGTGGTAGTGATTCACCTCCCGCGAGACAACCTGCGGCATAAGAACCAATCGCCATCGATTTACCCGTATTGGGAACCGTTAATGAAAGCCAGGGGGCTGAAGGCTTGCTGGCAGCAAAAGCAGATATTGCAAATAGGCTACATGACAACAGTATTGAAGGTATACCAAACGACTTAACCAACATAATACACTCACGATATAAAAACAGAGACTCAATGATACGGTGTAATCCACTGAGAACACACAAACCCTATTCACAAGTATGGCAAATACTGGCTGAATGTGTTGCCTAATCAAACTTTAAACAAGACTTTTTTTTGATATAAGCCATACATAATTAGACCAATAATTAACACATGCGTAACAGCAAAGCTTAAAGAGCCTAACCAAGGTCCTCCCCAGTGAATAAAAACCTGATTAAATAACCACTCATAGGCTGTTTGATCCTGGGCCTGTGTGATGTGTACGGAGTACAATATTCTTACCCATAAGTCAGCAATGATATAAGCCAATAATGGATTGCAGCCAAAAGCCAGCACAGGTGAGAGTGTTTTTGGTGTATGTGACATTGGAAATAAATTGATTAGTATGCCCAGAATAATAAACGCCCAGCCACCACTTAATAACACAAAGCTTGGCGTCCATAGCGATTTATTAATTGGTAGCCCCATGGCACTTAACAGATAAGCTGCCAGAATAAGTGCGCCGCCAACACCCAGCATTTTTAAACCTGTCTCTCTCATAATGGCTTGTGAAGTGTGCGGTATGCGTTGGGCGGGCAACAACTGCTTTAACCACACGCCAGCACAATACCCCAACAGTGTTGTTGTTAATGCAGGCCACGTGCTTAATACGCCTTCAGGATCAAACGGTATACCATGCCCTTGCCACACATGGTTGGCTCCCAAGAACCATAAATCAAATTGGCGAACCACATTATGTTCCAGACTAAATGGATCACTCCCAGAGGCCCCCAACGCTAAGACAGCCCAATATACCAACCAGTTAATCACCATAAAATAAAGTAACTGACGATGCGTTAAGTTATTAATCAACAGAGCAACGACACCATAGACAATGGCAATACGCTGTAATACCCCCAAAATTCGCCAGTGCTCAAATGCCTCCAGCGTATAGGGAAAACCATTAAGCATAAAACCAAACAAAAAAATCAGGCCACTACGACGAATTATTTTCTTGTTTCGATCTATATCAGAATAGTGTGACAAGGAATAAGCCATTGCCAGCCCCACAATAAACAGAAAAAAAGGGAACACTAAATCTGTGGGGGTCCAACCATGCCATTTGGCATGTTGTAATACTGGAAAAACATAATCCCAACTGCCTGGTGTATTCCCCAAAATCATATAGGCAACAGCCAAACCTCGAAAGATATCTATAGCCAATAATCGATTTGTAATTATCATTATCTTCAGTTCCTTGAAATTTTAAACACGTAAGGTGGAGTTACCTATACACCTACATGACCTTTAAAACCCCACCTACAAGCACCATAGTACCTGTTTTTTTACATAGAGATTAATGGCTAACTGCGGTGAAATGCCACAGAGTGAGTGTAAGCTAAAAGGGAGTCAAGGCAGTCAGCCTCGACACGTATCAGTTAAAACAACTTCTTTTAGGTACTTTTTTTAGGTACTTTGCAAAAGCCGTGAAAACGTTTTAGAAAAATAAATGATATGCTGATCCACTTGCCCCTGTGGTTCAACATGACTGATAAAATAGCCTTGCTTCAATAATAAACGCAACATTTTTGGAAAGCAGTTTCTGGATTTTACTTCCAATACGCCATAACCTTGAGCTAAAGCCCATGCCTCTTGCTGAACAAGCAAGTCCGTTCCTATACCTAATTCACGATAAGCGGGTATTACCCCTCCTAACCAGCTATAAAAGCGGTCATCATCAAGGGCATAACCTAATTTAAATGCAACAGGTCGCTCACCGTACCAGGCAATCAATAACAAATATTCCTGGTTTGCCACATGCTGAGTAAGCACCTCAACAGAATAGTCTCGTTCAAACTCTGGCAATTGTGAAATAACCTGCATGGCTTCATCCCAACTGCCATGTGTTACACGATAATTAGACTGCACATCACTCTCCAAACCAACAGTGCATATCATTAATAACGACTGATTTTACCTATCGTTATTAATTTCATTGATGAATTAAATATAAGCGAATAAAACCCAATAACGGGGAGCAAAGTAAGCCACTAATACAACTATAACTCAAAGTTATAATGCTATGTTTAATGTACAACTCGAAGGGTATATTTTGTAATTGAGAAGCAAGCCACACATAAAACCATGAGTTAAACGCAGTGGGCTATTAAACTGCATAGTTTCTGTTCGCAACCATCTGCAAGAAAACAGACAACAATGCATCATGAGGTTAAACATATAATGAAAGGATTGCTAACGCTATCACGGTCTGCAGTTGTGCTAAGTTGCACACTACCACTGTTAAGTGGGTGCTTGGTTGAACAAGCCAAGCCTTACCAAAATGCCCCAGAACCAGAAGTCGCCGCGATTCAAGATAATGCTCAGTTAGCTGCGCTCAAAAAACAAGCCTTATTGATTGAGGCACAACAAGACACCTTACATAAAATCAGTGGCACCTGGCAGGATGGTGATTCTTTTTCAACATATGATGCCTTCCTTGAACAAGGCCAGCTGCGCTTTATTCAAGAACGGCGCAAGGATGGCAAACGTATAGAAGGAAGCCACAAGTATTATTTTTCACAAGGTCGCCTATTTCACTATGCTGAAAAAAGTACACACAAAGTACTTAACAATGATGGGCCAATCAGTATTGAACTCCACGAAGTCAAATTATTTTTTAACTCACAAGGACAACAACTTTTTGGACAGCAGTGGAAAAATATGAAGCCTCAAGGCATAACCCAGCAAACTATTACTGGCATTAAACAACATGTTGGGCATTTGCAAGCCATCGTTAAGAAGATGAGTCGATAAGCAAGTTGGCTTTTTAAATGTGGAAAAGAAAAAATAGACTTGAGTAAAAGTGCGCTAATGACAAATCCTAAAAATGATTTGTGAAGGGTATACGTCTAGTGTTTACAGCAAAGCTTGCAGAGAATAAAACAGAGGTCCCGACACCTCTGTTTTATTTAATCTTTTCAGACGTTTTTACTAAGGTTTGTTAACAGGCCTTAGCTAGCATCTTCACGCATCCGCTTAGCAATAAATCGACCACCAAACACTACTATGGCACAAACGCCCACAACCACCAGTACACTCGCTACTACAGATGCATCAACATACATTCGTCATTACCTCATCACTTTATAACCAGAATACGTTCTATTTGAGGCGCGTAGAATACCCAATCCCCTTATGCAGGGCAATCCTACCCTGCTCAACGTCATTCCAAGGCCAAGTGACTACTCAGCAATTGCATTTGGCCTTCTGTATAAAGGACTCGCCTCAATCTGGCGATCAATAGAGTGTATTAACTGCTTGAAGCCTGTACTTTTTGTATCTTTAAACTCAGCTTCAAACTGTTTTGAGGTCATCCCTTCAGGTAATTTATTGAAGGCAGGTACAAGCATTGCTTCGTTCACAGAAACGGCCATCATCGCTTGTAACTGTTTAGCAACGGCTTCTGACTTGGTTGCTTGTCGTGCAAAACGAATACCCGCTCGGTCAGCGGCTAAATCATAAAAGCTAAAACCTGATCCATTCCGCGAATCATTCATCTCTTTTAGCAAACCCACGCTATCTGTAAGTTGGTCACCCACATAGAGCGACATTGCCGCAGATAATACAAAGTGTCTGGCTAAGTCTTTTCTTTTGTTCAGATAAAAGCGCTTACGTTGCTTAAGCAGAGCCTTAGGCACCTTATAATCAGATAAATCCAAATTAGAGTGATAAAGTGCTAACGCTGTCAGTAAAGCGCGGTTTTCATCCACTGCCGACTCACCTGTCTGCGTACGCTGTTGTGCTAACTGGAAAAGCTGTTGGAATAGTTGAGGTAAAGGCTCTCTTTGCACTTTACTTTGTTCTGCATATTTGTGTGCCGCAACTAAATACAGTGCAATTCGTTGCTGATCGGCAGGAGAAAACAGAAAATCTTTGCCCTGTTTATTTAACGCAGCGACCATTCTTTCAGACCAGTGATAAGCCAGAACAGCTTTCTGCGGCGCAATACGAACGCGTTCGATATTCTGATACATTTGCCATACAGGCTCAAAACGAGCAGTTTGCTGGGTATGCTCAAGCACCAGGTTAACCAACCAGTCAGGTAGCACCTGATCAGCCAATTGCACTTCCATCAATTCGGGTTTATCGCCTCTTATGCCAACCAGCGATGTGACATTCAGATAACGTGGACCAACTTGTACAGATGAGCGTATAAGCGCTTTTTGCTCCAATAGCTCAATATCTATACCAGTGACATGCCATTGTGGATATTTGTGTACCAATGTAACCAAGAGCTGCCTGAGATCAGCTTCCGTTGCGTTAATCTCATACACACCCTCCACAGGAAGAAAGGTGGGTGTATGCCTCTCCAACAGATGTTGTAAGGGAGCTGGCTTTGCTGTCATAGCGACCCCTGATTCACTGTCAGTCAACCAGAAAGCAACTCCCAATAATAACGAAACAGTACCTGCCAACATAATTAACAATCGTTTCATTGCCACCTACTACTTCTTCTAAGGATATAACAACCCAATCCACTACTAGAGAATACCTCTACAACTACTGACGAAATCCCAGTAGAACGTCAATCATCTGGTTGTTACATAACCTTTTACTAATACCAATACTACGCAGCCTGTTATCCTTCGCACGACCTATTACAATATTAAGCTAAGCTACAAACTAAAGTATTTAGGCAGCACGCTATCCCCTTTGTTGAGTAAAAACTACAACCCAACAGCACGAATATAGCTAAAGCTACTGTTTATTCAAAGTGATTTGAATAAACAGTCTGAACTATTCCCTGATTCAAAAACATTGATCTATTAAGGGATATAGTTAACTTTAGTAACAGACGACATTTTTTCCCTGTTATACCTGACAAATGAATACCCAGCCATCACTTAATACTGTTGATGCCAACTAGGCTATAGTTTTTCTCAATCATTAGCATTGTTTAATGTTATTAGCTTGATGTTGGAAACTATGGTGCAATTAATCAATAAGAAACAGCAGAAATAGTGGCTTTAAACTATTGCCATACTGCCAGGAGATTAACAGACTCATTTTTTGAGGACATTAACATGCAACGTATTACTATTTTCGGTCGTGAGGGATGTGGATTTTGTCGCAGAGCCAAACAACTATGCGAAGACAAACAATTGAATTTCAATTACATTGATATTCACGCTGAAAATATAACTAAAGCAGATTTGGAAAAAACAATTGGCAAACCTGTAGAAACAGTACCTCAAATTTTTCATGGGCAAGACTATATAGGTGGCTGTCAAGAGTTTGAAGCATTTTTACAGCACGCTAAACTCAACTAAATTGTTTTATTCAATGACCAATAAAATTATCGTATTAATTGAACCTGCAACGTTCTTCTTTGAATAAAAAAGTCCCCATTTGCTATTTATTTACAAGCAAGGGGACTTATCCCTCTTGTCTCAAGCCTCTCTGCAGCATAAGATGTGTACCGGGAAGTTTACGCCTTCTGATGTATCCTCTTAGGGTTACCTCAAAACGGTTAATTATATCCACTTTTTAAAGTGTTATAAGCAGGTTAAAACGCCCAAAAACTCCACCTTTTTATTAATGCGAAAAAACTAAAACAGCATTTGCAGCACGGTGGTTCAACTGAGTTAATTCTGTCGCAAATGCAAAAACAGTTACCCTCTGTAAAGGGTATAAAATACATAAACAACTCAGGGAATAAAAATGAATTGGCGAATACTCACGCGCTTTCAACGCCGAAAAACAATAAATTATAAACACATCATTTGTAGTTTAAGCCTTACAGCCGCATCAATCATCAGTATAAACACCTGGGCAGCAACTGCTGAACAATACATTTTTGAGGGAGATCGCAGCCTTCCTGTTGAGTCCTCAAAAGCAATGGTTGTCACCAGCCATACGCTAGCCACAAAAGTGGCTGTCGATGTACTCAACGAAGGGGGTAATGCCATTGATGCCGCAGTCACAGCAGCCTTTGCCCTTGCAGTTACCCAGCCTCGTTCAGGAAATATCGGCGGTGGTGGCTTTATGCTTATTTCCAAGGATAAGGACAAACTCATTGAGACTATTGATTACCGAGAAAAAGCACCAGCGGCAGCAACACCAACGATGTTCCAAGACAAAGAAGGCAATGTGGTACAGAACCGTAGCCGGTTTACTCATAAAGCGGCTGGCGTACCAGGTACAGTAGCAGGCTTATTAATGGCCTTGAAACGGCATGGCACAATCTCTCGTGAACGCGCACTTGCTCCTGCCATAGCGCTAGCCGAAAAAGGCTTTAAAGTACCACCACGCTTTACCAAAGGTACTCAAGATGCAGAAAAAATGCTTAAAAAATGGCCTGCTTCACTTAAAACATTTTATAAGGCTGATGGCTCTCCCTACCAACCCGGTGAACTTTTTATTCAAAAGGATCTTGCAGAAACACTAAAACGCATTGCTAAAGAAGGTGTCACTGGTTTTTATGAGGGAAAAACAGCAGACCTTATTGTTGAAGAAATGCAGCGCCATGATGGCTTAATGACTCATGATGACTTAAAAAACTACAAGCCAGCAATTCGTAAACCTGTACATGGTACATACCGTGGCTATGATATTTATTCTATGCCGACTCCCAGCTCTGGTGGTATTCACATCGTACAGATTTTGAATATTCTGGAAGGTTATCCTATAGGTTCTTACGGTTTCAACTCAGCAAAAACAATTCATTTAATGGCAGAAGCCATGAAGCGTGCTTACGCTGACCGAGCCACTTACTTAGGTGATAGTGATTTTGTTAAAGTTCCAACCAAAGGGTTAATCGATAAAAAATATGCAAAAACCCTAAGGAAACAAATTTCACTGGATAAAGCGACACCAAGTAAAGACCTCAAACCTGGAACCCCTCCTGGTTATGAGAGTAATGAAACCACACACTTTTCGATTATTGATCAGTGGGGCAATGCCGTTGCCAATACCTATACGATTAACTTTAGTTATGGTTCAGGTATTGTCGTAGACGGTGCAGGCTTTTTACTAAATAACGAAATGGATGACTTTAGCGCTAAAACAGGTGAACCTAATGCTTACGGTTTAATTGGTAGTGATGCGAATAAAGTAGAACCCAACAAACGTATGCTCAGTTCTATGTCACCGACTATCGTAAAAAAAGAGGGCAAAAACTTTTTAATCACTGGTAGTCCTGGTGGTTCGCGAATTATCACCACCACCCTACAAGTGATTATGAATGTCATAGACCACAAGTTAAATGTTCAAACAGCCGTTAATTCTCCACGTATCCACCATCAATGGTTACCTGATGAAATTCGCGTAGAGCAAGGCATTAGCCCTGATACCGTTAAAATTCTTGAGTCTATGGGACACACTGTCTCAAAGAAACCAGCAATGGGAGCAATACAAAGTATCTTGGTCGGGCCTGACGGTACACTTTATGGTGCTGCTGACCCACGCCGTAGTACGTCCTCAGCGATGGGACTTTAAAACATTACTAGGATTTCATATTACTAGTTGTTTTACAGGGGAGCAAAGCTCCCCTTTTTCTTATTCATTAAAAAGTATTTTTACATTTAATGCACAAATTGACGGTACGGAATAACATCTGTTCTTGGGTAAATGCCTTTAACCTGGGTATTTTCTACAGGAATTTTTTCAACCCAACGATATAGCACATTAAATTGCCCTGATTTAGGATTAGTATACTCGAGTGCCGAAGAAATCCAGTTCTGATTAATATATTGATCAAAACACCAGTTCACTAACAAATCATAAGCAATACGTGCCACTCTCATCCATAAATGAGTTCTTTCATAAAAATTCACAGGCTCTTCAATTGATAGTAACGGACATCCATCAATTCTCTCTTTAAAACAATCAAAAGAAATTCCTAGGTGATGTAGGGCAAATCGTTCTACCAACAATACATTTGCATCTATATCACCTAGTGCTTGGCACGCCAGTGTAGGGTAGCTTTCATATTTTGTATTATCAGAAATATAGATTAACTTTCCATCAAATAAATACTCAAATGGATGCTTTTCAGATGAAACATACTTCTCCAAGCCAACCACATGTAAATCCAAACTAGGATATCGATTCTTTAAACACTTAATGTATCGGCTATCTGCGTGTCCGTCACCACACCCAATAGATAAATAGATTAATGCTTTATGGTCATTAGCATAAAGTTCACCCACCATTTTACATAATGAACTCATAGCTTTCGCGTCTACTTTAGGGCTTATGATATGCACAATATAATCACAGATATCAATGGCATACCTAGTCGTTATCAGTTTTTTTCTAATAATCTCTTTAAGCGAGAACATGAGGTGGCGAACAATACAATCATTAACCGCCAACTCAAATGTATCATTAACATGTATTGGTAAAGATAGTAGCGCAGGCCTTATGTCCTCAGCTTTAGGCATTTTTATGCTATTGGTATACATTAGCGCATAATACCATTGTGTTAATTTATCACCTTTAACAAATTGTGGAATTACCTGCTTAATTAAACTTTGTTTTAAGCTTTCGATATTCAGAAAGGAAAGAAGTAACGCTAACTGATAGTGTCGTTCAATTTCACCTGATGTAATATTTTTCTCTTCATTAATTTTACCAAGTACCGTGTCAACAATAGATTTTACTAAGACTGAAAAACTATTTTCATACTCAAGCAGGCTTTTTGTTTTAGAATTCCTTTTATCGTATTCTATAATAACCATAGTGCTCTCCTACTCGAGCAAACTCGCGCTGAACAAGTCCAACACTCTCACTCAAATTTGAGTGTCGATACTTATTAATGAGGCTTTCAAGTTTGGCTTTCTTTTCTTGATAACGGTAAAAGATCTTGTTAACAGATGAAAACGATAGTAATTGGTGCTCATAATTACCATTCATCATTGCATTCATCGTAATACGAATAGCTTCCCCCAAAAAAGATGAAGGATAAGTAACAACATCCCCCTCAGTAGGTGTATTAATAACAGTTTCTATATTACAATACGTCGTTAAATCATGAGCAAAAGGATCATTACAAAAATCAAGCTGACCTGTAAAACTACCACAAGGTAACTGCCTAACCCATAGCTTATAAGTCAAACTATTTTCTCCATTATCAATTATAAATCTTTTATTATTAATATAGTAAGTGCAAATTTGGATATCATTATAATCATAAGGTAGAAGTTCATCACCAATAGTATCTATCATAAATCTGTCTTGAGTAAAGATAAAAAAAACCTGATTAAATACTCCTTGATCATAATGCTCATTATTCTTACTGTTAATTTCCGATCTATTCACTAATGATACAACTTCACCGTTAATGCTAGAGAATAGGCGTGGCAATATACATGGTCCAATATTAATAGCCTGAACATTTTCTAAAGGAAGTAATGGTAAACCATGCCTTTTAAACTGCATACGTATTGAATACTCTATTTGTTGTACTATAGAGTTACCATATGAATAGCCCACAAAAATAATTTTTTTAAAATATGCCGACATGGTATTTAATTGCTTATCACCAGATACCCCCTTCCAAAGCGATATCAATTCTCTGGGAAATAGCAAGTCTAGAGAAATTTGGTCAGCATAAGGTAATAATACACCATCCTTAGCGGCGGCATGCATATCTTTTTTATGAACTGAAATAATAGGTTTTTCTGATAAAACGACAGTACATATCAAGTAGTGTGAACCACTTTTTGAACACAATGAATGTAACAACGCACCTAAACCGGCCCCAAGCTCAAACCCATTTAAATGTAGCAAACCACCAATAAAGATAATAACTTTACCATTAAATGACGAAATAGCTCGTATATCAAATGGTTTTCCTTTCCCTGAATGTAAAATAGTTAAATACCTAATCACTCTCACCTCCCTGAGAGATGCGTGTTGATCACGTATTTTAAAGTACGTTTTATTATATACCCAAAACGAAGGGTTTTTAGGGACGGCTGTCAAACGATGAAGCTCCCTGCCCTCGGAGCTTATATTAATATGTGACTGGGGTGGCAGTTAAATGCTCCTGCATAAACTGCATTCACACTATCCTTGGTGTTCAAGAATGCCGACAACAAACCCTAAAAATGATTCGTGAAGGATATACTCTACAGTATTAGCAATATATAAACAGTCAAGCTAAAGTATAAACTCATATGTAGGGGATTAAAACAGTACCAAATAAATATTTCCTAGAATATGGAGTTCAATGTTAACAAAAAAGACTTTTCATTGCCTTCTTTGTCAACATACCAAAGCAACTTTACTATAATAACTACAGTATAAAATTATGATTTTTTACCTACAACAGGTTCATCAATAATTGTCAAGTCTACTAAATTAGCTTTCATATTTTTGTTTCTATAAATTCTTTTATTTTTATTTGGGTAGTCACCCACATCATGGTCTAATCGCTGCCCCACGACAATACATTTTAAGGTTGTATCCCCTGTATTAGTTAACTTATGGGGTAAACCACCAGCCCTATAACCTATAAAGTCACCTGGTTTAACATTATAGTCATGATCGCCAATAGTGGCAGTTGCTTCACCTTCCAGAATATATACACATTCATCCTCATGGTAATGTTTGTGTAATTCAGTGGACTCATAACCAGATTTAATTTCTATAATATGAAAACCAAACCCCATCAGTCCTGTTAAATCTCCAAGGGACTTATTTCTTCTGCGAGCATTGGGATTCAGAAAATGTGTTTTATCTATCCCTTCAAAATCTTCAATTTCTTCTTTTGTGACTAGATATTTATCCATACCATCAGACCTTTTTAGTTATTTTATTTTCTGTTAGGTTAATATACCTTCTACTCAATGATCAAGTTCAAATACACAAACAGAGACAGGCTTATATATCATTCTGACACAAAGCTCACAGCGCAAGGTATGCCCACAGCAAAGAACATACATAAGATAAACCTCATATTTAAGCTTTTATGGCATATAAAAATGAATTAAAAGATTAAGTATTCAAATTATTTTTTACATACTCTACAAATAAGTTAATAGACTTAGACATTCTATTTGGATCCCACACCATATGAATGTCCCAACTTGTATTTTTACCAAGCGGAATAACAACAATATCACTACAATCTTTATAAATTGACTTTTTAGGTAAAATTGAGACCCCTACATTCGACATAACTAAAGTAATTGTTGTCTGAATATCGGTTGAAATACTGTTAATTTTATAATCTAGACCACTAATTATTTTCAATATCTGATTGTTCATTTCAGATTTATCAAAGAGACTAAGCATTAATAAATCATATTCTTTCAAATAATACTCAACTTTATTAGTCTTGTGTATATGTTTTGAAACCACTAAAACAAATTCATCACTGGATACTTTTACGCTTTTTAATGTATTTGTTTTTGGTTTTCTCATAAACCCAACATCTATAACACCTGTCAGTAATTGCTCTTCCTGTTCATAAGACGGAAGGTCAATTAATGAGATGCATAAAGAGGTATAGCTTTTTTTGAACTCTCGTATTAAGCCAGGAAGAAAATCATTGCTTGATTTACCAAACCCAATGTGTAAGTTACTTATACTTTTGGCTGCATTTATAATATATTTATCAAGTTTCTCTGCATGTCTATTCAAGCTTATTATCTCTTGAATAATCGCCTTCCCGGCATCCGATAACTCTATGCCCTTAGCCCCCCTAATGAATATTTCGATGTCGTAAAGTTCTTCAAAATACTTTATTTGTTTAGAAAGTGCTGGTTGTGAAATACATAGTTTCTGTGATGCTACTCTAAAATTACCTGCCTTCGCCAGCTCTTCTATAGCCAGTAAGTGTTTGATGTTTAATCTCATAACCTAAAGTTATCACTATTGATTATTTTTCAATATACGTTATCACACCCTTTGATACAATGCTATGCAAAATGTCATCAAGTGAAGGGGTTTGAAGATGGAGTTCTGTGTTCTATCTAAAGATAACATATTGATATTAGAAGACATTTCTTGCAGTGATACCGCAGAAATTATAACAAGTTTATTTAAGCAAGGATTCATACTAGCCCCCGTGCTGATAGAGGCAAACAATGCAGAAGACGCACGCCGCTCATTTATAAACCGTTTTACCTGGGAAGAACTAGCCAATGCATTAAAAAATAATAAACTATTACGAGGTTAAAATGCAGTTACAGTATGAATATTTTCTCTTTGACCTAGATGGAACCTTAGTTGATACCACTAAAATTGTAGAAAATGTTTGGCGTAAATGGTCTACAAAAGTTAATATCAACTACCCTCTTATTAAAGAATGCTGTCATGGTGTTAGAGGTGAAGACATAATAAGACAATTTTTACCTGAAGCAGATGTTTACAAAGAGCTTAAATGGTTGGAGGATCAAGAATTAGCGTTATCACAACTTGCTAACGAAATAGCCGGAGCAAAACATTTCTTACTTTCATTACCAGCAATGAATTGGGGGATTGTAACATCATCAACGAATAAACTAGCTCACTCAAAATTAAAGGCTTGTAATTTACCCATTCCTGAATTATTAATATCGTCAGAAGATTGTAAGCAAGGAAAACCGCATCCTGAACCCTATTTAAATGCATTAAAATTTCTCAATATTCACCCTAGCAAGTGTCTTGTTTTTGAAGACTCAGATGCAGGTATAGAAAGCGCATATAAAGCAGGCTGTAACGTAATCAAAGTTACTGGAAATAATATGACTAAATCAAGTTCATCAACATCAATACACGACTATTATAGTCTTATTGGACACTTCTAAAAATAGTGATTTTTTTGTGAGAACAAGGATGTAAATTACTCTAAGCCTGCACAGCCTTTAATAAAAGCTACCTAATCACACTGAACCCACTGTAAATCCTTCCCTGGACGCTTGACTGCCGCATCCTTGCGGCAGACAGTTCAGTGTCAATTAGCCAGCTTTTATTTTGCCCCATGGTTACTCTTTGAAACAACATAGAATTGTCCAAAAAGACCTAAAGTTAATTATTTGGAGTTAATATTGGTGGCTTACTGACCGTAATATCTGTAACTCTTTCAGCGTATTCTTGAATAGAGTGACAAATCGTAAAGAGGTCGTTAGGATCTAGTTCAAGTTCAAAGGTACCATCTTGACCAAATACCCTAAAAGAGATTCTACATACTTTCATTCGAACTATGTAAGGATCACAGTGACGTCCTCCTTTAATATAATGTGTTTCAATTGTTGGAGGAAAAATATTCTGTATAGGAAAAGAAGTTTGTTGGAAATGAAATTTGTTAAGCACCAAAGGCTTAATATCCAATAACACATTATTGCTTTGATGTGTAATGGCTACTCTAACATTACTAAAGGTATTTTTTAAAAATGATGGAAATCGTAAATACCAAGGAATACTCCCGAGAAGAACGGTAAAGATAACAGCCCCAAATAGAAGTCCATAATTAGTAGTGATACTGCTTGGAGTGAGCACATCAAGCAATACTACAATGAAAACTGGCATTAAAATATAAGCAAACACTATCACCAGAAAAAATGTAACTGTTAACGTTTTACGAATCAACTGTATAACTTTTTTTCCTGTTTTTTTGTCAGAATAATTATAGCGTGAGAAAAAGCCACTAAATACAGATTTTTTTCGCTTTTGGTTTGCAGGTGGTAGATAGTTAATCAAGCATAATATCGATGCATCATATGCTTTACTATCATGTTCATAATGAAAGCTAACGGTATAACCGCACTTAAATATAATATGTAAAAAGCCTTCTTTATCAGCGAAGTAGTCTCTGACATCAAGCCATTGGTATGTTTTAGCGACTTTCCAGTTAAACACTCTAAGCTGGGTTTCACTAAATTCATACAGATACTTGTCTTTACTGTATTTTACTACTTCCATTACAGCACTGAACTCCAGGCTTAAAGCGTTTTATCTAGCACCTGTACATTACAATCTTACAGACCTTCAGGCTAAGCTTTCTATCTTTATCTTTTAGTACGCTGAAGTCTTAGGATACTTGGTTAGGCGCATTTAAATTTAATCTTCGATCTATTAAAAATAGCAATCGTTCAAAAGTGATAATTCCTTGATCTGTATATCAACACTAAAGCTGGCAAGCGTCGTGAGCTGTTGTTTGTGAAACACGTGTCGGGAACACGGTAAGCAGCAGTGGCCAAGGATGGCCTTCTGCTGCGGATGAACAAATAATGGCTTATGGCGCAGATCACTTTAGGGTAAAGGCTAAAACAGCCCATTATTTACTTTTTAACAAAGTCTGCAAATTTAACCGCTAGTTCTTCTTTGGTATAAGACTTATGTTTTTTTAGCTTACAAAACTGCCTAAATGCCAGACTTTCATACCCATCACGGTAAAGCTGCCTTACATTGTCAGTAGTCAATTTCATAGGGTTAAGATTAAGCTTTTTCGCTACCTTTGCTTTAGCTTCTTCTTGAACTGAACTATCCTCACTTCCAAAAAGATACTTTAAAGAACGCGTTAAGTAGACAACCCAAATAAACATAAAAGGCGTATATTGTTGATATTCGCCATTTAAAACATGAGGAATAGTGATAAATAACAGAAAACCACATGATATTAATGAGAAGATATGAAACGGGGTTGAATTATACCATTTAGTCAAAGACCATAACTCCTTTCTTACGTAGCTTTTCAATTTCCTCAACTCGGCCTACACTTGGCGCTTTAGCATCAACGGCATAAAGTACTTCTAGCTTCTCTGATACCTTAGATAAGCCACTCCAATCTTCAATTGGGGTATAATTGATATGTAGTTCTTTTAAATGAGGTAAATGCTCCAGCCCTTCTATTTTTTTATACCTATGGCCGCTTAATGCAAGAAATTCTAGATTTTTAAATCGTTTAAGCCCTTGCATACTGCCTAAACCAACACTACCGTCCGTAATATGCTGAGCAGCACCAGGTATATTCAACGCTTGCAATGATGGCATTTCAGGCAAATCGGAAAGATCAGTAATGTTATTGGGTGCCTGAATCAAAAGCTCTTTTAAGTTTTTCAGTTCTGAAAATAGTTGATATTGCTCTTTTGGTGCTTCTAATACAATTTGCAGCTCTTCCAATAAAGGTTTATTAACCAAAAAGCTTACATCTTTGATTGGATTTCTATACAGAGATAATTTTTTTAAATTTTTTAGAGGCTTAAGACCAGACAAATCTGATATTCTGTTATCCTTCAAGTTAAGGGTTTCTACACTACCTATATTCTGAAAACCATCTACTCGCTCTATTTTATTGATTGAAACATTAATATATTTAACCTGACCTAATGGGCCAAACTTTATTTTTTTTATGTCAGTAAACATTAAAGTAAAATACTTGATTGTTTTATTCGAAAGCACTATAGAATCACTATCAAAGCTTGTTTCTAATAAATTAACAAAAACCAAGTCTCCAATTTTCTCAATACTGTCAAAATTATTAATTTTGGCATCCATAATAATGATATGCTTTATACTGCCGGCTTTGCTTACTAACTGCAAATCAACCTCTTTAGCTTTTCTAAGGTAAACAGTTGATACAGACCCGTCAGACTCAAATATGTAGCACACTGAACAGACATCTATAAGCTGAAAGCTAGGTTTATGAAAACCATCATCTTTAATGGCTTTTTTTCTTTTAATATCTTTGCCTATTATAAACACTTCAGGTTTTACATCTGTTTTAATCGCATCATTAAGTATTTTGACTTTTTCATCTATTTTCTTTTGCACTGTGTCAGTAACACTCAGTGCAAAACTTGACGCAAAGCATAATATAAGTAATACAAACTTTATTGCTCTCATTACTTACCACCTCTAATGAATAGGTCTTAAGAATTCTTCATAGGCCCATGTACATCTTTGACCATCGAGGTCTTCAGGGTGATGTCTACTGGGTTCAAAGGTACCAGTTTCTAATAAATCAATAACATCTGTAAATGTTCGACCAGAGCTAAACTGTGCACTTGGTTCTTTTTTCACCAATTCTTTTAATTGAGTATAGTACTCAATTATTTTTCGGGTGTTCATGGGATGCATATGATGATTTTTATAGGGTGCTGAGCCATGTATAAATACACAGTCTTGTATTTGATCTTCCGTGTAACCACTCAATTTTAATGGAATCACTGCACGCCAGTTAAAGGTATTCCAATGGCTATCATCCTTAACTAATTGATCTACTTCCAGCGCTAACCCTCTTGCATCTTTTTCACCTTGAATATCTGGGGCGTTTGACTCATATTGAACACCTATCAGTTGCCTAAACGCTTCTGATTGCTTAACAGTTTCCCAACGTGCTTTTATTATCTGATAACTGTTTGCATCAAACCATTCATCCCAGTGATCATACGCAAACTTAACAAGTACTGTTATGGTACCAATGATAAATAAGAATTGACCCACGCCTGGAATACAATTTATACCCATCATAGGCAGTATATCAGAAATTAAAAAACCAACGGTATAAGCGAACTGTCCTACTAAGTCAGAAGCCAACATAAACGTTGTCAGCGTACTGTCATGATCAGGAAATACTGGATTACTTTCTAAGTAATTGGCTAAAGCGACTGTAGCATTAACTGTACTTTCAATACAGCCTATCAAAGCAAACACATTGAGTGCTCCAGTAATTTTAGTCGAAATGCCTTTGCTATTTAATAAATTGTTAAATCGCGTTGATAGTTTGGCTCCGTATGTTACGGCTTTACCGGTTGCATCCACTACGGACATGCTTTTCATCGCAAAGTCATACCAAAACTCTGCTTCATTGCCTTTCTTTTTATATTCCTCGTATGCGTCTGAACATGCCAGGTTAGTAAAATCTTCTATTGCAATAGCAAGGTTAAGAAATGTTAAAGTCCCCCTATAAATTTTACCATGTATTGATGCTTGGATATTATCCGAGAGATTACTTGAAAAACTTCCTTCTGTTTTACCAAATAGCGCACTCATCACAGCCTGTTCACCATGTTTACGTTGACGCATAAACATAGTCAAATGAATAGCCTGAACTCGCCTAGTATTAATTTTACCTTCCTGGGTTTTAAAAATACCTGCCAGATTCATGACTGAAATTAACGCACGAATATGAAAATTGTTGGATTTATTGCTGATTTTTTTCAGCCGTTTACCGACAAAATAGGCATAAGTATCCAGCACTACCATGAGCACAGGAGGAGGACCAGGGATATTATTCACATACGTATTGAGCGTTGATTTTAAATTTTCCTGATAATAATTCTTAATATCCCAAATGGCTTCATAGTTTAACATGGTTGATAAAGGGCCAATTTGCCCTGCCTGAGCTTCCTGTGCACTTTCAAAACTATCACGCCAGGATTTACCATCCTTACTCTGTGCTTTTATGACCCTTTTATCATATGGAGTAATACCTGATTTATATTTTTTTCCACGATAGTCGTAATGGTCTAATTGTTCTTTATACGTATCATACGGTCTTTTATAATGTTGCTCCTCAAGCAGAGGCTCCGATAAACTATGCCCAGCAATCCCATTTAATATAATAGGTATTTCCTTTTCACCAATAGTATCACCAATATGCGTGGCAGCCAGGACACCATAGGCTTTGGCAATAGTATCGAAAATATGAATCCAAAATGGCTCAGACTCCATATAGGGTCCACAGGCTTTATTCATTTGGCATTCTATTTCATCCAAATAGCTTTTCAATTCAGCCTGAAATGCGACAGAACACAATAATTCATATAAATATTCTGCTTTGGCGCGAATCGCGCGGTTTATTTTTTCTAATTTCGATGAAATATTCGTTTCTACTCCCAAAAAGTCTATTTGCTTTTTGGTGAATTTGGCTAATTCTGATATTGCCTGGTGAGTTTTAACTAAATGTGCATCACTTTCAGGAGTGGTTTGATTCCTAAAAATATAGTGCATTTTACTCAGCTCAACCATTTTTATCAGGTTACCCTGTTGTGCTAAGTAGGGTTGTAAAATTTCTTGCTGCTGCTTTTGAAGCTCCGCTAATTCATCTATAGCCAGACAAATACGTCGATCCCACTCGGGTAACGTACAATGGATTTTAATCGTAACAATAGGGTAACCATCATCACCTTTAGTGACTTTTTGTTTATCACTGATCAGTGACTCTGGCTTGCCTTTCCAAGCAATATTTTCAACCCTTAAACCGGTGTGTTCTGGGGTCACCATGTCCGTTAACTCATTAACGGGTTTAGTCACAAGAGGCCCACGATCAACCGGGTAACACAAAAAGCCATAGGTTCTATTTCGCCGAAATGTTTCTGAATACTGTTTTATTTCTGTTTTTGTATGCTTATCTTCCTCACTGACATTAGCGACTTCAGAGAATTGATCCAGCGTTTTGGATAAATTATTAGCACCAAGTCCATAACTAATGATGTCAGCCATTATTTGATTTTCAATACTTAACGTTAATGGCTGAAGACCGGGTTTAGCTGGCCGAAATACAGGACTGGAACTGTTAAAGTCCTGTGAACTATCAGGATCTTTTTTAGCCATTGCTTTCCAATAGGCCTGGCTAATATTAGGCGCTTCCCGAGCCATAGTGTCTACTTTGCTCAAAAAGTCATGATCCAAACGGGGCTTTACACTTAACTGTTGTTTTTCCAGATCTACATAATACTGCCGATCACCGATGATGGATGACTCACCACCTCGAACATAACCACCATGATCCGTTCGACAAACTTGAAGTGATGTATATCCCGCCATAGTGTTCGAATTACTGGCTCCAGCCAGTTTTGCGTCATCACGGAGATCATATAACCAGTGAATTAATGTTCCATAACGGACTGGCTCAGAGGGTTTATCCGCATAGACAAAACGAATACCACAGCCTTTATTACGCATCAATACTTTAGTGACTTTAGTCTCATCATCATGAGGATAGTCTTGATCATGAGTCTGCAGAGACTGTAACCGCTGATAAATGGCAATATCCTGATCTGTTATTTTACAAGCACTACAATCCCTTGCCAGATTAAGTTCCTTATAAAAACTATTCACAATTCTATAGCTTTCAATATTTTGTTGTTGGAACTCATCCATTCGCTGGCTAACGCTTTCTATTTCTTTAAGCAGCTCTGCATAACTATGACGACGGGAAATAATAGCTGTTGAATGAGCTGACGCTCCTGCTTTTATTCTTTTTGCTTCTTCAATTTTATGTTTTAACAACAACTGTAGTTGATCAAAACAACCGGATTTTATCCGAAATGCTTGCAGTGCATTGACGACATCTTCTTTTTTTAATTCACGGTGCCGCTGAACAAAGGATTCTACCTGTTGGTGTGTGTAATCTGGCTTATTCTCAAAATAGGCCACAATTTTTTCCAATTTACTTTTTGCTTGCTGATCAAGCTTCTTCAGCTCAACTTTATAATCATGATAAAGCTGTTTTTGTTCAATACCTTCCTGTTCAAGGCGTTTAATGATAACGGCCCTTTGTTGTTTTAAACGTTCCAAGCGCCCAGGATTGGGTAAACCATTTTCATCCGCAAGCACTTCAAGATCAGCAATTTTCGCATCTAGCTCATCTTTTTCCTTCAGTAATTGTATTTGCTCTTTATCAAGATTATTAGCATGTTGCGCATAAATTTGCTGCTTATCCATTACTTCCTATTCCTTTCTACTACCAAGCGTTAACAGTACTGTTTTTTATCAGTAATTTTTTGCAGCCATTCTTGATCTGAAGCCCCTGTTGCAGCTTTAAAGTCATCTACTGCGGCCTGATAACATTCATCGACTTGTTGATCAATAAAACCAGAGTGAATGCTTAAATTATTTAATGCACCCTTTTGACCTTCTATAGTGTCTTCTGGCGCTAGTACTCCAATTTTTATCAGACTTGAAAGTGGCTCAGATTCACCTTCTGGTGTGTAATAAATCACTGCAAACTTAGCAATAGCAGGTACTTTGACTTCTAATATGCCCTCAGCATCGGTATTGCCTGATGATTCCCATTGTCTAAGTGCTGGTGCATTTTTAAGGTACTTAACGTTTTGCTGGTCGAATAAAAAACTGGATTCCAGCTTGATGGTATAAGACATATTCATCAGGAGCTCACCATCATCATCCAGCAACTGCAGTTTTAAATAGACATAAGGCACATTATCCAGGTAAACGACTGGGATCTTATGCTGGCGATTACGATCCAGATACTGTGCTGCTGATGATACACGAGGGTTTTGAGGGGGCGGTGCAACGTCCGTATTTTGATCAAGCAATGCGGGCGCAATAGGGCCAACAGGACCATCATCCAAATCAAACCCTTTCAAACTATCATAAACCGCAACAGCATCTACCGTGGTTGCCTGCTTATCCAGCTCTGTGCTATTACCCTCAAGCTTGTCAATTTGAGTCCATGAAAGTTGCCGCTTACTAAACAGCATTTTAATGCCATTATTCCCTTGCTGTACTTCACCATTAATCTTAAAGGGTAACCAAATGGTGTCGTATTCCGTTCCTAATGGTTCACGCTCAGATGATGAAGAAGGCGCCAAACGACTATTACGTGTTCTTCGATAAAAATCGAGACGCGTGTCACGATATGTTTGGTTTTTTCCTACCTGTAACTCGCGCCATAACTTATTTTTCCAAAATACATAAACCCAACCCCCTTCTTGTAAAACATCAGACTCAGGGCGAGTTTTTTTCTCAGTAATATAGCCCAGTGGTTTAACCGGAATAATAATATTATCCCAAGGTGTTTTTTCTGTCGTATCAGACACTGGCTGAATTTGCCCTAGGGGCAATAATAAAGGCGGTTCCCCACGGCCATGCATAGCAATACGGATGCCCATGGTTCTCGAAATATTGGGGATATTATTGAATGCTACCAGGCTACGATATTGCTCACCCTCTTTACGGCAAGTTTCTGCGGCTTTTAAATCAACACTCAACTCATTCTGCCGATCTGCATCTAAATACAACCGTTGACTACCATTATGTTTTATTCCTGCGACCTCCACCACAATTTTATAGCTTAAATCAGGTGAGGTATCTGGCTCAGGTACGGGAGGCACCACACGATCCAAAATAGGTGGTGTTTTTTCACGTATCACATAAGGTAACAGTGGAACACCCAAGTCCTTGACTTCCATACTACGTACATCATCCCAAACAGAGGTACCCAGTTCAGGATCACCATAGATCGACATGGTTTGATCGGCTTCCCAGTAGCGGTCCTGGGTAATGTCGTAGTCAGGGTCTTCCTTTAATCGCTCCCCAAAGGGGCGTATGTCAAGCGGTTTAAAACGCATGTTTTAATATCCTTAAACTTCACTGTTTAATCGCCAAAAAAGGTCTACGGGGCTGACTTTAAGCGGATGTAAGTAGATACACTTAAGCGAATATATAATTGTGGATATAATAACAAACCATGCGTTTAGAAATTTTTAACCAGCTCTCATCATTTATACCCATAAGGCGGGATATTTGGGCGTTAATCGAGTCCAAATTTTCGTTTAAAGTGCTCAAACACGATAAATCCACCAGTAACACACACTCCACCCAGTATCTGAAGTAGTACTATTTTAACTTTGCTATAAGGCCGCTCGCCCTGCACCTCACCCGTACGCGCATTAATTAAAAAGCGATAAACCTTATCTTTATATCGATAACTACTTAGCCAAATCGGTAATAAAAGATGTTTAAAGTAAATATTACTATACTCTGTATTTATATAGACTATACGTTGCGTATCTCCCCCCATATCCTCTTCTATCTTGGTGCGTAGTTCTTCTTTTATTTTCATTTTCGCCCATTTAAAACCTTCCTTTAAATCATATTGATAACTCTGCGCTTTCACCCCTAATAAGTACTCTTCTTGATAAGGCACCAAATTTTCTAAATCCCAGGGTTCCAATTCATCAGCAATTTTTCGTGGTAATGAATTACTGGCCAAAACCAAGACATCATCAAAACTGTTAGCTATCTTTCCTGAAGCTGGATGCCAACGTGTGTGTTGGTGTCTTTTAGTATATGTTTCTCGTTTACCATCTGAATTCGTTCTTGTATGTCTTGAAGTAGTATAATAATACTTTCCACGTTGCCCCTTGTAATTCGTTACCGTTTCAGCATCATACGTCCAATAAGGAATATAAACGGCCGCTATCGGCATTTCGAGTTTCGCTTTTCTTTTTAATAAACTAGGCGCAAGCCATAAGCCTTTTAGCCAAGCGATATATCTTTTTTTCGCCGTTTCATTACTAATTTTAAAAGGCAGCAATGAACCTGGTTTAATGAGTTTCCTAGAATGAGCTACACTCTCAATATTATTATCGCAAAATGGACAGTTTTGCGAAGTAGTATCTACTTCTGTTGTAAATTCAACTTCACACTTATTACAGATAATAACAAGTCGTTCCTCTAAAAAGTTTTCTTACAAATTTGAGGGTATATTTTTACCTAAATTCAGTTTTTCAATTGCATATTCGGTTATAGGTACTTTACCCTGTTTACCAGGTTGATTTTTTTCTTGCGGGTGTGAAGATTGATTTTCTAACATAAAATACACTCTAAAAAGGATTATATCCTTCACGAATCAATTTTATACCCCTAGGGGTTTGTTGTCAGCGTTATACTGTTATTTACTGTACGACAGCTGCAGATTAAAAGCTTATCAATCATAACACTGCTTTACAGATTTAATCTGTGATTAAGTGTTAGCTGCGTTTAATACCCATCCACTTTCAACAAAAAATTTCTTATTTTCACAAAAAACACAACAAATAAACCAGCAACACTATTTTGTAACGATGTGTTATATCAAATTAACAGTTCAATACGAGGCATTACAATTTTATTTGCTATACCTCAATCATCATTAAATGAATACCTGTGGTATTTCGATGTACGGCCGTGGTAGACAACGGCTGAATAATGCTCGTCGAATCGTTTACCACTAGGAAGGATTCACGACATGTTCGAAAGGCATTATGCAAACGTTGAACAAAGGTGCTTGAGAAATCTGCTCTCACTTTAAAGCTTAACGTTAATTAATCTGATATGATCACCTTCTTACGTTTCAAAAAACTGTTAGCTACTCAATGATAAAGTAAGAAATAAAGGAGTCAAAACAGTGTTGTCGCTAGAACAAATTTATCTATACAATCTTACCTTGCTCAATAAAACAGAAATCCCGTTTGAACAATGGGAGCATGAGCCTATTTTAGATTTTGAAACAGATGCCCGTATTGGAGAAGCACTTGGCTGGACCGCAGCACCAACGAAAAGTTTATTTCTTAAACTAAAAGGTGGTAGTTATTGTGTTTTTTTAACGCATAGAGACCAACGACTCGATGCCAAACTCATTAAGCATGTCATTGGCAAGCGCCCCGCCATTGGTAGTGATACAGAAATGACAGAAGTCACTGGCTGTGTTCCTGGGGCATTATGTCCTTTTGGTTTACCCAGTGAAATTCCCTTGATTGTTGATCCTTTACTTACAACATTTCAAGACATTATGTATACACCAGGTAAGCCCGAAATAACCATTGCTTTTTCAGGAGCTGCACTACCCAATTTATTAAAAAATCTTGAAAATCAGACAATGTGGTTACCTGATATCGCCATTTAATTTAATGACTTCCCCCTTAGCAAAGCGTATAAATTAACCGCCAGCAATAGCCCCTATAATTAAAAAAGGTTCTTCACCCTGCATGATTGCATCAGGAAGTGGCTTGTCTGGTGGTTGATGCGATATATCCATACCACAAGCAAAAAAACGAATACGCGGCCTTCGTTGTAGTGTCACATGATCTCGGATTGTACCACTCAACATAGGATAATTTTTTTCTAAAGCGCTTAAAATAGTATGCTGAGTAACCTCTCCCTCAATATCCAGATATACTTTGGCATCACAGTGCGCTAATAGCTGTAAATGATGAGGTAATGCTACACAGACTTTCGCCATAAAATAGTATCTCACTAATACTTTGTTTTTTTATGCTATCGTTTGTACTTCCACTGAAAGTACTGCAGGCAAATCTCGTACAATAGGCTGCCAACTATCACCTGCATCTGCTGAAGCATAAACTTGTCCTCCCGTCGTACCAAAATAGATACCACACTGCTGAAGTGAGTCTACCGCCATCGCATCACGCAATACATTCACATAACAGTTTTGCTGTGGCAGACCATTGGTCAGTGCTTCCCACTGGTTACCGCCACTACGACTTCTATAAACCCGAAGCTTACCTTCTGGGGGATAATGCTCTGAATCACTTTTTATAGGAATGACATAAATCGTTTCGGGTTCATGGGTATGCACCACAATGGGAAAACCAAAATCTGAGGGTAAATCACCACTGACCTCATACCAAGAGTCACCGGCATTATCACTACGCATGACATCCCAGTGTTTTTGCATAAATAATACGTCAGTTTGCGAAGGATGGCAGGCGATACGATGAACGCAATGTCCTACTTCAGCGTCTGGATCAGGAATATACTCTGACTTAAGTCCTTTATTTATAGGCTTCCAGCTAAGACCGCCATCGTCCGTGCGAAATACACCTGCTGCAGAAATTGCCACAAAAATCCGTTTGTTATTGTTGGGGTCCAGTAAAATAGTGTGAAGACACATACCACCCGCCCCAGGTGACCATTCTGCCCCTGAACACGCTCTTAATCCTGCAAGCTCCTGCCAGGTTTGTCCCCATCAATCGACTTAAATAATGCCGCATCTTCTACTCCTGCATAAATCGTATCAGGATCATTGAGAGAAGGCTCTAAATGCCATACACGCTTAAACTCCCAAGGATGCTGAGTACCATCATACCACTGGTGAGTGGTCAGTGGTTTGCCAGTATCAAGTGAGGTGTCATAAACAAATTTATTACTCTCGCCTTTTGGCATCCCTTCATCTGTTGCTTTAGACTCACCAGGTGGTGTACCTGGCTGCTCCCAGGTTTTTCCTCCATCACTTGAGCGTTGAATAACTTGCCCAAACCAACTACTGGTTTGTGAAGCATAGAGTCGATTGGGGTCCACTGAAGAACCTTTTAAGTGATAGATTTCCCAACCACCAAACAAAGGGCCTTGAATCTCCCAGCGTTTACGGGCTTCATTTGATGTTAATATAAATGCACCTTTTCGAGTGCCAACCAATATCCTCACCTTCATTCATTATCTCCACAATACGCCAGTATCATTCTTTGACCTGTAATCGTGATCATAAAAAATGAGGGTATAAAATTGACGTTGCGTACTTAGAAATAAAAGATGAAGAACGTATTAATCTTGCTCACAGGAAAGTATTTACTCTTGGTTTTTAAATAAATTATCTAAATAGTGAAAATTTTGATCAAGCAATCCCACTAATACACTCTTACCATCGTTTGCTACACGCAACTCACCGTATGCAGCCTCACTGAGTAAGCTTGCCTTACCTTCCTCAAACAAATAACTTTCAGCCCCCAATTTTACATGTCGGCCATAACGACGATAGTGTAATAATAACTCACCTTGCTGTAGAGACTGCCCTGGCTGATATATACCGACAAAAGACGCCACATGTTGTTTATCCAGGCGAATAATCAACTGCCCTTCTGGTGCTAATTGCTTCGTAGGTACTTCACTGAGTAATGCATATCGCAGGCGCATGTAGTCTCCCTGCATCAGTGAGCGTGGATCAACAGGTGCTAACGCTAGTCGAACCTGCAGCCCAGAAGCAAGTACCTGCTCCTTTTGCAGAATACTCCAATTAATTGCAATCATGACCAGCAACCAGCCAGCCACAATACCCCAGCGCTGAAGCTGACTGATCATACATCAGACTCCTTGAAAAAAAGGCCTAATAGCCAACGCACTAACAACATTGCACTGCCACTGGCCATTAATAAGTAAGACTTATTCAATAACGAAATTTGCAGGTTGTAATAAAAAAAGCTTAAAAAAACCGCTAAAAAGAGATAAGCAATCACTTTCAATAGCCTATCCGCTAAGATATAAGCCAATATCAGTATAAATAGTGAAAGCAATAACCCAGAGTTTGCAAAAAACGCGAGAATAACACACGAGATCACCACGATATAAAACCAAGGTTGGTTCCAGGGTGTATCTGTACTGATATGTAATGACAATAATAGCAAGCCAACCGCCATTGCTATACGAAAAGCAGGTTCAATAGCTACAGCAATAACCGTTAAGTTGGAATCAAAATTAGGCACCCAAATGGGTAAAAGCACACTTATCGGCAGCAATATCGATACTGCGTAGGCTAACGGTAACAATGCGGGTAGTGGTCTTAAACCAATAAAAAACAATAACTGCAATAACAGTAACAACCAGGTCCAGACAATAAGTCCCGTATGACTTGGCTCATCATAGAGCCAAATAAAGACTAATATTCCCAGAAGCATCGGCTGGATAAAGCGAAATGAGTTACTCGACACAAAAGGATAACTCATACCTGTCAGTAAGGCTTGCATAACAATGATGGGTAATAACGTTTCAATGCCCCAAAACTCACCCATACCAAAAAGTACAAGTCCATTCCCAGCCATACTCAATGCTAACGCTAAATGCCGAAAAAAAGTGCGATGAGTGGAATTAATCCAAAAAATAGCCCCCATTAATAGCAAGAAGCCATAGCCCATGGCATTCATACCTTTGTCAAACAAGCCTGCAACTAACAAGCTAGAGAGAAAGAATAATGCGGCTATCCATCCACTAACGGCAATCAAAATTCGAAAGATCAGTGGATCCTGAGGTTGTTGGCTTTGTTCAAGCACTTTTAATGCGTGCTGTTGCTGCTCGTCCGAAAGTTGCGAACTAAGTTCTGGTGACGCAAGCAGTGCCTGATAACTTTCGTAGATTTTCACGCTTTTGCCTCCTTGCGCATCAGTCGTGCCTGACTACGTAAAATAATAACCAACAGCGAAATAGTCGTCACAATCAATAAACCAAATAAAAACAGTTTTGATGTATCCGTTAGCCGCATATCCGACACGTGGTGTAACAACCACGTTAGCAGTACAACTGTCATTTGAAATGCAGTTATGGTTAACCCATAAATTTGTTTACTGATAAAGCGGTAAAAAATAATCATGATACACGACAGTACCAGCCAGATAATGGCTACTCCCCACGTTTGACTATTAACATGGTAATCATCGATGACGATTTTCAGGGCTGGAATGACCATCACACTAAACATCACCGCCATATAAAACCAATGTAATTTTGTCGCTAGCACTGACGTTCGTATCTGGCTACTATTCACCAGCAATAAAAAGCCGGCTAAAACCGCCATACTCAACCAACGCAAATCATTCCATCCAACAAACTGAATAGACAACACTTGTTCCCAAAATAGCCAACAGGCAATTTCACTCACAATAAACCACACAACCCATGGTGTGGCTAATCGTGCAAAAATAACCCAGGGTAAAGTGACTGCCGCCCATGACAAAAACAAGGTATAAGCATCAGCACCTGTTTGGTATATTTGACCAAAGACAGCGAATAAAATCCCCGTAAGTACAACGGCTGATGTCAGTAACACTTGTCGAACCGTAAGCGAAAATCGCGAAACCAACGACAACAATGCCGTTAGAGACACACTGGCTTCCAACACCCCTAACTTGCCGAACCGATGAAGCTCCTGCCAGTTGTACGCAAAAAAGAACATAATACCCACCAGTAGCAGTATGCTACCAATCAGCATTAAGTGTCGTTCAGCCCAACGAATCCAATAATCATCGGGCCTGATTATATCCAAAGCCTGATAGTACACTTGACGAGGCAAGGCGCCCTGTTGAAATAAATGATGAAGCTGTTCAGGTGTAGGCGATGTTGAATTTGTTGAAGTGATCATTGATGAAGTTGAAGTCATAGTTATTTTGACAATCTTAATGTCTGCCTTTGACGCTGCCATGTTAACCAGCTCAACAACTCTCGTCACCAGGAAGATAAGCTAAGCTGTAACTAGAACACAGAGTATTTTGTTAAGTAGTGCTTGAACTATTGGTGTTACACAAAAAGTATTGCAAAATAGTTCACATTTCACTGAACTATCTTGGTCCACTACTATTGTCGATAGGTTAAATTCATCAAGCTACATGCTCAGCGAAGGCATTTTGAAAGAAGCTGGAACTTTTTTCTCACTGTTTCGCAAACATGTATCTTCAGGAAGTAACTCAACGCGAGTTAGGGATCAGGGTGATAGGACTCCCCACCAGCGGGATGCAACAAAGAAAGCTTGGCATACAATTTACCCTTTGGAGCATTATTGGCAATGAAGTTTTTAGCCACCATTTTCTTAATCTTGATCACCTGCAATAACGCGTGGGCAGCTGTTCGCAAGGTACGAATTTGTTCAGATCGAGGCCTGTGGTACCCGTTCATGATGACTGAGCGTGGCGAAGCGAAGGGCATGCATATTGATATTATCCGCATGGCAATGAAAAACATGGACGTTAAACTGGAAATTACCCCTTTGCCATGGAGTCGCTGTTTACGTGATGCTAAAAAAGGCCGCTATGATGGTGTAGCAACTGCCTCCTATAAAGATGAGCGTGCTGAATTCCTGGTTTACCCACCCGATGCCAAAACAGCGGTGAAATCTCAGTTCCGTGTATCACAAGTGGAGTATGTAGTTGTCACGGCTACAGGCAATTCCTACGAGTACAATGGCGATATGAAAACAATTCCACAACCAGTTAGAACTCCAAAAGGTTACTCCATTGCAGATGACTTAAAAGAAGCAGGACTTTTTGTCAGTGCAACGGCCTTGGGGGATAAGCAAACCTTACAAAACCTGCTGCGCGACAGTAAAGGTTCGGTAGTAACTATCCCCAATGTTATACAGCATCTTAGTAAAACGCCGGCCTTTTCTGGAAAACTAAAAATCAGCAAAACCCCTATTAAATCAAAGTCATATTTTTTAGCATTTTCTAAACAAAGCCGACTCACCATGGATGAAATGAACCAAATATGGAGTGAAATTGCTAGAATTCGTGAAGACAACACAATTATGACTCAAATTGCCGAGAAATATTAAAACCCACTCTCAATTACCTGCCAAGTGCCTTATCAGGCATTTGGCTTCCTGCCTTTTTTATCATTAGCTTTCATCCTCGTATTATTTTTATTTCACTTAGGCATTTTTGTACTAGACTGGAATACAAAGTCACTCATCAGTGATGATGGTAAAAACAACGATTTAGCTAGATTGACGATAAGAGCAATAGTAGCCATCGTGCTCATGGGGATTACGCTTAACAGGGGATTTTTAGTCAGCCATTTGATTCACCTAAGGACAGGGACATAACCCCCAATAGCCACAATTGATTTTGAGGCAATGTTCGCTAGGTGTAGGCTATGTCCATATATCCAAAAAGTATTCGTGCACGCCTGATTTTAGAGTTTACTGTCGTAGTGACGATAGTGTTAGCCCTCTTTGGTTACTATAACTACAGTCGAACTGCATCCCAACTGGAAGAGAACTTAACCCAGCAAGCTAAAGCAACTATTGAACGTCTCTCCGTCAGCTTACCTGGTCCTATTTGGAACTATGAACCCGAATTTATTGATAAAAACGTTTTGTCTGAGATGCAGGCTGACTTTATCAGCGGTATTAGTGTTAAGTCCAAAACTGAAGTCTTGGCCTTGTTTATCAAAGATGAAGCAAGTGAAATCGTTAAGTCAAAAGCTTTACCAAAAGTGTTTTCTGAGAAGCTTACTGAAACCCTGCTGTTCAATGATGACGGAGAACTTCAAGAAGTAGGGACTGTTGAAATATTCGTGGATGACTCAAAGATCCAAGAGATATTACAAGGCGTCCTCATGCGCCAAATCATCCAGGCGCTCATTCTCGATGTGCTTATTGCATTATTGATATTTTTTATCATCATGCGCATTGTCCTTAAACCACTCAATCAAATTGGCACAGCAATACATGATATTGCCAGTGGTGAGGGTGATCTCACCCAGCGTTTAGAAACTAACTCTGCGACAGAAATCAGCGCATTAGCTGAAGGCTTCAACGGTTTTGTTGAAAACTTACAAACCATCGTTACCGAGCTGTTTTCACTGTCAGAAAAACTCCAGTCAACCGCTGTAGAAAGCCGCCAGATTATTGATGAGACCTCTGAAGGTGTACTTAATCAACAGACCAAAATTGATATGGTCGCTACTGCAACGTCAGAGATGTCCCAATCCATTGGTAATGTTGCCAGTAATGCCAATGCGGCATCTGAGTCTGCCTCAGATGCCAATCATAAGGCGGAAGAAGGCAACAATATCGTTAATCAAGCCGTTACCGTCATTCAGTCATTGGCTAATGAAATCACTTCGGTCACACAAGCTACTCAGCAACTCATTACCGAAGGTGAAAACATCGGAACAGTGCTTGATGTCATCAAAAGTATTTCAGAACAAACCAACTTACTCGCCCTGAACGCGGCTATTGAGGCTGCTCGTGCAGGAGAAGCAGGACGAGGGTTTGCGGTAGTTGCGGATGAAGTCCGCACGCTTGCCCAAAAAACCAATGAATCAACGGATGAAATTCATCAAAGTATTCTTAATCTTCGCTCCTGCAGTGAAACTGTTGAAAAAGGCATTGTTAATCTGGAGCACCATGCTTCAAGTGGTGTCACCAAAGTCTCTGATGCTGGTGAAGCCATCAATGAAATTCTGGGAGCAGTTAATACCATTGCTGAAATGAACTCACACATTGCTGAAGCTTCTCAAGAGCAAAGCTCAGTCATCAGCGAAATCAATGAAAACATCGTCAATATTTCGATGGTTGCTGAAGAGACGGCTGAGCGAGCCAAAGAAACCGGTGAGAAAAGTGGTGAAGTGGAAACATTAGCCAATAATATTCAGGGCATGATGAGCCGCTTTAAAATATAACCCGACTTTAAACTTTAACCCAACACAAGCCCAAGAAACACTCCAAAGAAAAGCACAAACCCAACCTTTGCAGCCTCCGGGCTGCATTTTTTTATCACGATTTTCTCATTACTTTTTTTCTATCTTCAGCGACATGAATTAGCCCCCAACATCTGTTTCCCCCTCCATTCAAACACTGCAAACCGACATTTTGCTACACCTCAATCATGATTAAATGAACACCTATGGTATTTCGATGTACGCCAGTGGTAGACAACGGCTGAATAATGCATATCGAACTGTTTGCCGCAACTATCTTGCCTCCAGGGAAGGGATTCACAGCGTGTTCGAAGGTATTATGCAAACGTTGGATAAATATACTTTAGAAAATGGCTTTTATAACGTTACGGGACAATGGGTTTGTGAAACAGGTGTTGTGCGGTTGCCCTGCAAGAATCAGGAACCTGTCTGTTGTGAGGGCTGATCTAATAAGCGCTTCAAGGCTTTTTGAGTTCGTAACCATACTTGTTGTAAATCTTCCCATACCCCTGCTAATTTTTGCGGCTCGTGCTCTGCCAATTCAATAAGTGCATGGCAAGCTTCTGCCAAAGGTCCAGCAGAAATCACATTAGCAGCGGCCTTAAACTTTCCTGCCATCTGTTTGATTTGTGCTATATCACCCGCCTCAATGGCGTCTTCAAGGGCAAGCATACAGAGCTCACCTAACTCCTGAAACTCAAACAGTTCCAACTGTAAGCGCTGGCCTGTGCCAAACAATCGCGTTAATGCCATTGGATTGATCAACATAGTCGTCACTTTTGCCAAGTCTAAACGAGAAGGTAGGACGCCCTGTTTAAGCTCAGCAGGTGGCTTAATGCCTAGTGCCTGTTCACAGGCTTCAAGCAGATTACTTGAGAGGAAAGGTTTAGTATTTACAAAAATAAGCGGAGAATCAGCTTTACGATGAGCTTCATAAATAGCTGAGCCTGTTTCAGACGGTCCATCAAGCACAATCAGCCCCACTTTTAATAACTGGCAAACGGTATGCAGCTCATAGGGAGTCAGGCCAATCAACAAGTCAATGGTTTCTTTAGAAGCAATTAATAACGATGCTTGCTGCAAAGATAAAAAGTCAGCCAGTTGTTCTGCCTTATTCACAACAAGAGCGGGTTGTATAGGATGTAACCCCCAACAATGACAATAGTCTAATAAGGTATGGCTAAACCAGCGTTCATGACACAATAGCGCTGTGACGGCCTGCCCCGAAAATAAGGGAAGTAAGCTAGGCTGCTTAATATCGAACCGCTGACTATAAGTTGCCTGACACCCCGTAGGCGCATAATTTTGAATACACAGCTCACCCTTCATTTGCTGTGCAAGCTTACAACTGACTGCCAGTCCCAAGCCAATACCTGAAATGGATTCCTGGTTATCTAACTGCGAATAAAAGTAAGGGCGCGAGAGTGTCTGTTGAAGGATATCAGGAATACCAGGCCCAGTATCTTTAATCGAAAAGCCAATCTGCTGTTGATTTTCATTGGCCCAAAGCCGTTTGACCGAAAATGATACATGGCCCTGACTGGTGTATTTAACAGCATTGCCTAATAAGTTTCGTAAAATTTGCTCTAGATGTTGCTGGTCTCCCCATAGCTCTAAGGCGATTCCTTGATCAATATAGGTTTTAAACTGTAAGCCCTTTTGTTGACAAGCTTCATAGGTTTCAACAATAAGCGCCTCCAACATGGGAAGCAGCCGAAGTGGGTTGTGCTGAATTTCCACTTGCTCTGTCTCTAATGCAGCAAAATCTTGCATATCATTTACATTTTTTTGGAGCGCGTTAATTGTATTCAGCAAACGATCCGTAATATTTTGTTGACGTGCATTCAATTGAGTCTGTTGCAGCAATTCAGCCAAGCCATAAAGCCTGTCTGTTGGGCAGGCAATTTCTCGGGTTAGCATAGCCAGGACTTCAAGCTGATGTTGAGTGGCCTCTTCTGCTGCCTGTTTTGCCGCAAATAGCGCCAACTCTTGCTTCTTACGCTGATTGATATCAACAATCACCCCATCAAGGTGCAATGCTTCTCCCTCCTCAGAAAAAATAGCCTGCCCCTGTTCATACACCCAACAAGGCTCACCCATTGTTGTTTTCAGTCGATATTCAATCTCATAGGGCTTTCTTATGGCAACTGCACGCCAAACGGTATGATCAACCTTCTCTCGGTCTTTTTCAAAAATGAGCTCTTTAAAACTATGTTCAGTATTTTCCAGCATGCTTTCAGCAGAATAACCTGTGATGGTCTTAATGTTGTCGCTGATAAACTCCATCGTCCAATGCGTATCCAACTTACAGCGATAAACCACACAAGATAAGTTATCCACTAAAGAGCGATATCGAGCCTCACTTTCCTTTAATGTTTGCTCAGCTTGATAGCGAACAGTGATATCAGCCCAGTAACCTACCCAAATCAACTGCTTATTTTTATCTTGGCGAGGTAGTGCCTGACCTTCAATCCAGCACATATGCCCATCAGGTAGTTGCAACCTAAAGCAGTGTTGCCAACGTGCCATGCGTACTCCTGCCAGCTCAAAAGACGCTTTTAGAGGTTCACGGTCTTCAGCATACACATGCTGCAAAAGTGATGTACTGTCTTGTAGGATAGCCTGACGGTTAACGCCATAAGCTTTTGATACATTATTGCTTATAAAAGAAAACGCCCACTGACCGTCCTGGTCAATTTGGCATTGAAACAACACGACAGGACAATGCTCTGTCAACTGTGCTAACAGCAATTCAGCTTCATAGTAACGATGCCGTGCTTTTTCCTGCTTATCAAAAATTTCAATCGCTAACACCGCTTCTTCTAATGTCTCATTAACAAAACAGCCATGCAAAGACACCTGCCAACGCCAGGGTTGTCCAGCTTTATTGACGCCTTGTAGCTCAAAACATGTTTTTTCACACTCAGCAAGATGGTCAATGAGCCTCCGAACATCTGGCCAAGGTTGTAAATCTGGTAAACAAGGCAAAAAAGCTAATTGTGTTTGATGCTCAGATCTGATGGGATCTCCCTCATCCCCGTGTTGTGATGAAAGCTCATCCTTATCCCCAAAGTCATCAGTCAACAACTGGCGCCAAGCATAGTTCATTTGTAAGCAGTATCCCTGCTTGTCAATTAAAGCAACGGGCATAGGCAAGCTCTCCAGTAGTTGCAACATTGACTGCTTGTGGTCGTCAACCTGTTGCCAAGCCGCTATTTGATCCTTCTGCAGTTGACGTACCCTGTAAAACAAGTAGCTACAAGCAAGTGCAATAAGCGTGATGAACGCTAGCCAAAGCGTCCATAGCGGCATAAACGCCTGAGTTTGATAACGATCGGCCAACCACTTTTCACGAATTTGTAAATGCTGTTGTTGACTCATACTGGACAATGCTTTGTTGATAATGCCCTCTAGCTCAGGCCAATCCATCCGTATAGCAAAATGAATAGAAGCAGGCGTTTCCTTGAGTAAGGCGGCCAGTTTAAGTTTTCCCAAGTACTGTCGCTGAATATAGTCAGTCAGCATTGCTTGATTGCCAACAATCGCGTGCGCTTCTCCATCCAGTAAAATCGCTAAGCTCTCTTCTAAATTTTCAGTAATAATCAAATTAACAAGGGGATACTGATGTTGCAGCTTTTCCTGGATAGCATAGTCAGCTACAACCGCAACCGTCTGACCTGTTAAATCAGCAATATCACTAATGAAAGGTGCATCAACACGAGTAGCAATAGCCCAAGGCATCTGTAAATATGCCTGACTAAATAACATATTGCGCTTTCTCTCTTCGGTGAGCATAGTGGCAGAAAGCATGTCTACCTCACCATACTGAATACCTTGCAATAGTCGTCGCCAACTATCACTACCAACAACCTCAAATCGCACATTGACCTGTTTTGCCAACCGTTTTAAGTACTCGGCGCTCACGCCTACATGTTGATTATCATCATTAATAAAATCCAATGGCTTCCAACTTCGATCCACCCCCACTTTTATCACCGGATGTGCTTGTAACCAGGCTTTCTCCTGCTCAGTCAAGTTCAAGGGAGGACTATCCAAGGCCAAGGCCACAGTTGAAGAAACCCATGGTTTAAAAAAGCGTTGATGGTGATCCGTTGTTAGTTGCTGTAACCACTGTGTTAATAAAAAGTGCAACATGGACATATCTCGGCGAACAGCAAATACATACTGTCCCGCCTTCAGGTCGACCGGACCCAACACGTTAAAATCAACCACCCCTAACGTTTCAAGTTGGTATGTAGTACGAATGAGTTCTCCCACAAATGCATCAGCCTGATTTTGTTTTACCGTTTTTAGTGCTGCTTTTATGGTTGCTACTTGCTGAATATTAATTTGAGGAAACTGTTGTTGAAGACTTGTTAATGCAGGAAAATCTTGGGACAAAGCAATGGTTTTATGGTTAAGGTCTGCAAGCTCGCTGATATTTCGATTAAATCTGGGAACAACTAACACAGGATAACTATTAATCATCGGTATCGTCGTCAGCAGTCTTTCATCGTCAACCAACAGTTGATGATCCGTTGAGATCAATATCATATGAAGCTTATTCTGCTCTACTGCCTGAAGTAACGTTTGAGCATCAGGGTAAAGTCTGATATTCAACTGTGAGATGCCTAAACTGGCTTGTGCGATGGATAAATAATCAATTATTAATCCACGTAAAATGCCTTTTTCCTCCTGTAAAAAAGGCTCAGGGGACCATAACATACCCACATTAAGGGTTTTATGGAGTTCGACCCATTGCTGCTCCACCAAACTGAGCGATAAATTGGGAATCAAATCGCCACCCGCTACCGTTGAAGGTAGTATTTGAAACGAAGTCCCCTCATTTGATAGCTTAGGCGGCTCACTTCCATGAAGCTGTTGCACACTTACTAACAGCCCCCCTAGCCCAAGAAATGTTGTGAGGGTTATATAAAGGTAAGTATGCTTTAATACACGCCTGGGTCGCTCCAGCATAACCTCACATCTCAATCAAACAGCCATACAAATATAGTTGTTATTAAGTTTAGCTGCTTCATTGAGACTACAGTGAATCGTAATTATTAAGCATTTTTGAATACTATCTTGCTCTACTCCTCTCGTGCCTGAATCCTTGGTTCACCCATTCGTCGAGCTAAACGCCGCTTTCGCCGATAAGGAAATACATCCACAACCTCTTTTTCACGTATGACTTGCTGAATACGTTGCCAGTAACTTGCATCAAACAGATCACCATGCAGCTCAGTAAAACACTTACGAATTCGTGTATCTGCAAAAATAAAAATGGCAAACTCTTCAGGAAAAACATCATTAACCCCAACTGAATACCAAGGCTCAGCAGCCATCTCATCTTCAGGAAAGCGTGGCGGGGGTATTCGACGAAAGTTACACTCAGTTAAGTAACAAATTTCATCATAATCATAAAAAACAATGCGCCCATGTCGGGTAACACCAAAATTTTTCAACAACATATCACCAGGGAAAATATTGGCTGCTGCAAGTTGCTTTATCGCATTACCAAAATCATCCAAAACAGCATCTAACTGTTGTTCAGTGGCATCTTTTATGTATAAATTTAAGGGTATCATCCGCCGTTCCGTATACAGATGATCAATAATGACCAAGTCATCAACAACCCGAACCACAGAAGGCGCATCAGCCAATAACTCCGCTAATAACTCTGGGTGAAAACGATCTGTTGGAAAAACAAAGTGAGAAAATTCTTGAGTGTCTGCCATACGTCCAACACGGTCATGCATTTTGACTAAATAATATTTCTTTTTAACCGTTTCCTTATTCACTTCTTTTTGTGGTGCAATATTATCCTTAATGACTTTAAAGACCGTCTGACTAGAAGGCAGCGTGAATGCAATCATCACCATTCCTCTTACACCTGGAGCAATGACAAATTGATCATCTGTTTTATCTAAATGCTGAACAAAGTCTCTATAAAACTCTGTTTTACCGTGCTTATAAAAACCGATTGAATTATATAATTCATAGCGTTGTTTCCAGGGTAAAAGGTCTTGCAAAAATGCGATAAAAGCAGCAGGTACTGGCGCATCAACCATAAAATAAGAACGGGTAAAACTAAAAATAATACTGACCTCATCAGGATCAGTAATCAATGCATCAACGTATATCCCTCCCTTCTCATTATTCATCAACGCAATAATAAAAGGTTTGGTATCTTCTCGAATTCGAACTCTTCCCACCAGATATGCCGCTTTATTACGAAAAAATACTGAACGAATGATATCAATTTCCATGTCTTTGCTATCCGCAAAGACAAATCCCAACTGGTGCTGAGCAGTACGAATAATATTGACCACATCCTGACGTCGATCTGCATAAGGAATAGCGAAACTAAAATCCATCAGAATCCTGTCAACCATTTTCACCAAGCCAAATGCCGGACGATAGCTAATAATAATTGAGGCTTCATCAGCGGCTTTAACCTTTGGTTGGGTAGAAAAAACAAATAAATTCTCTGGTTTTATTTCGTAGTGACGAAAAATACGACAAAAAATCGAATTAAAAAATGTTTCGGCCAACTCCCCATCTGTTCGACTACGCACTAATTCGGCATAAAAACGTTTAGCATCTTTCCATATACTGAGCTGTGTATACCCTTGAGCGACTTCCTGTGTCAAACAGTCTGTCACAGCAGCTACAGCATCATCATAAAGGTTAATACGATCCATAGAGGCTTGTTGTACATCAAGCCAACAGGCGGACTCAAAACGCTTCTTTGCGCCTAAAGTAATATAAGTAAATGTTGATCGATAGTTTGCAAAACCTTCAAGCACGGATGATGCGATACACTGACCCCATTGATTGCTCATTTTATTTCCCTGTATTTATAGTAATTATTAATTCAAACCCAATTTATTATTTTTGGAGAATAATTCAAGTAACCATCATATGCCCTTAGGTAAGTATTTTTAGGTGGTTTTATAAATCTTCTGCCATAATGAAAAACTGTACCCTTATTTATATTTTTTTATACGTGCAATCAATAATTTTCAAAAAAGAACACAACAAAGCATTGTGTCATCAAAGGTACAAATCATAATTAATGATGTGGAGCCGTCAGTATGCAGTTTCGCTCAGTTCAAACAAGTATCCTAGTTTATACAAGCATTTGCCTGGTTATTTCGCTATTTGCCGTCGTGGGCTACGCATTGTACTCCTCACTAAACACCCAGCGTTATGTCAGCGAAACTTCACAAACCCTCATGTCCGACAAAATCAAGGAAAGTCTCTCATCGCTCACCTCAGGCAAAGCACAGCGCATGCAACGTCGTTTGGAAAAGGCCATGACCGCAGCCAGAACCTTTGCGCAAAATCTACAAGCTTATTATCAAAGTGGGGCTCCTGTACAAGTTGCGAATAGTCGTGAAATTGTCAGTGGTATGGCAAAACATTTAATTGAGGCTAATAGTGACTTTTTAGGTACTTATACTGGTTGGGAAGCAAATGCTTTTGATGCCAATGATGTCATGTATCAGAATGGTGAATATATACACTCTATGCCTTCGTCAGGCCAGTTCGCAATTTATTGGAACCGAAGTGCTTCAGGAAAAGTTGATGGCCGTCCACTTATGAGTCTCTACTCAAGTAAAAAGACTGCAACAGGAATTAGAGAAAGCGAGTACTATTTATGTCCAAAAGAAACGTCAAATGAATGCATCATCGACCCCGCAGCTTATGATATCCAGGGTGTAATGACTTTACTTTCATCTTTTGTTGTACCCATCAGTAGTAATGGGAAATTTCTTGGTATAACAGGTATTGATTACTCACTCAATTTTCTACAAGAAATTAGCACAGAAATTAATACGCAATTGTATGAAGGCAGTGGCAGCGTTGCATTGATCAGTTTTAACGGGGTGATGGTGGCTAATACAGGTGATCCATCTCTAATCGGTAAGCCTGTAGCAACTATGAGCGAGTGGAAATCTGTTATGGATGCTATTCGACAAGGAAACAGTGTTGTTACAGAGAATGAGGAGCTTATTACCAGTACCGCCATTTTTACGGTAGGCCAATCCAAAACACCGTGGGCATTGGTTATTTCTGTTCCCAAAAATGTCGCCTTTGCCGATGTTCAAGCCATGTCTGCACAAGTTTCGAAGCAATTTAACGAAAGCCTGGTTGGACAGCTGATTACAGGATCTCTTATCACCGCTTTAGCGTTACTGGTGTTATGGCGAGTTGCTGCATCAATATCCAAACCACTAAAAGAAGTTGTTAGCCTGGTAGATGATCTGGCAGAACGTGATGGTGATTTAACCCGCCGAATTGAAATAGACCGTCGTGATGAAGTGGGGAGTTTAGCAAGCCGTGTTAACCTGTTTATTGAAAAAATTCAGAACATGGTGAAGGATGTTGCACAAACTATCGATCAAGTAGATGACTCTGCTGCGCAAAGCTCTCAAATTGCTCAAGAGACCAGTAATGGCGTCCAAAGACAACGTGCTGAAATTGATCAAGTAGCCACCGCAATTAATGAAATGTCATGTGCCGCTAATGAAGTCGCTAATAATGCAGCAGAAACAGCACAGTCTGCTGGAGCGGCTAATGAATCGGTATTAGAAGGCCAGGATATTGTTAATCGTAGCGCGTCAACCATACAACAGTTATCTGATGAAGTAGCTCATGCAGTGAGTGTTATTGAGCAACTAAAAGAAGATAGCGAAAATATTAGCAGTATATTAGATGTGATTATTTCTATTGCTGAACAAACGAATTTACTGGCATTAAATGCAGCCATTGAAGCAGCCCGAGCAGGCGAACAGGGACGAGGGTTTGCTGTAGTGGCCGATGAAGTCAGAACTCTAGCAAGCCGGACTCAAAATTCAACAGATGAAATTCGTCAAACCATCAATGCCCTTCAAGATCGCACTGAACAAGCCGTTCAAACAATGAGTCGGGGCAGTGAAATGACACATACTTCCGTTGAACAGTCGCAACAAGCAGCCAAACGATTAGAAGAAGTTGTTCACGCCATCAGTCGTATTAATGATATGGCAACACAAATTGCCAGTGCTGCTGAGCAACAGCATGCCGTTTCTGAGGATATTACTAAAAATGTCACCACCATTAGTGATGTGGCAGGTGAAGTGGCAGAAGGCGCTGACAACTCAAGCAGGCAAAGTGAGCAATTAAGTCACCTTTCAGATGAGTTAAGTGGAAAAATAAACCGCTTTAAATTTTAATCACCTGAATATCCCCACACAATATACCATCAAATAATTCAGGAGAGGCATAAACATGTTAGGCAGTCACCACTACCTAACATGTGTATAGAAATGCAAGACAAATTTGCTAACCACTCAAGTTGCAAATTAATACCCTCACTTTCCATCATGCTGGCATCGCATTAACGCAAAAGACAACATAATCCGTTTAGCCAGAACTTACCTCTGCTGTGTAGTCGCTCAGACTTCTTCTGCAACACCTTCAAGACGTCCCAGCAAACTACCTAAACGGTCGCTCCAATTGGCTAGTTCTTCCCGTAACGTGGCATTTTCATCCTCTAATCTGGACTTTTGCTCACGTAGCTCTTCCAGCTCCATTTTTTGGATACCAACAGTATCAATCACATGTTGTACTTTTTCTTCTAACTTGGCTAAATGATCATTCGACATAATGCGCTCTTTCTATTTTTATCAACAACAATGACCGCAGATTATAGACACTGAAAAACATAAATTAAATCACGTTTTAACTGTGAAGCACATAAAACATATTCTCAAAGTGCCTTCCTACCTAAAGACAAGGTCCATCTCCAACAATCGGTTAGGATTAGACAAGCAGGAAATGCCTACGCTCCTTACGGGTTGATTATTGATACCTTTAAAAAGTGACACTCAACGGAAAACCATGAAAGATAATATTTCGTCTCCCGTTAATTCCCCCCCTGTCAACGCAGCAAACAACAACGTGGTGTATCAGTTAAAGAATACGTAGCCCCTTGCCAAACCGCCATGACATTTTGATGATATTTTTCCATTCACTTATAATCATTGCGCTTATTACTGACTTATCTTGCCTTTAGTCATTCGTTGGCCGCTGGAGAAAAAACTTGAGCTGTACTCAGCATCATTACCAAGACCTCATTAACCTGTTCAATCAGTGTTTTGCTGAAACGCATAACACTTATCTAATCAAAGGTGATGATGAGCCTATTTACTTACCAGCCAGTGACCAATGCCCTTACCACGGGATTTATTTTGCCCATGGTTATTTCAGCAGTGCCTTACATGAATGCGCACACTGGTTTATTGCTGGAAACCAGCGACGACAGCTGGTTGATTATGGCTACTGGTATGAACCTGATGGGAGAACCAAAGCCCAACAGCAGCTTTTCGAGAAAGTAGAAGTCAACCCCCAAGCTGTAGAGTGGATTTTATCAGTAGCTGCGGGTTATCTATTTAAGGTAAGTATTGATAATTTAAATAATGAGGCTATTAATCCTCAGCCCTTTAAAGATGCCATTTACCAACAAGTTAAAGCTTATGCTCATCAGGGATTACCTGTGCGAGCAGAAAAGTTTCGGCAAGCACTCAGTCAATTTTATCAAACAGAAAAAACAATTAATTTGGCGTTATTTTCACCAAAGCACTGTTAATTATTTATCCCTTATAAAATGAGGGTTGAGGCCACTCTCAACAGCTGTTTTCCTTTTACTTTGCTGGTGTTAAAAACTGGGCTTTCTTTTAAAAAATGATACAATACCCGCTCTACATTTTTACGCGCTTCTTACGTTATCCTTAGCCGGCCACCATTACGCAACATACCATTTCTGGCAATGTTCTCTGCCTCTCTATTATGGCCGCTACCGAGATATATCGCTTCACGTAGTTTATGAGTAGGAGTTTCATGAGCAAAGGGATACTTCAGGAAGCAAGGCATATTCTGCACTTGGCTTACCCGATTATTATTACCCAACTGGCGGCTTCTGGTATGGGGTTAACCGATACTATTATGGCTGGTCAGCTTGGTGCTCTAGATCTGGCAGGTGTTGCTATTGGTGCAGGTGTTTGGGTACCACTTTATCTACTTGCCAAAGGCACCTATATGGCATTGACACCTACTGTCGCTCACCTGTTTGGTGCCAACCGTAATGATGAAATAGGTAGCTATGGTCAGCAAGGACTTTGGATTGGTCTGGGCTGCGGTTTGTTATTAGCTATTTTATTGGCAAATATTAAACCACTATTAATTTGGCTTGATGTTGACCCTGACATCATTCCTCTTTCCAGCCAATATTTAACAGCACTTGCTTTTGGTATGCCAGCCTTAAGCTTATTTAATGTATTTACCAGCTACTGTGAAGGTGTAGGGAAAACCAAGCCTGGTATGATATTTATGCTGGTTGGTTTAATGCTGAATATTCCCGCTAACTATATATTCATGTACGGTAAGTTTGGCTTCCCTGCTTTAGGCGCTGTGGGTTGTGGCTGGGCGACAGCCACTGTAGCAACAACAATGATGCTGTTGATTGCTATTTACACACACTTAGCCCCATCGCTTAAGCATTTTGGGCTCTTTCGTCACTGGTCACGCCCCCAGCTTGGCAAGATCAAAGAGCTACTCGCACTAGGCGTGCCTATGGGAATTTCCATCTTTGCCGAAGCCAGTATCTTCTCTGTGGTTAGCCTATTGCTGGGGCGCCTGGGCGCAGAAATTGTGGCTAGCCACCAGATTGCCATCAATATTTCTTCGATTGCCTTTATGGTGCCCTTTAGTATTGCAATGGCCGTCACTATTCGTATTGGTCACTGGTTAGGGGCTCAACAGCCAAATAGCGCAAAAAAATCAGGGCAACTGGGTATTATGCTTGCACTAGGTTATGCCGTTTTTTCAGCAAGCTGTATGTTGGCATTTCCTCAGTTCCTCACCGAGGTTTACACCAGCGATGCAAAAGTGATTGAGCTAACGGTAGGGTTGCTATGGTATGCCGCAGTGTTTCAGTTTTCTGATGGTTTACAGGTTGCCGCCAATGGCATTTTGCGTGGTTACAAAGACACAAAAATACCCATGATGGTCGTTATCATTGCTTATTGGGGTATAGGTCTACCTACAGGTTATCTGTTTGGCTTAACCGATTTAATTACCCCAGCAATGGGACCTGCAGGCTTTTGGATTGGCTTAGTTTGTGGACTTACAACTGCCGCGATCCTGCTATTGGCACGAGTTGTTTATATTAGCCAGCAACACATAATCTCTGCGAATCCCATAGCCACCGCCAATCAGGTAAGTTAGTGACGGAAAAACAACCGCTTGCTCAACAAGTGTGTCTTTCCCTGTTATTACTGTGCAACCTGCTCTTATTAACGGGCTGCAATAATGACTCACCCACAGCCAAATTCGATAACTATTTATCTCGTTTGGCTCGTGGTTTAGAACAACCTACACCTACGCTGAACATTGATTGGACATGGTGGCAATACCCTAGTCGGTCAGCGCGCTGGATAACACCACAAGATATTCGGCTAAACTTTCTTGCTATTCTTTCGATCAAGCACTGCCACTCACTAACCCAGCGAATTGCTGAACGAAACAGTGCACTGGGTAAAGTAATGCCCATTACCCAGCAAGCTATTTATGAACGGCAATTACTTCCAGAACTCTCAGCCTGCCTCCAACATCCAGAAAGCACCTCAGCTGAGCTTCGTGAAACCCTTCGACAGTGGATGACGGTTAAGCAAGCACAATTACCTTCCATTTATTGGAATGCCTTATATAACTCCAGCGAAATGCTACATCACTTCAGTCTGGCCACTCCGCCACTTTCTGACCATCCTCCTAGCCTGACGCCCACACTACAAGCACTGAGCTACCTGACCACTTTTAGTCAGCAACGAGACACGCCTATACAAGATGTACACATGTTAAGCCAACAACTCAATCAACACCTGCAAAAACTTCAACAACGCGCAACTGGTGGGGAACTCATTCGTGCTAGCGTGTTAGCTAATACCATGTTAAAAAAAGCTAATCAGTTGATGACAGCTGTGTCTGTTCAGCAGATTTGCCCTCAACACCGCCCGACACCACAAGCCCGTATACTCAGCCAAGTATTACAGAAGTTTTACTTACAACAGGTTCAACCCTATCTTGCCCAACTCAGCCAGCAGTTAAATCAATGGCAAATAGCTCATCAGCATTTACTCAAAACATTACCTCATGAAAATATCCCACCGGCCATGAAGCAATTCATAGCAAAAACTGTAGCGGATAATACTGGGCTACATGCCACGCTTAAACAGCAAACCACACGACATATTGCGTATTGGAAACAGATACTCAAACAATGTGCTATACCTGTAAGCTCCCTTCGACGACACTCTTCATAACTTAAATGACTATCCAGATTTGCGTTGGTAAAAACCCACTAACTATACTAGTAAATGAAGTCACTATTTTGTGGTGTCGGTTAGGCCGGATATAAAAACAATAATTAGACACCACGAACTGAGAGGGGTTAGCTATGAGTAACGTGCACGCTCGTAAGCGCACAGACAATGTCATTGACATGTTCACACGGAGGCCCATCTCACCGGAAGAGTCTAAACGTATCATTCGCCTGTCTCCCGAGCTTGATGGCTTGGAAATGCTTTACAGCAATGATGCGAATCCCAATAAGCTGTTTAGTATGAAGATCCTATGTTGGGCCTTACGTACTAATGGGGAAGTAGTGGCCTTAGTGCCTTGGCTGAACGATATTGTTGCCTGCGATGAGCTCAGGGATCCGTTAAATGGCCACTGGGAAGGCTACTATGACCAGGGTATTGATGAAATCTTTTATCAAGCCCCTATCCACAAAGTGGTCGAGCTGGAAACTGCTGCTGAGTACTACAAAACAGCATTTCAAGGTCCAGATGATGTCGTCCATGAAATTCCTGACAGTATTGGCACCCATGCCATTATTACCACCGATAATTTCGCCTCTTTTTCCCTGGAAGAAGTTATAAGCTGGCAGTTACTCAACAACGGAATGATTTTTGCGATGATTATTGATAAAAATAAAGTTAAATCCACACCCGTGCTAAAAGGAGACCCTTGCTTGTTTCCTGCACAACAGCATGATGGGTTTAAATATTTTTTTCATCATCGCATTGCTAATAAAATTAAAGCTAACGACCCTGATGCGATAGCCGCTTTTTCTTTATTAGTTGACCCTTGATTTAATACCCAAACATTAAGGGCAGACACATCAGCGTAACTTTCCCTTTTGCTTAACTGTAAAAAGGGAAAGCTATGTTATTACTCACAAAACCGAAAGATATCGTCCTATTAACCAGCCTCAGCGCCTTTGCGAATATAGTAAATATACTGCGTGTCGTTTTGCTCCTGAGCAATCAGCTCATGCTGCAAAAAAGTACAAAACTTTGGAATATCACGTGTCGTGGAGGGGTCTGTAGCCACCACCTGTAATACTTCACCAGCCTGCAATTCCCTAATTTTATTGTGTAGCAACATAACAGGCTCAGGACACATTAAGCCACAGGTATCAAGAATATAGTCAGCTTGTGGATTCATAGTGAATACGATTCATCAAGTCAATAAAACACAACTTTAACAAAATCGCTTAATGGACTCTAATCATCATTCATTCGTTTTCTATATACGACGAACTCTGTATTTAGTGGGTTAGGAGACATTAAACTATGGTAGTGCCATTAACTGCCCCAAAGCTAATCGCGGCGTAGCTGCAGAGACAATCCGAAAATCATGCCCATGAGGCCCTTGATTCGCTTTTAGCTCCACCACCGAGTCAACATAAGCAGGGCTGGGAAAATGACCCAGAATCTGTAAGGGGTAACGTGGCAGCGGTAAATAACTCAGTGCTGCAGACAGTAACCACACCGCATTCACTGTAGCCCGCTGATAACCTAAACATTTAGCCATTACATTGGATAAATGTGCAGGATGAAAGTCACGTACTAACTGTGAAAACTGCTTCGCTTGAGCTGCATGTAAATACCAACGTCCTACATTGAAGCTGGATGGAATTGTCTGCGTAACGGGACACAAAACCTGCTGCTTCTGCTCAACAGCTTCTTTTGGGTAAACTTCTTTATTACTCGTGCTAAAAGCTAACTCGCACTCCCAAACCAGTTGTTCCAATTGATAACCTAATATTCTTACCCAGGGAAACTCACTGTCTGAAGAATAATAATGAATACTAAAATCAAAGTTATGCAGTGGACTCAAAGCCTGATAAACACGTACCTGACACGAAACAATACGTAACCACATGGCTAACTGGCTAGCATGGTGGCTCAGTAGTAATTGTGTGTGAAGAGGAAAGCTCATCACTAAAGGAAATAAAGGAGGTAACTGGTTTTCGAAATAACCACTCCACTCTGCTGACCGAAAAGCCTCCACAACATCTAAGCCACAGCTGGTTAAGTATTCTCTTAACTGAGAGGCAGACACAGGCTGGTTGTACCAGCTCATACCAATAACCGGACGAGCAGGCTGTTGCCGACTATGCCAAAACTGTAGCGCATAATTCCAGGGATATATTGAAGTCACGGAAGTGCTTACAGACTTAGCCATCGATCTACCTCTCTCCAATACCAACAACCTACATCACCCAACGGGTATTGGCCTATCTTCAGGATTAGCAGAAGTCATAAAAATTCGCAAAAAAAATCATCATTTTGTCATTTTTTATTTTTCAGCGGCTATTTTTTATATGGTAATCATTAATGAGTATTTAGTAAGTGATCTTGCCAGAAAGTACCGGCTATACTGCTCTATACAAGCCTAATTCAAGTAAATCCAAACATCATAATTTAAGAAAGCGTACTGACCAGCTTCATTTAGTGTTAACGATTTACACAAGCTTCTCTTTCAAAGCTAGATCTAGTCATTTTATGGGGGAACATAATGATAAAGGTAATTGTGAGCCGCCAGCTCTCCGAGGGTGTTGAGCCTAACTACGAATTACTGTTAAAAGAAGCACTACAAACGGTTGTTGTATCACCTGGCTTTATTTCTGCTGAATCACTGGTTGATGTCAATGATGCCAATCATCGACTACTTATCAGTCACTGGACAGACGTTCAGTCATGGCAAAAGTGGCTTTATAGTGAAGCTCGTCAGAAACTGGTAGGACAAATACGTCCAATGCTTTGTTTTGAAGAGGAAGTGCGTATTTATATACACAGTGCACGGCACTTAGGATTAACATCCATAACACCACATCGCTAATAAAATATAATGTGGTGTTAAAGAGCTTCTAAAGAAAAAGTAAAGCGCGTAAATTTAGCCTTTCAAGTATTAATCTCGCAAAACAACAACGGTCACTTCTTCTCGGTCATGGTAAAGCTGCTTGGTTATTATACGATAGTTAAAGCCAGCTTCTCGAAATGCATCATGTAATCGGTCATGGGCTGCCGTAACAGCTTGATAACGCTGTTTCATAGGCAACTTCAAATTGAAAACAGCATGACGGGTCCACTCATGGGTTAACCAGCGGATAACCATATCCGTTACCCGAGCTGGCTTATCGACAATATCACACACTAGCCAATCAACGGGTTTAGCTGGCTCAAAAGTAAACCCATCAGCACGCTTATGCTCCACCAGGCCAGACTCCATCAACTCCTGATCCATTGGACCATTGTCAACAGCTGTAACACGAATATGACGACTGACAAGCTGCCACGTCCAACCACCAGGGGCTGCACCAAGATCAACCGCTTTCATACCAGGCTGTAACAAGCGGTCAGCATCTTCTTTAGGAAGTAAACAATGCCAAGCTTCCGCTAGTTTTAAGGTAGAACGACTGGGTGCCTGACTAGGAAACTTCAGCCTTGGAATCCCATTGAACCAACGAGCTCCACGCCCCGCTAAATTAATACCCACATAACACTGCTGACCATTTAAAAAGAACAAGTGCATACTGGGAAGTTGGGTATTTTCTTGTTCAGATAGTACTTTTTTCGCTTTTAATGCCTTACGGAGTGGCACAGTTAATTTCTTACAAAAACGGTGTAACTGTTTTCCTTCATTGGTATCAGGGTATTCCAACCATAACTGTCCGACGTGAGGCCAACCCTCTATCACTTCCAGGATAGGTGTTAGGCGATCCGTTGGCGGTAAGTCATCTAAGAAAGGACCAGCCGCCAGCCACTGCCGAGTAAAGACTAAAGCGTCCAAGCTGATTTTGGTCTGTAGCCAGCAAGCATCTTTTTCCTCCCCTTCCAAGCAGTGAAAGACGACGAACCCTTGCTGGGGTTTTGCCTGGACATAGCCTGCAACACCTAATGATGCCGACACAGCTGTAATCTCCGCTGCACACTCTTTTTCAAAACCTGCCCGGCAATACAACACCAGATGGGTAAATGGTTCAGGTAATTTTAACTTCATAACACCTTGCAATTATTGCCTCAATGAACACATTAATGAGTACGGGCTGCGTTACCCAAAGCGTTTGCTTTAGCAGGGATTATGACAAACTCACAGACAACTGTTAACCAGTGACAACCACCCTTTAGACGACACTTTAGATTTCATGGCAAAAGTGCGCGACCCACTTGGCGGCTTGCAGCCAATGTTCTTCTTTTAAGAAACCACTACGTTTACTTGGGACTAAATCATGACCAGCTTCAGCAAGCCAATGAATCTGAATAGCAGCACTCAAACTGTAGTCTTGTACATAATGCTTATTCCCCAACGAATCACGTGTTCCCTGAACAATACACGTAGGCAACTTAAGTGTTTGTAAATGCTCAATGCGTGGTTTATCGCGCTTTCCTGCCGCATAAAACGGATACCCTAAACAAACAATACCCTGAACATTAGCCGGTAACGTTTGACTAGCAGCTAATAGGGTCGCCATTCTACCACCCATTGATTTTCCACCGATAATAACCTTTTGCTGTGTCTGCAACTGTTGCACCATATATTCCCAACAAGCAATAAGTTTTGGTTGTCGGTCTGGTGGACGCTTTTTGCCTGAATGTCGTCGCTGGTCCATATAAGGAAATTCAAAGCGCATAACATTTACACCAAGCCCTGCAATCGCTTCAGTAAAATAAGACATAAAAGGGCTATCCATAGGAGCCCCTGCACCATGAGCAAAAACAAAACAAGGCGCATTTTCCTGGTGAGTATAGGTCCAACATAAAGGTAATTCAGAGAACATTATGTCCGTCCGATTGTTTAGCAATAACCTTAAATTTTTATTTCTGTAATACGACACTGCAGTTTACTACACAGCTTCAACAGTAGCAGATCATCTGATGTAAATATTTTATACATATTTCCGCTTATTAAACTGCCAACAGCCGGTAATTATGGCACAATAGTCATGTCTTGATTTAAGTCAATATAATACAGGTCAACCTCACTAAAAAATGTCGCAATAACGTCACCATATTGACATATAATGTACTCAGCGCGTATCCTCGCGCCTCGCCGGGGGAAGTTTGAAATAAATTAGCAACAACTAAAGCAGTGAACGTAGTCTGATCTATAGACCTATGAGCGAACCTATTCGCACTGTGACTTACGTTTCTTAAATGGCAGGAATTAACTTCGTTAACAAATGCCTTGCTAACAAGCGTACGCGTCACCTCTCTGAAATAAAGCGGTAACCGTACACAACCTGTTGCCCATTAGATTATCAGTCGACCCTCTATATACAAAAACAACGGCTAAACTATTAGCAAAGAACAAATAACATAATATACCTGATGAGCGCTTTGGTAGAGGTACACAAGCTGAACACATGTTTGTTCAGGTGCCTGTTGTGTAAGTCAACAATTGCCAACTTCTCTTTGAAGTCACCTCAGCAGCTGACTTCAGTGCGCCCTATTGCCTTCGCTTCACCAGCCTACCACCACTTCACCGTTTTTATTCCGGAAGTCGCAACTTATGGAACCGTAACATGAGCACAGCAACCAACCATACAGAGTACAACTACAAGGTCGTCCGCCAGTTTGCCATTATGACGGTCATTTGGGGGATCGTTGGTATGGCAGTGGGTGTATTCATTGCTGCCGAGCTGGTTTTCCCAGACTTGTCAGCAGGGATTCCCTGGTTAAGTTTCGGTCGATTGCGCCCCTTACATACCAACGCTGTTATCTTCGCCTTTGGCGGATGTGCATTGTTCGCAACATCCTATTATGTCGTACAGCGCACCTGTCAGGCTCCTTTGATTTCTAACGCATTAGCCGCTTTCACCTTTTGGGGCTGGCAGCTGGTTATTGTCGCAGCCGCCATCACATTACCACTGGGGATTACCACTTCCAAAGAATATGCTGAGCTGGAATGGCCCATCGATATTTTAATTACTGTGGTCTGGGTCTGCTATGCAATAGTCTTTTTCGGCACCATCATGAAACGCCGCACTAAGCATATCTATGTTGCTAATTGGTTTTATGGTGCATTTATTATCACGATCGCCCTGCTCCATATTATTAATAATATGGAAATTCCAGTAACCCTGTGGAAATCTTATTCTGCCTATGCAGGTGCTCAAGATGCCATGATTCAATGGTGGTATGGTCACAATGCTGTTGGCTTTTTCCTGACAGCAGGCTTCCTTGGCATGATGTATTACTTTGTGCCCAAGCAAGCGGGTCGCCCTGTATATTCTTATCGCCTTTCTATCGTACATTTCTGGGCTTTGATTGCGATCTACATCTGGGCTGGTCCTCACCACCTGCACTACACCGCTTTACCCGACTGGGCACAAACTCTGGGTATGGTCATGTCACTTATTCTATTAGCTCCTTCTTGGGGCGGTATGATCAACGGCATGATGACACTATCTGGCGCATGGCATAAGTTACAAACTGACCCCATTCTGCGTTTCTTGGTGGTATCTCTGTCCTTCTACGGTATGTCCACCTTCGAAGGTCCGATGATGTCTATCAAAACAGTAAATGCCCTGTCCCATTACACCGACTGGACAATTGGACATGTACACTCAGGTGCACTGGGCTGGGTTGCAATGATTTCAATTGGTGCTGTATACCACCTAATTCCTCGTCTGTTTGGCAAAGAAAAGATGTATAGCACTGACCTCATAAATGTTCACTTCTGGTTAGCCACCATTGGTACCGTATTGTACATCGCCTCGATGTGGGTTAACGGCATTATGCAAGGCCTTATGTGGCGTGCAGTACATAAAGACGGCACATTGATGTACAGCTTTGTTGAATCTGTTGCAGCCAGTGAGTTTGGCTACATTGTCAGAACCATCGGCGGTCTATTTTTCCTAACAGGCATGTTCTTTATGGCTTATAACACATGGCGCACTGTGAGTGAGTCTGATCCAGAACAAGTTCGTGCTGCAGCACAAATGGCTTAAGGGAGCAGTACACCAATGAAAAACCATGACATTGTTGAGAAAAATGTTGGCCTGATGGTGATTTTAATCGTAGTTGCCATTAGCTTTGGTGGCCTGGTTGAGATCGTCCCTTTGTTCTTCGATAAGGCCTTGACTGAAAACAAAATGGCCTATGAGCAAAATCTCAGTGGTGGTGAGCAGGAAGTCGTTCAGCTTACTGTAAATCCCTACACCCCATTACAGCTTGAAGGCCGTGATATTTACATCCGAGAAGGCTGTGTAGGCTGTCACTCGCAAATGATTCGTCCATTCCGTGCAGAAACAGAACGCTATGGACACTATTCATTAGGTGCTGAGAGTATCTACGACCATCCATTTTTATGGGGTTCTAAACGTACTGGTCCTGATTTAGCGCGGGTTGGTGGGCGTTACTCCGATGAGTGGCACCGCGCGCACTTAATCAACCCTAGAGATGTGGTTCCAGAATCTGTTATGCCTCCTTATCCATTCTTGGCAGAAAATGTTTTAGATGGCAAACATACCGCTGCCAAAATGGAAGCACTTCGTAAAGTAGGTGTTCCCTATACGGATGAGCAAGTCAGTTCAGCTTCGGCTAATGTTGCCGGGAAAACTGAGCTTGATGCTTTGGTTGCCTACCTTCAAGTCTTGGGTACTTATGTGCCAAGGGGTATTCGTGGTGTAAAACCCGCTTCAGCTCTCCCTACAGCAGAGGTGGCTGAGTGATGATAGATATCAATACCTTACGCGGCTTGGCAACAGTGTTTGCCATGATCGCTTTTTTAGCTGTGTGCTTTTGGGCTTATAGCAGTAAGCGAAAAAAACAGTTTGATGAAGCCGCCAATTTACCCTTTATGGATGAATTTGCCAGCCCAAACTCTGCCAACCAGGAGCTAAAACATCATGAGTAATTTCTGGACTGGGTGGGTTTTTGTGCTCACCCTGACTTGCTTAGGACTAATTGTTTGGTTGTTATTTGCTACTCGCCGTAGACAACGGCCAAATCTCACAGAGCAAACAATGGGCCATAGCTTTGATGGGATTGAAGAGTATGATAATCCTTTACCTCAGTGGTGGTTTTACTTATTTGTAGCCACCATTGTGTTTGGCGCTGCCTACCTGGTTCTATTTCCAGGAATACTGCCAGGAAAATTTAATGGGATTCTGGGCTTAGTTGCAAAAGATCAATACCCTGATGGCTGGTCATCAACCATGCAGTATAAAAATGAAGTAAAACGCATCGATGATCAATATGGCCCTGTATTTGACCAATACACAAAAACGCCCATCCCTGAGCTAGCCCAAAATGAAACCGCTGTTACTATTGGTAAACGTGTATTTGCCAACAACTGTGCTATTTGTCACGGCTCTGCAGCGCAAGGTCGTTTCGGCTTTCCTAACTTAAGTGATAATGACTGGCTGTACGGCCATGAAGCAAAGACTATCAAAACGACTTTACTAGAAGGTCGCCGAGGTCAAATGCCTGCTTGGGGCCAGTTTATGTCTAACCAGGAAGTCACCAACGTTTCCCTTTACGTTCGTTCATTAAGTGGGGTTAAAACCAAAGCAACTGAAGACCAGCTAACCAAAGGCAAAGAAGACTATATTGGCAAATGTTCAGCTTGTCATGGTGTTGAGGGTAAAGGTAGTTACCTGAATGCCAACATCAGTAATGATATTGGCGCTCCCAACCTGACTGATAACATCTGGCTTTATGGTGGAGCACAACATCAAGTTGAGTACACAATTCGTAATGGTCGAAATGGTGCTATGCCTGCTTGGAAAGACGTACTTGGTGAAAACCGAGTCCACCTAGTAGCGACTTACATCTACAGCTTGGCTCAAAAAGCAAAACAAGCTGAAAACGCTACAAAAACTGCGCAAGCTAAGTAAAAAAACCTTCCTTCAGTTGCCTGGTGTTTTTTATCACCAGGCAGCTTGGCCAAATAAGTGCGTATGGCCAAAACCATCCTACACTCACGTTGTTTCTTAGCAGGCTCAAGGATATGTCGCAAGATAGTGTAAAAGACCGTGAAACACCCGAAATGATTGAAGTGGTTGATCTTTACCAGAAAAAAGACAAGATCTACCCACGAGCGTTCAAAGGTGTTTTTCGAAATTATCGTATCATCGGCGGCACGTTGTTATTTCTGCTTTACTTTGGTGTAGCTTGGCTCAACTGGAATGACCGACAGGCAATTCTGTTTGACCTACCTGAACGCAAATTTCATATTCTCGGCATCACTTTCTGGCCACAAGATTTTATGCTCTTGTCATGGCTACTAATTATCTGTGCCTTCGGTTTATTTTTTATTACTGTTTGGGCTGGCCGGGTTTGGTGTGGCTACGCTTGCCCACAAAGTGTTTTTACCTGGGTATTTATGTGGGCTGAGCGGATAACAGAAGGTGACCGCAATAAACGAATGAGGCTGGATAAAGCCCCTTTCACTGGTCAAAAATTTCTAAAAAAATCAGCTAAGCATATGTTGTGGGTACTTATCGCACTCGCTACTGGCTTTACTTTTGTAGGTTACTTTTCTCCGATTCGCGATCTGATTCCAGCCTTCTTTAGTGGTGAAGCCAGTGGCTGGGCCTACTTTTGGATTGCCTTTTTTACACTAGCAACCTATGGCAATGCCGGATGGATGCGAGAACAGGTCTGTATTTATATGTGCCCTTACGCTCGCTTCCAAAGTGTCATGTTTGACAGTAATACACTTATTGTTTCTTACAACTCACAACGTGGAGAAAAAAGAGGTCCTCGTAAAAAAGGAGCAGACTACCAACAGAAAGGTTTAGGTGATTGCATCGACTGCCAGATGTGTGTACAAGTCTGCCCTACCGGTATCGATATTCGCGATGGACTGCAGTATGAGTGTATTGGCTGTGCAGCATGTATTGATGCCTGTGATAACATAATGGAACGCATGAGTTATCCAAAAGGGCTCATTAGTTATACAACACAAAATACTTTGGCGGGAGAAAAATCAGCGCTATTTCGCCCCCGGCTAATGGGCTACATGACTGCCTTGCTTGTCATGATTGGACTGTTTAGTTACACCATATCTGATCGAATACCAGTTGGGCTAGAAGTCATTCGAGATCGCAGTAGTTTATACAATAAAACAGCTGATGGCTTTATTGAAAATCTATACACGGTGAAAGTCGCTAATATGGACACTCAACCCCATCAGTATGCTTTAAAGATCGAGGGATTAAATAGTCCAATTATCGAACCCAAACAGCATATTCAGGTTGAAAGTGGCTTGGTTGAAGAGTTCATTATCCGCATCAAGGTTAAAGCTGATGTGATAAAACGACCTAATAGTACATTTGTTTTTTCAGTTCAGGCGAAGGATGATGAAGCAATCAAGACGACTCAAGAAAGTCGCTTCCTCGCTCCTGCTTCGCAGTAAAGAGTAATAACATGGCACAAAATCACCCTCTTTCCTCAGAAGATAAAAAGCATGGCCGTTTTTGGCTAGGCTTTTTATTGGCTATTCCTATTTTAGCTATCATTCTGGGTAGCTCATATATTGCTATTGCAGTTCGTAATGCTGATTCACTGGTTGTTGATGACTATTACAAAGAAGGCTTGGCCATAGAAAAAGAGCTGAAGCGAGACCGTCATGCTCAAGCTCTAGGACTCACAGCGAAGGTATATTTGGATAATGCACAAAAGCGGGTAAGAATTACACTCTCGCCAGATCAAGACAATATGCCTCGTGCTTTAACGCTAAGCTTTATATCGCCAACCTTACCCGAAGAGGATGCAACACTCCCTGTTCAACTCAACATAGATAACGAGTATGAAGGCTTTCTGCCTCACGAAATAACGGGTAAGCGCTATATTCACCTTGAAACGCCTAAAGCAGTGGATAAACAAAAGCACCGAGAAGGCTGGCGCTTAATTGGCGGCAGTTATATTGATACAACATCGATCACCATCGCTTTACAACCTGCCACAATGAAGATTGCAAACGAGTAGGTTATTAGGTGTAGTATGGCAAAACAAATGGCAAATCAGTCGACGTGCTACCACTGTGGTGAAACTATTTCTGGTAAAGCGCCCTGCTTTGCCGTTATTAATGGCACATCACACCCAATGTGTTGCCCAGGTTGCCAATTTGTTGCAGAAGCCATAGAAGGAGAAGGACTCGCCCACTATTATCAATATCGAACTGAACAAGCACTCAAGCTAGGCCAAGATAAAGCACCTACCACTGACTACACCGTATATGATCGTAAAGCCCTTCAAACTCAGTTAGTGAGTCAACAGCTCAATGGGCAATGCCATGTAAGCTTAAGTATTGAAGGCATCACTTGTGCTGCTTGTATCTGGCTGCTAGAAAAACACTTAAATCAACTCAAAGGTGTTGAGCAGGCCTCAGTTAACCTCACAACACATCGCGCTTATATTCAATACCTTCCTGAGCACGTTAAATTAAGCGAAATCATGCAACATATCGCTTATATTGGTTACTTGCCACACCCTTTCTCCATGGACAAGCAGCAACAACTTGCACAGCAGGAATACCGCAAATCTATTCGCCGCTTAGCCGTTGCCGGGATAGGTACCATGCAGGTCATGATGTATGCCATCGCATTGTATGCTGGTGCTTTGCAGGGGATGGAAGACAGTTATCGTGATTTTATTCGGTGGGTTAGCTTTCTCTTAGCAACACCTGTTGTCTTTTATGCTGCGCAACCATTTTTTAAAGCCGCTTGGCGGGATGTAAAAGCACGCCACTTAAGTATGGACTTCCCTGTTGCTACAGCCATTGGCGCAGCCTATACAGCCAGTACCTGGGCCATGCTCACGGGTTCTGGTGAAGTCTATTTTGACTCTGTGTGCATGTTTACCTTCTTCTTGTTAATCAGCCGTTTTCTTGAAATGCGAGCACGTCACCATACAACCCAGCAAGGTTCTGGTCTTTTAAAGCTTCTACCTGATAAAGCAACACGCATTGATGATAATAGCCAAGAGCAGGCAATAGCGGCAATAGAAGTTGAGATGGGTTACACCCTGCGCATCAAGCCAGGTGAGCCCGTACCTGCTGACGGTGTTATTATTCAAGGACAAACGACATGTAACGAAGCGATGCTAACCGGTGAATACCTGCCGGTTACCAAGCAAGTCAGCGATACTGTTTTAGCAGGCACAATCAATGTCGAACATGCCATTGATATCCAAGTAACCGCTACAGGCCAAACCACACGTCTAGCGCATATCGTTTCTTTACTGGAGCAAGCCCAGCAAGAAAAACCATTTATTGCACAACTTGCTGATCGCGTGGCCAGTTATTTTGTTACTGCAGTGATACTGATTGCTGCAGTGGTTTACAGCTACTGGTCACAACATAACCCTGCCGATGCCTTTTGGATTACGCTGGCAGTGCTGGTTGTCACCTGTCCTTGTGCACTTTCACTGGCAACCCCAACTGCACTCACTGCAGCCATGGGTAGACTCTATCAACAAGGCCTCCTCATTACAGGCAACCATGTACTGGAATCACTTACGCATATAAATCATATTATTTTTGATAAAACAGGGACTTTAACAGAAGGAAAACTAACACTGGAGCAAGTGATACCCACAAATAGCACACTGTCTCCAGAAACTATGCTAGACCTTATTGCAGCACTTGAAGCCCACTCTGAACACCCAATAGCCAAAACATTTGCTGAACGAGCAACCCCTCTTCGAGCAAAAAGTGTTACTAATCACCCAGGTTATGGTATTGAAGGTAGTATCTCTTCTCACCCAGCAAGCTCAAATGACAGCAATCCAGAAATACGAAAAGCACAACGATACCGGGTTGGTAAGTCTGTATTTATTTGCTCATGGCTAAACATTCCTCTACTTGATCCCCCGGAGCCTGTGGGGCAATGGCTACTCTTTGCCAGTGAACAAGAAGTGTTAGGCTGGATCAAACTGGCTGATACTTTGAGACAAGATAGTGCACACACTATCCATGACTTACAACAGCAAAATATGCAGCTTAGCTTGTTGAGTGGCGACCAGCCTAATGTCGTCAAGCGTGTGGCAGAGACACTATCGATTTCATCCTGGCAAGCCAATATGACGCCAGAAGATAAACTTGCACAGCTACAAACACTGCAACAACAGGGCAAAAATGTCTTGATGGTTGGGGATGGCATCAATGATGTACCTATTCTTGCAGCCGCTAATGTATCTGTATCACTTGGCTGCGGCAGTGATTTGGCGAAAAATACAGCAGATATTGTTCTGTTAAATAACCAGTTAAATAGCCTCCTTACTGTATTTGATATTGCTAAACAAACCCGTAATACCATTCGCACCAACTTAGTCTGGGCACTGAGTTATAATCTTGTCGCTCTCCCTTTAGCCGCTTGTGGTATTATTCAACCCTGGATGGCTGCTATTGGTATGGCGAGTAGCTCATTGCTTGTCGTTGCAAACGCCTTACGCTTGACTCGCACAAGCAAGTGCTCAACCAAACAACACCTTCAGACTCAGCCTTCTCAAATAACGCCTCTGGAGACTGCGCCCTGACAAGAGAAACTATGTACTCATGGATATTATCTACTTACTGATTCCACTCGCCCTTATTTTTGTTGCGGTTGCCGTTTGGGCATTCTTCTGGGCTGTTGATAATGGACAGTATGATGACCTTGAAAGCCCGAGCCACAGTATTCTCTTTGATCAAGAGCCTTCACCACAACAACCAACACCTTCTAAACAAGCATCAGAAAACAAAGCAAATGATTGATTTTAGTAGTTACGGCACTGCATTTCTGTTGGGGTTATTAGGTGCAGGACACTGCCTTGGCATGTGTGGTGGACTAATGGGAGCACTTTCTCTTTCGACGCCTTCTGGAAGTTTATCCAGCTTTTATCTTGCTCTTTTTAACTTAGGGCGAATTATTAGTTATGCGCTTGCAGGTTTATTACTGGGGTCATTTGGGTGGGCTATCCAGTCACTGGGACTAGGAGCAGGTTTAAGAACTTTTGCAGGCCTATTATTAATTGCAATGGGACTCTACCTAGCCAACTGGTGGCGTGGATTGACCTACTTGGAAAAGGCTGGTGGACATCTTTGGCTCTATATAAAACCGCTAACCCAAAAATTCATGCCCATTAAATCATTCAAACATGCACTTATTCTTGGTGGACTTTGGGGATGGTTACCTTGCGGCTTAGTTTACAGTTCACTTACCTGGGCTGCCGCTACAGGCAATACTTGGAAAGCCGCGACCTTAATGGCTACCTTTGGGCTGGGAACATTACCTATTATGATTGCCTCAGGTTTATTTGCCCAACAACTACATCGCCTGTTAAATAATCGCGGTATTCGCCAGCTGCTAGGAGTTTCTGTCATTCTTTTTGGCTGTTGGACCATACCTGGCCCTCATCAAGCTTGGCTCATGTCAGTTACTCAATCATTATTATCCAATACTAACCCCCCTGTTACACATCATATGTCGCATTAGTAGTTATAACGTGTGTCTAGCTAAATTGCGCTTGATGCACATCAAGACAAACCACACCAAACGTACCTAAACTGGTCTCCTGAATATGATTAGGAGAGGCAACTTTAATTATGGTGCAAGCGCTTGAGTGGGACAGTCAATTGATTCACCGCTACGCAGTAAACGGTCCAAGGTACACATCGTACCCAACCGCCGTTGAGTTTACTGCACCATTTTCCGAAGCAGCCTATTTAAATGCAGCTAAGCAAAGCAAGCAGTTAAATACGCCTCTTTCGCTTTATTTTCACATTCCATTTTGCTCTAACATTTGCTATTACTGCGCTTGTAATAAGGTTATCACGAAACAGCGTAACCAGGCGGTGGGCTACATTAAAAACCTTATTCGTGAGATGCATTTCCATGCAGAGTACTTTGGGCAACGAGAGGTAACTCAACTACATTGGGGTGGTGGAACACCCACTTATTTAAGCTTGGAATTAATGCAGCAGTTAATGGAAAAAACGAATGATTATTTCCAACTTGTTGATGATGCGAGTGCTGATTACTCAATAGAAATAGATCCAAGAGAAGCTGACTGGGCAACAATGGGCCATTTGCGCCAGTTGGGCTTCAACCGTATCAGTCTGGGGATTCAAGATTTTAATCCTGTCGTACAGCAGGCTGTAAACCGTGTTCAAACTGAAGAAGAAACTTTAGCGGTTATTGATGCCGCACGAACACTAAGCTTCAAGTCCATTAATGTTGATTTAATTTATGGGTTGCCTCATCAAAACACTCAAAGCTTTTTGACTAGCTTAAACAAAGTCCTTGAGCTGGCGCCTAATCGATTATCCATCTTCAACTATGCGCACCTCCCTGACCGGTTTAAACCACAACGCCGAATTAATGAAAAAGATTTACCAACACCTGCTGAAAAGCTTTCCATTCTAAAACATACTATTGAGCACCTTATCGATGCTGGTTATGTGTATATTGGGATGGATCACTTTGCACTGCCAGATGATGAACTGACAGAAGCGAAAGTCACAGGGCAGCTTCATCGCAACTTTCAAGGCTATACCACGCATAAAGAGTGCGATCTGTTGGGCTTTGGTTGCTCGGCTATTAGCCAGATAGGCAATACCTACTGGCAAAACCTGTCAAAATTGAATGAATACAGTCAACAAGTAAGTCAAAACGTCTTCCCATTTCAGCGTGGTTTTGTTTTATCGACAGAAGACCTTCTTCGTAGAGAAATTATCAGTCAGCTGATTTGCCACTTTGAGCTAAACATTCCTCAAATAGAGCAACAGTTTGAAATTGATTTTAATAAACATTTTGCTTATGAGTTAGAAGCATTACAGTCAATGGTAGATGATAGCTTGCTTATCATTAATAAAGACAGCCTATTGGTGCAGCCAAAAGGTCAACTACTCATCCGTAATATATGTATGGTATTTGATCAATACTTGGCCGCAAATAATGAAACAACGCGCTTTTCGAAAGTAATATGACCTCTTCTTAGTAATTCCCGTTGGAGTTTTTAGTAGTTTCCCCTACAATAGCCTCTAATCAGATACTAGCATTAAACATATATGACGACGGAAGTTGATTAGAGGCCCTCACAGCATGACGTCGAAACCTACTGTAAAACAGTTCAATCAAGTGGCCTGTAAAGAGTGTGCATTGCAACCTCTTTGCTTGCCTATCGCTTTAAATACCGAAGATATTGATTTACTTGATAAAATCATCAAACGGGGACGCCCTTTGCGAAAAGGGGAGCACCTGTTTCTTGAAGGAGATAAATTTACTTCCATTTACGCTGTCCGCTCTGGAGCACTGAAAACCTATACCTCTACTAATGACGGTGATGAACAAATTACTGGTTTTCACTTGCCTAGTGAGTTAGTAGGAATGAGTGGTGTCGACAGCGATGCCTATCCTGTTTCTGCTCAAGCTATTGAAACAACAACAGTTTGTGAAATTCCTTTTGACCGCCTGGATGAACTTGCGGAATCTTTGCCTGAATTACGTCGTCAATTAATGCGGATTATGAGCAAAGAGATTCGTGAGGATCAGCAAATGATGCTTTTATTAAGCAAAAAAAATGCTGATGAACGTATTGCTACTTTCCTTGTCAACCTGGCAACACGCTTTAGACGCCGCGGCTACTCATCTCAGTCATTCCGACTCCCCATGTCTCGCAATGAAATGGGTAATTATCTGGGTCTAGCCGTTGAAACTGTCAGTCGCGTTTTCACCCGTTTCCAAAAAAATGGCTTAATTGTCGCTAATGGTAAAGAAGTCAAAGTTGTTGACCCCATTAACTTGTGTTCTTTAGCAGGGGGTAAACCTGTTGAAGTTAAGAAAAATGGCAGCACTGATACCTAACAATAAGTAATCCGCTTTCTATGATTTTTGACGAATATTATATTAAGTCATTAATACGTAGTGTTAATGATTGGCCAGCACCTGGTGTTGTCTTTCGAGATGTTACTCCCATCTACCAGTCTCCCAAAGCACACAGAATGGTTATTGATAGTCTGATACAACGGTATGTAGACACTGAAATAACCCATATTGCGGCGCTTGATGCACGTGGTTTTTTGCCTGGTGCTGTTATCGCCTATGCGCTAAACAAACCGTTAGTTTTACTTCGCAAGCAAGGCAAGCTCCCTGCTGAAACAGAAACGGAAACCTACGACTTAGAGTATGGGCAAGCTACCATCGAGGTACAACGTGGAGCGTTGGATGCAAATGACTCAGTCCTGCTCATTGATGATTTAATTGCAACGGGTGGAACGCTACTTGCTGCGGCTACACTGATAAGGCGGTTAGGTGCCCACATATATGAGGCAGCCGCTATTATTGATTTGCCAGACTTAGGTGGTAGCACGAAATTACAAGATGCCAATATTCCAACGTTTACACTCTGTGCGTTCTAGGCTCTATTAATACCACTCTCAACCAATAGTTGACTCTACCAGGTTAATAACCTGGTAGTGGGCTGTTTTTCTGCACTAAATATGTAAAAGACCTCCAATCAAAGCAAATTTAACTTTACCACTTACAAATCTTCACCTCCCCGTCATACTTTTGTCTTTAAAACAACATACATGTTTGAATAATTGACACCATCATTCAGGAGAGCCATAAAAAAAATAGTCCAAGGCGATTTTCGCTCGTGATTACTGTAGCTATTTTTGCTTTTTACATGGACTAAATGCACTAACTCAACAAGTTACAGTGACTTTTGTAAAAAATAGGCTAGCTTAATGGGAAAGGTAATTATAAAAACAAGTGATTACTTTCCATAAACAGCCCTACCTGTAGATTGGTCAATATTATGCATGGCTTCCTATATAGAGATTTTAGGGCTGCGATAAGAGAGTGAGACCATGGGAATCTGTCCAGATGAACTTCGCCACTATGTAATTAAACCCACATTAGACTATATCGATATGTGGTCCCCTTTTGCAGAAAACCTTCTACTGGGGACTGCGGCACAAGAGAGTGGATTAGGCTTTTACTTGAAGCGTAGGAAGCAACGCTCATTAGGCATCTACTGTATTACACCAATGATGCATAAAAATATATGGGACCGCTATTTAGTTAAACACTCTGACTTAGCAAGTAAAATTCGCGGGTTAGCCAGTCAACATGAATTTCTTGCGAACCCACATGCTGAGCTCGCTACTAATTTATCCTATGCAACAGCAATAGCTTGGTTAATTTATAAACGTAATCAAAACTTCATTGAATCTGAACCCAGTAATATTTATACGCTAGCCAAATGTTGGCGACGTTTTTATCATGTAAGACCTCAGGCACATCTAGAATCATTTATACAGCACTATCAAACTTTAATTTTAAATAACAGTGAAGCAGCATAGTTGTTTAGATATTCACTGCAATGACAGGGACCGAGCCATGCATATCTTAATTGCACCGGACTCATTTAAAGGATCACTGACAGCCTTAGAAATATGTCAAACATGTACCTCAGCAATTCACTCAATCGCACCTAATACTCAAATTACATCTTTTCCCCTCGCAGATGGTGGAGAAGGTACAGTCGATGCTTTTTTACATAATGCAGGTGGAGAAAAAATTAATCTGACAGTTACAGGTCCATTAAACCAACCTGTCGATGCCTTTTATGGCATTCTGGCTGATAATAAAACAGCCATTATAGAGATGGCGAGTTGCGCTGGTTTACCTTTGCTCACACTTGATCAGCAAAATCCACTCTATACCACCACCAAAGGAGTTGGGCAGTTAATACTTAATGCTCTTGATAGACAGTGTAATAAGATAATATTAGGGCTAGGAGGCAGTGCCACTCATGATGGTGGTGCAGGTGCTCTAAGCACATTAGGGTATAGTTTTCTGGATAATCAACAACAACCTATACCACCAGGTGCTGAAGGCCTGTTGAAATTAGCGTCTATTGATAGCAGCAACGTAGACCCAAGAGTTGAAAATACAGAATTTATCATTGCCAGTGATGTCACAAATCCCCTACTGGGAGAACATGGCGCTGCTAGTGTTTTTGGGCCTCAAAAAGGCGCTACCCCTGAAATGATCCCCACACTGGATAAAGCGGTTGAAAACCTTACCCAGTTACTAGCCAAGCACTTTGATATACCTGCACTTGAAATCATACAACAGCCTGGAGCAGGTGCTGCAGGTGGTATGGGGGCAGGACTACTGACCAGTTTGCCCAATACATCTATTCACTCTGGTTTTGAAGTTATCGCAGAACATCTCAACTTAACCAATTTGTTTGAACAAAGTAATCTGGACCTTGTCATTACAGCCGAAGGACAGGTTAACCAACAGACTTCCCAAGGAAAGCTGCCAGTAGGTATTGCCAAACTTGCCAGTCAGCATGATTTACCAGTTATCGCTTTAGTAGGCAGTATTGGTAAGGGCGCAGAACTTACTCACGAACAAGGTATTACCAGCATTTTTAGTATCATCAACCAGCCCATGTCCCTTGAGCATGCAATAGCTCATGCTGATGAGCTTCTACACCAAACCATGCGTGAAATTTTTCGACTTGTTAAAGCTTACCATGTCGAAAAAGTATAAGGTCAAAAGTACATACTCATAGCAAAAGCTAAATAAATACAGCCTTATACATAATAATGACACTAGAAACTAAATTGTAAGAGGTGTAGAAGCACTAAAATTAACGTGCTATAAGCAAATATGAAGGACCATTTTTTAGGCTAACGGTAAAGTGCTTGTTGTTGGTCAGCACAGCGAATACAACGTGCAGTATAGGGCATAACTTCTAACCGAGCCTCAGGAATCGTTTGGCCACAGTGCTCACATATACCATATTCATCCTCCTCTATTCGCTGTATGGCCTGCTTTACCTGACGAAGTTCCTGAACGGCTTCATGACCCAGAGCTTCCATAACTTCATCATTTTCCCGCTCTTGAGCCTGCTCAGACCAATCCTTGTTGGCACTCTTTTGCATATTTTGCTTGATACGCTCGATTCGCTGTACCAATTCTTTTTCTCGTGTTTTCAAGCGCAGCTTTACTGAATGATAATCCATTGACTTTCTCCTTAAAGTCACTTGCTTACCCTAACAGCTGAAAAAGAAGTAATAACTATCTATCACGTAAAGCCTATAAGGCTACTTATCAGCTCAAAAGGGTTTCGGTATAATGCACAGCTATTTGTTAGCTTGGAAGTAATGTAAACACCATGACACACCTTCACCCCCATCAGCAAGTCAATCTTAATAAACTACAAAAGCGTATCCGGCGTGAGGTCGGGCGTGCTATCGCTGATTTCAATATGATTGAAGATGGTGATGTAATTATGTGTTGCCTGTCTGGGGGTAAAGACAGTTACACCATGCTTGATATCTTACTCAACCTGAAAAAATATGCACCTGTTAGCTTTGATATCATTGCCATCAACCTAGACCAAAAACAACCAGGCTTTCCTGAAGATGTGCTACCCGATTACCTAAACAGCTTAGGGATAAACTTTCGAGTAGTTGAAGAAGACACTTACAGCATTGTCAAAGAAAAAGTTCCAGAGGGAAAAACAACCTGCGCACTTTGTTCTCGTTTACGCAGGGGCATTTTATACAGAACAGCGAAAGAAGTGGGCGCGACCAAAATAGCATTAGGACATCACCGTGACGATATTCTAGAAACCATGCTGTTAAATATGTTTTATGGCGGCAAGTTAAAAAGCATGCCTCCTAAGTTAGTTAGCGATGATGGACAGCATATGGTTATTCGCCCATTAGCTTACTGCCGCGAAAAAGACATTGAAAAATACGCATCTACCATGGATTTTCCAATTATTCCTTGCAACCTTTGTGGTTCACAGGAAAACCTTCAACGTAAAAATATTAAAACCATGCTAAGGCAGTGGGATAAACAGTTCCCTGGCCGGATTGAAAGCATGTTTAGCGCTTTACAAAGTGTAGTGCCCTCCCACCTGGCAGATGCAAGCTTATATCCGTTTAAGCACATTACTGCAGATGGCACCCCACGCGAAGATGGTGATCAAGCATTTGATCCACCAAAAATTAATCCCTTTCACCAAAGTAAAACAGAGAATGATGACACAGCTATAGAAGCAGTCAAACTTATCCACCCCAATTAGGATATGAGCGACCAAAGGTATACTTTTGCGTTAAATAAATGTGGCTAGTCGTATTAAAAAAGTGGCAGCTTAATGTATCGCATTAAGCTGCCAGTCGTACTGATAGTTGATATCACCCTGATACTGTCTTAATTTATCTGCTAAGTTTTTTTCTGCATAGCGTAATAAGTGAGCAATTACCCTTCCTTCACTTTCCCCAAAATCATCGCTATACCAGTCATAGATTTTTGATAAAAGTAATTCACCTTCTTGCCAACTAACCCCCTTCCGCTGATTGACAAAGCGTTTTGCTGCAACGTCCAATTGCTGTTCTGCAAGCTGAGCTGTGAGTGCTTTAGGTTGTAAATCAGGACAACCAATACTGGCACAATTAACCACATAGTGGATGCGAGGGTCTTGCCAAATTGGTCTTAAAATTCGGTGCTCAATATCATTTAGTGTGAGTGATTGATTAACAATGCTGACAATAGGATCCTCCCAAGGACCAAAACTAAACAGCCCTTCACCAAGCTTTGTTATTGACGAAACGGGGTAATGTTTCAGCACTAGCTGCACTGTCAGTGCATTATACAGGTTAACCCAATAGGCAAACTGTTCTTTAAGGTTATATTGACGAGGATCTATCACTGTTAGCTGCTTAATATAGTCTGAAAGCAATAAGCTTCCCTTTTTAGATGCCGCTTGATAATTCACCAAATAAATATTCTTTTGCTTATCAAGTACAAGATACTGATCAAGAAACGACTGCCACAACTGATGATCAATCTGATGACTACTTTGAGTGGCTTTATCCCAAAATGCCCAATAAGTAGCTTTGGGAGCAGCATACACGGTAGGTATTACCCAAAAACTTAACAGCGTTATCAAAAAACGTATCACAGCCATAGCTATTAACTCTCATCAACCTATTACCAAGCCTGCAATCCTTTGAATAAATTATTTTTATCTTCCACCTCGATAGTAATTAAGGCTAGTCATATCCTTATAACCTCAGGCCACTATAGCGGGCATTAGCTAAATAGTATTCCCCTTCATATCAAGTATGACCATTACTGAGTAAAAATAAGAAACATTCGCGTCAGCGATAGAGACTAAAAACACAATTCATACGTTATTTCATTTTTGAAATTATCATATAACCTTCAATTGTTTCTTCTTATACTTTACGCACCAAAAGACCATAATAAAAACAAGGAAATAATAATAACAGTTGCTAACAGGCCAAAAACGGTGCGATGTCAATACATCAACACGCATTACCTGCTTAAGCAGCGTGTTCAAGGAGGAACCTTATGAGAATAATGCATGTCTTTGGATTAATTATTCACCCACAACAAGAATGGCTAAAAATACGACAAGAATCGACATCCATCCCTCGTATTTACCTTACTTATATCATTTTACTTGCTGCAATACCTATTCTTTGTAACTACATAGGTACTACTCAAATTGGCTGGTATTTCAATCAGGATAAAATCATTAAGCTAAGTGCAAACAATGCGGCTATGATAGCCATCATGGGCTACATTGCCTTACTAGGTGGTGTATTTATCGTTGGACTTCTTATCCATTGGTTATCACAAACATATAGCACGGCAACATCACTTGCTCAGTGTGTTGTTTTTTCTGCCTATACAGCAACTCCCTTATTTGTATTGGGGATTACTGGCTTATATCCGGCTATTTGGGTATACCTTATTGCAGGTATTACTGCAGCAGCCTATACCACTTACTTACTCTATGCTGGATTGCCCATCGTCATGAATATTCCTAAAGAGCAAGGTTTTTTCTTTGCCAGTTCAGTCCTTTGTGTGGGTTTAGTGGCATTTGTATCACTACTTGTTATTGCCGTCTTACTGTTGGCAACTGGCGTCGGGCCAGGACTAAATCTTATGCTATAAAACCCACTATTTTTTCTAAAATAAAACCCCCAGGACTAACTTAAATTACCCGTTATCTGCTAGAGCCAAAGCGAAGAATATATCTACAGGTAACGGGAACCAAATAAGAATACGTTGGCTAGAGTATATAAAAAACGATATAGTGGTACATGTAAATATTATCCTTTGTTGAAATAAAGTGAGCCTTTTAAACCACACTATATTGTGTTTTGTCGTATGCCTTACCAAGCCATAGCACAACGAATTAACTCACTAATAAAGCAAGCAGAAACACACTATCAATGTTACTTTGCTTTTCCTGGGTTTGTGTTAGATTTACGTGGAAGTGTTGCTGGGCAAGCGAATTGGCATACAAATCAATTACGCTTTAATCCCTCATTACTGAAGCAACATAGAGAACACTTTCTCAAGCATACGGTTGCCCATGAGGTTGCTCACTTAGTTGCCCCCCACGTTTATGGACATACCATTAAACCCCATGGCCGAGAGTGGCGATTTGTTATGGAAACTGTTTTTGGGGTAACAGCCAACCGTTGTCATCGTTATGATATCTCCACAACAGGCCAATATCCCTATGTCTACTCCTGTGCCTGCAAACATCAACACTTTTTAAGTGCCATACGCCATAAACGATCCCAACGCGGCACAACATACCTTTGTCAAAAATGTCGCGCTACACTACAGTTTCAGCATACACTTAACTCAAAAAACAATGGCTAAACTAGCTTTAAAGAATCAACGCTCAACAAACATCAGTCATCTAAAAGAACTTGATCAAATTGTCATGGCTGAGGTCAGGGAAAAAACCCACTATATTGGTTCTTTCTGGTAACGACCTCATCATCTTCTCAAACAATCAGACAACTTGTGACTTAAACCCTCCTCGCTATCCGAATCAGGACAAGCTAAAATTCATTTATTTTTGTAGCAATCAAATGGCAAATTACATGAATGAACCTTGGTCCACACTCACCTCCATTCTTGAAGCAGACCCAACGAATGAAGATATTTTAGATAACATTGCCACCCATGGCTTGCTAACAGCTGCAGCTATTAGTCCCCGGCAACCCTCTATTGACCAAATCATATCTTGTATTTTTGATGGTACCCCTGATTTATCATCACAGGATCTTCAAACACTTAAAAACGCCCTCCAGCAAGCACAACAGCAGCTTGATCAGCCCCTATTTTTGGGGGAAGGACTGGAGCTACCTTACGAGTGGGACGAAGATGAAGATTTAGAGGACTCAGATATACAGGCTTGGTGTATTGGCTTCATGAGTGCTGTATTTTTGGATGAGGCTGCCTGGTTTGATGCTGATGAGCAGGAGTCAAGTGAGCTACTGTTACCTATAATGGCACTTTCAGGACTATTCACAGATGCACCTGAGTTTGCAGAAATGACAGAGGATCAAGCACTCATCGCTGATATGTGTGAACAACTACCTGAGCTACTGACTGAGCTTTATTTATTTTATAAATGTCCAGAAGAAAAGAAGGACCAAACTAAAAAGCCTTCAGCAAAGACTAACTCGGCAAAACTACACAAGCCAAAAAAACACTAAATACCATTTATTGACTGCTAATAAGTGCTTATTAAAAACGCCAACACTCATCAAGTTGGCGCTCCCATGCATGCGCTAAAAGCTTTTGCTTATTAGGCTACTTTTCTATCCAAACCTCAACCCGACGATTTTTTGTTTTACCTGCCAGGCTTTGTCCTGATGCAAGCTCTAGCACACCATAGCCTTTGGTCTTAAAAGTATTGTGGGACATACCTGCTTTAATTAGCTTGCGTGAGACAACTTTAGCACGCAGCTTAGCCAGAAGAGACTGCTTAGAAGCTCTTACATCTGCATCAGCAAAACCTATTAACAGAAGTTTTTTATTCCCACCCTGCTGAGCATAGAAATTGACTAAGCGTTTAAGATCTCGAACAGCTTTATTATCCAAGTCTGCTTTGCCAGCCACAAAGCGAAAGTTCACTGATAAACGCTGATGCCCTTTGACCATACCCTGATATTCTTTTGGCATGGTTGAAAGATCAGTTTGTGGAAGGCGAGCCACTTTCTGAGATATAAACCCAGCCTTTTCAACAACAGCCTGCCCTTCAGGGCTTTGAGTATAGGCTAAAAACTCTTTCACAAAAGCATCATCACTCAAGCTGTACATATATAATCGGCGACTTAAAGGATAGTCCTCAGTGGCAACTGAAGCTGCACTGGGCTTAATGTAATGATCACCACCATCAGCAATCGCCAAAGCTTTTGCACCACCAATAGTGTTTAAACTAACAAAGCCAATCGCATTGGGATTATTGGCGACATTTCTTGACAGCTCATCATTACTTTCCAAACGCTCAGCTGAGGTAGCTAGCTCTCCCCTGCCATTCAGAACTAAGTTGTTAAACGTATCCCATGTACCAGATTGAGGATCCCTCGCTAATAATTTTATGGGATCAACCCCCCAGCCTAGCTGAGTCCATTGCAAAATACGACCACTGAAGACATCAGCCACTTGTTTTACTTGAAGCTGCTTAAGGGGGCTACTGTCATTAACAATGACAGCAATGCCATCCAAGGCAAGAATAAACTCATGGTCAGCACTTCGGATAGAATCACCACCAAGCTTACGTACTTCAGAGTCTTTAATAGGCCTTGAGGCTGCACCAATTTGAACACTCCCCGCCTCAAGCTGACGAAATCCATCAGAACTACCATGAGCTGAAATGGCGATACTAACGTTTCTTTTAAGTGAGGGCACGCTTCCCGTTACCTTCACTTCATTAAGCCCTGTTTCTTCAACTTTAATTTGCTGCACTTGCTTAGCTTGTAAATAAGCTTTCACCAATTCAGGACCAAGCTCAGCCCCAATGGTATTCGAACCAGCCATATTAAATAGGTTAGCGTCTGCTCCGGAACCACTTAAACGTGTAAAAGGCTCAAGTCCCTTCGCTGTCATTGAAAAACAGCAAATCCCAGCCATGATGCCACGTACCACCAATGGCATAAAACCAGTGCGCTGAAGATAGCTAAACAAAGAAACCCCCTTAATGATAACCGATCACTTTTTACTGTTAACCTATCATACTTTTAGAGTGACATGACACTTGGTGGAAGCTGGTCACACACTTACGTTAACCGTCGTATGACAACCATCACTAAATAGGCTCATTAACATACTTTTCCACCCCCCTCTTTAACCCGTTTATCAGGAGATTATCACCAGTATAGCTATGTGTAGCTTTTTCGGCATTTTCTGGTAACAACTTAATCCATGTCCATGAGCATAAGAAATCAACCATTTGCCCTATTCAATCTGGACAATAGCGCCTCAAGTTCATAGCCTTTAAACAGATCAACTTTTTTCTTTGTTATGACAATGACTATGTATGAAATTATATTCACTGGGAATCTTACCCCAGAAATCTCCAAGGATACGGCCAAGGCAAACATAGCGAAGTTATTCAAAGCCTCACCGGCTCAGATTGACGCCTTCTTCTCTGGCCGCCCGGTCATCATCAAAAACCAGCTAGACATCACCACAGCACAAAAGTATGAGCGCACACTTTTAAAAGCAGGGCTTATCTGCCAGATCGTTGATTCCAACACAAAAGAACCCTGGCAAACCGAGCAAGCACCTTCCCAAACACCAACAACAACTGATTCATCAATGCCTGTAACGGAGCCAGTTGATACAACAACAGCCCCTCAACAAGTAACAAGTGATGATGAAAACTGGACCCTAGCTCCTGTTGGGGCTGACTTGGGTCAGCTAGACAAGACGCAGCCACCTCCAGCCCCAGATGTGAGTGATATCACCTTGAAGCCTATGGAAGGCTATTTAGTCAGCCCTGAAGAAATCCCCAAACCGAAACCTACCGCACCCGATATCAGTAATTTATCACTCAGCCCCGATGAATCATGAATATAAAAATAGGCTGGCTCTCCCCAGCCCTGGAGGCTGCTGCAAAACTACTGCATGTGCAAATACTATGTAAAAATCAGCTCAAAGTGTTCATTTACTAGCTATAAAATCCGCTTTTCGCCGATTTTGCCTTGTTTTTGCTTCGCTCCTAATCTTTTGCAACAAACTCTTTGACTGATGACGAACGGCAAAAACTTAGACCACTTCAACTTCACAACTGTTGTATACACAATAATAAAATAGTTATTCTGTGGTATTAAATAAAACGGAATATCAAAGGTTAATCATTATGATAAAAATGAAGCTACCTGGCTTAAATCTTCTTATTCTAGGGTTGCTAATCTTAAATTCGACGAGCTGGGCTGCCAATCCTCATATTCGATTGGAAACATCAGTGGGGAATGTTGAACTGGAACTTTACCCACAAAAAGCACCTATTACCGTTAAAAATTTTCTAAGCTATATTGATCAAAAATTCTACAATGGCACCGTTTTTCACCGTGTTATTCCAGGCTTTATGGCACAAGGTGGTGGGTTCAACGCTGATATGCAGCGTAAACCAACAGGCTCCCCAATTAAAAATGAAGCTAAAAATGGTTTAAAGAATGAGCGTGGAACAGTAGCAATGGCAAGATTACCTGCACCTAATACGGCCACATCTCAGTTTTTTGTTAATGTCAGTAATAACACGTTTCTAAATCATGGCGTTCGAGGTGATGGGTATGCTGTTTTTGGCCGAGTTACTCAAGGCATGGAGATCATTGACAAAATAGTTAATGTACCCACTCACAGCATCAACAATATGCAAAACGTCCCTGTAAAACCCATTATAATTAAACAAGTGACGCTAATTAGCAACGATAACAAAGTAGCTAAAGAAAAATAATAACCATTCAATAATAGGCCACTTTCCAACAAGCTAACACAAATTGCGATGCCAGCCAGCCTTGTTGATTAAGTACTTTTCATTGGCGACAAGGTTGGTACGCTTTATTATACAGAACGTTTGTCGGGTACATACAGACTACTACACTATAAGGTAAGACAAACTCTTTTTATTGTTAGAAAACAACAAATTCCATGCTACTCATCCATAGAATAAACATTACGTAAGACCATGCTCTAGGCTTAAAGGAGTCCCTTACTGTGTTGTGGTAGCTATTGTTACAGCCAGTATACACGCATTTTAGTATTACTATTTTAGATTCGTTGAGGATTTACCATGCTGCGTAAGGTTATGATTGCTTTAACCATGCTGTTTTGGCTAAATGCTGAAGCACAAACCTTCCACTTGGTTACAGAACCATTCCCGCCACTCAATATGACAGTGCTCTATAGTAGCTTTGGTCGTAATGAAAAAGTGACTGGCTTTGCCACAGATATCGTTAGAGAAACATTTCAACGCGCAGGGTTAGACCTTGAACTTACTCTCTACGCATCATGGGATAGAGCGCTAAACATGGCGCTTAATGAGCCAGGTAAAGGCATTTACTCCGCCTTTAGAACAGCAGAAAGAGAAAATAAGTTTAAGTGGGTAGGGCCATTATTTGAGGAAGAATGGATTATATTAGCTAAAAAAAGCCGTAATCTTAGCATCAACCAATTTGCCGACTTGAATAAGTATTCAGTAGGTAGCTATGCGGATGATGCCATCACTGATTATTTAGTAGAGAAAAAAATTAATGTCATCAAAGCTAAAAATGATGTCGTAAACGCAATGAAACTGAAAATCGATAAAATTGACTTATGGGCCACAAGTTCTTTATCTGGACCATTTATCGCTCAGCGCCAAAGAATGGACGACATAGAACGTATTTTCACATTTAGCAAAAGTGGTCTTTGGCTGGCAATGAATAAAGCCACAAGTGATGAAACCATTAAACTGCTCAACAACGCTTTAAGCAGCCTTAGAAACGAAGGTCGTATTGAAGCCATCATTGATAAGTACCGGGAAAGGTAACACTTACACTACAAAAACAACACCGTTTTAGAATGGATTTGCTAGCCTACCGTATGGATGCGGCCCAGCTAAACCCTACCCTTTAATCAACTGAAAAGTTTCCACCTTATAGCAATCAGCCGTCCTACCTTGAACAGCACAATTAAGAAACTCTAGACGTTGGGCTTTTACACGCTAAAAGCAAGAGTACTCAATTTGAGGTGACTTGAGATAATTCTAAATTAAAAAATAGATAAGATATCGGAATGGCGGCGGCCCTTATCAGCCACACCTCGGCACATGAAGTCACTGCTACCGTTGCTCCCTTCCGGGCCTGGCGGAGTTCGCAGATATTCATTGCGAGGGGACCAACAAGGGCCTCCATAACAACTAACGGGGATGCCCCGTATCAAGCGTGGTGCGCATTCTCCCTGATTTAATCACATTTTGCAAGGGTGTTTTTTGTGATATTTCCTCACAATTAATAGCTATGAACTATCGTCTAAACGTGTTCGATAGTTTTTGAAAATAACAAAACTTTATTCTTCTTTTACACTAATCTATTATGACTAGACTATTTAACCATCATGACAGTAATGGCTGAACCAGTTCCCATTCCTCCCTCTACCCAGGAGGGAAAAATTGTACCCATTCTAGCAGGTGGTGGTACACGCTTACCTGCCCATGTTGGAATTCTTACTGGACTGAATGAGCTGGGACTCAGCTTCACCAGCATTGTAGGTGTCTCTGGTGGAAGCATTGTTGCGGCCTTATACGCTCTGGGTAAGTCCGTCAGTGAACTAAAAAAGCTTGTGCTTAATGTAAACTTTCAGCAGTTCAAAGGACAATCACTGATGAACTTAATTCGTTCTGGTGGACTATCCAATGGCTCAATCTTTGAAAAATGGTTAGATAATGAATTAGGTGGAGTTTACTTTAAGGACTTAACAACTGACTTACATATAGTTGCTACTGATGTAGTCACTTCACAGCCAGTTATTTTTAATGCCCAAACAACACCTGATTTGAAAGTATCCAGAGCTGTCTTATTTTCAATATCCATCCCCCTTATCTTCAGCTTTCAACACTTTGACGAACATATTTTAGTTGATGGAAGTATTCTCTCAGAAGATGCACTTTATCGTGACTGGGCTGGAGATGGCACACCTGTAGTCTGTTTTCGGTTAAGAAGTCAAACCTATCATAAGAAAATTTCCAGTAACCCTTCTTTTCTGCCCATAAAAGACTACTTATCAATGCTCATCAGAACGTTCATGACAACACTCTCAAGAGAGTATATTAATGATTCATTTTGGCAATCAACTGTCATTGTTAATACTGGAAGCTACTCTCCTGTTGAGTTTAATTTAACTAATGATGACAAAATATGCCTTTTTCAAATGGGCTATAAAACAGTTATGGACATTGTTCCTCTTAAACTACATCAAACAACAAACCTCCATCCCTAATTTACCTTACCCCAAACAAACCACTGTCATATTTTCTCAGTTTATAACCATTGACAGAATTGCTTCGCATGCCTATAACAACTTAAAGTCCAAAATAATCACTCATAAAAAAAGTAATATTCGTGACGATTTTTCTTCAATTAACTATGCAATTTAAGTGGCTTTGCTGTTCAAGTCACTTGTCAGCTTAATCAATAAGGATATGTCAGGAAATAATCTCAGCGCTTTAATCATTTATAAGTAAGATACCTGACAGTTTAATGAAGGAATAACTAACAACAAATAATGTAAGGCTCTTGTGTGAAAACACCTATAAAGCTTGCTGACTACCCTGAGAACCCAGATCTATTTTGGGATTTATCATCAATCATTAACAAAAATAAAGCGGCTGACTTTTTCAAGCGCGTTGCAAAAGCTTTTTGTGTCTATAGCCCAACGGTAAAAAAAGTATATTCCAATTTCGAAGTACTCTTAGCAGGCACAGAACGTGAAGGTATTATAGTTCTACCTGATCCTTATGCATTTCACGATACATTTAGTCACATAAATGAAGCAGCAATAAAAAAAACAGGTGTAATACTTTATCCTGGTGCAGCCATTAACCAAAATGGACTTTTTATTGGGATTCCCTTAGGGAATGAAAAACGTATGCGTCATCTTAGCTTTACGACTGCAATAAATTTTTTAAATCGTATTTATCAAAAAAAAATTGGTATGGAGTTCCTTCCTGTACTTGTAAATGGAGACTTACGGGAGTTTGCTGCCAAAACACCCTATCTACACTTGCATAGACTTGATACACGGGGATTAACTGATCAGAGTAAATTTGAAAAAAATGACATTGGCAGTGCTATTAAAGATAAGTTTTCCAAAATCAAACCCTTAATTGCCAAAAATACCTAATAAACAATTAAAAGGCCTGCTGCTACTTGGTAAATCCACTAAAACAGCAAGCCTTAATCACAAAAATTTACTGGATAACAAGGAATAATGCAGCATTACCACGCACTATTCTCAGTAAAATTTTACTACTTCCTTTACTTAAAGCTTGCTGTAAATCATGCAAATTTTTCACTGAGTGACGGTTGGCAGCAATAATTCGATCTCCAGGTCTTAGCCCTGTATAAGCTGCAGCACTTCCACCCTGAATATCTCGCACAATCACGCCATCTTCACTTTGAGAATTTTGCAAAATAGCACCTTCAAAAATCTTATGTATTTTACTGGCACCAGTAAGCTTTTCTCCACCAATTTTAACACTAAGATCTTTTACTTTTTTATCTCGTAGTATTGTAATCTGGACTTCTTCTCCAATCCGTCTAAGGCCTATTTGATTACGCAACTGTGCGGCATTACTAATCGACTTTCCTTCTACAGCAATAATAATATCGCCATCACGTAATCCTGATTTTTCTGCCGTTGAACCTGGCTGAACATCATTAATCAATACGCCACGTTGTTGCTCATCTAAATTAAATGCTTCAGCAAGATCGGCTGTTAGGTCTTGGATGTAAACACCAATCTGGCCTCTCTTCACCTCTCCATGATCAAGTATTTGCTGCATGCTTGATTTCGCCATGTTAGTGGGAATAGCAAAACCAATGCCTACATTTCCTCCTGATGGGGCCAGGATAGCGGTATTAACTCCAACTAATTCCCCTTGCAGGTTAACCAATGCACCACCAGAGTTACCTGGGTTAATAGACGCATCCGTTTGAATAAAATTTTCGTACCCCTCAATACCCAAACCAGAACGTCCTAAAGCACTGACTACACCTGTTGTAACTGTTTGACCCAACCCAAAAGGATTACCCACAGCAATCACAAAATCACCAACGGCCAATTTATCAGAGTTTGCTATTGGTAGCGCTTTAAGATTATCTGCATCAATATCAAGTACAGCAATATCGACATCAGGATCACTACCCACTACTTTAGCCTTGATTGTACGTCCATCTTCTAATGTCACCCTAACTTCATCAGCGCCTTTAATGACGTGATAATTAGTGATCACTGTACCTTCTTTTGCATCAATAATGACACCTGACCCAGCACTTTGAGCACGCCTTTGCTGTCTGGGTTGAGTGGGTGGAACATTAAAAAAGTGCCGAAAGAACGGATCACTCAATAATGGATTTTGGACAGCTGTCTTCGCATAAGTCGATATATTAACTACGGCAGGTGTTACTTTTTTAACCAGTGGTGCTAACGTAGGTAACTGCTGTCCCTGGCTATCCGTTACAGGTAAAGCTGCTGCCGATAAATTTGGTAGCATGAGTATGGCTGCCATGATAACCATGAGCGACTGCCAACACTTTACTTTCATTCAATGACCTCCTACATACCCTGTTTTACAAATCAATACTGTTCTTAGTAAAAGGTTAAACGCGACTACTTCCACTCATATAGAAGGCTGTCGAAAAACTACTGCGCTTACAAATACGGCGTTAATATCAGCTCAAAATACTCATTTATTAGCTATACCCTTCACAAATCATTTTTAGGCTTTGTTATGGGTATATAAACTCTGCTTTTTCGCTGATTTTTGCCTTGTCTTTGCTTCGCTCCTGATTTGCGACAGTCTCATCGGCCCAAAAAGAGTGACATGTTAAGTAAAATACACTTAATGCCAAACATTTCACATGATGACAATGCAATAATAGACATCAAGCTCTTCAAATAGTGCCCTAGCCAGTGTGATTTAAGCTACAGTTGACCTGTTATGCACTCAAAAAAAACACATAATTACAGACCATTAAAAGAGACATTGATTACATTTGCAACATGTAAACCCTTTTAAAACAACCACTTTACAGGTAAAAACACACTAGACCACGCATATCGATAACCCACTTATACATAACGTTATTTATGCTCATATTAACAACTGTAGGGTATGACAAGGTCAGTGAAGTGGTGAAAAATAATTCCCATCATCAGTCTGATCTCAAGCAATAACAAGCTCCATACACCTTGTAAGGATCGAGTAAATCAGTTTTGTATGTCTACTAATAGACCCATCAACCTATTACAAAAAGTGCTTTTCTCAGCCTGATAACATGATTTACCACCGCTCAGAAGAATGTATTCAAATGCTTTTAAGGAGGCAGTCTCTGTGTCTATATGTTGGCGATGTTGTACGCTGCTCTTAACGATAGCTCTCACTACGGGTTGTAATGATGGCTACTATCAGTCCAACAGCTTTTGGGGAGCCGTTGCTGGTGCAGGAGTTGGGGCAGGCCTAGGGTATGCCGCCTGCAAAGATAAAAAATCAAGTAAACGTAATGCATGTATGATAGGTGGAGGCATCATCGGTGGTATCATTGGTGGCTACATTGGTTCTTATATGGACTCCTCTGATCAAAACCGTGCTGAAAAAGGTCTTCGTTCAACCCCTAACAAGAAAAACTATAACTGGACAAACAGCAGAACTGGAAACCGCTTCACTATTAAACCTCTCAATAAGACGCGACAAGGAAATCAAATTTGTCGTGACTATATTATTTATGGCCGTCAAAAAGGTAGTTCAAAGCTTAATAAACAGCGGGGGCATACTTGTGTTTAAACACATCATGCTAGTCAGTACTTACTTATTAGTTGTAGGCTGTATTCATCTTACAAAAGAACAACGTCTAACCTCTGATGTAAATACCCTATTAGAGGAACAACTATTAGATGGGGAAATTGCCAACTGGCACGATAAGGATGAGGCTAATGTTGAGCGTTACTTAGCCGTTTTTATTACTTATTCACAAGCAAACCAAATCTGCCGTGACTATTTCACCATGCTAGAGATTAGTGGTAAACCACAACCAAAGCAGTTTGGTACCAGCTGTCGTTTAGCACCACAGAAATGGCAACCCGTTCAATGGTCAATTAACAAACCTAAACAATCATCCCAAAAGAAAGCCTACCGACATTATCGACAGTTAGCGAAGTTGGGCGGTAAAGGCCCTAACCCATTTGCAGCTAACGATTATACATTGCCTAAGAAACTACTTAAGTCTTCAACTTATGCAGAGAAAAAATATAACGTTCCATTCCGAAAAATCATTGGTAAAACAGCCGTAGAACACAAACTAAACCCAGTCCTCATTCATGCTGTTGTTAAAACAGAATCAAACTATAATCCTCAAGCAGTCTCACATGTCGGTGCAAAAGGATTAATGCAGTTAATGCCTGCCACAGCCAAAGAAATGGGGGTAAGAAATGCATTTAACCCTAGACAGAATGTTAAAGGCGGCTCAGGGTATTTGAAAAAAATGCTGACTCGGCGAGGTATAAATGGCAACGTGGCACTCGCTCTAGCAGCCTATAATGCTGGTTATGGTAATGTTCAAAAGTATGGCTACAAAGTTCCACCTTTTAAAGAAACGCTCAACTATGTCAAAAAAATCATGACCCTTTATCAAGCAAGTTAAATTAGCTCACTAGGCTCAACTATATACAAGGAAAGTACCTTCCAAAAACACTACTCTTACGATATTCATAGTCATTGGTATAAATATAAAGCGTAAACATATGGTGTAGCCTGATATCAGGCTACACTATATACAGAATACTGAACATGAGGACATCGCAAAACTACTGCGCTTGCAAATACTACGTTAAAAATCAGCTTAAAATGCTCATTTATTAGATCGCTTTTTCGCTGATTTTTGCCTTGCCTTTGCTTCGCTCCTGACCTTTTGCGACACTCTCATATACCCATGGTGAAAGATTTTTAGTGGAGCTAGTCTGAACTGTCAAGACTCGCAAGCTACAATATCATTTTTAAAAGCACTAGCTGAGCCGTCAAGAAATGAAGCCTGCTTGCGGTAGTCATTTTAATTTATATAAAAGTGCTACTAAACGCTTATATTAATAATTGCGAAGGGTATAGTAAAAAGATATTTAAATTATCATTCTAAAAATAACTAAAATAATACCAATCAAAAATAAATTCAAATAGTTTCCTGGAAAAGGGAGGTTATGTACAAACTTATTATCCTGATGTGTTTAACATGTTTCTACTCGCTTTCAAATGTTACTTTAGCTGAGGAAAAACAAGTACTGCCCTCCTTATTACGTATCTGCGATGATGATGCAGAATGGCCACCCTTTACCTACTTTTCAAGAATACCAGGCGAGAAGACAAAACTTAAAGGCTACTCTGTTGAAGTATTAGCCTCTATCTTAAAACCAATAAACCAACCCTATAAAATTGATATGATTAACTGGAATCGTTGTAAATATGAGGTAAAAAATAGCAAAAGGTATCATATGTTGATTGATGCTTCATTAAACAAACAACGTAGAAATAATTTTCTGCACAGTAATAACTACTATGATACACACACTTACTACTTCTATGCTAAGGCACATCACCCAAATGGTATTCATATTTCTTCCTACAAAGACCTCAAGCAATATCGTTTAGTAGGTATGCAAGGTTATAACTACTCAACATATGATCTCAATGATTCTGACATCAGCATATACAAAAACAGCCAAAGAAAAATTTTTAATATGCTACTGCATAACCGGGCAGATCTTTATCTTGAGCGAATTGAAATAATTGCTGGGTTCGCCGCACTTGGTGAAAATTTTTTAGCAAATAATAATATTGGATACTCACCATTGCCCAGCACAGCCCCCATGTCATTCCATATGCTTTTCCCGAAAACAAGTCAAGGAAAAAAACTCAGAGATTTTTTTAATCATAAACTTAAACAACTTAAATCAGAAGGTATTCTAGAAAGATTACTCAACAAGTATCTTGAACCAACACTAATAAACAAACATTAAAAAACAATTCACTGCCAGTATATACTCATAACGAAGATTTTTTAGGCGCGGCCGTCAAGTGATGAAACCCCAGGAGCTTATATTAATAAGTGACTGGGGTGAAGAACGCTGACAACAAAGCCTAAAAATGAATTGTGAAGGACC
>NZ_JAGSOY010000299.1 GCF_018837975.1 Zooshikella harenae | reverse complement strand
GGTTTCATCAATGCGTAAAACAAGACGGTGATCCAGACGCTACTAGGGAAGAATTAGCTGATGCTTACGCAGATTGGGTGCAATATGGCAAACCAGATGGAAAGAACGGATGTGGCGGACCGCCGCCTGTTCCTGTTCCTGTTCCTGAACCTATAGAGTGTGATAGTAATTGTGAAAAAACATTACAACAAACAACTCGAGTAACTGCTCAAGGTGCTGTAATTATTTTTTTCATTTGGGTATGTAGTGCATTAACAACAGGGTAGAACCATGACAGAAGAAAAAAAATCAGCAGGTCATACATACACTGTAGAGCTAAGATTCTTAGGTGATGAATTGGAACCATCTGAAATTTCAGCACAATTGAATTTACAGCCAAGCAATGCATTGAGCCAATTGCAAAGCAAGACCTCTAAAAGGAAGAGACGCCCATTTTGGGCATATAATGGACAAGGGGAAGCTGGCTTCCAAGCAGAGTGGACAAGCCTGGAAGATGGATTGGAATTTCTTCTTAAAAGTCTAAGTTCCAAAAAAACTGAGATAGTTACTCTTGCAGATAAGTTTGACAGTCATTGGTGGTGTGGTCACTTCCAAGACAGCTTTGATGGGGGCCCTAAGCTGTCTCCGAGTTTGTTAATGGAGATAGGCAGTTATGGAGTTCCTCTTATCATTGACAATTATTTCTCAGATTAGGTGTAAAGTTTGCGGTACCGTAAAAGGTGTTAAAGCCTGGCCTTTAATACCCTTGCGCTCAATCTTCTAGACATGTGCAACCTATTTAAGCGCCAAAGCATTACGTTTAAAGCTCGAGTGCATCGAGGTGGTCGCTCTTTAACAG
>NZ_JAGSOY010000298.1 GCF_018837975.1 Zooshikella harenae | reverse complement strand
ATACAATTCCATGCTTGATTACTTTTGTTAACATATTTATCGTACTGATTGAACCTAACTATTAATAAACGTCACTCTGAAGTAAAACCCAACCTCATTGCTGGCCTTATGGCTATTGGTATCCAGCGAGGTGGGTATATACCAGTTCTTACCCGATTATGCATTGCCATTTTTAAACCACACATTTTCACGCTCGCAAAGCTTCTGCCACTCTAAACGAGACAGCACCTCTATGTTTTCTTTATTCGTGCCTACTAATACATGAGAGGAATCCCAAGACAAAACCTCCTGCATATCTGATGGCACTTCACCACCAAAGATCGGAAAACTTCCCTCTTGATAAAACCAACGTCCTTCAACTATAAGTGACTTAAGTTCTCGTACGTTTTCTGGAATATTTTCAAATGCTGGAGCTTTACAAAGGCTAGATGCTATTTCATCTAGATTATAGAAATTATCATCCAAACACCAACCATCACAATCTACCCATAAGTACGCTTCATAGCTATTATTTATGATTGCTATTGAATGCTTAGACATCTCCGGTGACGACTGGTAATAAACCTCATACTGAAGAGACTTTGTTTTAACCAGCTCAACCTCAAACGGTTTCAATAACGGAATATCCAATATCAAATCTGAATATATTGGCTTGATTTTTTCACAAGCCAACTTCACATCCTCCACCGAGGAAAGCAAATGATGAATCTCAGATTTAAAATTTTCTATTTTGCCGTACTTTTTCATTTTTCCAGTTCTAGATGCATAACACCTAAATGACCTGTACCGACAGGCGTCAGGTTGACTCATTTGTGTACGCCCGGCATGGGCATTGAAC
>NZ_JAGSOY010000297.1 GCF_018837975.1 Zooshikella harenae | reverse complement strand
TGGCTTTTCTTAATGGATTTACCCAGCGATTTATCTAAAAACGCACCAATGGCAATATTTAAGGCTAGTTTACTCATAGGATCGGCTCTTTCGGGGCAGCATCAAACCAGTCCACTAATTCATCCAGTGGCATGTTTAACAATTCAGACAGAGGGGTGCCAGGTAGGCGGGCCGCTAAAACAAAAATAATGGTTTGGCAATGACGATAATTAATGACGAAAAAATTTATCCGCGATGACCTCACTGATTTGACTAAAATCAGCTCCGTCCATTTTTTCAATATCCTGCTGACTTAAACCCGATAAGCCCGCCATCATGGCAATGGCTTGTTCTAATTCGGTACCGCCTTGCTTGTCGATATTCTTCATATCTTTCACGGTAGGCCGGCGTAATTTAATTTCTGAAATGGTTTCGCCATTGACGTTAATGGGATAGTTTAAGGGTATTAATTCGCTCATGGTTTTACCTTTTATTTGATTCACAATAAAACGATCTTTATTTAATAATCAGTATTACGCGTTAAAAACCCAACGCATCGCGCATTTGTTTTAATTGATCGACGCCGTTAATCACTCGCTTCATATTGATTAAGTCAATTTCCACTTTCACGCTATTATCAATACTTAACTTGTAGTAATGCAGTTTCAGGGTGACACTCATGGTGCTCATTTCCCCGGGTTTTAACGAACCCATATCCACTTCATTAACCAATCCAGTGCCGATCACTTCAAACGGTTTCACCTCGTGGCTATTGCCTTTTTGTAGGCCGCCTTTAATTTTTACCGGTAAGCCATCATTACCCTGTTGTAAGCCAAAGTTTTCCAACACGGTGGTATTCATGTCCTTA
>NZ_JAGSOY010000296.1 GCF_018837975.1 Zooshikella harenae | reverse complement strand
GACCTGTCACTCGATCATCGCCACACAAAAAAGCGCGACGCACGCAACGACAAATACAGTGATAATACGGCGTATCCTGCACACTCACCAACTCACTTCGTGGCCGTGTCATCCTTAAACCTCCACATAAACTGACTACTTTATAACCAGAAGTATAGACCCACACCTCTGGCTATTTTTTGACCACAGCCAAATCATGGATGTCCTCTTTTACCATTTCTGGATGTCCTAATCTTCTTCATCAACAAACTCTGAGGCATTATCAGCAAAATCCTCTGGAAGCATTTTACTAACTATTTCTTTTAACAATAACTTCGTAATGAAATCCGTCAAACTTAACTTATATTCTTCCCAACGACCACCTCCGGACCCATAAATGACAATTGTCCAGCTTTCTGGATCCTCACATGTTTCCCAATATAGATGCCCTCCTCCTTCTGTATAACCACATGGAAAAAGTCCTTCTTTTTCTGGATAAATTTTATGAGGATAATAGTCAGGAAACTCTGCTTTAAAAGTTTTATATCTATCAATTAGTATGAGAGATTTTTTTTTCAGATTATATAACTCACCTTCAAGAGTTGGAGTAAGCACAAAAATATAATCGTTTATCCAACCTGCTCCATAATAATCGATAAAAGCCTTATAGTCTGCAGGTAAAGTAATAGCCAATTGCTTCTCAACTTCACTCCAATCAGTACCTTCATTACTTTTCCTTCTTGGTGGTGGTAGCAATGTCTTCAGAAGTTCAATACTCATATTTAAATCCAATAAAAATTCTTACAAATCTGACCAAATATCATTGAAAGAAGGGAGCTTTGGTGCACGACCCGGTTCAAATTGAGCCC
>NZ_JAGSOY010000295.1 GCF_018837975.1 Zooshikella harenae | reverse complement strand
AAAGAGACCAGTACTTAGATAAAGAAGGAAACCCTTGTGCTCGTGGTTGTGATGAGTCACACCTCTTTCCAGGTGATTAAAAAATGTCTCAGTTAAATTTTCATGAGTCAACGATTACAAAATTTGCTACAGATAATGCCTCTTTAATTATTGAGTTAGAAGATGTAAAAACATCTAGCTCGATAATTAATATGTCGATTGAAGTGCAAAATATCTCAACAATAATCGTCGATTCCCATAAGCAGCAATACCTCTCAATGCCTGCTCCAGATGGAGAGGTGTTGAGTTTAGAACTCAAAGACTCTAGTTTAAATTTGTTAGTAGAGTGGAATGATTTTAAAAAAAACAATTCCTTTACGCATAACTATATCGTTGAAGGCGAAAATGTAATTATTAATCTAAATAAATAGCACCCAAAAACAGGAAAAAAGCCTACAGATGTAGGCTTTTATAAATAATTTTAATTACCCCACAACGTTTTTTTAGCATTGTGCCGCAGAATTAAACCTTCCAATACGGTTCTAGCCGCCTTCTGATCTTCTTCATCAAAATCCAGCAGGGCTTCCATCTGCAGCTTGAGTTCTTCGCTATATATAAGTCACTACTGATGTATGTGCTAGAGCCTTTAGTGCTTCTCCCTTTCCCCAAATACCCAACCCCCTCGAAAAAATAGCCGGTAATCATAGTTATCGGCTATTTTGGGGCGACAGGCGTAGTATGTTATCAAAATCGGTAATACGTATTACTAAGTGAGAAAGTTCTAATGTAATGAAAAATGACGCCCAACCGCTACAGGCCAACAATTGCAAAGGATTGGGCGTGCAGACGCAGGACCCTCTTGGGATTTCTAATTGCTTG
>NZ_JAGSOY010000294.1 GCF_018837975.1 Zooshikella harenae | reverse complement strand
GCCTAACTTGAAGTTTGTACTTGACCAATTACTTACAATCTCTTGAATTTTGTAGATAATCTAAGTGGAGATTACGGTATTTATTCTAGTAATAGGGGTATGGAATTGGAAAAGCTGTACACAAGCCGGAGACTGCTGAAGAAAGCAATTAGAAAGCAAGAAAGTCGCCTTGCTTTTAAGTTGTCTAATATTGATCATTATTCCAAAGCTAATCCTAAGAACATAAATTCAATTGAAAATGCACTGGAGTGGTTTTTAACATGGAGATTAAAACTATCAGACTATTCAGAAATTATGTGGTGTGATGGGGTTGAAAAACTTGAGCTGGAAAAATTAGCGCCAAAGAAATGGAAGTTTAGTGCAGTGGCTTGGATTGGGCCTGAGAGCAACATAGATATAATTAATAAATGTAATGTCTTAGGTAGTTTACTGCTAAATCGAAATGGTACAGGGATAAAAAGTTACTTCATTGATATTGATGATAATGGTAAGAAATATACAGCAAAGAAGTAGCAGTAAAAAAGAGGACGCATTTATTTAATTGTAGCGCACCAAATTGCTGTCGTATTTTTTACCAAATTATTGGTCGTACCATTTGGTGAAAATTTGAGCGATTTCCCAAATTAACGTCATCATGAAAAAGGCATTAACCACATTAAACACGACCGATTATCCTGCCGCATGTGTAATGAGGCAGTAACTTGTTGAATCGCATCAAGTGAGGGGAAGAACGTTTGTATAGTATCTTGCACACTCGTACATCTAAAAAGAATAGATAACCTAACGAGCACAAGATTATACACAGAAATTCGCTTAACCAAATTACCGTTATAACGAAGCTTGGGGTTATGACGCGAGTTTACAACTATTTTCGCGATTACGATCC
>NZ_JAGSOY010000293.1 GCF_018837975.1 Zooshikella harenae | reverse complement strand
CATATTTATAGTGTAAGACTTTATTTGATCGTGGTATACATAACTTGGATCTGGACCATTTAGTTCTGTTTCACAAAAGCTAGCAAGCGTTTCATTCTTGAAAACGCTATCTTTTTTTTTCCAACAACGACTTACACGGTTTGAGTTTGGATAACCAATTTTTCCTTTTGCTATAGAGTTATTTTGACTAGTATAATTAATAGTAAAACCACCCGTTGTTAGTTTATTATCATAAAATCTGACTGATATATAGTCAATCTCATCATTACAGCGATTTATTTTCAGGTTTACTTGCTGTGGTACAGTAATTATATACTCTGTTCCTGAATTAATACCATAGTATTCAGAGTAATATCGCCTAGGAATTTGTTGTGAATTTTCACTCCAATCTCTTCGAGTTAGACATTTTCTTCCTGATGACGACCACTTTGTATACGCTTTAACATACCAGCCTTTAGGCTTTTTTCCTTTGACTGTGAGTAAATTATTTTTCAGATCAACACCCCACACAGTCATATGAGCGTTACGTAAATATATATTACCCTTACGATAATATCCCTCAGGTATGCCCTTGGTCCACCAGAACTTTATTGCCTCACCAAACCAGCCTATTACACAAGAAATGACAATAATAATTATTACAAGACTCCACCAGAATAATTTAAGATTCTTAATCTTACTTAAGCTGATCATAAATTGATTCTCTATCAATATTAGGAACTTCCAGCATATCTTGGGGAATATTTCCATTTAACAGCTTATTAAACAATGCAATATCAGAGTCAATTCTATAGATTTGAGTTCTGTAGTAACTCATTTCTGAAGCTAATAACTGTTTTTTCTCCTTCAGATCCTTTCGTATCTCTTGACGAGAATCAAGCGTATGT
>NZ_JAGSOY010000292.1 GCF_018837975.1 Zooshikella harenae | reverse complement strand
TCAGATTAAACCGATCTGGGCCTTAGTAGACGAACAGGCGACCAGTGCCGCCTATGCCATTGCCTCAGGCGCCCACCATGTTATTGCCCCTCGAACTGCACAAACGGGCAGTATTGGGGTGATTATGGCGCATGTTGATCAGAGCAAAGCCCACGAAAAGCTGGGTATTCATGTCACCTTTATTCATGCCGGTGCGCATAAAGCCGATGGTAATGCCTATCAGCCACTCCCTGATGCGGTGAAAGAGCGCTTTCAGCAAGAGGTTGATTCATTGTATGCCTTATTTGTGGATACGGTAGCGAGAAATCGTCAGTTAGAGACGAATGCTATTCGTAAAACAGAAGCCGCTATTTACTCCTCCGAACAAGCCAAAGAAATGGGCTTAATTGACCAGATTTTACCGGCCAGCCAAGCGCTGACGGTATTCACTCACCACCTGAACGATACAAGGGCCATTATGACTACACCCACTGAACCCCAAGTAAAAAGCACACAACCTGCCGTAGAACCCGTTGATACGGATGCCATTAAAGCCAGTGCAATCCAGCAAGAACGAGAGCGCTGCTTAAGTATTTTGCAGTGCGAAGCCGCTGAAGGCCGAATGACTACCGCAATACACCTAGTAAAATCCGGAATGGCGGCAGATGACGCCAAAGCGTTACTCGAGACGCTACCTAAGGCTGAAGCTTCTGCACCCAAAAAAGAAAACACCACCCAAAGCGCCTTTACCCAGCACATGAATAACGATGAGCAGCCGAATATTCCCTCGGAAAACACACCTGAAACGACAGAAGAGCCCAAATCCGCTATCCAGCAAATGTTATCTGACTTTGAATTAATGACCGGAGATCAAAAACATGCATGCCGCCAGTAATCATTATTCTGTACCACCT
>NZ_JAGSOY010000291.1 GCF_018837975.1 Zooshikella harenae | reverse complement strand
GGTAACTGTATACAGAAAAAAAATAAAACAATGATGTTGCATACCCAACGGTAATACTGGCTGATACTGCTCTTATTTTCTGTCACTGCTTAAACTAATTTACCATTGATAGATTATGAATAGTGATTTAATGTCGTTAACCGGCCTAAAAGTGGTTCAGACCCATCACAGCACAAAGCTATAACACTTGTTAGCGATCTGTACTATAAATATAGCCCGATTTCCATTTACTTTTTCACTAAAAAAGCATCTAATTTTATGGCTTATTCTTTAAGTACTACTCTCATCTCTCTTTTTAAACACATTCTTCTTATTTTTAAATCTTACCTTCCGCTTTTAGCTCATCATAAGTCTTAGCACCTGCATTTCTTAGCTTTTGTATAATTCTTTTTTTAGTTTGTGAAAACACTTCAAAAGGGTTTGGAACATCTGGATAATCAGTACGCATATTCAAGGCCATATCTAAAGCAGTAAATTTTGTTTCTTTATTGTAAAAATTTATTCCGACTTCATCTGTAACATTAATTAGCATTTCAACTAATTTTTCATCCCCACAATATGCTGCAGATACTAAATACGAGTCCTCATTTTGCTTTACTGGTATATTTAAATCGAGTCCACTCTTAAGTAAAATATCAAAACATTTATTTCTTTTCTCTACTTTATCAGGATTCTCGTAGTTAGTACTCATACCAAGCAAGCACTTTAGTCCTGCTGGACTGTTATACTTATTTTTTGTATTGACATTTGCACCATACTTAATTAATACTTTAAGAACTTCAACTTGCTGGTTAAATATGGCATGAGTGAGTGCATCTTCTTTATATATTCTATCTCTATATTCTATATTAATACCTTTTTTGCAAAGCATCTCAGCTATTTCATAATAACCATTAGATGCTGCA
>NZ_JAGSOY010000290.1 GCF_018837975.1 Zooshikella harenae | reverse complement strand
TGATTTTTATACTCTTCTTCTGTATGCGTTCTAGCCGCATACACATTAGCCCAATTAGAGCCTGGAACAATCAAAGTTGGATACGTCCAGCTTGTGAAACCTACTTTCGAACACTTTGGAAGAGTGTCAGGAAGATCAATAATGCCATAAGACTCATCTTCCCATTGCAGAGCAATGGGATCTGAGAAAGTCAGTTCAAGATCTTTATTACAGCCACCAATAACTCTAGAAAAATGCATGGTCACAATTAAACGAGCGCCACGCTCAGAAATCCATTGGTATGAAATATCTGAACAAGGAACATCTAGTTCTTTAAATAATTGCCACTTAATGGTGATCTCCTTGTGTGCCTAACGCCGCAATGTGCAGCCAGAGTATAGGAGCGAAGCGCCGAAACGGAGGTCCAGCGCCAGCTTACTGGCGCGATGCACGATTGCCTTGTTATGCATTTAGGTCCTCAATACGCTGTTTCATTGACTTTATATTTAAGTGTTTTTTTAAAAATGGCCAATTTTTTGCGCTTGCGCTAACTATCGATATAAAACTGATATATGCACCAAGCAAAGCAGATGCGGCAACTAAATAAATTACATCTACATGTCCATGTTTATTTAAACTGTATAAAACACCCACACCTGCACCCAAAAGTAGGCAGGCTATGAAACCTAACAACTTCTTAATAAATGATCTTGGTTGCTCTTGTTCATACTTCTGAATCATACAATTCAGAAACTTTATTTCTCGTTTGCTCAAAATAAACTCCGAATTTTTGATGCATAACGACTTAATAAAATGCGCCGCCAGGCGTCAGTACGACCCTTTTGTTAGGTGATGCGTTACTCACCACATTTAATTTCTTGTGTATGCTTATTTAATAAAGCCCATAGGTCAAGTACTTCTTCCGGAAC
>NZ_JAGSOY010000029.1 GCF_018837975.1 Zooshikella harenae | reverse complement strand
TTACAAATTACCACATTGCAAATCAATAGACATTTGGCGAATCCCCCAGCCATCCTGGAATCCTCGTTCGCGAGCATAATCTATCTTGGTTTGATTATTATCACGTAGGCCTGCAATAACAGTATATGGACGGAATTTATAGATTGTCATTGTGATTGGTTTGCCTAATGAGTCAGTAGTCTTGCGATTAGCATCATGAACCAGCTTGGTATCTACAGTATGAACAGGTAAGTTGTTATTATAGGGATTATTTTCTGGATAAAATTGAAATAAATACACATCGTCATTGTGCCTCCAGTTTCCACTGGAATCAGTAGCTTTAATAACATGTTTTTCATACATCATTTCTTGATCAATACAACCAAATGTTGACTTGATCACCAACTGGTTGCCAAGACTAGCTGAATACCAGGTAAATGATCTTTCATTTGCACTGAATGCCAGACCAGCGACTAGGCTGAGGCTTAAGCCCAATGCTGCAGCTACTTTATTTTTCATTATCTACTTCCTTACTTAATATATTGGGAAGCAAATACTAAGTGATCCAGTAAACTCATCATATAAGACTTTAGTCATATTTATTAGACTACATAATTTAGAAGATTATTTCTTATCAGCCGTCGACAACAAACAGAAAAGTCTAGTCTAATGGCGCTCCCTGCCCCTGTTTTTCAACCAATTTCAAGCATTGCAAAACCACTTTTTGCTATATCTCAATCTCAGTTAAAGGCTCACCTGTGGTACTTTTTTTGCGGCAGACAAAAGCAGGATAACGCACATCGAACTGTTTGCCGCAGGACGCGGCAACCAAGCCTCCAGGGATGGATTCACGGCGTGTTCGATGAGTGTTATGCTGACTTTGGACAAAGGTAATTTAAAAAGTAGCGTTTGCAACGGTAAAATTACATACAATTGTCCAAAGGGTTCACAACATATTCAAAAAACGTTGTGCTGACTATTTTTATCAACAGGTGTTGGACCATCCTGAAAGCGTGCTACTCGTTTTGCTTTTTCACGTTCCCATCGACTCACAGGATCACGCTTGGCCCACTGAGTGAACTGCTCCTGCTCATTTTTACTGAGTGATATATGATATTTACGAGCCATATACAGATACACCCGTGCAATATCCCCACGAACACGCACAGGCGGCTCTGCAAGATCCTTTTTAAAATCAATTTCCATATCACATTGCCCGTAGCGACGAGATTCACCTCGAATGTTACCAAAGCCGAAATTAGATCGATCACCATTAACCTCACCTATCGCAGGCGCCAGGTTATGTAAGTCTGCCTCCATACGGCGAAATAACTCACTTTCTCGACGGCAGTTTTTCCGTCCCCCCTGCTGCCAACAGCTCATTCGCTGTCCAAAATACGATGCAGGCATTATATGTTCCCACTCAATACGTGCAGCCCGCTTAGCATTTTTACGTGCCTGATAACCACAACTGTTCAAGTCAGGTACTAATTTTTTTCCACGCTGAAGATAGCGACAGTTACAGTACAGTGAATAGGTATTATCATGATAAACGTCTTTTAATATTCGCTTAGCCTGAGAAAACGACTGTACATGCTTACCTTTTGCATTATTAGGAAAAGCAGGCTGACTATTTTGTTCAGTACAGCCGACTAATAACAAAAGCAGTGCCGCTATAATTAGCTTATTTATCAACGGTATAAACCTAGCGTTTAACTGTCTGCTAAAAATGACAGACATTATTGGTTTTAAATTCATTATTCGGAACCTCTTAACCCGAAATAAAAAAGGCTGGTAGCCCAGCCTTAAAATACCCTTCAGTATAAGTATATAATAATTTATACAGCAATTTAGCTATAATAACTTCCAACTCATTTTCATGCATATAGTTAGAGGTTTAATCGATAAAAATAAAAAGCTATTCTCATTTTAACGCTGGTGTTTTTACACGCTCAACGGCATCTAACCAGCCTTTATAAAGCTCTTCTCGGCGTTCTCTCTGCATTTGTACTTCAAATGCTTTATCACTCCGCCACAGTGACTCAAGTTGCTCAAGATCCTTGAATAAACCCGTGTAAAGTCCCGCTAAATAAGCTACACCCAAAGCCGTCGTTTCTGGAATAGCAGCACGGTCCACTTGTACATCTAAAATATTGGCTAAAAACTGCATTAACCAATTATTCACAACCATGCCACCATCAACACGAATAGCGGATGGTTTTTCTGCACCATCAGCCGTCATTGCTTCTAGTAAATCCCTGGTTTGATAACATACCGACTGTAATCCTGCTGCGACAATTTCAGCTATACCTGTATCCCGTGTCAGCCCCATAATCGCACCGCGTGCATTGGGATCCCAGTAAGGTGCTCCCAATCCAGTAAATGCGGGAACCATAAATACACCATGGCTTTCCTCTGCTTCTTTCGCTAAAGCCTCTGTCACGCTCGCATGAGGAATTAAACGAATACCGTCGCGTAACCATTGAATGGCTGCACCCGCTATAAATATACTGCCTTCAATGGCATAGGTAACTTCCCCATTAAGTCTATAGCCTACTGTTGTTAATAACCGATGCTTAGACTTAACAGCCTGATTTCCTGTGTTTTGAATAAGAAAACAGCCTGTGCCATAGGTACTTTTTGCCATGCCAGAGTGGAAACATGCCTGCCCAAAAAGCGCAGCCTGTTGGTCCCCAGCAATTGCAGTCACAGGTATCGTTGCGCCAAATAAGGAACGATCACACTCACCAAAATCTGCACTACAATCCATTACTTCAGGCAACATCTGTGCTGGAATATTAAATAGTTGAAGTAATTCCTGATCCCATCTTTGGGTGTGGATATTAAACAACATTGTTCGAGAGGCATTGGTAGCATCTGTCTTATGACTCGCCCCACCCGTTAACCGCCATAGTAAGAACGTATCAATCGTGCCAAAAACCAATTTACCCTGCTCTGCTTTTTCTCTTGCACCTTCAACATTATCTAACAACCATCGTATTTTGGTTGCAGAAAAATAGGGATCAATCAATAGTCCCGTTTTAGCAGAAACACGTTCCTCCTGTCCCTGCTGTTTTATTTGCTCACAATAATTAGCGGTACGACGATCTTGCCAAACAATGGCCTTATGAATAGGCAAACCTGTATCACGATCCCAAACAACCGTTGTTTCCCGTTGGTTAGTAATCCCAATTGCTGTGATATCTTCTGCTTTTAATTTAGCTAGCGCCAATGCACCACGACAAGTTGCCAGTACACTTTGCCAAATTTCCTCAGGATCATGCTCAACCCAACCATCTTGAGGGTAAAATTGGGTAATTTCCTGCTGATGCTGTTGTACTGGTACACCCTGGTGGTTAAAAATAATTGCTCTGGAACTTGTTGTTCCTTGGTCGATAGCCATTATATAGCCGGCCATAATTACTCCTTTTTGTTGTTATTATACCCTTCAAGAGCAGTCTTTTGGTCAATAAACAACCACTCCTTAAGGCATCATCAGCGACTCCCAAGTGTGTAGTTCGCTATGTGTATGGTGAAACGAAAATGACAGCGTGTTAAGTTTTTTTTGAAAATTTTAACCGTATCGTAATAAAGCTAATCATGCACTCTATTATGCTTATAATATATACATTCACGCTCACTGAAGGTTTATGGTATAGTACATTTTCGAAAACGAACATATTATATTTAGCCAGGTAATAGATTTCAGCATATATGAGCCAAACCCACCGTCATGAGCAAATTCTGCAACTGGTTCAACAGAAAGGATTTGTCAGTATTGATGAACTGGTACAACGCTTCACAGTAACCCCTCAGACAATTCGCAGAGATCTTAATCAGCTTGCAGAAACATGTCAGTTAAAGCGTTACCATGGCGGAGCAGGCATTCCAACGTCAAGCATAACGAACACAGCTTATGCACAACGAAAAATAATGCAGTTGTCTGCTAAGCAAAAAATTGCGCAGCGTGTGGCTAAAGATATTCCCAATAACAGTTCGTTATTTATTAATATTGGCACCACCACTGAAGCTATTGCAGAAGCACTATTACAACATCAAGGACTCACTGTTATTACCAATAACCTTCATGTCGCCAGCATTCTAAAAAATAAAGAGGATTTTAATATTTTACTTAGCGGGGGACAGGTGCGAAATCGTGATGGAGGTATAATCGGCCAGGCAACCGTTGACTTCATCAGCCAGTTTACCGTGGACTATGGCATTATTGGTATTAGTGGTATTGATCAGGAAGGACAATTACTCGATTACGACTATCAAGAAGTTCGTGTAGCACAAGCCATTATTAAGCACTCTAGACAAGTATTTCTTGCCACAGATATATCCAAGTTTGGCCGCAACGCCTTAGTAAAACTTGCCCAGTTACGTGAAATTGATCGACTATATACCAACACCAGCCCACCTGAAGAATACTTGGTGCTCACTGAGCAAGCCGATACTGAACTTGTTATAGCCTAAATTTTCGTATTCGAAAATCCCTAGTTAACGAGTGTACTACTCTTCTACTCATTTTTTGTAGCATATTTCTTTTTTACTAAGAAAGCATACAACACATTGTCTGACAGCTTATTTTGCATAATACTTTAACCTCACCTTAATAAAAACCACCCTCCTGTATGTTAGGCCTAAGAAGCTTGCTATACGACACTTAATGTTTAAAATACAACATAAATGTTCGAATTCGAAGACTCCACAATGACCATGGATATGGCTTAACATGGAATGCATCTATGACTCAAATACAACAAGACACAGGCACTTCACCAGAAACCCCTTTGGATTTAGTTATTGTTGGTGGCGGTATTAATGGTGCAGGTGTAGCTGCTGATGCAGCAGGTAGAGGACTCAAAGTATTATTATGTGAACAAAAAGACTTTGCTTCAGCCACCTCCTCAGCAAGTAGTAAATTAATACATGGCGGATTACGCTACTTAGAACACTACGAGTTTCGTTTAGTGAAAGAAGCATTACAAGAAAGGGAGGTTCTCTTAAAAATAGCACCACACCTTGTAAAACCGATGCGCTTTGTTTTACCTCACCAACCGCATTTACGACCAGCGTGGATGATAAGAACGGGACTATTTTTATATGACCATCTGGGCAAACGAGAAACATTACCAGGATCTCGAGGTGTAAAATTCAACGGAAGCTCAGCTTTAGATGAGAAAATCAAACAAGGATTTGAGTATGCGGACTGCTGGGTTGATGATGCCAGGTTAGTTATCCATAACGTGCTCGCGGCAGCTGAACATGGTGCTATCATCAAAAACAGCACAGGTTGTACTTCAGCAAAACGCGAAAACGACCTATGGCGTATTGAATTAAAGGATTCTAATCAACAAACACAACAGGTGTTCAGCAAAGGCCTTGTTAATGCAACAGGACCATGGGTCGTTGACTTTATCAAAGGCACCACTCATACCCAATCACGATATGGGGTAAGACTCATTAAAGGCAGTCACATTGTTGTACCTAAAATTTATGAAGGTGATGAAGCCTATATTCTACAAAATGAAGACCAACGAATTATTTTTGTTATTCCCTATCTCGATAATTATTCACTCATTGGTACCACAGATGTTGAGTACCATGGTAACCCCCGAGATATCCAGATTTCAGCTCAAGAAGTGGACTATTTAATATCCATCACCAACACACACTTTAAGCGTCATATCTCTCCAGCTGATATTGTCTACAGTTATTCTGGTGTTAGACCGCTGTGTGATGATGAGTCACCTAACCCGTCAGCCATTACCCGTGACTATACCATTACCGTTGATGATGAAGACGGAAAAGCCCCCTTACTTAATATTTTTGGCGGAAAACTAACCACCTATCGTAAGCTAGCCAATGCAGCAATGGAAAACTTGCGCTCCTACTTTCCTAAAATGTCTGATAGTTGGACTGCTTATACGCCAATGCCTGGTGGGCAGTTTACTCACGGCTTTGAGCAATTTTGCGAAAAAATGTACACCAGTTACCCTTGGTTAGAAAAATCAATTATTACTCGGTACTGTACTAATTATGGTACGCGCGCTATAACATTGCTAGACAATATTAAACAAGTCGAAGACCTTGGCCCGTATTTTGGCGCAGGACTTTATGGAAAAGAAGTAGACTTTCTGATAACACATGAATGGGCTAACTCTCTGGAAGATATTATCTGGCGACGAACTAAAGCAGGTATTGAGTTAACCCACAATCAACTTAATTATTTACACTACTATTTAGAGAAAAATCACGATATTACATGTTAGCTAAATGATATAGACACTTAACCATGACATTTAAAACAGCTTGTGCGTAAATAGCTCTATTATATCCTTGGCGAAAGGTATAGATAACTTAAAAGGTAATCGTAATATGTCAGGTCAAGATCAAATTCTCTATCAAAAACGCTTTTTAAGCTTTGACCATTGTGAATTAGAAAGTCATCAGTTTACTGAGCTTAATATTCCTGATCAGCAAATTCCTCGTCAGCGACTCATCGCCAAAGGCAAAGGCATTATTGAAGAAGATGCTATTTTTGAAGATGAGCATAATTTATCAGCCAGTGAAGCTGAAGCTAATGCACTTGATAATGGAGAAGAAGAAGCGCTTAATGAAGTAACAGAAGACTACCAGTTCACTGCAACGATTGATGATACATCAGAAGGTGATGCCGCTGCTTGGGAGTTAACATTCAAAGGTAAAAGCCCTACTTTTGATGATGCCTATGAGATATTACGTACCCTGCTAAACTGCGAAGATCCACTTATCGATCAACATTATAATCCTACAGTAATTAATAACGAGTCTGAATCTTCTCTTACCAAATCATTGTTAAACAGTGACTATAACCCTGAAGAACGATAGACCATAAAATCACTGTCTGAATAATTATTGTCAGACAGTGATGCTACATTGCTTTAGCTGTTAGAATGTACAAGCATACGTTTTGCTTTTTCGACCGCATCGTCTATTTGGCGAGAAAATGCAACCTTGCCCTCTTTGGTTCGAATACCAACACGTCTAAGCTTCAAAATCATTCTAGGCTGTAAATTATTAATAATTAAACCTACCTGATGATCTGACAAGTTCTTGGCAATTGACTCCATCGCAACAATTGCACTCATATCAATCATTGAGACCTCAGTCATATCGAGAATAACTACTTTCACCTCAGGGGTAATGTACATCAGGTTATTTAATGCCTTCTGCGCTGACCCGAAAAATAACGGTCCATTAATATCATAAATTGATATTTCTTTAGTAATATTTTCAGTATGATCATGTTCAAAAAGTAATGGTTTAGCTTCTGCTGTGCGCACACTTTTACGGACAAAAAACATAATCGCCAAACACATTCCTACGGCCACGGCAATGGTCATATCAAATAGCACCGTCAATGCAAAGCACGTGAGCAAAGTGATAATATCATCTCTTGGCGCAACTCGAACAATTCGAATAAAGTGTCGTGCTTCACTCATGTTCCAAGCAACCATAAGCAATAATGCCGCCATTGATGCCATAGGAATATAAGCTAGCAGAGGTGCAAGCGATAAAATAGACACTAAAATAAACAGCCCATGAACCACCGATGCCAATGGTGAACTGCCCCCCGCTTTTACATTGGCTGTCGTTCTGGCGATAGCTGCAGTTGCTGGAATCCCACCAAATAATGGTGCAACCATATTGCCAATACCCTGGCCAATCAACTCATCATTAGGATTATGTTTTTTCCCTGACATTCCATCAGCCACAACAGCACACAGCAAAGACTCTAATGCCCCTAATACTGCAATTGTAAATGCTGCAGATAACAGCTCATGCACCAAGTCAAAGCTTATTCCTATTGGCTTACCATCAGCTGCAGGTAAATGCCAAGGCCAATTAAAAGCGGGGAGTATAGGAGGAATACCAAACCCCATCTGCCCATCAATCACATAATGAAAACGTGTACCGACTGTTTCAATTGAAAAGCCTGTAGAAACCTGACTTAAAACCCAAGCAGATATAGCCCCGACAAACAGTGCTACCAAATGGCCAGGTATTTTTGACTTCAACTTAGGCCAAACGATTAATACAGCCAAAGTTATCCCACCAATTAACGCTTCTTGCCAGTGAACACTGGGTAATGCTTGGCCAATTTGGCCCAGCTTATGCAGGTAGTGCCCTTCTAGTGAATCAAGCTGCAATCCCAAAAAATCTTTGATCTGTAGTGTTGCAATAACAACCCCTATCCCTGCAGTAAAACCAACCGTCACAGGATAAGGTACAATTTCAATGAGACGCCCTAACTTCGTGCTCCCCATTAAAATTAAAATGATCCCAGCCATAAAACCACTTACAAGTAAGCCCCCCAGACCATAAGTATGCACTATGGGTAATAACACCACGACAAATGCAGCTGTTGGACCAGAAATATTAACTTTTGAGCCACCAGTAAGTGAAGTAACAATACCTGCAACGATTGCCGTATATAAACCATGCTGCGGCGGCACTCCAATCGCAATAGCCAATGCCATCGATAATGGGAGAGCGATGACACCTACGCTTAAACCCGCAATGAGGTTAGACTGAATACTTCCCCATGAACGCTCATTTTTGAATGACCGTGTTAAAGCAGAAAACATGTGCAACACCTAGTCAATTACAGCATTTGTGATACGACTATTCTTGAAAAGCACACTTAATGACCATTAAGTATACCCATAACGAAGGTTTTTAAGCGACGACTGTCAAGCGATGAAGCCCCAGAAGCTTATATTAATAAGTGACTGGGGTGAAGAGCGCCGACAACAAACCCTAAAAGTGATTCGTGAAGGGTATTAAGATAAGCTAATCGTAACAGGTAAAGAAGAACGCTAATCATTCCCCTTAAAACCATTTGTGAAAAGTCCCCCTTCCGCTGGGGATATAATAACAAAAATCTTTGTGTTTATGTGGTAGCAATATTTGATATACATTAAGTAATGTACAACACGTCAACATATTGTAACAATCATATCGTCAAACATCAGATAAATACGTACTCCAAACTGATATCTTAAAACATTGCATCAAAATCAAAACAATGCTTATTCCAAAACAGTCAAACCAGAGAGTCCAACTTTATTTTCACTGTTAAGCCATGATCCCCTTCTAGCGAAATTTGCGCATTATGATATTTGCATATTGCTTTTACCATACTAAGTCCAAGTCCACTACCTTGAACACGATAATGCTTTTCCATACGATAAAAACGTTTAAACACATTTTCACGTTCATGTTCTGGAATACCTGACCCACTATCAGCGATACTCACTATGGGTTCATAATGACCATCTAACGAGATCGCTATATGACCACGTGTTGGGGTAAACTTAAGTGCATTATCAATAATATTAGATAAAGCCTGAAACCATAAATTGGGATTACCCATTTGCCATACTGGCTTATCACAGAGTTGCCAGTGACACTTTATATCATGATCTTCACATACAGGTTGATACATTTCTTTCAAATCAACCATCAATTGTCGGTAATCAAATTTTATATCTCTTTGTTCAAAGGACTTTGATTCCAATTGAGAAATGGTCATTAAAGATGAAAAGTTTTTTTCTAATCGTTCAATTTCACTTAATAATAATTCAATATCTTTATGTTTAATATTTTTTTGATTAAGCAGAAACTCCAGCTGCCCTCTCAATCGAGTCAACGGGCTTCGCATATCATGGGCTATTTTAGCCGAGAAATCCTGTAAATCATTGATTTTGGAGTTAGCTGATAACAATAACTCGTTAATTCTTTGGAAGATTTGCTTAAACTCTCCAGTAGCCATAGTAAAATGAAGCTGTATATGCGGAGACTCTTTCGCTAAGTCACAGTATCGAAGTATATCATTAACCTTTCTTGACTGACGATATTGTAAAAATATACCCAGTAGCAATGCCACAATAAAAGTACAGATAACAATATAGTAAATTAAAGTCTGTATATATTCTACAAACTCAATTGCGTCATTAGCATTGCTACCTATTTTAAAAACACCACCATCAGCAAGCTTAAATATATAGACAAAAAAATGAGTATCGGCTACTTCAATAATTTCAAAATCTTTCCATAACGGCTGAATAATGGGTTTTGAAATAAACTGATGCAGGTTAAAATAGAGAATTTGTTTTTTATTGTCTACAACCTGAACATAAATATTACTCATCATATACTTTGCATTAAGTGAAATATTCAAATTTTCAACTAATTTTTCAACAAAGTCATGAGAAGAAAGTCGAACCACTTTGTTACTTTTTTCATCATAAAGTAGTTCATCAATAACAGGATCAGCCAGCCCCATCACCCGTTCAGCCAACTCAGCGAGAATAGCATTATTAACCTGAGGGTATACTAAACACCACGCCAGTGTTATAACAAGCCATAATCCCAAACAAGCAAATAATGGAAGACGAAAAAGAAAGTGTCGAATAAAGCTAACGGGGCGCTTTAATGACATAACCAGCTCCCCTAATGGTAAGAATTAATTTTACCTTATGGTTTTTATCAATTTTCTGCCTAAGTCGGCTAATATGCACATCGATAATATTAGTTTGGGGGTCAAAATAATAGTCCCAGACCTTTTCTAGCAGCATTGAGCGGGTAACAACTTGATTAACATTTCTGACTAGATATTCTAGCAGCCTATACTCCCTTGGCTTCAGCTGTATCTTCTCACCAGCACGCTCAACCTCATGGGTAATCTGATTTAATGTCAAGTCATGCACTTGCAAAAAAGGCTCGTCGACAGTATTTGCCTTATAACGACGGTATAAAGCCTCAGCACGAGCCAATAATTCGGCAAATGCAAATGGTTTACATAAATAATCATCTGCACCCACTTCTAGTCCTTCAACCCGTTGATTAACATCCGTTAGTGCTGTCACCATCAAGACGGGTGTATGAATTCCTTGTTGACGAATTGATTTTATAAGAGCAATTCCATCCAACCCTGGCAACATACGATCAACAATTAACAAGTCATATTGCATAGAGGCACACTGAATCAAACCTGATGGCCCCGTATCCGCGGAGTCAACTTGATGTTCAGCATTTATCAAATAATCAACAATATTACCTGCTATTTTTGGATCATCTTCTATAACCAGTATCTTCATGGAATGGTCTCTAACACCCTGTTAAATCGAGTTTTTAATGATTACAAAAAGCAACTAAGGATCTATTTTCCATTTACGTTTTAATGCATCAATCTCCATAACAGATAGCCAATCATTTACTTTTGTTAACAGTATTTTGCTATCTTTTTGTACCATGTAAACTTTATAACTCTCTGTACCTACAAACGGTTGTGCATTCGCTACACAGAGCTTATTCTGGTGTAAACGGCTTTGATAACGACCTTCAATTAAGTCTGTTACCATCACATCAGCTTGTTTACTTAGTAACATACCAAAAGGAACAAAATTATCTTTTGCATTAATAACCGTTGAATTTATCAGGCGAGATTTTACAAACCGCTCATTTGTGCCACCAGGATTAACAACCACTTTCACAGAAGCATTATTAATCACTTTTTCTGATGTATACTGAATAGAATCTTCACACCGAACCAAAGCAATTTTACCATTATCAATCACTTTTGATGTAAGTAAAAATGCATTAGCGCGATCTTTAGTATAGGTGATCCCCCCCATCGCAATATCAAACTTATTATTTGCAAGGTCTTTAGATAACGTAGGCCATGACGTTTTTATAAAAACCACCTTCAAGCTGAGTGCTTTACCCAGTGATTCGGCCATATCAATAGCAAACCCTTGGAGTTTACCATCATTATTGGTAAAGCTAATGGGTGCATAATCTCCTGTTGTACCAACACGAAGTATTCCTCTTTCCTTCACCATTGACCAATCATCACCGTAACCATTAACTGCACACAACAAAGACATAAGAAAAATAATTTTTTTCACAGAAATGAACACCTATAAAAAATAAACAGCGATTAGGTTTGCTTTTCTTCACTCAGTCTAATCTGTTTCAGACTTTCAAAAAGATAGCGTTTCTCAGCATCAGATAAACTGTCGTTTGAGGTCATCCGAATAAATTGATCCCACTCATTTTCTGTAAATGGCCCACTGGTTTCAAGCTTTTGTTTTATTAAGTTAATCAGCTTTTGTCCAAGTTTATTTAATTCTGGACGTACGTTTCCGTTCAAATCTTTCACTAACTGAGAATCCACCACAGGCTGATAAATCAGTGTTTGGGCGAAATATCTATATTGCACCAACTTAGCTGCAACCATTAACATATTAAAAAAATTCGCTAATGAGTCTTCATTTAGCCCGCGCTTATAAGCAACATATTTGCTATGCACTAATATTCGCTTTTCCTGTTGAATATCCTCAATAGGCTGATTGTTGTGTATTTTGTATAATGCAACGTCTAATACAAGTAATAACCGTTGATTAATGACACTACAAATCTCTTTCATCTCACTCATCTGATGACTAAACTCTTTCATTAGCTTCAACTCTAACATTACATTAATCGTCAAGTCTCAAAATCAAACTAGTCGATAATATTAACTATTCCGAAAACAATGAAAAACACTATTTAATTTTTTACAACTTTTTAACCTACACAATGCAATAACAATCATTAGCATCACTATTAACACATATGAGTCATTTCACTGCCTACTGATTAGTACAAGTAATTATGTATGACAAAATCAATCGCTTAGGAATAACACTATATTTTCATTACTCAGTAAAATTTATATATTCAATCATCCCAAAAGGATAAAGCTATACATGAGCACCTTATAGAGAAGAAGTTCACTCAGATAGCTAACTACTGGCATAAAGCCAAGTACTATCATCACTATCTCACAGATCAGATAATCACATGGGGAAACACCCAAAACAACAGTGACACATATCACAAAACCAAACTAGGTTAGATCATAACCAATCCTGAGTGCATCCCTTATAAGTAATTTCCGCAGGCACCTTAAAAGCCTCTCGACAGTTAACAATTGTTAATCCAGTTCAAGGCTTGCTAAACACCTACTCATAGGCAATTTGGTCCAACTTATACTCTTTTCTAGTTCAATTTGGCCTTTCATTAAAAATCGTTAATATTTCGAAACTTATACCCAAAACGAAGGGTTTTTAGAGGTGGCCGTCAAGCGATGAAGCCCAGGGCAAGTTTACTACTGTGAAACTTGCGGTAGCTACTTTAATTAATATAACAGCGCTGCTGGGCGGTTATATTAATAAGTGACTGGGGTGGCAGTTAAATGCTCCTGCATAAACTGCATTTCCACCATCCTTAGTGGTCAAGAGTGCCAACAACAAACCCTAAAAATGATTCGTGAAGGGTATATGCAATTTGTTATGTTGAATACTATTGAGTAAAGTAGATCAACAAAATGTAAACACTCGTATGTTAATGTTTTTAGTTTAAAACAAGTGTTTAGTATTCAGCTATCATCAAATGGGTAAAATAATGAAGAATATTGTTGTTATAGCAAAAATAGAGTCTCTACCAGCGCATTTGGAGTATGTCCAAAGTGAGCTATTTAAACTGGTTGAAGCCTCCCGGCAAGATGCTGGTGCTATTCAATATGATTTACACCAAAATATTAATAACCCATGTCAGTTTGTATTTTATGAAATTTGGGAGAATAACGTTTTATTAGATGTGCATGAAAAACAAGAACATTTAACCGCATTTATTAAAAATACTGAACAAAAACTAAAATCCATCGAAATCGAAAAACTACACAAGGTCGAAGCCTAAACTGAAGGACATCTCTAAATACACTCTATGAATTCCTCCCTGAAAGCTTGTTTGCCGCATCTTTGCGGCAAACAGTTTGTATAACAAGCGTTATTAATTTCCCGACGAAATATCCCAGGGTAAAACACAGCAGCCAACGGGCATATCTAAACAGCAATAATAAGGGTTGTCTTTTTTTCTTGGTTTTTTATCTTTTCTTTTGCTATCTTCTAGATACTGGCTGGCGTTAGCACAACGTAAAAACTGTTTTTTTATGTCTTGATAACCTTTAAGACCCCCTCGTCGAGCAATTATTTTGCTGACAGCAACAGAACAGGAATCACGCTTACTAAGTGCTGCATGAGCACAGCGGAATCCTTTATAGGGTGAAATATACCGCTGATAAAGTTTGATTAAATATAACACTGTTTGGCGCAAAAAGAGTTCCTTCAGAATATGCAGGTTAATAAACGTGTTACCTTTTTGGAGGAAAGTGTAACACGCTGACTCAAAAACATCGTACACTTTATAAATTAACCAAAATGTGCCAATTTCAGTTTAGTTAAGTATTGTAATCCCATCGGTTTGAACATCTGAAGGATCAGCGCTCTTTATCCAGTCAGTTAAATGCAACAATCGATAATCGTAGCTTTTATCGCCATCTAATCGCTTACAAAGTTGCCACATCTCTTTCCAGTTTAAAATCACCTCAACCCCTTCTTGAGTCACTTTAGGTAATTCTGAGCGATCTTTTGAATACTGTTTTTGATCAACAATGGTATCAATCGTTTCCAATACCGAGCTTAGCTCTTCTGCATCTGGCTCTTGAAACCAGGGTTGTTTTTGGGAGTTAAACGTAATGGGGATTTCATCTTTGATATTGACTTCTGCCCCTTTTTTTACCAACAGTTTATCATCTCCAGTAAAACCAGAATCACCCACGGTTTTCAGTTTATTAAAGCAAATTTCCATATCATCAAGTAAACCGTACTTTTCCAGTTTAAAGTCAAGGACTTTACCCAGAATACTTTCCCATTGTTTATTATCAACTGCGCCCATCGGGCGTAACCCATTTACTTCTTTGCCTGTTGGGGCTAAATAATGTAATGGAATCACTGCCAGGTAAATATCATAGTCACAAGATTTCTTGATCATACTGGTGCTGTTCTCCAAAGATTTTTTTATAACCTCCAGTATCTGCTGACGGTCTTCCTTGTTTTTACTGTTTAATAATGCCATTAATTCAGGAATATGACGTTTATCTTTGGTGTCAGATAAATGTGTGGTATCCGCCACCTGCCACAGAGTATTATCTAAATTGCATCATAAGGTACACGACGCCTTAAATCGGTATGATCAAGTTTGGTACTCCAGATTTCATAACGAAAACGCTTTTTATCTGCAGTGTGTGGTGGTTTACTCCAAATAAACGCCATACGCGGAGCATCATAGCTTTTGGTATCTTGCCAGACTTCATCCGCGAGTTCATAACCCCACTTGCTTTTCTTTTGCTGTGATGCGGTTTGCTCTTGTTTTTTGTCCTGATTAACAGACTTTGATGGCTCTTCTTGCTGACAACCTACCTGCAAAACCGATGCTGTCAGGGCAAGTGCTGTAAAAAACTTATTCATACCTATTCCATTGTGTTGTGCTGTATAGTTGGGGGCTGAAACGGATCCTTTTTAAGGATATGACCCTCCCATCAAATTGCATCTATTGTACGATTTAGGTTGTGCCAATGCTTTTACAGACCTTTCAAACTGTGGGGGTATCCTTAACAGTATGTTTATATTGGTTTTATTCTGTAACAGATGAATAACGTAATGTTAAACGGTTGAATAAAATCAAATGCCCAGAGTGATTCGCGAAGGGTATGAGGGAAAACACGACGAATAAGGCTATTTACTCCGCCCGTGTCAGAAGGCCATCCATGGCCTCTACCACTCACACTGCTCCCGGCAGTTGCTTCGCAAACAACCTCATCCATCGTTTTGCCCGCATTTTGCTTTAGGTGATGTTTTTTAAGGAAAGGGGGATGCCCAAATGAACACTTGTTGTATTTCGATGTAGGCTGGAGAGAGACAAAGGCTGGATAATGCTCGTCGAACTGTTTGCCGCAAGGATGTGGCAACCAAGCCTCCAGGGAAGGATTCACGGCGTGTTCGATGAGCGTTATCCAGCCTTTGAACAATGGTATTTTAGGAAAGTATTTCAAGTATTGAGCCAATAAGTAAGCACAATAACTGCTGCTTTTAATTTATTTTTGCTTTATTTTGTGGTTACTTTACTATGGGATTGCAACAGACAAAGAATAAATAATCTCAGCAGAACTATCTATTCTTTGCTTCGAACCTTTTGCGATAACCTTCAAATATTGGCATGGACAAGCCTGGATTAAAATATGCGTATTTCCACTTTAATTTTACTCGTTATAGCCAACACCGCTTTCGCCAAAATACAGTTCAATTGCAACGATACTAAAAATATTAATGCAAAAAAAATAGCAGAATACATCGAGATCATTGATACGCAAGAAATGTTGTCATCGCCCTCTACAGTATCAATACACTACCAGCGTTTATTTGAACGCTGCGTTCAGGACCGCCAACCGATTAAATCATTAAATAATAAAGCGTTGGATAGCCTTTTTCGCAGTATGATATCCATTGCTTTTTATACAAAAAATAAAAATCACGTGGACTACATGCGCTCTATTTTTGACGAGAAACTAACGCGTGGTGATCGAAATAAGGATGCCATTGAAAGAATGCATAGCGCCTATATAAGGGTGCGTCAATTTGAGCAAGCAAGGCAACTTGAATATGTATTTTCTGATATAGGGCTACCCATCACGCCGAGTATTGAGTTAATCAAAACGCACGAGCGTACACTACTGAGACTGGCCGACAATGGTAAAAAACTGATACAAGAGACTTTTAGTTTTCCTAAAGGTGGTTATGTGGTTGTCGTAAGCTCCCCCATGTGTGGTTTTTCACGCCGCTTTATGGAATGGCTACGACAGCAACCCAGCCTGTTCAATATTTTTGCCAAGCATTCAATCTGGATAACACCAGTGGACGGCTATCTTAATATAGAAGAGATGCAGAAAAGCAATAGACGAAATAAACCAATTCACATTAAATATACTTATTCCAGCTCAGACTGGCCAGAAATTACATACTGGGGCACTCCCACCTTATATTTTTATAATAATGGTGAGTTAAAAAAACAAATTATTGGCTGGCCTAAAGAAGGTCGAGGTCAGGAAGTTTTAGCAGGACTTAAAGAAATATCTTTGCTGTAATAATGAGTAATTATCAATTTAATGTGATGACTGATCAGCCAATTGTTGCTCAAGTTTTTCAAGCCTTTTTTCCAGTGGCGAGGAATCTTTATTTTCAAGTGTTCCTGGGGCAAATACGGGGTTACCGCGCCACCAATCCAGTCCCATTTCCACAGCCTTGTCCACGGAGCAGATCAATAAGCGGATTTCAATTGTCAATAATTCGACATCCACCAACTTAACACGAATATCACCACTAATGACCAAACCTTTATCCAATACCCGCTCTAACAAGTCAGCAACTGTTGTGCTATCCGTTGAATGAGTCAGCGATGGTTGACCACTCATTTTACCTACCTTTGAAAATTAGAAAAGCTTACCTAATGGCCCTAAATCTAAATTGAGATCATCATCATTCAGATTAAACACCTGCTTTAATCGATCAATTTCCTCCTGCTGTTGCATCAACGTCATACCTAGACGTTCAACCTCTTCTTCCGTTAGCGACCCCGCATCCATGCGCCGAATTGCTTGTAGCTCCATTAATTCATGCAGCAACTTAATCAACGTCAATGCCAACTGTGCTAAACCATTTTGTAAAGGTTCTCCCCCCAACGTCACCTTAACATCAGTGTCCGTTGGAGTGCTGTATCGCTGAGCAGAAGCAAAATCACCTGGTAACTCAGACAGCTTGGTCATACTGACTTCCTGTCCTCTTAGAAATTACCTGATGATCATTTCTTGTTTGGTTTGCAAAGATACGTCCTGTTTCGACTGATGTAATCAATGCCTGTAGACTAATATAAACTAAATCAATGTTAGCCACTGAAATACTAATATCAGCCACAACAACAGCACCTTTATTTAGAATTCTATCCAACGCCTCACATAATGAAATATGCTGCTGTTCTGCTTCAGTCTGAAAACGAGCCATTATCTACTCCACTTATATCCAAAGCTGGACAAGTCAGCTTAATCAACCAGCTCTTCTTCCTTCTCTTTAGTTGACGCTTGCTGAGCCGAATCTACTTGCTCACTTGTTTCTTGTAGCTCGTCGTCTTCAATTTGTTCATTCTCTTCTTCAGCTTCCAATTCATCGAGACGATTGAGCAACAACTCTTCCTGTTTATCAAATTCATCCTCAGTGATGCGATGAGTCTCTAATTGACGATAAAGCTCCGCAAGAGCATCCCGAATACGTTCACTCTCTTGGCCTTGTTCCTCCATCGCTTTTTTATGAATTTCGCGAAATATCCACATAACCCCTTTTGCCGGGGATAATAAAATGTCATCCAGAAGTAACATAATGCACCTCCTGTGTCTTACTTTAGATTACAGTCTGCTTCTGAGGACTTTGCAACTCTAATTCGACAAAACTATGAGGTGCCCACGGGCCAGTGTAATTAAAAAGATAATCATTATTAAATAGCTTTGATGCTTCAAAAATACCTTTTTCAAAATTATCTTGCTCATCTTTTTTAACAAGACATGAGAGGTTCATGACTTCATTATTTACTTTCGGTGTACCCACACTAATTTCAGTGCAATAATTCTGCAACACATCAACAACAGTATCCGTATACTGTTTTCGCTCTTCCGTCAGTAGCCGATCGAAAATTCGCCCTAACTCAATTTTTTCTGCACGAGAAGCCTCTCTGCCACCTACCATGATGCTATCTCTTGCTTCTCGTAATATTGGATGCGTTGCCACAAAATATTCATAGATATTATCTACATCCCAGGTTACACGGAGTCCCATTTCTACTTGTCCCCAAACCCGCTGCATCTGCTCCTTAATTAACATTACATTTGCTGACATTAACCCTTTAACAGCCATACTATTTTGTGCGACAACGCCAAAACGCATAGGCAACACACCATTGCATTGGCGCATTAGCTGTTCAAGGACTTCGCGGTGAGCCATAATGTTTCGACGATCAGGCCTCACTCTGCTTTTATCCAGATCACTGACAATGGCTGCGATATTATTACTAGCCAAACTATAAACCGTACTTTTATTTACCCCTCTAACGTTGAAAATACTCAAGTCAGTTGAGTCAACCAGCGCATAGATAAATTTATTTTTATTGCTGGATTGTGTACTCATTTTTAACACCCATCCTTGTCAATGATTTTGTTATACTTGACCTATCGTTAATTGCCTAATTTTATTCGAGCAATTTAGTATTTAATGTTGAAACCCTTTTTTTTCGCTGTTCGAGTAGTAGCGGCTTTCGCCACTTTTGATTGCGGAACAACATCGGCTGCCAGTAACAGTTCATTAATTTCAATGTTAATCTTTGCTAGACGCTGGTCAATTTCAGCCACTTTTTTTAAAGCAGCTTCACGCTCCAATTCTCGACGCCACCGTTCCAACTCTAAAGCACCTACTTGAAAATAGTTGATATAATGGCGACCATCACATCCTTTATGATGGGTAGCCGATTTTAAATTTGACAATGTTTTAGGTGGTCGACTTGTTTTTATGGCCACTACGTATCCCCCATCACTTTTTTAACTTGAGTAGTCAACGTCTTTTTTGTCGACGAAGCCCCCCCTTGTTTACTTCTATTTGTTTTTACCGATAAAGGAGGACATACCTGAGCAATAATTTGGTTCACCATTTTGTTAAATACAGAACAGCTTTCATGCTGGATTTTAGCGGTTTCCATGCTTAGAACGTCGTAGCACACATGATGAAAAAAGTGGTCACCACAACGAGGCTTATGTCCTGCTTGATGGAGAATTCGTGCGATCGCAATGCCCGCCCTCAGTGAAGGACGCACTTGGTGATCATGGTAACTCCGCAGCTCGCGTACAGTATCCACGACATAGGTCGCTTCTTTTTCTTCCAGTCCTGATTTTGCACAAATCACTTTCAGTTCTGTGTTACGGTCAGGATGATCCAAGCGCAAGGTGATCAACCGATCCATCAATGCATCTTGTGTCTTATGTGTCCCCGCATATTCCTCGGGATTAGAGGTAAAAATTGCCCGAAAGTTTGGGCTAACCGTTAAATAGCCCTCGCCAGCTGACCTTAACCCTGGGAGATTGAGAATGCCCTCAGACAGCACAGATAACAGAACATTATTTGTTTCAGGCCGAGAACGATTAAACTCGTCATACAACAACGTATCACCATTACGACAAGCTGTTGTCAGCCGATTATCAACCCAGACTTTACGCATTTCTTCCTGCGTTTTTACCACTGAGTGAATATAATTATCCACCAGTTTACTGCGATTAAAACCACTATTATCCGAACCAATCAGGTCAGAGGTATCAAACTCAGCATTACCATGAATTAACGTAACAGGTTGCCCCCACAGAGCTGCCAAATGAAAGGCCAGTGTCGTCTTACCCGTACCTGAAGGCCCAGCAATATGGACAGGATAACCACTATGAAGATACATCAGTGCACGCTCAACAATGGCATCAATATAAGGTGTGGAAACATAAGAATCACTGGCTTCGGGTATCACTTGGTCACTGTCTGATGTCATTTCAGTAGATACACCGTTTATCAAGCTCATGTTCGCCACTCCTTATTCAGTTTCAGGCTTATTATTTTTCTTGTTTCGACTTGTGGAACTTTGGGTGCGACGAGTACTTTCAGCTGGCGTTGCATTCACGTCTGCTGCCGTAGATTGCAACGTATTTCTGACATTATCAGCAACGCCAGTTAAAATTGATTTAGTCGTTGCTAACTCGTCCTGCAGCTGATCCCGAGCCTCAGTCACTTCTTGCTTTAACTGCTCAGCAATGTAGTCTTTAGTAATATTTTCTTGTGGTGAAACGCTTGCTTTATGCTGCACAGGCTTGTCTTTGTACACACTTGACTGATGTCTTTTTTCTTCTTCATTTAAGCGAAACTGACGAAAATGGTTGAGTTGCTGGTGAATCCCCTCACGCATATTGGTAAGATATTCAGCACGATCTGTTGCTCGTGCACGACTACTATCAACCCGCTGTTGTTGAAAATATCTCAACATTCTTGATACATCAGAAGCCAAAGTAGTGACATACTGCAACCTATCTCGGGCCTCACGACCACTTTTACTCAGACGCTGATCCTTTATCTGTTGCATACTTCGGTTTACCTGAGCACTAAGCTCAAGACTTTGATTTCGTATTTTTTTTAGTATTTCCTGACGCTGCTGTCGCTGCACTGCAATATCATGCTTCAGCTTGGTCATGTCTTTTGCGATTACACCCATATCACACCGCTCCTTAGCACTTGCTACAATCCAAATTGAGAAATGAGCAAAGGCGAACGCCCCCCACTGACGTATATCAGAGGGGGATGCTCGCTATATAAGCCATTTTATTATGCTGGTGCAGCTGCACTGGCGGTTAAGCCAATCGCTTCAGCGTATTTGAGATAAGTTTCAACAGAAGCAATAACTACACGAGCTTCAACAGATAATAATTCAATACCAACCAGTGATACTTTAACCCAAGCGTCAACCACAATACCTTTATCAAGGATGCGATCTACGACTTCAGCCAAGCCGGATGAATCAGTTGATTTTGCAACATTAGCCATTATCCATCTCCTTATTATGAGTAGGTGAAAGGTTCATAAGAACCTCCTTCTCTACTGCAACAGTAACGCCAATAACAAAATCTACTAGAGATGAAATTTAACCCTCTAAAAAATAAAAGAAAATATTTAAATCCCAAGGTAATATTTAATTTGACTCATTATTCATACACTGAAAAGTATGGTATTGACGCCATACTATGGTGTTTTCTCCATAGCAATTTATGGTATACGCACCATAATCTGAAATATATTATCGTGTAGCGCTACAACACTTATTAAATCAATAAATAAGTGCATTTAAAACATCTTCATTTCTAAATGGCTTAGCAATAAAACCATCAATAATGCCCTTTGATAAAGCGGTCGTAATCACAGGGTCATCACGATAATAATAACCTGTCAAAAAAATAATATGAGTATCAGGAAATATCTGTTTTATACGTTCAGCTAACTGTAAACCTTCAACATCAGGTAACTTAGCATCAAGGAAAATAAGTGGGTAATGTTTACACTGAACTTGTTCCATAGCTTGTATACCAGTATCCACCATAGTGACCTGGTAGCCTTTACCAGTCAGAATACGCTTAACAGCCCAGCACATATCTGCTTCATCATCAATCAGTAAAATGGCTGCATTCTCTGGCAACATCCTTTTATTCCCTTATGTCTTTTCTATACTCACAGCTTTGGCAGTCGTATGGTAAAACGGCTTCCCCAATCAGGACTGCTATCCACATCAATAGAACCCAGATGCTGCCGAACAATCGAATAACAAATTGACAAGCCAAGCCCTGTACCCTCACCTACAACAGAAGTAGTATGAAATGGGTCAAAAACCCTTTCCAACATATTACTTGGAATGCCTATGCCATTATCACTAACCTCAATAAATACCTCTGTATCTGATTGAAAAACTCGAATCGTTAACTCTCCGCCATTAGGCATAGCATTTATGGCATTTAAAAATAAATTCATAAAGACCTGCTGTAACAGAGTTGGCTCTCCTCGAACCATAATTTCTTTACCATCAAATTGCTTATTGACTGCAATTTTTTTTAGACGGGATTCATTTTCAATAAGCGTTAACGTTTGATGAATAACTTCCACTAAAGCTACCTCTGCCATATCCGTCTTAGTAGACGGTCGAGCAAACCGCAGCAGATTTTCAATAATGGCTGATGTTCGCTGAATACCCACACAAATTTTATGAGCACATTCTTTGCGAAATGTTTCTTCTAAATTATCTTCTAGCAAAAACTGGGCAGCAGAAGAACATACGGCCAATGGGTTACGAATTTCATGCGCAATGCCTCCCGCCATTACTCCAAGCGCAGCCAGTTTTTGCGACTGCCGTAATTGTAATTCCATTTTCTTTTGTTCAGTTAAATCACGCCCTACTGCAACCACACCAATCGTTTTACCGTGATCATCCTTCATCGGAGACAACACCCAGGATACTAAAATACTACTGCCGTTAGTTTTAATCAGAGGCCATTCAGCCGTTCGAGAAGAGTCTTCGGTCAGCATTTCTGCCAACATTTTTCGTACATCTGATTGATGAGTTTCAGCGCATCGCTCCAAAAATTGTGTATTTTTTACCGAGAAAAAATTAAAGCCCGTTAACTGCTCTGCCGCCAAGTTCCAAGTTAAAATTCGCCCTTCAATATCAATTGATAACACCATATCACTGGCACTGTTAACCACAGAAGCCAAGTGGCGCTCGACTCGTCTCACTTCTTCTGATAACCGAACTTGCTCGGTAATATCTTCAAGCAAGATCATAATTTGTGGGCGATGGCCTGCAACATTAATTGGTTGTAATGAATAGTAATAAATGCGCATGGGGATTCCTGGCGCACGATAGGTCATACGTTGACCATGCAGAGGAATTCCACTTTTGGCTACATCCTGAATACGACCTTCAATATCCGTATTTTCGAGAATGACCCGAGGAATAACTTCTGCCAACGGCCGGCCCAATGTATTGCTGGCACTACGACGCCCTTTTTCCAAAAAATTCCGATTTGCAGACTGAATACGGAGTTTATCATCCACTACCAACACTGATGCCTGAATAGCATCCAATAAAGCATGGTAAAACAGACTATTGTAATCGTTATCCATAACATTCCTTTTTGCTGTCTTTACCTTTTTACCACTGAATAGTTAGATAAATGCTTTTAGCACTACAAAACAATATCCGTATGCTGTCATTAATTGCTTAAAGGGCACCGCTAAAAAATCACTATTTTTAGAAGAGCCCTTTAAGTAAAAAATAGGAGGCTAACAATGAACAAAACTATAGGGTGGCCAAGGTCCTGTTACTTGCCAGTCTGGCTTATTCGCAAGGACCTTTTTTAAAGTCATCTGAAAGCGTGATAATTGATTTCTTGGCACTAAGTAAACAATGGAAAGTGTACGCTGAACCAAGCGCGAGGACACTTCACTAAGACAGCATCGATAACACCCTGCTACTGCATTTTCTAATTCAGCTTCCGCCAGTACTAACTGATCAGGTCGGTATTTTTGTCGACGCCACTGTAAATAGGCCAAACCTGATGCAGGACGTGTATCTTGTTGGTCCTTATCTATGGGAATGCTCACCCCCATTTCTACACAACCTTGTACCTGCCTTAGCCATGTCAGGTACTGCTCAGCCTGTTTTTCCAGTGTATTTCGCAATACATCTTCATTAGCTAGTAAGCTGCCATAACGAATTGGCACAATATCTCTTTGCTGATGAATATCAGCAATGACCCTTCCATAATCCAATACCGCTTTCTGATCTATTGGTAGCTGACCCACCTCTCTGACTAACGCGGCTAGTTGACCTTGTTGAACCCAAAATAACGGTTTTTGCGGTGTAGCACAGTCACTTTCAACATCGCTATTGGGTAATGGCAATGCATTTAAGGATAAAGCTTCACGACACGCTTCATTACTAACGACCCCATAAAGCAGTAATGCCACAATTTACTCCTCTGCATCACGGCAAAAGCTATAAGGTGGCCAGGGACCTTTACAACTTAGATCTAACCCATATTTTTTGGCTTCTTCTTGCTGCGCAGCTAACCCCGTGAAGAAAGATTGCTCATGCTGTCGCTGGACTAAAAAAGCCCAGTTCAACACCTGCTGATCCACTGTTTGTCGTTGGCGATCATAAAAACCATGCACATTAACTGTCAGTGCAGTAGCTATCCTATCCATTTCAGTGGCTAACCAACGATCGGTACTTCGTTCCAGTTCCCGTCTTAATCGCTGAACCTGTAAGTGACGACGACCAGGGGAGTCGGAAAGATGAGTGGGTGCCTGCTGTAAAGCCTCTGCCAGGCGAACATCAAGCGCAACAGAACGATCTAAGATTCCTTGCACCCCCCACTCACGACAAGCTGCGACCCGTTTTAAACAATTAGCTATCTTTCGACGCTGAACCAGCATCGTGTCCATCAGTTTTTGAAGAGAAGAAAATAACGAGCCAAACGTTACCGGAAATACATCTCCTTGCACCATAAGGGCTTCCAGCACTGCATCATGGCGCTTTGCATTTTGTGTCAACCACTGAACATCTTGCAGCTGGGCCTCTCCCTTAGGCCCAGTAAAGTCATGGGCTTTTACTTTACTGATATAGGCTGTTAAACCGACATGTGTGCAGCTCATTACAGGTTGATATTCATTCAATCCATATAACTCAGTGGGTACAGGTTGAGCACCTGATTGAAAACCATAGAGGTATAATGCTTCATCAGGTGCAAGTTGAATCACCTGCATTAGGCACTCCTTTTGCGACAGTCTCTGGTGCAGGATTAACTTACTAAGGTAATGATTCTTCTTCTTTTACAGGAAATACCTCTGCCAGAGCTGTTTCAAAGTCTTCAGCAGAAATCGTTATCTGTAGATCTTCTACTTTGCCTGTTGAGGACGTCTCCACTGTTCGCCGAATCGCAAACAGTGCCGCACGATTACATACTGCCGCTAGCTCAGCACCACTGGCTCCAGGGGTACGAGCTGCCAGTGCTTCAGGTTGAATACCTGCCGCTAATGGTTTATTGCGCAAGTGCACTGCCAGAATCGCTTCCCGGTCTTTTTGATTCGGTAACTGCAGCGAGACAATTTCATCAAAACGTCCTGGTCGCAACATCGCTGAGTCTATTAGATCAACACGATTCGTTGCCCCCATTACGAAGACGCCTTTAAGTTCTTCCAAGCCATCCATTTCCGCTAAAAACTGACTCAATACCCGTGCAGAGACATTAGAATCCGCTCCTCCTGCATGACGGGCTGGAATCAGGGCATCCACCTCATCCAGAAAGATAATGCAAGGTGCAGCCTGGCGTGCTGTATGAAATACCTCCCGAACCCCTCGCTCTGACTCTCCCACATAACGAGACATTAGTGCAGGACCTTTCACCGAAATGACATTGACGCCACTTTCATTAGCTACAGCCTTAGCAATCAAGGTCTTACCGACGCCTGGAGGCCCTCCAAGTAATAGCCCTTTGGGTGGTTGCACTCCCGCCTTTTTAAACAGTTCAGGGTATTTTAATGGCCACTCAACGGCTTCTACCAATCGCTGCTTCACATAATTTAGCCCACCCACATCGTCCCATGAAACATTGGGCACTTCGACAAACACCTCCCGAATGGCAGAAGGCTCAACATCCCGCAAGGCACAAAGAAAGTCATCCATTGAGACAAACATTTGCGAGAGTTGTCGGTAGGGTAATTCTGCTAGATTAAAGTCAATATCTGGCAACAGCGCTCTTAAAGCACTCATGGCTGCTTCTCGACAAAGTGCTTCCAAATCCGCACCCACAAAGCCATGAGTCAGATCGGCCAAGTGATCTAAATCCACTTCGTCCGCTAATGGCATACCACGACTGTGAATTTCCAGTATCTCTCGTCGTCCATCCCGATCAGGAATAGGAATACTAATCTCCCGATCAAACCGGCCGGGTCGTCGCAATGCTGGATCAAGGTTATTGGGCAAGTTCGTTGCCGCAATCACAATGACATTGTTGCGCCGGGTTAAGCCATCCATTAATGCTAATAACTGTGCAACTACCCTTTTTTCTACATCCCCTACTACTTTTTCGCGATGTGGGGCAATCGCATCAATCTCATCCAAAAAGATGATACTGGGACCTTTACGACTGGCTTCTTCAAAAATTTTACGAAGATGGGCTTCACTCTCTCCATAAAACTTATGAACAATTTCTGGACCACTGACAGAGAAAAAACGAGCATCACTTTCCTGGGCAATAATACGAGCGATTAACGTCTTACCGCAGCCAGGTGGTCCATGCATCAATACGCCTTTGGGAGGATCAATACCAAGCCTGGCAAAAGCTTCAGGGTAGCGCAGCGGTAACTCAATCATTTCCCGTATACGATTAACCTGACGACGGAGTCCACCCACATCTTCATAAGACAGTCGTTGTGTAGTATCCGTACTCTTATCAACCGCTTGCCCCACTATTAATGTCGTCGTTGGATGAATAACGACAGTTCTTCCTGGGGAAACCTTTTGCACACGAAAGTCAGCAGAACGGCTTGCAAACAGGGACACTCGAATAAGATCTCCCTGACGCACAGGTAAGCCATCTAATAAACTGCCGATATAATCCATATCTTTTGGTTTAGGCGTTACTGTTGTTGGTGTAAGCGTAATTTTATCCGCTGTCACCCACGCCACTGACTCCACCTGAACTTTTTCTCCCAGCCCTACGCTGGCATTGGCTCGAGAGATACCATCAAGCTGAATCACACCCTGTCCACGCATATCTGGATAAGCAGGCATCACTCGAGCAACAGCACTACCTCTGTCACCTTTAACTTGAATAATATCGCCAATTTTTACCCCAAGCCGTTCAATGTCCAACGGGTCAATTCGCGCATTGGCTCTTCCCACATCTTTAGAGAGTGCTTCAACGACTTTTAAGCTTATTGCATCACTCATTGCTTTCCACCCGCTTTTTCAATAACACCTCTAAAATCCCATTATTACACTGGGTGCTAATACCCTCATTGCTGCACTCATGTGGTAGTAGCAACTCCTTGTAATACTTTTTACTGTCTTTTTCTGCATGGATCGTCAGCACATCGCCATGAAGATTTAATGTCACATCATTTGGGCCAATACCAGGTAACTCAGCAATAATCTGAATGATGTCACCTTCATCAAATACATCTACAGAAGGCTCAGCAGTTTCTCTCACTGCTGACTCATTCATGCTTGATGTGTCTTCTTCCTTGTCAAAAGGCGTCACTTGTTGTTCATCTTCGGTAAGCCCTACTTTGACCGAAACACCATAGGAGCCTTTAATATCTCGACCATCATGGGTTTTACTTTCAAATTCACCACCTTGCTTTAACTGTTCACCTTTTTCTGCCAAGTCTCCTAACTTTTCTACTAAATCTCCCAACCCGCGCAGAATGCCCTCAACGCCACCAACCGACTTATGTTTTTTATCACTCATCTTCTTTTCTCCCCTCAAATACCTAACTTTTTGAGTTTGGTATGAATGGTTTTATAGTCGATATGAAGCAGACGAGCTGCCTCTGCTTTATTGCCTCCCGTTTGATTTAACGCCTGTCTAAGAATGGCAGCTTCAAGTCGTTGTTTATAATCGGCAACCATTTGTCTGAGTGATCGCTGTCCAAGCTCTATGGGTAAGTGTTGAGACACTTGCACCTCATCATCAAGGCAATGATCATCCTTTCGAAGCCTGATATCACTCACATCCACTTCTCGTGTCACATTCAAAACAGCCCGTCTTATTACACCACGCAACTCTCGTACGTTGCCCGGCCAGGAAAAATCCAACAATTTTTGTTCTGCTTCCGGCGTAAACCCTTTTACGGATTTATTCAATTCTTGGTTACATTCTTTTAAAAAACGGTGAGCTAGAAATAGAATATCGTCACGACGCTGACGAAGACTTGGTAAACGCAAGCTAAAATCATTAAGACGATACAGCAGGTCTTCTCGAAAATGGCCTTCCCTTTCGGCCTGTTCTAAATCCACATTACTGGCAGCCAATACCCGGACATTGATAGGTATATCTCGAACTCCACCAACCCGGCGAATTATCCGTTCTTGCAGTGCCCGCAATAACAAAGCCTGTGCATTGAAGGAAAGGTTAGCAATTTCATCCAGAAACAACGTACCACCATTAGCGGCTTCAAAGCGTCCACATTGCTGCCTGTCAGCACCGGTATAAGCACCCTTTTCATGCCCAAAAAACTCATTCTCCATTAAGCTTTCTGAAATTGCCCCACAGTCTACCGCAACAAAAGGACCTTCAGCGCGTAAGCTATGATGATGTATATAACGGGCGATAAGCTCTTTACCCGTACCAGTCTCACCCTGAATAACTACAGAATAGTCGGTGGCTACTACCCGTTCCAGTTCTCTACTCAGTACATTTACTTCAGTACTTGGTCCCATCAATTCAGATAAAGACTCACCAGGTTCGCACTGCACAGACTGTTTTGTATTTTCTCGTTCTACATCAACTGACGCCTTATAACTGGATAACGCCTGATTAACCGCCAAAATAAGTCGCTGATTTTCAAAAGGCTTTGGCAAATAATCAAAAGCCCCGGCTTTAAAAGCACCCACAGCATCCAACACACCCGCATAAGCACTTATCACAATCACGGGTACTTCATAATGAAAACTTTTTATGGCTCGTATGACATCTAAACCACTCTTGTCGGGTAATCTCACATCCAGTAAAACGGCTGCAGCCTGACGATTAGCCAACCAGCTTAAAGCAGCGTCACCATCATGAACAATACAGGTTTTCATGCCCTCTCGGTTTAAAACCATAGACAACATCTGGCATAGATCACTGTCATCATCCACAATCAATATCGGCTTTTGCATCATTTTGCTGTTCCCTGACTCGCTTCAGGCCTGCCAATAGGATAGATAATCTCAATATCACTGCTGAGTTCTGCTTCAATACAGTGCATCATTCCTAAAAAAACAATACCAACCTCACCAGTAGCCAAGGTGTTATTAATTCTTTCTGCAACAAACTGATCTCGCTTTCGTAAAATTTCTGCGGCAGCTTTACCATCGGCTATTGATTGCCCACCTTGCTCCATCACCCGTTTAGCCAAATGGTACTCCTCCAACAATAAATCAGGAGACTCTGTACCCATCACTTGCGCTCCGTTATCCATCAGATGCTGTACAATGGCATGATTCCGACTGCCCTGCTTAACTAAGTCACTGACGATCTGCAGCTCATGGTCACAAATAGGTAATGCATCCTGGTAAATACGCACTGTGCTTTTACACGGTAAAAGTGACAACGCTTCCTCTTCCACCAAATCCCAAAAACGAGCAATCGATGCTATATGGGTATGATTGTCTTTAGATTTATGTTTTTCCTTAACATGAGAGGCCAGACTACCCATATCCTGAACAGTATGAACAATAGGAAAATAAAACAAACGACGATTTTGCGCTTGAGGCCTTATTTCTAGTGATGCGCTACCATTTTCCTCACTCATCGAAGACTCCCTATATAAAGCAGTACCATTCACGCTGAATTTTTGCGAAGGGTATATAAGACTTATTGTTATAGTTTAAGCATGAGCATTTAGCTAAAAATCTCCAATGCAATACTCATTAGTTAACAACATAAAAGAGAATAACACCTATATCTAATACTAGACTGAAGCTGCAAACAAAAAAATGCCCCCGTGTAAAAAAAAAGCAGCATTACTGATAAATTTTAATGCATAATAAATTCATAAGAGCTAAACAAAACAAATTCCATCAAACAAAAACACTTAAACAATAAAAATTAGATTTAAGCATTTTTTTATATACTCATAAAATGGTATATATAAAAGTCAACTTAGCTTTTTAAAAACAGACATCCTAAACAACACTGAATATCACGAGACTGTAAAAGATTCTGTGTAACCGCCTATTCTTAATGTTAACAACGTATAAGGATAGGCCATTATGGTGACTCAAAAAGGTCAGCTCTTAATAATGATCTAAGCTTTATTCCTATTGGAAACATAAGGCAGATATATATTGCCGCTAACTTAAATTTCCCAACTGAAATCAGTTCAAAAATTTCCAAAGCGATAGATAAAATAAAATCAAATGGCAAACTACAGGAGATCTTGAACAAGTGGGAGAGATAATATAAAGTTTAAATTCTCAGGCCTTAAAAGACCTGAGCTGCGCACATCCATTTAAATAAACAACTGATGAGATGACCGCTTATAGATTATGAAATTAAATCTATGATCACACAGTTTGTTCATAATTCCGCGTTACATTAACATCATTATATTGTTTATTGGCTAACAGCTGTTGAAAGATATTTTCATACATTTGTATAACAGGATACTCTCCATTAAACTGAATAAAGTGGTTAAAACGTGCGCCAGAATTTAGTTCAATCAGAAAAAGCTTACCAGTCATATCTCTAATGATATCAACCCCGACCATGTTGGCTGGTATATGCCGAAAGATAGGCTCAATAAACGTCTGTAGCTCTTGTAAAAGTGATGGATCAATTATATGTCTTGAACAACCACCAGGTAAGTTCCAATAACCCGCTTTAAAGTTTTTTTGGTCAGTATAACGCTCGTAAGCTAAAACCAGTTTTTTGTTAAAGAAAACGGCCCTATACTCCTCATGAGTATGGACAAATGTTTGGGCTAAAGCAACGTAGTCGTATGAATTTGATTTTTTGTCAAAAATAGTTTCTAAGGCAAGAAATAGTTCTTGCCTAGTGTTACAAAGAAAAACATTTTTTGATAATGCACCACTATTTCTCTTTATTATCATCGGGTAAATTAGCTGTTTCTCAATAGACTCAACCATTTTATCTAAACTATTAAAACGTACATACTCTGGGTAATTACCAGCCACACTAAAATCTAAAAAACCCAGTGTTTTGGGCATTTTAATAACATTTTTTAGTATGTGATAAGTATGTTCCTTATCCAAACAAATTTTCCCTACAGACTCTGAATTAAATGGCGTGTAGCTTTTTTGGAACAAATAATGTTGATCTGGAAGTTCTACTCTAATGAGATTACCATCATAATCAAGTTGTGAGAATGGAATGTTTAAATTATTTAATGCTTTAGTAAGACAAACTAACTGGGGTAACATCTAAACGCTTCCTTTTACTTGATTGTGGTTTAAACGCATTCGATTCGAAAAAAAATTCCTTTTTCCCAAAGGCTGGTATTAGTTCATCAAACCAGCAAGCTCGCTCATCATATTTAGCGAAAAAAATCTTATTGCACCAGTCAGGCGTTCTACTTTGAAGAAATTTTAGCTGTATTATTTTTTCACCCGCAATTTCGTCTATGCCTTCTATGGTAATTTTACCAGGGGTCGCAGACATCGACGGGCCTCTAACCGTCCGCGCAAGCCCAGATACATCTTGATAAGCATCTCTAAATATTTCAAAAGCCTTTACTAAAGGTGTTTCAAAATAGGCTTTAGGGCCTGTATCTCGTTCAATAAACATATAATAAGGAATCATGCCAAGTTGAACTTGTGTTTGCCACATTTTTTTCCATATGCCAGCATCATCATTAATATGCTTAAGAATTGGAGATTGGCATCGAATATTCGTGCCTGTAGATAAGATACGTTGAACTGCTTTGCGTGTAGCCTCAGTATTTAACTCTTTCCAATGGTTAAAATGAGCCATAAATGCTAAATGCTTGCCAGACCGGTTTACATCTTCAAACAGCTTTAAGTACTTATCAGCATCCTGATCGGAGATAAAACGATATGGCCACAGTGATAACACCTTGCTACCAATGCGAATATTTTGGATATGCTCAAACCCTACACCTAATAAAGGCCTGATAATTGATTCAATTCTTCGAAAGTTCATGACCATAGGGTCTCCCCCAGTAATCAGTACATCTGTAACTTCCTTATGTTTTTTTATATACTCAAAGAAACTTGGAGACTGTTTACTTGCAAATTTTAAATTGTGGTCTCCAATGAATTGTGGCCAGCGAAAGCAAAAGGTACAGTAAGTAAAGCAAGTTTGACCAGCAGCAGGAAATACTAACACCGTTTCTTGATATTTATGCTGGATTCCAGGTATTGGAATGCCTTCCAGTGTTGGCGTATTATGTTCAAGTTGTCCTGATGGATGTGGGTTTAGTTGAAGTCGGATTTGGCTAATCAGGTATTGAAGCTCTGTTGCACTAGCCTTACGCCTAATGGCATTTTCAACGCTTTTAAACTGTTCTGGAGAAAGAAAATCGCGCTGTAAAAAGCTCAGTTTAAACATTGGATCATCAGGCACTTTCGTCCAATCAATTAGTTCATCAACTACATAATTATTCAGACGGAAAGGCAGTACTTTTCCTACTACATTAATCGCATACTTTAACTCCTCACTCAATGATTTTACCTGAGGAATACACTCAAAATTATTAATACTATAATATTTAATTCGCTGCTCTTTCTGCATCTTGATTAACAAATCTTAGCCCACACTTATAATTAACTTATATTTTTATACTTTCTTGATGAGCAGGATGTTGACTTAAATCAGTTGATAAAGCCTACATAATTTAATAGATCAGATTAACCAAAGGGCGCCTCTAAAAATAGTTCACAAAGCGGCTTACTGCTCAATCCCTAAGCCCATTTTATTCTCTTCTCCTAAAAGCAAATTAAACATTGTACAAAAATAAATCACTCATATTTTTTATACCAATTACAGGTAAGGATGATATAGTATCTTTTTCACCATAACTTGGCAAAAGTCTATTCCCTTAATTTGCTTTCAATATAACAAAAAACTAATATGTTATACTTCAACGATTGTCTTTCAGACTGATTGCAGGGCAATTGCATATAAAAATAGTTTGTGATGAGTATAGATTGTGCCAATGCAGCACATGAATTAATTTGTCCCTCCCGCAGTAGAAGACCATCCCTGGTCTCTACTGCTCACGATGCTCCCAGCACCTGTTTCACAAACCAATTCAAGCGCTGCAAACCCACATCTTGCTATACCTCAATCATGATTAAATGAACACCTGTGGTATTTCGATGTACGACAGTGGTAGACAAAGGCTGGATAATCCACATCGAACTGTTTGCCGCAAGGATGCGGTAATCAAGCCTCCAGGGAAGGATTCACGGCATGTTCAAAGGGCGTTATGTAGACATTGGACAGAGGTGCTGCTTACAGTTCCACTAAATACATACTCTGACAACAAATTGAAATGTTTCCGCTCACTCAAGCTCAATGAAACGCTTTAAAACTTATTTCTCTATTTATCTTGATGTATAACTCAGAAGATTCTAGCCTTCAGGTGATGTTCAACTGACAGACTAGTTTTTGAATAAATTTTGATCGTATCTTATACCAAAACTAGTGTTTGTTTACTGTTGTTTAGCTTCTTCATTTAATCTATATCACATCATGATGAGAGAAAACACCTATAAACATTTACTCTTATTCCTGATAGTCCTTCTGCCTGCTGTAGTATATGCTCATGGACTCTCTAGTGAGATGATTCTAATTCTTTTTCTTATGACTTTTGGCCCTGCTATTCTAGGATTTATCTCACTAACTATTGGTATTGTTAAGAAACTAAATAACAAACCATATAAACAATGGTTCGTTATATCTATAGTGTGCTTTATTGTGCAAGCTATCATATACGCAGCCTTCCAAATTTACTAAGTATATTGAATAAATACTCATATCTACACACTAGACTCCAATAATCTCTGATTTAATCATATTTACAAAAAAGACTTTCCTTATTTATACTGCTACCAAATCAGCCTTATTTAACCAATTCAATACAGATTTAGCTGATTATGTATGCATCATTTCTGTGCAACGAAAATCTCTACACATGATACTCGCCATTTGCAAAGAGACACTGTCTCTGCAGCTTTCTTACTTCCTATCCAGAATCACTGGACCACTACCTCTCACCGCCAGTTTGTCATCCTCATTATAAATTGGACATTTTTCCATCGATAAACACCCACAACCAATACAACTAGTCAAAGAGTCCCTCAATCGCTCAAGATAGGCAATACGCGCATTGATATCATCCCGCCATCTGGCTGATAACAACTGCCAGTCTTCCATTGTTGGTGTTCGACTATCAGGTAAAGCAGCAAATGCATTTTTGATCTCAGCTAAACTAATCCCCATCTTTTGTGCAGCCTTTATCACCGATATTCTCCGCAAAACATCACGCTTGTAACGTCTTTGATTACCTGCATTACGCCAACTACGAATTAACCCCTTCTCTTCATAAAAATGTAAGGTACTTACCTTAATCCCACATCGTTTGGCAACTCTGCCAACACTCCAAGTCGCTTGCTCCATAGATCCTCCAAAGTTTTTTGAAGAATAGTGAAAAAAACGCTTTACCTCAAGTTAACTTGAGGTTTTATCCTATAAGTACACAATGTGAAGAACAAAAATCTGAACCAACAAGTAATGACATAACTATTAAGAATTGTGGAAATCTGGACGAATTAACGTTAAGTATTCAAATAAACAATACATAAACATTAATTCTCATTTATCACAGGAGAAACCAATATGTATCTTGAACATGTCAACCTGGTTGTATCTGACATCCCTGCTGTATTAGCTTTTTATCAAGCAGCATTTCCACATTGGAAAATTCGAACAGAAGGTAGTGGTCATTGGAACAGCAAACCTCGAAACTGGCTACATTTTGGTGATGATTACTACTACATCGCATTTAGTGATCATGGTGAGGGAAAAAACAGAGATTTAGAAGCTCATCAAGTTGGCCTCGCCCACTTTGCCTATGTCACCAATAATATTGAGGCCACAATTTCCCGTCTCAAAAGTGCTGGTTTTGAAATTGCTAAAGAGGGTGTTGAAGAGCCTTACCGAAAAAATGTGTACTTCATCGACCCAGCTGGGTATGAAGTAGAGTTTGTTGAATACCTTAGCGACATACCAGAACAAAGAAACTTGACAAGGTAATGTTTGTTGGTGGTGCATACAAAAGATAGCACTACGAAGCTACGTATGCACTACAAGCAAAACCTAAGAGAAAAAGGTGTACTTATGAAAGTTTTAGCATTTTCAGCCAGTAATAGTAAAAACTCTATTAATCGACAATTAGCGTTGTATACAGCTGGCCTGATCGATAACGCGACAGTAGAAACACTGGATATTAATCATTACGAAATGCCACTATTCAGTGATGATAGAGAAAAACAGCTCGGTATTCCAAAAGAAGCTAAAACCTTTTTCAACAAGCTTGCTGCAGCAGATGCTATCATAGTCTCTTTTGCCGAACATAATGGCACCTATACAGCCGCTTTCAAAAACCTATACGATTGGACCTCTCGAATCAGTAAAGCAATATTTAGTAATAAACCAACGATTTTTCTCGCTACATCACCAGGTTCAAGTGGAGCCAAAAGTGTTCTGGCTACTGCAAAAAATTCAGCTTCATTTATGGGAGCTAATCTTAAAGGTGTTGTTTCCGTTCCAAACTTCTTTGATAATTTTGATATTGAAAATAACTGTATTATTAATCCAATATTTGAAGCCAAAATAAAACTGGCTCTAAAACAACTGGTTAATTCTGTCATAGCTGTTCCAATGATAACTCAGATTTAGCAGGGCTATCGCATATAACTTTACTTTTATAAAAGCCATTTTCTAAAACACCTTTGTCCAACGTCGGCATAACGCCTTTCAAACACGCCGTGAATCACTCCTGGAAGCTTATTTGCCGCATTCTTGCGGCAAACAGTCCGATGTACATTATCCAGCCTTTGTCTATCACTGACGTACATCGAACAATACAGCATTTAACGATATACCCTTCGTAGGACTAAATCATCATAATCCCTTATTTTCAAATCTCACATCACCATTTTCAGCAATTAGCTTTTCACTCAGTAATTGCTCATTCAAAGTAATATAGGCAAAGCCATTAAGGACACGTAGTGGAATATCAGGATCATTGGCAGACTTATTTTCATACCATGCTACTGCATCTTCTCCTTTTAACAGCGTAGCATCTCCATAGGGAATAGATCCGTGGCCAATACAACGGCCATAAAATTTTCCTTTTGGTTTGTAAGCTATTGCATTGTGTAAATGCCCCCAATACCAAAAATCAGGTTCACGACCAAGACCTTCAATCACACTATTATAGACCGCACCTTTATTTACGCCTTTGATATCATATCCTTCATGATGTGAAAGCACGATAATCCGTTTATGATTTGGCAAGGTTTTTAACCAATTAATCTGTGTATCATCTAGTTTTCCTTTTAAGTAAAGGTCTTTGGCACTAGCGTGATAGGCTGTATCTAATCCTACAATCAGCCAGTTACTGTTTTCTAAAGCAAAATAACTACATCCCTTTTGCTTAATAAATCGTTTGGCTAAAGCCTGCTCAAAATAAGGAATAGCACCACTGTACATTTCATGGTTTGAGTTTAAGGTAAATGCACCTTTAGAGCCCATTGGCCATAACTCAACCAAATTATTTATTTCTTGCTCTTTAGTACCTGCATAATAGACATCACCAAGGTGTATCGTGTAATCAGGATTAAGTTTAGCCATTTGTTTACCTACCAACGAGCTTGGTGATTTCTCACGCCAATTTCCCGTTCCCCAATCTCCAGCAACAGCAATACTTACTGTATCAGGAATTTTCTGGCAAACGGGGTTGGTGTTAAATGGTGCTTTCTGGTCAAAATGCAACAGTAGTTGCTCAATTGCTTCTGCCCAGTCAGGATCGAGTAATTCCCACTTTCCTACACCTAATAGTTCACCATCAGGATGCACTCTGGTGGTTAATTCTTCTGCCTTATGTGGAAGCTCTTTTAAATCATCAGGAACTTTATCCAGTAAAGCTAAGGCATGTGCAAATTCAGAGCCATTACTCGATACATCTTCCCCTTTTATAAGGCTGTCAATATTTCTATGTATTTTTTCAAAAGATGCCAGCAATGAATCATGAGTATTTTTATCCACTCTACTTTTAAAAGAATCATAGGCATTCTCAATTCTATTTTTGAGGTATTTTTCGAAAGGCATGTTTTTGTCTCCTTACTCAACAGGCTGTTTTATACCCTTTCCTTGGGGTATATATTTTATTTTTTTTGCTTCTGCAGTTTGTTCCAAATGTGCTAAAATTTCAGGGTAAACATCTTCTACTGCATGGGCACCAAATATACAATCAATATGCCCATATTCAGGAATAACTTTTCTACTGTATTGCTGTGATGGAAATTTTTCGCGTAATATATTATATGTGATTTCTGTACTTTCTGGTAAATAACACTGATTTTCCGCACCATAAATAAAGCAAATGGGTAAATTTAAACTGTCAATATTAGACATATAAATATCTTGCCCCTCAAAATTAACCACAATGCCTTTTCGACAAATCTCAGCCAAATGCTCAAATGTAGTAATATTTGCCTCAGCAAATAATTCATGGAGGTTACTATGCAATAAATTATTAAGTTGTGTATGCCGATACAGTGAAGCATAAAGAAATGTGATTCGGTGACAAACTGGGTTATTACATTGTCCTTGTGCTTCTTTCATTGCATAAATATCTAAGGCTTTATCATAAAGTCGACCCACCAAACTTTCATGATTATCGACATAAGCTGTTAATGACTCGACACCCAGCATGTCTAAAAAGCTTGGTAAATGAATACCTGTTTTTATTTTTGTTGCGGTAGGCACTACAATATTCGTAGCAATTTGAGAACACACAATAGAGCGTACATGCTGTAAACCCGCCAACATAGACATAAAAAAGGTAGTAGCGCCGTAACAATGCACTACGGCTTGAATAGTATCACAACCCGTTTTACTTCGAATGACATCGACTGCGGCGGGAAAATCATATTTTGCAACTTGGTCACCCGTTGATTGTTGCTTAGCCGCTGGTAAAGCAATACTGACTCTAAAATCCAACAACCAAACATCATAACAATGAGCATATAGATACTCCAGTAAATTAGTCTGAATTGTGTCAGTAGAAAAAATAGTCGAAGAAACACCTAAACCATGTACTAACATCACAGGGCCTTTATCGCCTCCATGATAACGTGTCAGACGCAGGTTAACATCATCTTCCGTTTTAAAAGGGTGAATGACAGGTGCCCTAACACGGAGCGGGCGCTTTTTACGAGGAGGGGCATCAGGGTTAAAACGCGATTCACTATAAAAGATACCACCATAAGTTTCCCAAAGAACACCCGCAAAATATTTTCCAAAACGTGCTTCAGCACTAAGCTTTTCAACTGCACTCGTCGTGTTCGTTGCCTTCATTGTGGTCATTTGCTTAAGAAAGTCTTCAGGTTCAATATGCAAAATACCTTTTCCTACGATACTTCCCTGATCATTATTACCATGATAAACGGTTACATAAAGCGTGGATGTATCAGGCCATATGTCAAAAACATCAGGATCATCGTTAATAACTTTGTAGCCACTAAAATAAAATTGCTTATTATTTTCAGCTGTTAAATGCATTTTATAATTCATGTGGCGAGTATCAGGTGTTTCAGGATATAACTCAAATAAATTAAATACGCCATTATTAACCAATAGCGGCTGATCAGAGAGTGTTGGCGCATTTAATGTACCAATAATTTGAGCCGCATGTTCAGGTGTTTTTAGCATTTCATCTAAATTATCTGAACTGATGGTAAGCGTAAATTCCATTGTAGAATTAGCCGATTTAGCTATCTTTTCTGCATCATGATAAGTATTTAGCGACTCCCCTGCTTCAAACTGTGTAGAAAAATAGCCTTTCATGGTCTCTGTAAACGTGATTCCAATTTTTTTTGATTTATTGATATCAGCTAATCGTTCTTTAGAGGGTTTTGAGGGTAAATCATAATGAATCGACCATCCCCGATCCTGTGCTATTAATGCACAACACCGTTCGGATATAGCAGAAATAGTCAGTAATGGGTTAACCGCAAGTGAAGTTGGTATTACAGAACCATCGGTGACGTAAAGGTCTGAATAAACAGCTGTGCCACTATTACCACTAAATACCTGACCTTTATGATTGACAACACCTTGTTCAGCATTTTCTCCCATCACAGCACCACCGAGAGGATGTACTGTAATCAGACTATGGTTAAACAGTTTTGTCCATATAGGGTTTTCAACATAGTCTCCACCTAGGGCTGCAGTCGCTTGTTTAAGCCGCTTATTCCCCACTTTAAAATTAACTTGCTCACCAACCTCAGGCCAGTTTACCCGTAGCTGGTCGTTTTCTAGTTTCATAACACCTTCACCGTTATCATGGCTCATAATTAAATAGGTTTGAGTGTTATTTATTGCACCATGGTAGGGACCACGAATTAAACTATCAGCAGCACGTGTTTTTTCTTTTATTTTATCAATAAAACCTGTATCTGTATCTTGACCAATTTCTTCTGCAGCCGCAGACAATGAAATAGGCATTAATTTACCCATTGCGCCAGGAATTGAACCTTCCTCAATCACCATACGACTACGCCAACTGTCTTCATTACGCATGTCAATTATGCTGGTGATACAGGGTCCAACAGGGTTAATCTCCCCCACCGGCAAATGCCCAAAACCAATGCCATTAATTGTTTGATCACAGTTGTAGCAAAACCCTAAAATATCACCGTTTCCACTGAAATTTTGTCCTAGTTGGTTCGATAAGCTAAGACCTTTCTCTTTTGAACGTAGCAAAATTTCTGTAGAACCTAACGTTCCTGCCGAAATGACCACTAAACTAGCCTTAATAAAAAGAGTAGGCGCATCAAATTTTTCTCTACCCTCATCAATAGGTTCATAATGTATTAACCAACCGTCATTATGCTTCTCTATGTATTTTACTAATACATTACAGAATATCTCTGCACCATGATTCCAAGCATCAGGTAGATAATTCATCAATGTCGTGTTTTTAGCACCATAATTACAGCCTGAAACACAATCACCACAGTTGGTACAAGCTGATTGAGGAACACCTACATGGTTAATACCATTTTCTGGGTCCTCAAAAGTGACATTTATAGGTGGACGATAGAAATTTTGTCCCATTGCTGCAGCAGATTTTTGATTAGCTTCTAGCTTAGGTAATGTAGGTGATGTTTCGGGATACGGCGTGGGTTTAAGCATATCTCTGGCACGTTGAAAACCCTCTTTCAGTAAAGTATCTTGATGCTCTCGTATTTTTTGTGGCCAGCGTTTATCTTCAAAGACTTTTGGTTCAGGCTCCAGAGAAACATTCGCATTAATAAGAGAGGTACCACCTAAACCACATCCAATAACCACATTTTGCTCTTTATTAACATAAATATCATATAATCCTGTTTTAGAACCAATGTGACCATCGGGTGTATGAAATTGTAAATCTTTAAGTGCTTCTTCCTCAGTATTTGGGTACTCACCAGGTAAAATTTCACGCCCACGCTCTAATAAACAGACGTTCTTTCCTGCCCTAGCTAGTCTCGAAGCACTTATACCTCCACCATATCCAGACCCAATAACGACCACATCATAATGTTCTTTAATTAATTCAATACTTAAGGATATTCTGTTCATCATGACTCTCTCATAGGCTTTATTTTTGTTTTTTCTCCTTGAGGTTAGCTTGTTTTGGAATGATTGCACGGCATGCACTTTAGCATTTAGAAAAACAGTATTTTTTATATAATTTTGAAAAATAAATAAAATTAAAATAATCTAATTTTTAGGGTGGCTTATAAAAATCAACTCAGGCCTGCTTATAAAAACTTGTCGAATATTGTAAAAAAACAGTAATTATTAATAATTCATCCTGTCGTTATTCATGTAATAACCCGCTTAAAAATCCTTCACTAGCCAGCAACAGTAAAATTTACTACTTTATAGGTATACCCATTGAATAAAGTAACCATTGGGACTTATATGACAAAGAGGCAAGCTACTGTAATTTCCCTGAAATAAATAGTTACTAGCAAAGCATTTTGGGGCTTTACTTTTTTTGGTGTTCTTTAATGCTATTGGCTCATGAACTACTACATGCATCTTCCTGATATTAATTGGTTCTCTTAGGCAAGCATTATAGGACACCTTATTTTTAGCAAAATGTGGGGTTGTAGTGGTTGAATTGGTTTGTGAAACAGGCGCGGGGAGCACCGTGAGCAGTAGAGCGCGAGGGTGGTTTTCTTGCTGAGTAAATTCCCCACCAAGTTCTAATGTGTCTTAAAACACTCTTGGCAGGGAAAATACAAGTTAAAAAGTCTGAACAGATAGAATAGGTGTAGGTTAAATTCTTTGGGTTATTTTGATCTTATTAAAGTACTTATGGCACATTAAGTTCTCCATTTTGATTGCTTCCCCAGCATTCAATGGATTTGTTGGGTCGTGTTCCACAAGTATGCTTAAAACCAGATTTAATATTAATAAACTGTCCATTTGGTGGTGATGCTTGTCCACTGTCATTTAGTCCCCAGCAGGTAACTGTACCTTCTGCTTTAATAGCACAGGCATGTCTCCAACCCATACTTACTTGTGTAAAGGTACCAGTTGGTGGATTGGTTTCACCTGATGTATCTTGTCCCCAACAAGAAATATGTCCAACAAAATCAATTGCACAGTTTTGTGAAGAATTCACACTTAATTGCTTGAAAGATCCACTTGGAGGAGTAGCTGCTCCGCTATGATTACTACCCCAGCATTGTATACTATCATCTTGTAAAATTGCACAGCTATGATATCCACCGAGATCTAATTGCTTAATTTTTGCATTGGATGGAGGATTGCTTGACCCTTTGCCCCAGCACACTGCCGCATCATCAGTGGTAATACCACAAAACTTATAGCTGCCTGAAACTAATCGCTTATATTGCCCCTGAATAGGATTTCGAGTCTCAGGACTAGCGATTTCAGAGCCCCAACAGTTTATGATACCTTGTGTATTAATTGCACAAGAATGCATATTGCTCACTGCAATATCAACATACTCTCCTGCTGGAGGAACAGATGCACCATCATAATTATAGCCCCAGCAATCTAACATTTTATTATCATTAATTTTGCAGTTATGGGTATGCTGAGTCGCTAAATTATTTCTAGCTAACGAGTCTATAGATAGTTTATAGCCAAGCGCTCGAAAAAGACTACGAAAATCATCATTAATATCGTAAGGAGGCTTACCATAAACTATGTTTAAATGAGAAAAATCATAGTTATCTTGAACTTTTAGCCATCTTGTACTTCCATTACTTTCTAGTCCTTTAAACCAGAAATCATTTGTGAAGTTAGCTATTTTGTATGTGGTCTTGCCATTTGTATCCACCTGTGTTTCTAAATAAATTTGTCTTTTATCATCACCAAAATGCAATCCTAAATCATATTTATGTAGATAAATACTACTGCCTTGGTTACAGGTTGGCCCACTCAAGCCACTACTACAACTATCTAGAACTGATGTCATACCTAAGATATGAGTCATTTCATGTCGAACTAAAATTCTTATGCTGTTTCGGTTAGCCGCTCTATTTTTATCAAAATTCCAGTGTATAAATCCATCACCCTTGTTGGGGATTTTTTCAAAACGACCATCTTTACTATATAATGCGTGCCCTTGGTAGTTTTGATTAATTCTTCTCCAAGCAACCGTAGCGTAATAGCTACCAAGGTAGTTTGCAGGAAAACTACCCGCTGTTGCGGAATAGTTTTTTCCATTACCATCATCAGTAAAATAAATTCTAACTGTAGCATTAGATGTAAACTCTTTGCTAAGTTCGTCTAAAAACTCTTGTACATTATTCCTTCGTTCTTTCATTTGTATGGGAGGTAATCCTCGACTAGCATCCCCATACCAAGAACTATTTGGTTCAAAATCTGCTATAAAAGTAGCGGCATAAGAGTTTAGAGAAAATAGCACTGTAGCTAGAGAAACAGAAACCTTTAGCGGGTTTAGCATTATAATATCCCTATATTTTTTTATTACATACTAATAAGATTATTTTTTATATTTTTAAGTATTAGAAACACAGCAACATTCAAAGTAACTCGAGGATATATTACTCTAAAGTGATGTACAGATTTAGCGCAATGATTTACTTCCTCACTTGTGGGCTACTGCATGTCTGCGATAGTAGTGTCAAGTATATATTAATGCTAGCAGGGCCATGAGTTCAACGTTGACACAGCTATCACGAAAAAGTGCTTTATTAGAGGTGCCCTTATGTGTATTTAACCTTGTTTACTAGAGAAGATAGCAATGTAAATAGTAATAAATAGTTGTATATAGTAATATCCTACAGATGTAGGATTGATAAAAATAATATAGTGTTATACAGCTATAGGTTATTAACATTCAAAATCTATAATTTGAACCAGTGTTTTGATATGCTGATCGTTTTCTGTGTAAAAATCTCTATAACCAAAATAAAAACAGGGAATATCCCTACCATCCATTTAAAGCATCAAGGTAATGGTGTTAATATAGAACTGTAAGTTTATTAAAACCTCTGCTGGTCTAGGGCGTATTTATATGTTACCCATTACAATAAACGATACTTTTCGGTTTTCAGCCTTGACGCTTAAACAGCTTTTGATGCAAACCGGCCTTACTTATGACTCCTTAGTTTTAACCTCGCTGAGAAGAGCAACATCATTGTATCGTAGTGACCAATAATAACCATCTTTGATTACCATAGGAGAGATTGCATTGTACTTTCCAAAACCAGGGATAAAAAAACACCCTAAAAAAAGGTGGAACCAGCCAGACCGTACTTTTTTTGGCTTTGGGGCATGCCATATTTTAGCCAGTGTCTATCTCGAAAAATTTACAGATAAAGGCTTTTATGCTTTGAGAATTATGCCCAAAGCAGGATTTTATGGAAACCACATTTTTGTCACTGATGGGATTGTTGCTTTCGACTTTCATGGATATTCGCTTAAGAGCCAACTCATTGCTCATTTTTGGAAAGGCTGGGCTGAGCGTAATCCAGGATGGGAAGCCTGTATAGAAGTTGTTGATTTTCCTCTGCTCGAAACAGCTAGCCTAAATCAACGGAAAATGCTAGGCCCTAATCAATACTTACACAGCCCCATTGAAAGGGCAGAGAAATTTCTCAACCGATTTGATCATGAGAGGCTTATATTATCGGTTTACCAAAAAGCTAGAAAACACTTAATCTATTAAGTTATCATTTAACTTGTGATTAATTGTTAAAACATTTATTAGTAACCAAATACTGTGTCTACTAAAAGCTTCATAAGAGCGCTCTACTACATGCTCATTAATATTTATAAGACCCGTTGTTATGTAGACTGGAGTACTCGTGATTGTGCATATTCAAGAAGAAGACCTTGATGAAGTTACTGCTATCTATAACTACTATATACAAAATACAGTAGCAACATTTGAAGAAGATACCGTTTCAACAAGTGATATTCTATATCGTATAAATAATGTTAAAGAGGCTGGGCTACCTTGGCTTGTAGCAAAAGACGAAAATCAAACCATAGGCTATGCTTATGCAACATTATGGAACTCAAGGAGTGCTTACAGAAATACAGTTGAAATCTCAATATATTTAAAACATGATGTTATTTCCCATGGTTGGGGCACAGCACTTTATACTATGTTGTTTGAACTACTTAAAGGTTTATCAAAGCATACGGCTATAGCTGTTATTACATTACCCAATCAAGCCAGTATTGCCCTTCATGAGAAGTTTGGTATGCAAAAGGTAGGTCACTTTAAGCAAGTTGGATTTAAGTTTAACCAATGGCTTGATGTCGGATACTGGCAAGTAAAACTATAACCCATTTAGGAATAAGAAAATATATGACTGTCATTGTTGTTGATGTTGAAACTGATGGCCCCATTCCCTACGAGTACTCAATGATTTCTTTCGGTGCGGTTATCGTAGATAATGATTTGAATAAAACATTCTATGGTAAGCTGAAACCGATAAGTAATAAGTGGATTCCTGAAGCACTTGCAATCTCAGGCTTTTCTCGGGAAGAAACTATGACCTTTGACGAACCTAAAAAAGTGATAGAAAACTTCGCTTCATGGATTTCAAATCACGCAAAGTCTCGCCCATTGTTTTTTAGCGATAATAATGGCTTTGATTGGCAATTTATTAACTGGTATTTTCATTATTTTACTGGTAACAACCCTTTTGGATTTAGTTCCAATAATATTGGATCACTTTATAAAGGCATGGTCTCTGATATGTTTAAAAATTTTAAACACCTTAGAAAAACCAAACATACCCATAATCCCGTTGATGACGCTATGGGTAATGCAGAAGCTTTGCTATATATGAAAAATGATATGGGTCTTAAGATCAGCTTAAAATAAGAAGTTGGTTCAGAAACACCTTCCAGGGAAGGATTCACCACGTGTTCGAAGGGCGTTATGCAGACTATAGGCAAAGGTGCTTTAGAAAATAGCTTTTTTTATAAAGGTATAAGTTATATACGATTGCCCTGCTTTGCCTACTGACTCATATTGTTAATTAGCCATTGGCTTTCCTTTTTTATTTAATCGAAAAATACACCATATCATCACGCTCATATAATTTTATATTACCTTCCTGTTGCATACCTAGTTTTTCCATGACACGAATTGATGCTTTATTTTGACTCACAGCAGCACCAAAGACTTTTTCACCTATGCCATCAGCAAAATAATTATCCAAACAATTTTTAGCCGCTTCAAATGCAATGCCCTGCCCTGCAAAAGGCGTTGCAATACTGTATCGAATATCACGAAAATGCGTAGTAGCTATTGTTTCAATACCCACATAGCCAATTTTTTCTGACGGATTCTGTTTTGCCGTAACTACATAAGTACCAAACCCTTTTTGCCAGTGTTCACAACGCTGTTGCACATAGTTTTTAATTTCTTCTTGTGTATAAGACTCACCCTTAGGTAAATATCGAGTTAAATCAGGGTCACTTAAAATTTCGGTAAATATATCAATATCATCCAGTGTTACTTTCTTTAAAACTAATCGATCCGTATAAATCATATTACTGCTACCCTGTACCCCTAAATATTCAATTTTTATTCGCTTAATGATGCTAGCCACTCCCTGGCTTGTACATAAGAATATAACTAAAAATATTTTCTTAATTATATTATTCGTAATGCCCCATTTCCCAATAATCATCAACTGATAGCGTTTTACCTTTATCACTACTTAAAATAGCCAACTCCACCAGTTTAATGACATTCAGCCCTTCTTCTGCAGTCACAGGTACATCGTGACCTTTTAAAATAGCTTCAGCAATTTCCAGATAATAGTTTTGGTAACATCCATCTTCAGTCGCTATTACTTCTTGTTGTTCTTCAGTGTACAAAATACCGTATTGCTCAGCATTATCCTTACCCCATTTAGGGATCACACCCCCAGAGTTTTCTATGGGTTTTATTCCTGCTTTAAGCTGTTCTTCCTGAGGGTCTAGGCCGAATTTAATAAAAGCCCCTTTGCTTCCCTGAACTTGAAAGCGAATATTGGGTGCTGCACAATAAGGGCTGCCATGCAATACCATTTCTAATTGTGGGTAGTGCAATAACACATGAAAGAAGTCAGTTGTCGTAGAGTTATCTCGCAGAGGAATACAGCGTGCTGTTATTGCTTGGGGTCGACCAAATAAACACAAAGCCTGGTCCAGCAAATGTGATCCCAAGTCAAACCAAATACCTGTTCCTGGACCAGCCTGCTCACGCCAACGGTCTCTCACCATCGGACGAAAACGATCAAAATGTGATTCCACATAACGAACTGCACCTAACTTACCACTTTTAATAAGCTTCTTAACGGTTAGAAAATCACCATCCCAACGACGATTATGGTAAACAGAACAAATGACGCCTTGTTGCTTAGCGAGCGCTACCAACGCATGGCCTTGAGCACTATCCGACACCATAGGTTTTTCAATAATGACATGTTTTTTGGCCTGAAGACATGATGTTGCCAATTCATAGTGGTACTGACTTGGTGCAGTAATAATCACCAGTTCAACCGCTGTATTTTTCAGCAGCTCACTCATATCGGTATAGGCTTTAACTGCAGGTAGGTCTTTGTTTATCTCATCAGGCTTACTGCTCTTAATTGCGACCAGATCAAAATGGTCACTGTTTATCAGAAAGGGAATATGAAATGTTTTTGAAGAATAACCATAACCGACAACTGCTGTTTTAATCGTCATATCTTAGCCCACAATTAACTCATTACATGTGGACCTACTTAAGCACACCTGAGCAACATTGGCTTACATAGATCCACTTAGTTATTTGTTTTAACATGACAGATTCTATACTAAAGTCCAACTCCCTTTCTAATGAATACTTAGGATGCCATTTGCTGTAACTGCAAACCTTCCTCAATCAATCGCCACTTCCGTACATAGTGCGTAATTTTTAACCCATCAAATACATAAAACTCGCCATCTGTTTTAAAGTAACCTCGAACGACTGAACATGAAAAAGCCGGATCAACAACAAGGTCAACCCGGCTGGATGGAGGAGGTAACGCACAGGAAATATCTTGCCAAAGTTGATGCATAGGGTGAACACACTCCTTACTGTATATAGATACAGCTATTTTATCGAGTCCACCCTATATATACAACCAGAACCGTCTATACATACACCTTATAATGGATACAAGTAGTATGAATCACTCCTGACCTTTAGCAATAACCTCATGCAGTAGAAGATGCTAAATCAGCCTGCTTTTCAGCTTGTTCAGAGACAAGTGATTGACGTAATTGCTTAGCCGCATTCACCATGGCAGCCAAAGCACGTTCACATTCATCCCAATTCCGTGTTTTAAGTCCACAGTCTGGGTTCACCCATAGCCGTTCAACCGGAATATATTTAATTGCCGCTTGTAGGAGCTTAACAACATCATCAGCGGTAGGCACACTGGGTGAGTGAATGTCGTATACACCAGGCCCAATTTCATTGGGGTAACTAAAGGCTTCAAATGCCGCCAGAAGTTGCATTTTTGCTCGTGTACTTTCAATAGTAATCACATCCGCATCCATCGCTGCGATATGCTCAATAATACTGTTGAAATCGCTGTAACACATATGAGTGTGGATTTGTGTGGTAGGTTTAGCACCCGCTGATGCAATACGGAAGGCACGTGTTGCCCAATGTAAATAATGGGCTTGTGCTGCTTTTTGTAAAGGCACCCCCTCTCTAAATGCAGGCTCATCAATTTGTACAATGTGAATACCTGCTTTTTCCAGATCAGCCACTTCATCACGTAAAGCAAGAGCAATCTGAAATGCACTGACTTCAGGCGCCACATCATCACGAGGATAAGACCACTGGAGAATTGTCACGGGTCCTGTCAACATGCCTTTCACAGGCTTATTGGATAAGGACTGAGCATAGGCACTCCAACCTACCGTCATCGGTTGTTGCCGCTCTACATCACCAATGACAATAGGTGGACGTACACAACGAGAGCCGTAACTTTGTACCCAACCATACTGAGTAGTTACAAATCCTGCTAATTGCTCAGCAAAATATTCCACCATGTCTGTTCGTTCTGGCTCACCATGAACCAATACATCAAGATCCAGGGCTTCCTGTTTTTGAATAACAAACTGAATTTCTTTTTGTAATGACTGATGATACTGCATTATGTCGATATCCCCTTTGCGAAATTTTGCACGCAACTGACGTATAGCTGAAGTTTGGGGAAATGAGCCAATAGTGGTGGTTGGTAGCAATGGCAATTGCAGTAATGCCCGCTGAACTTTAGCACGCTCAGCATAGGGTTGTGAGCGCTGTTCAGCTTGAGCTGTTAAAGTCGCCAAACGTTTTTGTACTACTGGACGCACAGCAAGTTGTCTGGCTTGAACACCTTGATCTGAAACCTCAAGCTGTGCTGCAATTTTTGCTTCCCCCTCACATAAACCGAGGGATAATGCAGATAACTCATGTAACTTTTGAATTGCAAAGGCAAGCCCTGGCTTAACCTTTGTATCCAGCTGCGTTTCCAACTCTAAATCAACAGGTACATGCAATAATGAACAGCTAGGGGCTAACCATAGATTGTCACCAAAGGCCTGATAAACAGGTTTAAGTGTCTGCAACAACTGACGTAAATCGGCACGCCAGACACTTCGTCCATTAATAATACCCACTGAAAGCACTTTGTAACGGGGTAAACGATCTACCACACTTATTAACTGCTCTGGAGCGCGAACTGCGTCAATATGCAAGCCCGCAACAGGTAAATTAACAGCACACGTTAAATTATCGCCTAGCCCAGCAAAATAGGTTGCCAACAGGATTTTAACAGACGCTGTTTGTAAGTGATGGTAAGTTTGTTCATACGCCTGACGCCATTCAACAGAAAGGTCTAAGGTCAACGCTGGCTCATCTAATTGCACCCAAGCTATGTCCAAATCAGCCAAATGCTGCAACAGTTGTCCATATGCTTCCAACAGCGCAGGCAGCAAGCGTAATTTATCTCCTTGCCCAGACACTTCACTTAACCACAAGTAAGTAACAGGACCAACCAATACAGGCTTCACTTGATGACCTAACTGCTGTGCTTCTTTTATTTGAGCCAACAGGTCGTCGACATGTAACTGAAAGCCCTGGTCTTCCTCGAGCTCAGGCACTATGTAGTGATAATTAGTATCAAACCACTTCGTCATCTTACACGCTGCCAGCGTTTCTCCCTGCTGCTGGTAGCCTCGCGCCATAGCAAAATATTGTGTGAGTCCCTTAGGTAGATGATGAAAACGTTGGGGAATAACACCCAACCAATTGGACATATTTAGAACATGGTCATACCAGGCAAAATCACCCACTGGCATTAACTCAACACCTGCTTCAGCTTGTTGCTGCCATGCCAGTTTTCTTAATGTTTTACCCTCAGTCTGAAGTGTTTGCTCATCAATATCACCTCGCCAAAAGGCTTCGACATGCTTTTTTAACTCCCGACGTTTACCAATACGGGGAAATCCCAGGTTATGTACACTCATGATGTTCTCTTCTCATTGCCCAAAAGGTGATGGCCTACACGCCGTGCTTTCCGTAGATGCGGCATCCATAGACATTAGTGTCAGTCAGAGATAAACTTGAAACAATCTCATTTTTTTTATCTTTAACATGAGAATTTCTAATAAACATGCTTGAACTCCGTCACCTGAAGACCTTGTTAGCCTTATATGAGTGTGGAAGTTTAGTGGCTGCAGCAGAGCGCTTACATGTGACGCAATCAGCACTATCTCATCAAATTAAAGACCTGGAAGATAAAATCAGCGGATCACTCTTTGTTCGCAAAAGTCGGCCACTGCGCTTAACCACTGCAGGTTATAAATTACTGCACCTCGCTCAGGAAGTTGTGCCTCAAGTAAAAGCAGTGGAACGCGAGTTAGGACGACTAGCAACGGGGGAAACTGGGCGGCTACATATAGCCATTGAATGCCATAGCTGTTATCAGTGGCTGATGCCAACTCTCAATCAATATCGCCAGCACTGGCCAGATGTGGAGTTAGACTTAGCCAGCGGGTTTAATTTTGCACCATTACCCGCCCTCTGTCGTGCCGATCTGGATTTAGTCGTCACCGCTGACCCTGAACCGCTCGATGGCATTAGCTATATTCCATTATTTAGATATGAAAGTTTGCTGGCTTTGCCTAAAGAACATCCACTTACCAAAAAACGTTTTATTGAGCCACAAGATCTTGCCAGTGAAACATTAATTATTTATCCAGTAGAACAAGGACGACTGGATATTTTTAAACAGTTTTTGGACTTAGCCGGTGTTGAACCAAAAGCAATTCGCACATCAGAATTAACACTGATGATGATTCAATTAATTGCCAGTGGCAGAGGTGTCTGTGCTTTACCCAATTGGGCTTTAACAGAATATTTAGAAAAAGCCTATATCACAGCAAAACCTTTAGGCAAAGAAGGCGTTTGGTCAACACTCTATTTCGCGGCTAGAGATGACCAACTTAATGCACCTTATATGCAGGATTTTATTCTAACAGCCAAAGATACCTGTGTAGAAACACTACAAGGCATTACGCTGCTAAAATAAAAATAACTGAAAAAAATAATTATTTAAAAAAAAGAGCTCTATCAAAGAGCTCTTACTCTAACAAGGAGATAAAAGAGAAAGTTCTAACTACAACCTCACTTTCACTCATATAGGATAAATATCCACAGCAAATGGTTATTTACTACCGATCTCGGCGTTTCCTATAGAAGTAATTGTATTGTCACAAAATTCACTGTTCACTTCTATGATAGCTTTGTAAACGTTGGAAACAATCTGTAATTAAATCAACAAGTTGAAATTAACGTACTATTTTATACATTTAAAATCAGCCATTTTTAACATGGATGCAACATAAGTCGTGCAATGCATTCTTGTTCAAGAAAAAAATAATTATCTCTCTACTGACGACGAGGCCACACAATACTAAAACGAGCCCCACCCATTTCACTATGCCCAACTAATGCTCGTCCATTATGCCAATACACTATGCGTCGTACGATGGATAAACCAAGTCCATACCCACCTGAAGCCCGGGTACGGCTATCATCCAAGCGTGCAAATGCAGTAAATACACGATCCCACTCATTTTCGGGAATACCTGGCCCATCATCTTCGACATCAACCCGGCATGTTTCAGAGGTAACGGTATAACGCACGGTCACTTTTGTTTTTGCATATCGCAGCGCATTACCCACCAGGTTTTGTATAGCACGCTGCATATAACGCCGCTCAACTTCTGCGCGCCGTTTAGGCTCAGAAGCTGGACAAGGGATATGCTCCAGCGCAATACCATTCGCAAGCGCCAAGTGTTCTTTAATGACCTGGGTAATGATGTCATCCACATCAATTCGTTTAAAATGTAAAACAGGTGATCCCTGTTCCAAACTGGCATATGTTAAAATCTCATCAATAAGATGATCCAACTCTTGAATATCTTTATCCATTCCACCTAAATAATTTTCACGCTCATCCGCCGATTGCGCATCCTCAACCATTTGCAAACCAAACCTCAATCGAGCCACAGGCGTTCTTAATTCATGTGAAACGCCACGGATCATTTCTTGCTGAATACTCAACAAACGCTGTATATGTGAGGCCATTCCATTAAATGCTCTCGCCAGCCTACCCACAGAGTCAGAACCTCGAACATTAACCCGAGCATCCAGATCGCCCCGAGAGATCTTCGTTGCGGCCCGCTCCATTTTACGCAAGCGCTTTTCCAGTCCACGGACCAAGATATAAATCGCCAGACTAATTGATGAAAAAGCAAAGAGGCTAATCGTAAAAACTAACTTAAAAGGGTACATTTCTAAAAAACGAATGGGGCCTACTTCTAGTACTTGTTGAGTCGCATCTAACCCAACATTACTTCCTCCTTCCAGCCCAACAAACAACCTGATTGAACGCGCATCGGGTCCTAGCAACATGACCATATGCCCATCACGTAAACGCTGTAAATTTTGTGCTGATAAGCCACTGTCTGCTGCCTGGTGGTATGATAGAGGGTAAGAAAACACGTGTTGTAGTTCTGCAACCTGAGCTTGACGATGATGAAAAGGCATACTGATCAAATGTTGCTTAATTAACATCACAGAACCGTAGGCCAACTGCTCTGAAATGCTAGTCACCCTGCCACGTAACAACGTATGTTCATCCACCATGCTATATACGTGTGCTTTTTCAGGTGTCAGCTGACTTACCACAACCTCTTTCTCCTTCAATCGAGCTAACTCAGCTTGACTTAATGTTGTCCGTTCAGCCTCAACAAGCACTAATGGAATACCTAATAAATGTTCTGCTTGTTGTAAAAGCAATAACTGTAAATCTTCCGGTTTTCCTGCTAACTGCATTGCCACAAGATTGAATGTGCCTTGAGCTACAGATTCTTGGTAATCCTGTAAGCGAAAACTATTAATAATGGTGACGGCTAACCCCGATAACACTGCGACCAGAATCAGTGTAAATAGCAACCCACCATAAATACGTAAAAAAATACTGGTCACAAGCACTCCTAAAAGGAATCAAGGGTCATCAACAAATGAATAGAAAAAATGAATTCAAAGCAAAAACAAACACAGGCCGTTTACCCTCATCAAGGGTATACCCATATCAGTGAGAATAATCTTACTCAATGAGAGCTTATTCACCGAAGTATACTCAGCTTTTAATAATTACGCTGTGCTAGGATCTCACTTATACAGGTGTATATGCGCTGCTTTTTAGTTACCCCGTCATGCCCTAAAAATAAGACAGAACAAGCCTCAACGAGAAACAAGCATTATTGAGCAATAATAAAGGAAAAAATTTGCTTTACCCAAATACACAAAAACCAGACAAAACGATAAAGTTTGTCTGGTTTTATTGTATAAGGCATATATTCATCATGCTTATCAGAAAGTGCAACCACCTTCACTTAATTAAGCGTTGATCACACCTGCATCTTTAACAAACAAATACCCTTTACTTCGGACTGTTTTTATCAGTCGAGGGTGTATTGGATCATCACCAATTTTAGGGCGAATGCGAGAAACACGAACATCAATGGAGCGATCTTGACCATCGTATTCAATACCGCGTAAAGCAAGAAAGATTTCTTCCCTACTAAGCACACGTCCTGCATTACTGGCAAGCAACCAAAGTAAATCAAACTCAGCGCTTGTCAACTCAATACTTTCGTCCCTTAGCCAAGCTTCACGCATCGCATTATCAATGACTAAAGGCCCAAACACCAAGCGTGTCGTAGAGTCGCTCGGCGCTATAGTTTCTACCACGTCACCTGGTGAGCGTCGCAGTAATGCCCGAATCCGTGCCAAAAGCACTCGAGGCCGTACAGGCTTAGCGACATAATCGTCAGCCCCCATTTCCAACCCTAACACTTGGTCCAGGTCGTCTGTTCTTGCTGTCAGCATTAAAATAGGACCTTTATAAGCTGGTCTTAGTCGACGACATATGGAAACGCCATCTTCTCCAGGCAACATAAGGTCCAGCACCACAAGGTCGGGTGTTTCACTTAGTATACGGTCAACTGCTTTAGCACCATCATTTTCAACAGATGCACTGATGCCATTACGTTCAAGATATTCCTTGGTAAGTCTGGCTAAATCTTCATCATCTTCGACGATCAATATACGACCAGTTTCTGAATGTTCCACTGTAACTCTTCCATCCTTCGCCGACGAGCCGTCATTTTACCGACACTAAAAATAGATCACTATTGCGTTATATAACTACTTTATGACGCACTCAACAAAAAAAAGCCTAATTTATTCACAAAGGTATCGTCATTACCTTAATAAGACAATTAGCACATGTTTATTTTGACCAAATTAATCGAATCAGAATACGTCTTTGAGTACCCCCATTACGATGGTACTAACTAATCTATGACTCTCAAGGATAAACAATATTCATGTTTGGTAATAGCCGTATTGCAATTTTTATTAACTGTTTCATAGGCTATTTTCAGAGTATGTAGCCACTCACCTCACCGTTTACTCACATTTTATACACAGGCTCTCCCCAGGATATTAAACTTGCATTAAACGCAAAACCGCATTATCTTGTGTTTAGTAGATTAAAAAACCCAATATCTAGTTTTTAATCACTTTACACGATGTAACAAACTTTACTGAGCACACATCAGCGCCTAGCACAACAAATCATTAAGTAGAATATCTTGTTTGATAATGCAGCCAAGCATTATCCAGCAGTCTTAGAGGTTTTCTCCCCTCTTTGTTGTCAACTGACACGGAATTTCTGTCACCTTACTGATCAATTGACTTACATTTGTAGTCAAGGCGTTGTTTTGTGGATGTTTTATCGACCTGGTACTGCTTTATTAGGTAATTGGCTACATGAACAACAACCTTCTGGTTACCAAACGTGATGGGCGTAAAGACCCACTTGATCTTGAAAAAATTCACCGAGTTATTACCTGGGCTTCTGAGGGCTTGAATAATGTCTCCGTGTCACAGGTTGAGCTTAAGTCTCACATACAGTTTTTCGATGGTATAAAAACCGCAGACATCCATGAAACACTTATCAAATCTGCAGCAGACTTAATCTCCACTGAGGCTCCTGATTATCAGTATTTGGCTGCTCGTTTAGCCATTTATCATTTACGTAAGAAAGCCTACGGGCAATTTGAACCCCCTACTCTTTATGAGCATGTTTGCCGGGTTGTAGATCTTGGTAAATATGATCGCCACTTATTATCTGATTACACCAAAGAAGAATTTGATCAGATGGACAGCTTTATCCAGCATCAGCGAGATATGAACTTCAGCTATGCTGCTGTCAAACAGTTAGAAGGCAAGTACCTTGTACAAAACAGGATTACAGGCGAGTACTACGAAAGCCCTCAGTTTTTGTATATTTTAATTGGCGCTTGTTTATTTAGCCCATACCCAAAAGAAACTCGGCTGGATTATATTCAGCGTTTTTACGATGCAGTTTCTTTATTTAAACTATCGCTACCTACGCCTATTATGGCAGGTGTTCGCACACCTACACGTCAATTTAGCTCATGTGTGCTGATTGAGTGTGATGATTCGTTAGACTCCATTAATGCAACTGCCGGTGCCATTGTAAAATACGTCAGTCAACGTGCAGGTATTGGGGTGAACGCTGGACGTATCCGTGCTTTGGGAAGTGCTATTCGTAGTGGTGAAGCTTACCACACAGGCTGTATTCCTTTTTACAAACACTTTCAGACAGCCGTTAAAAGTTGTTCTCAAGGTGGTGTTCGTGGTGGTGCTGCAACCTTATTTTATCCCGTTTGGCACCTTGAAGTTGAATCTTTACTGGTGCTAAAAAATAATCGTGGCGTTGAAGAAAACCGTGTACGCCATCTTGACTATGGTGTCCAATTCAACCGACTGATGTACCAACGCCTGATTAAAGGTGAACACATCACATTATTTAGCCCTTCAGATGTACCTGGTCTATACGACGCCTTTTTCGAAGATCAAGAAAAATTTGAACAGCTGTATGTACAGTATGAAAATGATGAAAATATCCGAAAACGTACTGTAAAAGCAGTAGAACTCTTTTCACTGTTTGCTGCTGAGCGGGCCAGTACAGGTCGAATTTATCTACAAAATGTTGATCACTGCAACACACACAGTCCGTTTGATCCTAAGCAGGCTCCTATTCGTCAAAGTAATCTGTGTCTGGAAATTGCGCTACCCACTAAGCCACTGACCCGCATCGATGACCCGGAAGGTGAAATTGCACTGTGTACACTGGCTGCATTTAACCTTGGCGCAATTGAAGATCCAAATGAGTTAGAGCCACTCGCCGATCTTATTGTAAGAGCCCTGGATAGTTTGCTTTCGTATCAAGATTACCCCGTTCCTGCAGCACAAAACTCCAGTTTAAATCGTCGCACCTTAGGTGTTGGGGTTATTAACTTTGCTTATTACTTGGCTAAGCATGGCGTGAAATACTCTGATGGCTCTGCGAACCCACTTACCCATCGTACATTTGAAGCGATTCAATACTACTTGCTGAAAGCATCTAACAAGCTTGCTAAAGAGTTTGGTGCATGCCCCAAATTTAATGAAACGACCTATGCAAAAGGTATCTTGCCTATTGATACCTACAAAAATGATGTTGATAACATTTGTAGCGAACCACTTCACTTAGATTGGGAAATGTTACGTCAGGATATTCGAGAGTATGGCTTGCGTAACAGTACACTGAGCGCATTAATGCCATCAGAAACATCCTCTCAAATCAGTAATGCAACCAATGGTATAGAACCTCCACGCGGCTATATCAGTATTAAAGCCAGTAAAGATGGTATTTTAAAACAGGTCGTTCCTGACTATCAAAATCTGCAAGAAAATTACGAACTACTGTGGGATATCCCCAGTAATGATGGCTACTTACAATTAGTTGCCATTATGCAGAAATTCATTGATCAAACTATTTCTGCTAATACCAATTATGACCCCAGCCGTTTTGAAGGCAGCAAAGTGCCTATGAAACTGCTGCTAAAAGATCTCTTAACAGCTTATAAACTTGGTGTAAAAACGCTTTACTATCACAACACGCGTGATGGAGCAAAAGACGCTCAAGATGATCTGGATGATGGTTGCGCAGGAGGTGCCTGTAAAATCTAAATGGGTAAGGCATATTGCCTTACCTCATTCCCTAAAAGTAAACCTCTGCAAATGATTTTTAAGGAACACGCTTAGCATGAGCCTTCACTAAAAATCTTTCGTTTAGGGGTATAAATTGGGTTCGCTTGATAACAGGCCTGATGATTTCTATGAAATACACTACTTTTAATCGCGAACAGTTTGATGCCACCAAAGAACCCATGTTTTTTGGTAAGTCCGTCAATGTCTCTCGTTATGATCAACAACGCTACCCTATTTTTGAAAAACTCATCGAAAAGCAGCTTTCATTTTTTTGGCGTCCAGAAGAAGTTGATCTCTCAATGGACCGCCGAGACTTTATGGGCTTACCTGAGCATGAGCAACATATTTTTATCAGTAATCTAAAATACCAAACCTTACTGGACTCAATACAAGGCCGATCTCCTAACGTTGCATTTCTACCACTGGTATCAATCCCTGAACTCGAAACCTGGATTGAAACCTGGTCATTCAGTGAAACAATTCATAGCCGTAGTTACACCCATATTATTCGCAATGTGCTGCCTCAACCAGCACAAATTTTTGATGATATTGTTGTTAATGAAGCCATTGGTAAACGGGCCACAGATATTACCCGTTACTATGATGACCTTATTGCCAGCACCAATTACTACTTACAGCTTGGCCCTGGTCAGCACGTCATTAATGGTCAAACGATTAGCATTTCACTTCGTGACATAAAGCGTAAGCTTTATTTAACACTAGTTGCTGTGAATGTACTTGAAGCCATCCGCTTTTATGTGAGTTTCGCTTGTAGTTTCGCTTTTGCTGAACGCGCCAAAATGGAAGGCAACGCCAAAATTATCAAGCTAATCGCTCGCGATGAAGCTTTGCACCTAACAGGTACGCAGCATATGTTGCAAATTATGGCAGCAGGAGACGATGACCCTGAAATGGCTGAAATAGCTAAAGAGGTTCGTCCTCTTGCTGAAAAAATCTTTACTGATGCTGCAATGCAAGAAAAAGAATGGGCTGGCTATCTGTTTCGTGATGGATCAATGATTGGTTTAAATAAAGACATACTGAGCCAATATATTGAATACATCACCAATCAACGTATGCAGGCTATCGGTTTTAGCGCAGCTTTTGAAACCAAACAAAACCCACTGCCGTGGATGAACTCATGGCTGGTCAGTGATAATGTTCAAGTAGCCCCCCAAGAAGCGGAAATCAGTTCTTATCTAGTAGGTGCTATTGATAATGAGGTTGATAACAGCGACTTTTCTGATTTTGACTTATAGCCTTAAACACTTCCATAAGCAAATAACAAACTAGGTTTATAACGATAAAAAAACCTAGTGGATAAGGGTATTTTAAGACCATACCCTTATCCCATTTCAAGAATAGTATGCTATCACCACCCCTCCACAAGGAGGCTGTCGCAAAAGGTCAGGAGCACTGTAGTTTTACGACAGCCTTCAAGGGTCCACATAAACTAAAACAGTCTACACACTTCTAATGTCACCATGGCAAAAATCATAAAAATACAAGACGAATTCAGCTTTATTCCCCGTAGTGAGCATACAATACTTGAAGCATTAGAAGCACAAAACATTGCAACAGAATATCAATGTCGCCAAGGGTTTTGTGGTGTTTGCCAGGTCACGTTATTAGATGGCGAGGTTGATTATATAGAAGACCCCATAGCCTTTATTGGTAAAGGAAAAATACTCCCCTGCTGTTGTAAAACAAAAACAGACATCACTATTGAGCTGCCTTATCCTGCTCCCCCCATTGGCAATGAAAGCGAATAATCAATGCAACAATATGTTGTCTTTCATCAATAACTTAATAGCTCTACCACATAAAAAACTTTACTTGTATCACAAAAATAAATAGAATTCCCAAACTCTTGAACTTGCAAGTCAGTTCCAAAACTGGCAAAGCAAACCTCGCATGCGGCCGCATTATTTTTAGCTACATATTACCTTACTATTTAGAAGTAAGTGGGGGCTTTATTGTGTTGAAAAAGACTCTTGCGGTAGCAGGCATTATTTCTACGTCCTTTATTTCTGGTTGTGCCAGCATTGTTAGCGAAGATGTTTATCCCGTAGCAATCAGTAGTACGCCTGCATCAAGCACCTTTATTATCCAAAACGAAGAAGGTCAAACCATTCACCAGGGTACGACACCTGAAACAGTGTCTTTAAATGCTGGCAACGGTTACTTTTCAGGTGCTGACTATACCGTTACTTTTAGCCGTGAAGGGTATAACGACTTAACTATTAATTTAGAAAGTACTGTTGATGGCTGGTATTGGGGAAATCTTTTATTTGGTGGTTTAATTGGCATGCTGATTGTTGATCCGGCAACTGGCGCTATGTATAAACTACCTGCTGAAATAAACTCAGACCTGACACAAAATTCAAATCAACTGAGCATTATGACACTCGATGCTGTTGCACCTGAAGATTTGTCTAAACTGGTTAAACTGAACTAATTAATTGACCTTACCCCTGCTTATTTAAGCAGGGGTAAGCTTTATCTGCTAAATACGTTTATTTTCGTGCTGGGCGTATTTCAACCCGATAGCGAAGGTCATCCCCCTTAGTAATAAGTGACAAAATCTCTCGCTTCTCGTCCCAATGTTGCCGCCAAAACTGTTTAGGTACATTAACTGTAAGGGTCCATCCTTCAGGAAAGTGTCTACGTTCAGGAATATAAATTTCAGTAGGCCCTGTAATACCCTTTCTAGTGATAAACTCCAAAGTAAAATGTCGTGTATTCGCATCATAAAGATAAGTTTTAGGTTTTCCTGCTATTGCTCTTGGGTAAACCCGAACCAGCTCATCAACTAAAGCCGTTTCATTCCCATGCTGATCTGTGGGTGACCAGCTACCTGGGTCATTTGACCAAAGCGCCCAGCCCGCTTGCATATAATCAGCAAACTGCGTCACATCACGAATAAACTGTGTAGACCCTTTCTGTTGAGGGTTAATACCAAACTCGCCAACCACTAAAGGCATTTGTTGATTATCCAACTCCCTGGCTCGTGCGGATGCCCAAGACTTAAAAACAGTCAAGTCACCGTTATAATCTCCACCTTCATGCAATAAGGGAGGATAAAAATGTGGTGCATAAACAAGTCTTTTTTCGCCCTGACGACTATCCTTAATAACGGGTAAGGCTGATGCAACCCCGAAATTAACACCTAAAGCCTGAGGTTCAACAAAAATCCACGTGTCATTATCTACACTTCGAATCTTCCGTATTACCCGCTCATAAAAAGGTTTCAACCAAGCGGGTTCAAACAATGGCCAGGCAAGACTTCCACCATAGGGTTCATTCATCACATCATAGCCAATCACATTTGGCTCATCTTTAAAGCGTTGCGCTACATGCCGCCACATAGCTGCATAGTGGTCTTGCAAATAACTATGGCTACCATCATAACGCCAAAAGTTATCAAAAGAGCGGGTCACGCCGGGTTCAAGGTAAGTAAGCCACCAAGGAGAACGGGGTTTAGCGGATAAACCATCTGTAACAACAGCCCAACCAGGTGCACCATCCCCGCCAAACTGGATAGCATACAAGTCTTGATGCATATCTAATAAAACATACATCTTCTGTTGTTGATACCAACGAATACGTTCAGCAACTAAATTTAAGTAGTGTTCATCATAAACACCAGGTGAAGGCTCTATCGCATCCCAAAAAATCAGTAACCGTACGAAATTAAACCCCCATTGAGACGCTTCTCTTTCAATATCTTCAGGTTGGATCCAGGATAATCGCTGTGGATGCTGCTTTGCACTACTACTGGTATTTAATCCATGTAAAATAAGTGCACGCCCCTGATCATCCGTTATATAACGTGGTTTTTCCGCTACAATTTTACATGCAGATAAGACAAAAATTAGACTCAATAACAAAACTGAGTGCAACACTCGCATGCTATGCTCCTTGCTAATATTATTTT
>NZ_JAGSOY010000289.1 GCF_018837975.1 Zooshikella harenae | reverse complement strand
ACTCAGTGGTTTGATGAGCGTAAAGCTAAATGGAAAAATGTGAAGTACTCATTAAAAAACTATATGCAATATATTGAGCGTATTGATCATAAGTTTTTGAAAGAATATTTCCTAACTGGTCAAGCTGGAGAGTTAAATATTAGTGATTATGAACCATTACTTAATGATTATGTAGGTAGTAATTTTTTTACGTATCATCTTTTAGTAAATTTTTGGTTGAACCCTGATCAATCAGAGGATAGGTGGAATTCTGTTTGGTATTCCATGACTAAAAACTACCCATTGAAGCGATGTGTTGGTAGCTACCAGAAAAATCGAGAACGTTTTTTTGAAAGTGCTAATCAAGGAGGAGTATATAATGAGTATGGTGCATATGGTGGCCTAGAAGAAAGAATGGTTAAGTATTTTGTTTTAAGTGATCACTATACAGAAGAAAAAATTCTAATTGAAAATAAAGAAGTTAGAATGATTCCATGGACTGATGCTGATACTACCTTCATATATATATTTGGTGGGTGTAGTAACTATTTTCAAAAAAAAATAGAAAAAGGTTTAAAGTCGAACCCTTATGATCCTTATCAATACTTGCTACCCTTAATGATAGACTGTTTTAAATATCTAAATAAAAATAATTTTGATGATGAATACGCTATAAATAGTTTAAAAAATAATATGCGTAATTTGTTGTATGGGTTGTGTTTTCAAGATAAATATTATTTTCAGCATGTTGAGTATGGTAAAAAAGTTTATGATATTTTGGAGTCAGGAGTGGCACCTAAATTTATACTTGATATATGGAGAAATGTAAAAAATGAAAAAACAATTTTTGGAAATTGAAATGAGAATAAATGAGGGCTAAGGAGTTAATCGTGCCATTTTTTACATTATGGGCTAAAAGCAGCTTTCCATCCCAAAAA
>NZ_JAGSOY010000288.1 GCF_018837975.1 Zooshikella harenae | reverse complement strand
GCACTCAGGGCACCAGCAAATACATCAATAATTACTAATATAATACTCGTATTTTTAAACAATTATTTAGAGATATAAAAAAGCCCACAAAAGTGGGCCTAACGATATAGCACATCAATTACTTTACTTATTTACTCTGTGTCCTTCTGGTAAATAAAGTAGGTACTAGAAAAAATTTAAATTATGTACTCCTGCTGTGGGTAAATATCTTTACTCTCAATCTTTTTTCACATATTTTCTTGTAAAATAATAATTTCCGAAAATTATAAAATTACACGAGAATGAAAAAAGTATAATCGTACCAACTGAATTTCCTCTTGATACCAGGCTAAAAAAAACCACCATTGCTAGAAAAGAAAAAGTAAACCATTTGCTATTAACATTTTTTATAGCGCTATAAAAACTATTTTTCTTTGAGGTTTTAAAAAAGATAAAACTTCCAATAAGCTGCAAACAAAAATAGAAAATATAATCATCAAGTGTAGGCAATAATGTTATACATGCCACGAGGAAAGTGGCATGAAAAATAATATTAAATGTCAAAAAAATCATTGATAAAACATCTTACTCTTTAATTATTTTTAGTAAAAAACAATATATTAATCCCTGCAGCCACCCTCCTAATACTATTGAGAAATAAAGCAAACCTGCTACCAGCTCTATAATACTTCTACTGATCTGCGTATATAATTGTTGAAAAAAATATTGATTTAGTAGAGCCTCAGGAAGAATATTAAATACAACCCCACAAACCAAACCAAAAAACATACCAGTGAAATAAATTAATATCTTACTTGAGAAATCAATATATTTTAGCACAAAAAAAGTAAGTGCTAGCAAAGTAATAGTTGTTGGCACACAGTAGTACAGAGGGTTAAACCTTAGTATTAAAGATGATGCCCACTGCCAAAATATGCATG
>NZ_JAGSOY010000287.1 GCF_018837975.1 Zooshikella harenae | reverse complement strand
AATGCTCATGAATTCTGAGGCCTATGAAAAGTGGTCTATCAGCCAAATGGCGTTGCTATTTGGTATGTGTCGTAAAACCATTTCGAAACGACTAGAGCAAGCGGGTATTGAACCGGTTGATAAAGTTAAAGGTTATTCGGTGTATCCGTCAGATCAGGTTGGACCTGCTTTATTTGGGCAGAACCCGCTATTGGTGATTTCTGATCCTGACAAAATGCAACCCAAGGATCGTAAGGACTGGTTTCAATCCGAGATTCAACGCTTACAACTTGAGCAACAGGAAGGCTTATTGTGCAAAGCGGAAGAAGTACGCCGTACGATGCATACCTTGGTACAACTGTTAGTTCAGGCACTGGAGACCTTACCCGACCATTTAGAACGTAACTGTGCTTTATCACCGAGCACCCTGACGTTTGTAGAAAATACCATTAATGAAGTCCGTGTCTCGCTTCACGAGCAGTTAATTCATGCATTTAAACCCCGATAATTTATCCCATGAAGTCGCGGAAATTGTCACACCACCCAGTACCATTTCAGTCAGTGATGCCGTCCGGCAAACCTTACGCGTCCCGCAAAGTGGTGGTGGCAGTAGCCCATGGTCAGCGGAGATCACGCCCTATTTATTAGAACCGTTGGATTGTTTAAACAGTCGGGAATACACTGCTGTTATTTTTGTTGGTCCAGCGCGAACCGGTAAAACGTTGGCTTTTTTAGAGGGTTGGGTCAGTTATGTCATTGCCCATAACCCGGCTGATATGCTGATTGTGCAAATATCAAAGGAAAAAGCCCAGGAGTTTTCCAAAAAACGTTTGGATAGAGCGATTCGTCGTAGCCCAGAATTAGCCAAACGCATTTCCCCTCGGGTCCATGATAATAATATTCACGATAAAATCTTTCGGGCGGGTAATTATTTAAAAGTGGG
>NZ_JAGSOY010000286.1 GCF_018837975.1 Zooshikella harenae | reverse complement strand
ATGCTGAGGGTTTTCATACACATATTCATAATGTTCGTAGAGAGGGGAAGCGAATTGTACTAAGTAATGATCAGTGACCCAGTAAGGCCGTACTTTATTAATCTGTTCTACCAATCCGGTGGTTACTGCTTTAACCGGGTTCCGTAGCTGGAAAACGGCATAGCAAGCCATGATGTTTCTCCTTTTAATGAACGGTCAGTGACTCGGTATTAGGGGCTTGAATAATGCGTTGTAAATTCAAGCTCATTGCACTTAATTGTGTTTGTAGTACTTTTAATTGATTAATGGCATCAATAAACGTTTTAGGCTGGTTCGCATCGAGATAAGCATCCAGTGTCACCAAGGCTAATTCTTCGGGTGTGGGTTGTTTATTATTGTTCATTACGCTGCCTCCTTGTCTTTTTTGTAACCACCAAAATACTCAATAAAATTACGGTAGAGTTGGGAGAGGGCATTGGCCATTAACATAAAATCGGCCCGTGCCTGAGAAATAAAGTCTTCAGCTTTTTCCTGATCCGTTAATTCAAACTTTAATTGGGTAAAACGAAAATCATCATGAATAATTCCGGTTAAATAATCGGTCCAGTGAAAGCCTAATTTAGTGACCATTTTGCCCGCGCCAATATGTGGCTCGACTTCTTCCAGCTCTAAATCGCTTTTACTGAGTTTTACAATGTCCGCATCTTCACTTCCTACAAAGCGCAGTTCAGCACATTGGTCCAGTAGCAGACCTTCAGGCAGTTGAGCACTTCGCGCTAACCAGCAGGTTAAGACTTCATAAGGCTTATATTCTGTAACCACCGGATGAGTAGCCAAACCACCCAAAGCAATGCGTAAGTGATGAATACATTCTTCGGCCTGTTTTACGTTGGAGCTATCCACGACAAGTAAGTCATTCACGGGATCTAAATACACATACCAACTGTT
>NZ_JAGSOY010000285.1 GCF_018837975.1 Zooshikella harenae | reverse complement strand
TCATTTCTTCCAGCCATAGCGCATAAATCTGCTGACAAAAACGCGCCGGAATAATATGCCTGACACTTAAAAAGAATTTCCAGCTCTCCAGCATACTGGCCCGGGCACTGGAATAATTGGTTTTACTAAAATCCCGACTTAATTGTTCAAAACTGATATTTAAACTAGCAGCAATATGCCTTAATAAGGTGTCTTCAAAATTCTCAAAATATGGATTGGATTTAGCAGTTTTTAATTCGAGCTTTTCATTAGGAAATAAATGCGGAATACGAGCGCCGTTATAGCGAATATTCGATGAGCTTTGGTGAAAGCCTTGCACTTGTGTCAGGTAGTTTTTTAACATGTGCTGTGCTTCTGATTCACCACCGCCTAACGCTTGTAATACTGTCTGTGAGTCAAACTCAGATTGAATCACAGCCGCATACATGGCATTCACGATAGCATTTTGTAAGGTGGCATCCTGGAATTGCTCCAGCATTTTTAAGTTGCGTAACGTACTGACAAACACATTAATGCCCCGTGTTTGGTCCGGGCGTTCAGGCTCAAACACATGCAGTATTTGCAGTCTTCCCCATGGCTTGCGTCGTTTTACCCGTTTCCAGAGATAGGCGTCTAACGCTAAATCGACATCACCCGGATGCGCACAACGAATATGGTAAGCAACCGCCTGACCTCTGTTACCGAGTTCAACACCGGCTCTTAAGTGTTGAGTATCGGCCTGTTCAAAGGGATTCGTTAATCGCTCACTGTGGATTAATTTAATACAGGTCTGTGGTCGGTTATTATTTAAAGATCGCCGCCATTCTGCAGAAGCAAGTATCTCGCCTTGACTGGCATAGTGTCGTACCGATTCTCGCGCCATCATGGTCAACGTTCTTTTTTCTTCCGCATCAATCCAGCAATCCGGATCTTCTGCCCAATCGGTAAAACGT
>NZ_JAGSOY010000284.1 GCF_018837975.1 Zooshikella harenae | reverse complement strand
GTTTAAATGAGCCGATTGCTCGATGGGCTAATGACGAAGATGGCTGTAAAGGGCGATTTTGGGAAGGCCGTTTTAAAAGCCAAGCGTTACTGGATGAAGCCGCATTATTGACGTGTATGAGTTATGTTGATTTAAACCCGGTTCGTGCAGGAATGGCTGAAACCCCAGAAGCTTCAGATTTTACCTCAATTCAAGCGCGAATGATTGCATGGGCAAAACGCCAACGAAAAAATAAAAAACAAAATAAGTCGTTTGTTCGAACTACTAAGTTACCTAAACAAACGTTGCCTACTGTGCCGTTATTACGCTTTTCGGGTAATGAAAAACAGGGAAAACCCAGTACCATATCTTTTTCATCAAAAGATTATTTGCAGCTTGTTGATTGGCTCGGTCGAGCTATTCGAGATGATAAGCGAGGTGCTATTCCCAGTAATATGCCTCCTATTTTAGAGCGCCTGAATATCAATGGTAAGCGCCAAAGCAACTGCAGGTATTTTAAAGCAATCAACCAGTATAAAATATCCAACTAAGAGATGGCGAGCTTAAACTTCTGTGGAAGCGGGAAAAATCAGGACATCCACTATTTGATTACGGTCAAAAAATAGCCAGAGGTGTAGGTCTATACTTCTGGTTATAAAGTAGTCAGTTTTGAGTGGAGGTTTAAGGATGACACGGCCACGAAGTGAGTTAGTCAGTGTGGCGGATACGCCTTATTATCACTGTATATGTCGGTGTGTGCGTCGTGCTTTTTTGTGCGGCGATGACCTAGTAACGGGCCAAAACTTTGATCACCGAAAAGCCTGGTTGGTTGAGCGGCTCGCTGAGTTGGTTAAAGTGTTTGCCATTGATATTAAAATAGAAGAACAGGACATCCACTATTTGATTGTGATCAATAAAGAAGAGGACAGCCAGAAGAAGAGGACAGCCAAGAATAAGAACAGGACATCCACT
>NZ_JAGSOY010000283.1 GCF_018837975.1 Zooshikella harenae | reverse complement strand
CTTTGCGACAGAACCCTAGGAAGCGCTTCAGGATATGTGGCCGGCCAATTCTTTTGCGAAGAAGAAGATGATGAAAACTGTGAAGCGCTTTATCAAAGTATCTTGCGAACTTGTGCTGGTTTAACTGGAAGAAAGAAATTTAGGTGTTTTGAAGCTGCCAGGATTTCCAGAGATCAATGTTACCAAGAAAGAAACAAATGATCTAAGAGGTGATAAATAGTGAAGTATGTGGCAGAGAGAAAATTACTTTTTTCAGAAAAAGGCGGTCAATGTACCAAAGAGTTAGTAATAAAAATAAGTGAGCCATTTGTTGTAAATCAAAACGACGTAAAATTTCCTACTGATGGGGTTACATCAGGCTGCCATGTTGAAATTGAAGGGTTAGATGAATCAGGGTTCAACTTGTATGGAATGGACTCCCTTCAGGCCATAAATTTAGCTTCAAATGTGGAGCCTTTGCTAGAAAGATTAAGTAATAAATATGATTTTTTTTGGTTAACTGGTGAGCCCTATTTCGATGAATAAGTTTGTTAACGGACTTCCAGACTAAACCTATAAGGTTGCACAATGAGTTAAATTAGTGTTGCTAACAGGTATGTAATTTGAAAGCTGTAAAGTTGTTCAGGTATGAAGAATAAAGGGTCTTAAAAATGGGGTAATCTAGTTTTTCAAAACCCTTAATACTAAGGCTTTTTTTAGATGAATACTGTTTACATATTACACCATGTACATGAAATTTCGGAAAATACTGAGGATATTAAATTAATTGGAGTTTATTCCTCGAAGTTTAAAGCTCAAATTTCAATTAGTAAGTTACAGTTACTAGAAGGGTTTAAAGAGTGCCCTGATGGGTTTGAAATAAGTGAATATCATATAGATCAAGATTATTGGTCTGAAGGGTATTCAATCATTGAATAATATGAAGTTATTATTGTGCTTTAAAGCCTACATATGTAGGCTTTTC
>NZ_JAGSOY010000282.1 GCF_018837975.1 Zooshikella harenae | reverse complement strand
AAGCCTAATGCGTCATCATAACGTTTGGTGGCATAACGGTAAGGTTGGTTAAGAGTGCCATTGCTGGCCGTGAGCTCACCATAAGGCGAATAATCATAGGCGGCCACCAGTTCATTTTGCTGATTGACCACACCAATGACATTACCGCGTGGATTATAGAGATAATAATAATAATGGGCATTATTTTCTGTCAGGCTTAACAGGCCACCAATACCACCACCGTTATGCGCACCCCAAACATATTCACGGGTAATGGTATTGTCTGCATTTCGCTCCTGTAGCACTAACCGATTGTGTCGTATTAATCGGGTTGTCTGTTTGAGGTCTCCACCCGCATAAACCTGAATTTCACCTAATAGATGGTCTGCACCATAGCGGTAACGCCGTTCATGCGCAGTACCCTCGTTATCAGTCCAGTTAATGGTGCTTAAGCGGTTTTCTGCATCGTAGGCAGCGGTAAAGGTGTAACCGGCTTTGGTACGACCTGTTGTGCGGTTTCCATCTTCGTCATGAACAGGCTCAACAGCATGCTTACCCTTAATGTCCGTTAGCTGGTTCAGTTCATTAAAGGCACTGGTTTCAAGTTGCTCTTCTTCAATTTCAGCTTCTAAAGGAACTTCATATTCCTCTTTGGCTAATAAGTCTTGTGCATTATATGTCAGCTTAAAATACGCCAGTGTGGCTTCTTTGCCTTTATGGTGGCTTATTAAATCCAGACGATTCACATTGTCATAGTGATATTGCGTGACTAAATTGCTTGGAAAAACCAACTGACGGGGTTGAGGGCTGACACCTTGGTAGCGGTAAATAAATCGCTGATCACCAGCTTCAATAACACTTAACCGTCCCTGCCCATCAAAATACCGCGCAACGCTTTGGCCTTTGCTGGGCACAATTTTATGCAATGCCCCTGAACTGTCGTATTCATAGGTCAAGGTGTCATCGTCCCAAGGTCCATCAATCGAAGCAAGTTTGCCACTTGTGGTATAGGTGTATT
>NZ_JAGSOY010000281.1 GCF_018837975.1 Zooshikella harenae | reverse complement strand
GAGTTAAGAGGTCTATATGAGTCTGAAAAAAACACATAAGAGCTATCCACAGTCATTTAAAGATGAAGCTATTTTGATGGTGCTAGAGCAAGGCTACAGTGTGGCTGATGCAGCAAAGTCACTTGGTATTACTACTAGCCTGCTTTACAAGTGGAAAGAAAAGTACGAAGCCCAACAGAAAGGCATCGCTTTAGAGGAATCTGAGCGCGATGAACTGAAACGATTGCGTAAAGAAAACAAAGCGTTACGCATGGAGAAAGAAATTTTAAAAAAGGCCAGTGCCTTCTTTGCGAAAGAAATGAAGTAAAATTTCGCTTCATTAAAAAACAATCTAACCATTTCCCTGTAGCATTGTTATGCCACATGATGGGTGTGAGTAAATCAGGCTATTATGATTGGCTAAAACGGCCTGCAGCTGTGATTAGTCTTGATACTTTGAAGCTTTATCGCCGTATTCGAAAATTATTTAAAGAAAGCCGGGGTAGCTTAGGGAATCGTGAAATGGTGAAGAAATTGCGCAAAGAAGGCTATCAAATAGGTCGCTACCAAGTTCGTTACATTATGCGCCGATTACGCCTTAAAGTAACACAGCGCGTGGCTTACAAGATCACAACGAAGCGTAAGCATGCTGATTCAGTAGCTGATAACTTGCTAAACCAGAACTTTAACCCAACCGCCGCCAACCAGATTTGGGCTGGTGATGTGACTTACTTAAAGACAGGTGAAGGTTGGATGTATTTGGCCGTGGTGATGGATTTATACTCTCGTCGAATTGTTGGCTGGCATATCGATAAACGGATGACAACCGATTTGGTATGCAAAGCTTTAATAAAAGCGTATAACCTGCGCCAACCACCTAAAGGCCTTGTATTTCACAGTGATCGTGGCTCTCAGTATACCAGCAAACAATATCGTAAGCTGTTATTGAGCTATGGTATCCGAGCGAGTATGGGTGATGTAGGTGCGTGTTGGGATAATGCTGTTGTAGAACGTTTCTTTGGTAGCTTG
>NZ_JAGSOY010000280.1 GCF_018837975.1 Zooshikella harenae | reverse complement strand
CATTAATTCCCCAGTAAGTTTTCATAATAGCGGTCGGTCATCGACGATCTAAACACAATGTGTTCCGCCGGGGCTGGTGGCGTGAAGTCAAAATCAAAATACACTTTACCCGCCGCTAAATTATCGGGTGTATTTAATTCTTCGTTCGGGTAACACTCGCCGCCTAGAATAGCGCCCAGTGCGGTTAGTGTGCGTAAATAGCGATTCACCCCTTCCGACACATCAGCAAAATAGGTTTTGGTAATATTCCGATCCACCGCCCACAGGTGAGCACGCAATAATGAATCTTCGATAATCGCCTTGGTCCTCACCACATTGACAAAGGTCCATTTCGGATCGGTAATACAGGTGGTGCGGTTGCCCCAGAGTCGATAACCATTTTCCTGAATAATGGTGGTGATATGGTTTTCATTGAGTAAATTGGCTCGACAATTCGCATCCCCCAAGGTGAAATCAATGGGGCGACTGGTACCGATAATGCCATTAATTTGTTTGTTCGACGGCGAGTGCCAAAAGCCTTTATCGTTATCCACTTTAGCCATCAATCCCGCCACATACGACGAGGGTGGCCTATCCACCGCCTGGTTAGTGTGGATATCCCAGACCTGGACCCAGGGATCAATTAAATACGCGTAGCGACTGTCGTATTTATTTTTATACTGAATGGCGTCTTCACCCGTGGTATTCGGTCCATCCAGAATCGCCATGCCATTAAGTTGGTTGGCGATCATGTCCAGCGCTTTACCCACCGGTTCTAAATGACTGTAGCCCGGGGCAATCAGTAAACGCGGTTGTACTTTAACCACGGATTTAGCGGTCGATAATGCATAAATCCCCGTCGGCGGATCACTTTGACCATTGCCCACCAAGGCACTAATTTGTTTGGCTTCCTCACTTTCTTCCTTGACCCGAATGACGACTACTAACGCGCCAATCTGATCAAAAATCCCTTTAATGGCGTTGGGTAATGTGCCTTTGGTGCCCAGTTTTGCCGCTTCTCGGGCTGAACCGGCGATTAAGACGGGTTTA
>NZ_JAGSOY010000028.1 GCF_018837975.1 Zooshikella harenae | reverse complement strand
AACTGTTTTGTCGTTGTCGATAAAGTTGTCTATGAGCTTTACAAGTATGAGATAGAAAAATACTTTTCTTCAAAAGTTGAATCTTTTAAAGTTCATCTTGTTGATGGTGAAGATGATAATAAAAATATCAATCAGTTTGTAAAAATTTTCGAGGCTCTGAATAATTACCCAATCAATCGTAGAAATGAGCCTGTTATCATTATTGGTGGTGGTGTAGCTACAGATATTGGTGCATTTACTACGAGTTGTTTTAGACGTGGTATCCCTCATATAAAAGTACCAACAACGCTAATGGGGTATGTTGATGCATCTGTGGGCATCAAGACAGGAATAAACTTTGGTGAGAATAAAAATAGAATGGGATCATTTTATCCACCAATGGCTGTATTACTGGATAAAGCATTTTTTAAAACACTACCAGAAAGAGATATATCAAATGGTATTGGTGAAATAATAAAAATTGCAGTGATTAAAAATGCTAAACTATTTTCTGCATTAGAAAGCAATCCATCAGCATTGTTAACAACGAAATTTAAGTCGAAAGAATCTAACTATATTTTGGAAGCCTCAATACGTGATATGATTGAGGAGCTTGCGCCCAACTTATTTGAAGATAATTTAGAGAGAATTGTTGATTTTGGGCATACTTTTAGCTTGGTCTTTGAAATGGAACCGACAACGGATATCAAGCATGGTGAGGCCGTGGCAATGGATATTTTATTTTCTTGCCTCCTCTCTAATCATCGAAAGTTAATGTCTGACGAAGATTTAAATCGTGTTATTAATCTAATTAATGCTTGTAAACTTCCGATATATTATGACCTTTATGACGCTAATCTATTATGGAAAAGTTTGCAGGAGCGTGTGTGTCATAGAAATGGCTTACAACGAGTACCAATACCAGTAGGTATAGGAGAAAGTGTGTTCTTAAATGATATTACATATGATGAGCTAAAATCATTATGCCAACTAATAAAAGATAAGAGTTGCCTTGTAGCGGCTTAATCTGAATATTTGGTAGTCAAGGTAAGTTTCTAAAACTTACCTTGCTGATAATTGTGGTTATTTTATAAATAATTTTATTAATGAAAAACGTTCCTATACCGATTGTTTATTGTATTTTTCTAGTATCATTCGCATCAATTGGCGCTGTCATTCCATCAGCATTATTGGTTTCAATTTCTGAGCATTTTTCGATTACTACATTTTATACTGAAAAAATTATTAGTGTTTTTGTTTTAGGATATGCATTCAGCCAGCTTATTTATGGTTATATTGCAAATATTTATGGTAATAAAAAAGCGCTTTACCTAGGTATAACCATAGCTTTGGCAGGTCATTTGATATGCTTTGTTGCTCAAACTTATACAGCACTACTTCTAGGTCGTTTCATCAGTGCTTTAGGTAGTGGCTGTGGGTTAACAATAACATTTACCTTAATTGCAGAGTTTTATCGCGGAAGTGAGGCGAAAAAAATAACTTCATATACAACAAGTGCTTTTGCTGTAATGCCTGGTTTGGCAATTCTTATAGGTAGTCTGATATCAACATACTTATCATGGCGGGTATGTTTTTTATTTATGGTAGCTTATAGTGTACTAATGCTTTATATAGCAATCAGTATTCCTTACCAATCTACCGATAAATCTTCTAATAAAATAGATAAAACAACGTTTATAGAAGATTTTAATGAATATGTTTATGCTGCAGTAGTTTGGGGGTTGTGTGGAGGTGTTGTGTATATGCTCTCTTCGTCAATTCCAGTCATTTCTATGAATGAATTTAAAACATCTAGTCTCACTTTTGGGGTTTTATATTCCTTTAGCATGCTAGGATACTTCGTTGGTAATATATTATCTGCAAGATTAAGTTCTTCTATACCTATATGGAAACTACTATATATAGGATGTCTAATTAATGTTACTGCTGCATTGCTTTTTGTTGTGGTTGCTTTCTTGGGTTCTATAATTGCTTACTATATACCTATTTTTATGATTTTTATTTCTTTGCCAATGATCTTCTCAACTCTTTTAGGCGACTCTATGCAAAGAGTAAAAAACAAAGCTATATCTTCATCTATTACTTCATTTACATGTATGGTGTTAAGTTCAATAGTTTCAATGAGTGCAAGTAGTTTTACAACAGACCTTTATACTAAGATAACACTAATTAATCTCGTCTTATGTTTAGCTACCTCTATCCTGACTGTTTGCTATGTTAAGCAAAAAGTGCTTGTTCGGAAGGAGTTAATTTGACTAATTGGACCCTTTAATATTTAGATGATTGTTAGTTTTCAATTTGCGCCGCAGTCAACTTCTTATGTGTATACTCTTCACGAATCAATTTTAGGGTTTGTTGTCAGCGTTCTTGACCACTAAGGATGGTGGGAATGCAGTTTATGCAGGAGCATTTAACTGCCATCCCAGTCACTTATTAATATAACCGCCCAGCAGAGCTGTTATATCAATTAAAGTCGCTACCGCAAGTTTCACAGTAGTAAACTTGCCCTGGGGCTTCATCACTTGACGGCCGCACCCTTGTGCCCTAGGGGTATAAAAACCCTTCGTTATGGGTATACCTTCATTCCGATGTTATTGCGGCACAGATTCTATAAATTAAACGGCTTCTTGCATAACATTGTTTTGTCGATATCTTACAATATCTTCAATAGAGACAATAGGAAGATTATAGGCTTTTGAATAACGTAGAATATCATCCTGCTTCGCCATGGTGCCATCATCATTCATAAGCTCACATAAAACACCTGCAGGTTTTAACTTTGCAAGGCTCATCAAGTCTATAACCCCTTCGGTATGACCTCGACGACTTAAAACTCCCCCAGCTTGTGCTCTAAGAGGAAATACATGACCAGGACGTTTCAAGTCACTTGGCTTAGCATTATCAGCAATAGCGGTTTTGATGGTCTGTACACGGTCTGCGGCAGAAACACCTGTTGTTACGCCTTCGGCTGCTTCGATGGTAATTGTAAAACCCGTTCCGTAGTGACTGGTATTGTTTTCAACCATCATCGGCAAGTTTAACGCTTGAAGTTTCTTATCAGTAAGACATAAGCAAACAATACCACTACAATCCCGAATTAGCATAGCCATTTGAGTTTCTGTCAATGACTCTGCTGCAAATATTAGATCGGCTTCATTTTCTCGGTCGTTATCATCAACGACGAGAACACCTTGTCCTTGTTGAAGTGCAAGAAGTGCTTGCTCAACGCGCTGGATAGAATGATTTAAGGAATTTTCAAATGACTGATTCATGGTTTTACTCCAATAAATAGACCTGAATCAGGGCATGGACGTATGCTTTTAATACAAAAACAGTTCACTCGACGAATGAGTGTATTACTGAGATTTTACCCAACAAACAGTACATCTAGAGCATATTTATCATATATACGAGCAATACAATATTATTCCAGCAACTTACATTAAGTTAAGTATTCCTGGTTTAATTGCTTGTCATACAATATTAGCCTCTAAAAACTTGTGTTACTGGGTATACAATACGCCACTCTCTCCCATCCGGACTGTTACCGTCGGCTTTGGAATCTCACCAAATCTGCTGACCTTGGTATAGTACTTATCAAACTATTTATCGTTAAATAAGATATAAAACCAAGCGCTCGCGGGCTTTCCATGAACTAAGCTTATAGAGCTAGCTTATGGAATCACCGCCGGTGGGGAATTTCACCCCGCCCTGAGAACATGAAAATTATACTCTACAAATGCTGTATAAGGAAAGGTACTGGGTAGTTCTATAACTATTTTTGGAGTTATGCTTAAGTTAATGCTGTAGATAATTTAGGCAAATTAACACAAACCTTGAGTCCGCCTAATGTGGGGTGATGTCCTTCAAAATTCATTGATCCTTTATAGTATTTAACAATATTCTCGGCAATATTTAGACCTAAACCATGTCCTTCTACTTGCTCATCAAGTCGTTTGCCACGTTTAATAATTGTATGTAGCTGGGTATCATCGATGCCTGGACCATCATCATGAATTGATATTCTAGTGGCATTAGCTTGTGTAGATATGTTTAGAAGCACTGTTGATTTAGCCCACTTACAGGCATTATCCAGTAAGTTACCTAATAGTTCTAATGCATCTTCTCGATTAATATTAAGACGATCAGGCCAATGGTGAGGTTGCCATTCAATACGAACACCTTTGTGTTGATAAATGGTATCAAGACTATGTATTAAATCCATCAGATCTTGTTGTGGATCAAATTGTGCTCCAGGCAATATGTCACCTGCAAGTCTCGCTTTAGTTAGAGTTTGCTCGGTAAGAAGGCGAATGGTATTAGTTTGTTTCAGTAATTGAGATTTTATAGGATTGTCTTTTAGCTCTGTTTGAGCAAGTTGCTGGATAACCGCCAGTGGTGTTTTTAATGAGTGTCCTAGATCGCCTGTTGCATTTCGGCTACGTTGTAATAACTCAGCGGTATTTTCCAGTAGTTGATTTATTGTTTCAATGAGTGGCATTAATTCCTTTGGAGTTTGACTAGTGGATAATGTTGTTAATTCACCGCTTTTTAACGCTTGAATTGAGGACGCTAGAGATACTAATGGCTTTAGGCTTTTTTTCAGGAGCCATTGCTGTAATAAAATTAATACAATTAAAATTGCAATAAGTCCTGCAACTAAACTAAGTGTTAAAAGCCGAAAACTTTGAGTTAATACACTTACATCTTCCGCAACTGTAACGGTAAATCCTATGCCTTTTTGGGTAAATCCTTGACTTAAGAGAATAAGCTGTTGGTCATCTGGGCCACTTATTTCTTGTCGTAGCCGTTTCCCTGCAGGTAAATGATGTTGGGGAACAAGTGAAAAGTCCCAGATTGAACGGGATTGTATTCGTTGACTATTGCTAATAATAGTAAAATAGTGTCCAGAGTAAATATAGGAGTAATAGTGGTTAAGTTTTTCTTCATCGAGAACTATTATTTGTTGATGTATATCTAGGGAAGACACTAGTGTTTCAATTTCACTGTTGAGCCGATTATTAAAAAAAGTTTTATAGGTATTGTTTAATGTTAAATAGGTGATTAACGTAATAATAATCGTTAATAGGATAACAGATCCGGCTAATCCCCATGTTAGTGTACGACTTATTGATTTCATGAAGTGTTTCCACGAAAAATGTAACCCTGACCACGACGGGTTTCTATGCTTTCTTTTCCTAATTTACGTCGTAGATGGGCAATATATACTTCAAGCACATTACTGTCTTTATCTTCGTCGTAAGCATAAAGCTGCTCAGTGAGTCGCTGTTTACTCAGTACTTTATTTGGGTTTAGCATGAAGAAGCGTAAAAGCCTGAATTCCATCGCAGTTAAATTATAGGTTTTACCTTGAAAGATGAGCTGTTGTTTTTCTTCATCAAGCGTGATTTGGCCATGTTGTAGAGAGCGGCTGTTTTGACCATGGTAGCGACTAATCACTGCATTTAACCGAGCTAGGAGTTCTTCATGATAAAAAGGCTTTGGCAGGTAATCATCCGCGCCAGCCTTTAATCCCTCTACACGCTCGTACCACTCGCCTCGAGCGGTGAGTATAATGACAGGGACTTTGTTGCCTTTATTACGCCACTCTCGAAGAATGGTTAAGCCACTAATATCGGGTAATCCCAGGTCTAAGATAATTGCAGCATAGTCTTCTTCTTGCCCGAGGTGTAAGGCATCAACTCCGTTTTCACAGGTATCAACGACAAAGCCTGCTTGTTGCAGTGATTTTGCAGTGCTTTCCAAGAGAGTTTGTTGATCATCAACCAACAAAATGCGCATGCTTAATCATCCTCTTCAACTTCTGTGACTACACCTGTCTGTGCATTAATCTCAATTTCCCAGATGATGCCTTGTTTATCTAGAATCTTAAATTCGTACTCATAAAAACCATCATCGTATTCCAGTTCAGCATTAAGTAACTTTCCTGGATGCTGTTGGCGAGCTATATCTAGAAGATGGTTAAAAGGTAAGATGATGCCACGTTTTTGTAAATCGCGGGCTTGTTCTGGTGAGAGGTCATCATCACTTTGAGCAGGAACTGTCAAGCATAGGCAAGTGAAGCATAAACTGAGTTTGGCTGCCTGTGTAATAAACTTCATTTGGACTCCATGCTGACTCATGCGTGTTGTACACACTTCATTATTATAGTTATTGAGAGTGCTATTGTTTAGCTATAGCGTTATGGTTTTCGCTGCAACAATGTTATTTGTGATTGAATAATAAACAGAGAAAAGGCTGAGTAAGCCTTTCTCATAGTAAGCATTTTGTTATTGATAATATAACTTCGCTGAGGTTAAAGCAGTGATTAATCTTCAAGTTCCATTTTTGTGACTACACCCGTCAGAGCATTCACTTCAACTTCCCAGTATGCTTTCTGCGCATCAATAATTGTAAACTCATATTCGTAACGTCCATCATCTTGCTCTAACTCCGAGCGGATGATATTACCTGGCTTGGTTTTTAGAGCTTGTGCTTGTAATACTGCCAGTGGTTTGATGATGCCCTGTTCTTCAAGCTGCTTAGCTTGTGCTGGGCTGATGTCATCATCAGCCATGACATTGCTACAGGCAAGTACAGTGAGTAAGGTGGCAAGTAATGTTGTTTTCATGGTGAAACTCCATCGAGGGTAATTGATGGGGTTCAGTATATCTGGGCTAGCTTAATTAAAGCTGAATTTAGCTTTTAAGGTTTAATTAAGGTTGCTACTTTTTCTTTTGTTGTAAGTACATCCCCTTCTTTGGGGATTTGATATGTTTGGTTGTGCATAATATAGTCAGCAATTTAGATGCTATAAAATTGCTGACAGCTATAACAATACTTTTTTCCTTTAAAACGTTGGACATGTTTTAAACAAAAGCGGGCAACTGTTTCACTAATGTCTATATTACACTTTGCACATTGGTATTGGCTTTCTGGTTTCGTTTTTATCTCTTTACTTTGAGTGATACCAAGTCGTTGAAAATAGTCAGCTTGTACGGGTGAGTGGTAGGACGTTAACGTTTCAGCAAACTGCTTAAGTTTTTTACTACTGACTTTATCCTTTGCTTCTGGCAGGGATGCTTGCTGGGTATCGATAAATTCTGCAATCTGATCAGCATGTATAATGTGGTTAACGTTAAGCTGGGAACGCTGAGGACGTCGAATAAATGAGCTGGAAGGAACAAGTACACTATCAATAAACATAGGGTTTATTGGTTTGAACAACTTCCGAGCTTGAATACCTTTATTGGCGATAAAAGTGCTAAGAGCAGCTTTTTGCTTTTCATTTTGAGTGAGAGGGGACTCAATGATTCTATAGCCTTTTGGTGATACCACTTGAAAAGTGCCATCATTGGTAATTGTTAACCCTGGATGAAAGCTTTTAGACTTGAAAAAAAAACATTGTAAATGTGTATTAATGAGTAGATGGCTTGGTTGTATAAGGTAGCTTCCTTGCCAAAGGCGAAGTTGGTGGATGATTGCCCAATCATTCCTATCGCCAAAGTGATGATCAATGAAGTAGGCGCTATTTTGTTCTACCTGATAGTCGTGTTTTAAGGACTTTAACCATAAACGTACTTGGCTCAATTGACTGCTCGCAAGATCAAGACTACTTATATACTCTAGCTGCTGTATATGTTCATGGATACTGTCTGCTGTTTTGATAATCATGATACTGCCACTTTCTTAAATAAGCCTAACTGTGTACTCTGAGTGTGAGGAATTTATCAGCTCTTTTTATCTGACTCTTCACTGTATAAAATTATACGCCTTGTAAATTATTTTGATAGAGCTATAGTCCATGGCGGTAAGGGTTGGCCGCCAGTATAGGTAATGTTGGTTAAGAAATACGATGTATGCAGGTAACTGTTTTTATAATTGATTTAGTTAGCAGTTTTACTGGTCAAAAGGAATACAACTTTAGTCTTGTACCAGTTTTGATTTATATTGTACTTCTTAAATAGTTTGTACAGCCTTTATTATATGATTGAGCGACTTCCCTGCATACTGCTTAAGCGAAGAGCTTTTTTTGTGACTAGTCTGCTCTGACAAGAGTAGTGAGTGCAACTATAGCTGTTTAAAAACGCTAATTGTACGTTCAAGGTACTGTCAAAAGTAAGCACTTAGGATAGCGTACATAAAAGTGGTTAGCTGAGGGGCAAAATCATATTAACAGGATATGTTAGAACATATTCTCAATGTAAAAGGTGAACTTTAAGAGCAAGTATTATTAAGTAGTGATGGTGTAGGTTGCGTTAAATGGCACAAATAGTCCCCTGGTTACAAGGTGCTGATGTTGGTTGTTATACAGATTGCGGCAGTGAAAATAGTCGTGATCACGTTTTATCTATTATTAACTACTGGCGCAAACTGGCTCTTTTTTCTGGGTTAGAGCTTGATCAAGCATTCCTACAGAATGAGTCAATTCAAGCTATTACATTTGATATGCTGCTAAGTTCAAACTATAAGCTCCCCTGGTTAATAAAAGAAAATGTCCATAAGCAATCACAGTGTGGCTATACTCTGATTTTATTGCCTTATGAAAAAAACTATCTATTTAATAAGGTATCTGAAGTATTTTCCTGTTCTGATACAGCTTTGGACCGACTTATTCGCCGTGAACGAGGTATGTTTGATGGCATAAACTATTATGCTAGCTGTCAATTAACAGGGGATGGACAATTAATGTCCCCAACACTTCAGGTAAGTACACAGCCTTGGGCTTGTGGTCAATTACGTTCTATTTTAGTCAATGAGTTTCATTGGGAGGCTTTTGAAAAAGCTAATCAATACGCTCTGGATGAATTATCAACATGGTATGATCCGCTAGGGACAACTGCCTTAGATAATACACGGTTATTAAGTCTGGTGAGGCTTTTGCAACAGTGGGCTGGAGTAGCCCCTACGGGTAAGCATGTGGCTTACCTAATCCCTCAGGTACAGTTACCAAAGCTGAGAAGTGAGTATTCTTTCTCTTCATCTAATAAGCGGTTTTCAGTTGCTTACAACCCTCAACTCGCTAATTTGACTGAAATATTTAACCAGCTTAGAAAGCGTTATAATCATCAGCCACTCTTGGATTATTTTGGCCAGACCAGAACAAGCCCTTTAAACTCAGCCCTTTTTGAAGAGAAATCTGGAAGTAAACAGCATCTCGATATGTTGGGTGAGATTGTACCATGTTGTGCAAGGGGGCTTAGAAAAAGTACATATTTTGATGATCCAGCCTTACAGCCGATATTAGAAAGAATCCTGACTGGTAAATCGAAAGATAATTTATATTGTATTAGCTCAGTGGTAAATACTGATCACTCTGTTTTATGGCAGGACATGATTGCTGATATAGTGGTTCGAAAAGCAAAGGTGCTGAGCGAGTTTGCTCATACTCGAAATACGATTACCCATTCAAGGCAAGTTATGTTTAATGGTCAAACATTTTCAATAGCTGGTTTTGATAAGCGTATTCTTAGTAATGATGTACTTGCAACTTCAAATGAGCATAACTCACTAGATACTAAGTTACACTGGTTAAAACAATTAGTACCAGGAAAAATAACCAGAACAAATACATTAGGTGAATTAGAAGAATTCTTTGGTGTAGCGGGTATTTCAGCGTCTGAACTTTTAACTGGTGCAGCAGAACTTGGATATAACATTGAGTCGGTGGATTGCTTTAAAGTCGCTAAAATTAATTTTTTACAAAAAAATACTGAATGTCAGGCATTTAGCCACAATATAAAGAAGCTATTTAAGTTGTATGAAAAAATAGAAAACGAATCTATACCCCCACAAGCAGAGAATGGCTTCTTAAACGAAAAGCAAGCACAGTATCAATCTGTTCTAAAAACCCTACAACAATTAGATCAAGCGTTAGAAGAAAATATTACTTACAAGCACTGGCTGAAGAAACAACTGGAGAGTAATGAGCAACAAGCTCCCAGTTACTTATCTAGAATTTATAACCCAAAAGCTTGGAAGGATTATCGTCATCAGCAGGATGAGTTACGACAGCAGTTGGATCATAGCGAACAACAAATAGTGGCGTTAGAAAAGCAGAAACGCCTTGTTCAGTTGCGTTATGAAGCACTCGCGCCTGAAATGTCTAAAGTTAGCATAAAACTGGAAGCTCGTGAACAGTATAAAAAGCAGCTTAAAGAGGATTACCTAGCACTGTTTAGCATGCTGATGGGGCATGATGAGTGGGAATGTAATGCGGAAGAACTACCTCAGCCAATTACTTTACAAGACAAGCTACTCCAACAGCACAATGCTAACCAGACTGAACTTTATTTGACTGCATTACAAGTGCATGTTGCTTGGGTTAATGAACTTGTTGAGCAGGAGTTAGTTGCGAATAATATTTCACTTATACAAGCAATAAAAAGAGGTTTTGCTGGAGAGATTCAAACTGAAATTTTTACCATAGCATGGCAGTTATTAGGTATTGTAAATTCTGTTATGGTTACGCCGCAGGACAATGTTGATAGTTTAGTACCCTATTTGAAGCGTGGGGAAATAGACTGGTTATTAGTCAGTCATGGTGAGTCATTTTCTCCTTCAGTTGCGGCATCAGCAATATGGTGTTCTAGAAGTATAGTATTGGTTGGTAACCCTCTTGAGCCTACACAAATGCATAGCATACCAGCTGAGTTACATCATTTGATAGGTTTGAATACGATAGGAAGTGATTATTCATGTTGGTCACCACTAAACGTAAGTGCTTATAGTGTTGCTAATCGTTATTCTAAAGAGACTAAAGATGTTATGCATACTGGGAATAACGATGAGTTATGTTTGAGTATGCCTTTACAGCGTGTAGAGTATTTTTTAGAAGAGTTAAGAGGCTTTTGGCAGGAAAGTCTACCTCCATGGTTTCAGTTGCAGAGTATTAATACGCCTGAAAAAGCTAAACCCTTTGGAAACAGTATGTGGATTCATTTGGATGACCATTTTGATGAGGGACGGTATTTTGCTTTACAACAGAAGCTCGTTTTACAGTTTGTTATGGCTCATTTTATAGAAGAGCAACAGCTACCAGATATGTGTATTGTTTGCCAGGGACAAAATGAGATTCAGATGCTGAAAAAAATGATTACAGACCCTTTTATTTGGCGTCAATGGTTACCTGATCAAGCAATAAACACTTCAAGAGAAATGCTGGACAAATGGGCTAATCAATATATTTGTAGTTTACATAATGTCCATCAATGTAAAGCAGAGTTTCTTATAACTCTGATTCCTATTAATGGACTATTTGAAGACTGGTTACAGGAGTACCCTAATTTTCTACTTTCGTTAGTGTCGCAAATAACACAAGCGGCTTACTTTTTCGGGCCTCATCATTTAGGGGAAAAAAACAGCCGGCTCGGTTTGTTGCAACAGCAATTAACTATGCGAAAGTTACCCCCAGCGTTTTATGATGAAGTATTAGATGAATATGTTGATGACGCCATGCAGATGGCCTAAGTTACTTTAGCATTATTCAGGAACTAAGTGACGGCATACAGTTCGGTTATATTGAGGGCTTAGCTTTTCTTGTAGAAAAGGGAGCAGTTTTGTCAGCTGTGAATGAAGTTGCCAAGGTGGATTAATAATCAAGAGTCCACTTCCGGTCATACCATGTTCTGAAGAGTCAGGAGCAATGCAGTGTTCAACCTGCAGAATATTACGGATTTTACTATCCCTTAGCTGCTGCTCCATTTTATTGATTCGATTACGTTGTACAACAGGATACCATAATAAAAAAATACCAGTGCTGAATCGGTTATAGCCTTCAATGAGCTGCATAATGGCTGTTTTATATTCTGTTTTTATTTCATAAGATGGATCAATTAATACAATACCTCTTTTTATATGTGGTGGTAGCGCACTTTTTAATGCAGCAAAACCATCACTTTGCTCAATACGGATCTGTTGTACTTTCTTAAATAAGGCTTTGAGCTTGTCGTGATCTTTAGGATGAAGTTCATATAGCCGCATATAGTCATGATCACGTAAGTAATGTTGTACTAATAGCGGAGAACCTGGGTATATGCTTAACGCTTTTTTGGGGTTAGTTGCGCGGATGGCATTAAGGTAAGGTTGTAGTTCAGGAGGGCTGGTTGTGAGCTGCCAAAGTTGGCTGATACCATTAAGGAACTCTTGATTTTGTTGAGCTTTAGCTTGTGTTAGAGAGTAACTTCCAGCACCTGAGTGAGTATCTAGGTAGAAATAGGGTTTTTCTTTTTTGATTAAGTGTTCCAAACAAAGACATAACACCGAGTGTTTTAAAACATCGGCAAAGTTTCCTGCATGAAATGCGTGACGGTAGCTAAGCACTATAGAGCCCTACGTAAGTCAATGATGAAGGTATTATATACGCTTTACCATTGAGTTTTGAGGGTGTCGTATAACTATTATGTTCTCCCAAGTCCCTCAGTGAAGATTTAGTTAAGGATACTTATATAGTAAGCACCACTTTAGTTTATCCATCCTTGTGGATATTGCTTGCTAAAATGATCTCCAATAGGGTTTATACTGAGGAGGTATTTAGTTGTTCTGAACAAAACAATTCACCGGTATTTTTATTTGTTTTTGGACTATTGTTTGGGTTTTTCTTTTGTTGTTTCTGGCAATGGTGGCGGTGTAATTTGGGAAACTGCTTCAAGTATTTTGTAGGCTAAATTCTTGTTATTAGGTAATGCTATTTGCATATCATTAAAGTCATCTATGGACTCAGGAATAAGAATATCTTTGGCCAGCGTTCGTTTACCAAAAAGTATTGTTAGCTTATTTCCTGATTGCTCAGATGCTGTCTTTGTCATGTTTTGGTTAGCTTGTTTTTTTAGTGTTAGGTTTAAAAAGAGTTGTTTTTTTAAACCCATTCTTAATGAAGCTTCTTTTACATCAGCTTGCGTAATTTGCACTGTTTCATCGCCAAACTTAAAGGTAAGTGGAGTTTGAGCAAGGACACTCATTGACCAAGTAAGACAAATCAATAACGCTACAGTATGTTTGACAATACTCATTGTATCTATTACCTCAATTGCGATCACAGCAAGTCAGATACCTGTGACTACACATATAGAGGATAGTTTATTTATCAAATAAATTGTGTTAATGGTTTGTGTAAGACTTCTCACTCTGTACCCCCTGATATTGGGAGGGCATAACGATCAGTTCCGTTTGGCAGTTAAGGAAGTTACGCAGTTATATGTGGCCTGTGGTGATAGCGATGTATTTTGAGCCAACCCTGAAAAATTTCAAACAAGAGTATGATAATCAATGGGGAGATGAGAAAGAACCCTAATGACTTTTGATGAGGTAAAGAGGAGACAAGAAGTTCGTTATTCAGGTAGCTGTTGGCGGGATGATATTTATCAAAGATAACATCGATGTAGTCACCTTCAACGACTTGTTGGTAAGGGAGATAGGCTAACTGGGTATCTCTAATATAACGTCTGCCATTAACATGGTACTGATATTGGACCCAGTAACGAGTGTGTAGTTGTTTTGTTTGGTTGTTACAGTTGTAGTAACAAGGTTGGTTAAAGTGATCAGAATATAACTTATTGACTTGGCCATAGACATGTTCACCTGTAGTGAAGACCGAGTTTATCTGATAGTAGTTTTGTAATGATATGAAACCAATGATGAACAGCACTAATGAGATGAATTTAAGCTGAAACATTGCTGAACCCTCTCCTTTGCTGGTGAAGTGCACTTTTAGGCTGTCGGGTCACATTCCCTGTACTGGTATCATAATATAACAACCATCACTATCTTGTTATGTAAGCTGATATACCTTTCCTTGTGAGTAAAGTTAAGTAATTAATTCCTTTGCTCATTACCAGTGTAGACGAAGCATCATTATTGTGAAAATAACTCATACTTTTTAATAATATTTTTCTAATTTATATGTGCCTTCTATATAAATGATTTTTATTAGAGTGTTTGTTACTAACCATGTTAATTAAATATGATGGCTTTGTTGATAAAGTTATGCTGTTTGAGTTGTTATTGTCACTAATTTTAGCTGAATTATTGTTGGTTTTTAGTGATGCTTTATTAAGTGATACATTATATTTAATGAGAATGGTTGAACTCCTATAAAAATCATTAATTAAATATATTTATAGGTAACCATTTTGGTGAAATTCAAGGAGTAAAACGATGGAGTGCCAGGTATGGCAAGTTAAAAAAACGGGTTCATTAAATCGCATGGAGTTAGTGCAACAAAAGATGAATCCGCTTGTTGATGATCATGTGCGTATAAAGGTAAAAGCCGTTGGTTTGAATTATGCGGATATCTTTTCAGTTTTTGGTTTGTACTCCGCTACACCTAAAGGTCAATTTACGCCAGGATTAGAGGTAAGTGGAATCGTTGTAGCAAAAGGCAAAGCAGTAAACAACTATCACATAGGACAAGCGGTAATCGCAGTAACACGATTTGGTGGCTATAGCTCATTGATTGATTGTGCAGCAAACTATATTTGGCCTTTGCCAGATAAGTGGCATTGGGGTGAAGGAGCTGCATGGCCAGTTCAGACACTAACTGCTTGGTATGGACTTTGTAAACTGGCGAATTTGCAATCAGCACAGACAGTGCTTATCCATAGTGCTGCGGGAGGCGTAGGTTTAAGGGCTATGCATTTGGTTCAAGCTTTAGGGGGAAAAGCTTATGGTGTTGTGGGATCTGCGACCAAAAAGCAGTTTTTGGAAAGTCAGGGGTTTAGCACACTCAACAGGCATCATGGCGCTTATGCAAAACAGTTACAGTCACTCCCTGAAAAAGGAATAGATGTAGTCTTAGATGCGGTTGGTGGCAAGGTTCAGCAAACTGCATACAGGTTTTTAAATCCACAGGGTAAACTCGTAGTATTTGGTGCCACAAATTTTACACCTGTAGGACATAAGTTAAACTGGTTGCGAATAGTGTGGCAATTTTTGGTGCGGCCTCGCTATGACCCTTTAGCGATGATGTCAAACAATATCTCCATTCATGCTTTTAACCTGATTTGGTTGTGGGACCAACAGAAGTTGTTGAACGAGGGTTGTAAAGCAATCCAGCAGCTGCATTTGCCCAAACCTTTTGTTGGACGATCCTATTCCTTTTCGCAAGCGATAGAGGCACTTGATTATCTGCGTTCCGGACAATCTATAGGTAAAGTTGTTTTAATGGTTTAGAAATATCGATAGCCCTAATATGTCTGGTAAGGGGTAAGTGCTGGTGAAAATCATTCACTAACTGCATAGCTTAAGAGCACTAATTTATTTTGATATCTTTAGCAAAGATTAACATTTGTACATTTAATATTAATAATTTGTATCAACCGGGTTTAATAATTTTATTAGCCACTTAAAGAATTAATTGCATTAAGTTAGTGAATGTTATGGCTTAAGTTAGTAAATTAAATTCCTTTGTTTTATCAATGTATTAGTTGGTTGAATCTTGATAAAAATCACTTTATTTGCTTTTTTTTGATTGATTTATTTTTATAAAGCGATATTATTTGAGGCGCATAACTACTGCTTAAACAAAAATAATTTCTGATGGACTGATTTTTGGCCCGGTTAACTACCGGGCTTTTATTTTTAGTTTTCAATTTACATTAAACTGTGTAGAATATCCAAACAGCAGGCATTTAGCGCTGCTATATTAAATGAAAACGTTATTGGACTATATCAGTCTTGCACAAGATAATAAAAAGTCACAGATAACTATACTAAGCTTAGAGTGTGTCAGGTTTACAAATAGTGAACCTGGCTTTCTTTTGTATATTCCTTCCTAAAACTCAGCCTATACGCAATAAAAAGGCTTGAGAGCTGTCTTTCAAAACACCTTTACTACTTATTTTTATACCGCACAGCAATGGATACTGCTAATGCACTGTATCTAGATGTATTTTCGGGACTGACTGATAATTAAGGAATTTATTTCACTAACATGATTAGTTAAAACAATTTAAATTCGTTAGGGCATATCCTTCATTAAGGGTATATAAACACAGGTTAATTATTTTTAACATAGTGTGTAAGGCATTGTACTCCTATGTTCGACAAGATAAGCTCTTGTCTATTCGAGCTAATATAGTCTTTGGTAAAATATACCGAATGATTTACATGCCAAACTGAAGTTAACTATTGTGCTGTCATTACGAGGGCAATTCATTATGCAACAACACGTTTTAGCTGCATTGCAAGAGGCTGAGTCAGCATTAACGCAATTGCTGAATAATACAGAGATGCAAAATACAATTGCTAAGGCGGGGGATGCCATTGCTGAGGCACTTAACCAAGGTGGCCATATCTATAGCTGTGGTAATGGCGGCTCCATGTGTGATGCAATGCACTTTGCTGAAGAGTTATCTGGCCGCTACCGCTTAGATAGACCTGGGTTAGCAGCTTCGGCAATAAGTGATCCAAGCCACATAAGTTGTGTATCAAATGACTTTGGTTATGAGCACATCTTTGCTCGATATGTACAAAGCCATATGCGTCCTGGCGATATTTTATTAGCCATTAGCACCAGTGGTACGAGTAAAAATATTGTTGCTGCGGCTGAAGTTGCTAAACAGAAGCAAGTTAAAATCATTGCGTTAACGGGGCGTCCTGACTCTACATTAGGGAATTTGGCTGATTTTGATATTTGTACGCCTGGTGGACGCTTTGCTGACCGAGTACAAGAGTTACATATCAAAGTTATTCATATTTTCATGGAGTTGATTGAACGTCGGTTATTCCCTCACCTTTATCAAGAGTAATGAGTTTTATTCATCCAGTAGTGGATTGGTTGAAGCCTGATAGGCTATTAATAGCAACCAGCGGTGGTGATAAAGCTTGGAGTATATGCAGCTAATGCTCTACTAGCTGCATAACTGCTTTAGAGGTGCCCTTTACTTAGTTGTTGGGTAGGGGCAGGAGAAATCTTAGGAAAGCTATCATCTCAATTCTAAGTTTTTTAACGAGTGCCAGTGTAGTTAAGCTTGGTCATTATGTGCTGAATAGGTTAGTTAATTATTGAGACTTAATCTGCAATTGTAGTGTAAAGTACTTAAGCGTGTTGTGTATTGTGCCTATGCTTTATTGCTAGTGAAGCTTAGTATTTCGAATGTAAAACCTGCACTTTTCCAATCAATCCTCTCCTTGTGCGTTTCCATCCACATTTTTCTTGAGAATAAATAATATACTGCTAGTCGTTGTATTTCATAGAGTTGCAATTTGATGAACTGATTTTGACGAAACCAGAAAAGTATCACGGCATATAAGAGAGTTTTTTTTATGCTATGACAGTATTTTTTGACTAGATGGTATTACTATGTGCGGAAACAATCAGTTCATTCGAGCGACGATTTTTATGATTGTTTGCTGCATTGCTCCATCATGTAGCTGGGCTGTCTTAGATAACCAAGATCAGTTAAGTTTAAGTCAGAGCTTATCTGTACTCTCTCAAAAGTGGAGCCAATCTGCAGCGAGTAAAGCTTTTAAAATCTTTCGTAGCCCTCGTTATGACAGATCAGATTTTCAGGATTTCTTTGCTAATTACTTTTTAAATCAACCATTTACAGAGAAGTTGCGTACTTACTTTGACTATTTGGGCTTTGTGTGGTCACTGCCCAATGTACAAAAAAAAGTGAATCCTGCCCTAGCAGTAGCGATTCAGCAGAATTTGATCAGTTTATGTAACACAGCAGAGGCTTATACCCAGCTATCATCAGAAAAACAGTTATCTTTATTAAACCAGGCAAGATTTCTCAACTTGTACTCTAAAAGTGCTTCAAAGCAGCAGAAGAAAGTGCTTTATGAGTTTTATTTGCATTGGCTGAAAAATATGCGTGATGCACATGTTGAACAATCTTTCTACTGGGTTATGCAAGCTCAGCTACTGATTAATGCATTGGATTTATTTGCTCTGAATGTTGAGCTACGTATGGAGTTGGCAGATGCTGCAGGTTTATTGGGGGAATATCGACGATTATGGTTACAGCATGGCGTTGTCCTGTTAGAACGGCACGAGCTGAGTAACCAGCAAAAACGATGGATAACCAGTTATCTGGAAAACTTGCCAATTGGGTTACATAATCTGAGGTATATTGCCTTGGCAGCAGTACTGGAAGGGGAGAAAGGGATACAATTTGAATTGACTACTGCTGGACAAGGCGTGGTAATAGATCATCAAAACAGTGACTCTATACTCCCTGGTATGGCAGATTTAGATCCTTTCTACTTGGCTCTAGCCAAGAGTGTTAGCCGAGTGATTGACCAATATAGTATACAAAGCAACTTTCAACTGAAGAAAAGAAAACAAGTCTTACTAACTGCAGCAGGACTGGACGCTCAGCATTATCTAGCTTCACCCACTGAGAGAGGATACTTTGTAGATAACCCTAATGAGTTTTTTGCCATGATGGGGTTGTATTGGAGCTTTGACAGTAATAAGTCTTTGCAGTCAGCGGTTACTACATGGCGAAAAGGAAATCGTCATCCACTTCAGCATGTTTTGTTTCTTACTGATGTTTATTCAAAGGGGAAGAATGCATTACCGTTCTTTTATTTTGATGCTAAGCGAGGACTGGAAACGCAAAAAGTAACGATTAAACGAGATTCTGAGGGAAATATTATAGAACTTGTTGTGGGTAATGACTTATATGCGTTTTACTGGAAGTCAGGCTCAATTTACCGGGTTGAGCAAGTAAAACTACTAGATAAAACACTATCAATATGAGATGTGGTAAGGAACTACTACATTAATGAGTGATTTTACTTATACAAAGGCGAAGCAATGGTATTCCTAGCACATAATGCACTTGTTAAGCTAATCCTTTAGTTTTTTTGCTGCTTCCTGGCACTGTTTACATGTTTTGATACGCTTTCGTAGAGCAAACTCGTTCTTTAAAGCAGAAGAAATGAATGTGGAGCGCTTGATTGATGAGCATGTAGACATTGTTCAGGATTTCTTATCGTAATGTAATGCAATACGCCTAATAAGCGTGAGATATGTATTAATTTTTATAATTGGTATTGGCAAATAATGAAATTGAGTGTATAGTAGCCTGTCATTTATAAAGCTACTATTTTCACATCAAAACATAATAGTGTAATGCTTACCATCTGGATTGAAGCTTTAAGGAGATTCCTGCGCCAGCCTTCCCGCCGGATTAATGGGTGTATTGTATAGTGCAGTTGCTGCTAGCTAAAAAGCTTGCAAAGGTTTGCCTATTTGATTTGACGATACCTGTATACGTCATTACAATCCGCGCGTACGGTTTGAACAGTGTAAACTTGAGGTGACCCTACATAGACTAATCTGAAGCAAGCCAAAAGGATTATCAGCAACTTTATTGAATCATAAGGCTGTAATAAGCATGAGCTTTGACGCCTGAGTCTAGTGAGCGCTGTTAAACTAGATTCCACTGAGTGTAATACCTCCCATTGCGTTATTAATCATGCAAATATCATTATTTAGAGCTTTACGAGTAGCTGACCATAGCAGGTTATATAATCGCTAATATAAATCCTTTGATTCAGGTGAGCATGTTATTTAATGCTATAGTTTATTGAGTTTTTAGGGCGTTAAGTCTGCTGTTTGCAGTACATATGGTTAAGCAATAAAAATAATACAGGTAGAACGACTTGGAGCTTTTCCTGTATATGTTAATGTTTAAAGAGTATTTGCTATTGGAGTAGTTAGGCATAGATCATGACAGACACTGTTAATTTCGAGCAAATTGAACGTTTAGAACAACTAATGGCTGTGGAGGAAGACATTCGCTCCTCCTATGAGGACAAACTAATATCATTTGAAAAACAAGTAGAATTATTAAAAAAACAGCTTCAATCTGCTAAAGCGGAAAGTAAACAGCTTAATAATCAAGTCTGTCAGCTACAAAAGAAAATCAAGCAAGCGAATACTGACCAGTTAAAACGTAAAAATCTTGATTTTAAAAAGAAGAATGAAGAGCTGACCAAAGGTAATCAGCTGCTTAAGAAAAAAGTTACTGAGTATAAAGAAAAAGTACAAAGTTTGACTCAAGAACTTGATAAAGCGAAGCAGGATACTGAAAGTCAAGAATCTTCTTCTGAAGCTGCTAGTAATGAAGTAAGCACTAGTGTTGAAAAAGCAGTAGTTGCAGAGGCTGTTTATACTTCTTCAAACGGTAATTGGAAAGTCTTCGCCATTGAAGAATCTGAAGCTGACCAATACCCAGAAAATGCTAAATTCCGTATCCTTGACTGCCGTACAGGTTGCACTAAAGTAGCTATTCTGGAAAATAACGAGTTTCAGTTACCTGCAATTAGCCGTATGCCGCAGGATGTTAAAGCGTTTATTGATGGATCTTTAAGTTAATTCGTGGCCCCTCTCTAGTAAGTGGGGGCTCGTAAAAGCTCCCCTACTTTTATTATATAATGCGATTTAAATTGCTTATATCTTCTGTAGAGAGTCATACAAGATACTAAATTTTTCGATTAGTATGCGTGTTATACTCAAATACCACAGTTGTTGAGTATGTTTTTGTGCTGAAACTTTCATCATTTGACTAGGCTCATATGTCTATATGGTACAAATTGTAGTACTTGTATCTAAAATCCTGCCCTGTTGAGTAAGACCAAACTAATATCTTAGTATCCCCAATGTATACAATTCATTTATGTATATAACCTTTAGTGCTTCCTTTGGTGGGCTAGCTAAATACTCAAGACGAACAACTTACCTGAATTGTTTTGCTCCAGGCTGGAGCCTGTTTTGCATATTCCTCGTTTTCAGGTTGTTCATCATAAGGCGTGGACAAAATCTTGAGAAGCTTGTCTATTTCACTAAAATCTTTTTGCTCTGCTTTTTCTATCGCAATTTGAGCTAAATAATTACGTAAAATGTACTTGGGGTTAACTGACTTCATGATATTTATACGTTGTTGCTCATTAACTTTTTCAGTTAATAAACGAGTAGTGTAATGAGCTATCCATGCATCAAATTGTGCTGTGTCGTTAAAAAGACCGCTAAGCTTTTTGTGTTTCTTATTTGGTTTGTAATCACTAAGATAGCGAAAGAAAAGTGTATAATCAGGTTGTTGATCTTGTAATAGTTGAAATAATTCTGTAATTAAAATTTTATCTGTATTTTTTTCTTCAAAAAGACCTAGTTTTTTTCTAATTAGATTGTCATAACATTGGAAAAAATATTCAGGAAATTGATTAAGAACGGTTTTAATATCTTCTGCTGGCGCTAAGGGTAATAGCGCTTGTCCTAGACAACTACAGTTCCAATAAGCAATGCTTGGTTGCTGGTTAAATGCATAACGTCCTTGATAATCTGAGTGATTGCAAATATATGCAGCATCAAAGTTATCCAAAAAGCCAAAGGGACCAAAATCAAAAGTTTCACCAATAATCGACATATTATCGGTATTCATAACGCCATGAGCAAAGCCAGCGGCCTGCCATTTTGCAATTAATTCTGCTGTTTTCTGAATGACTTGTTGGAAAAAATATATATAGGGATTTGGTTGCTCTAATGCGTCATGAAAATGTCGCTGAATGGTATAATCGGCTAATGTTTTAAGCGCATCGTGCTGTTGAGTGTAATAAAAATATTCAAAAGTACCAAAGCGTATATGACTTTGTGCAAGCCGTATAAGAGAAGCTCCAGACTCTATTTTTTCTCGATAAACGGGTTCATTACTTCCGAAAATACATAAGCCTCGGGTGCTGGGAATACCTAAATGATGAAGTGCCTCACTACATAAATATTCCCGTATTGTTGAGCGTAATACAGCGCGACCATCACCATCACGGGAAAAGGGGGTAAGACCTGCTCCTTTTAAATGTATATCCCATCGTTCCTGCTTTTTATTCAGTACTTCCCCTAGTAATAATCCCCGCCCATCACCTAACTGAGGGTTGTAACTACCAAACTGGTGTCCTGAGTAGACCATTGCAATAGGATCCATACGTGCTAAGGGAGATGTTCCACTGAATGCGCTAATAAACTCTGAACAATGTTGCTCATCAGAAGATAAGTCAATTAAGGTGGCTGCTGAGGGGTTGAAGCTAACTAGGTGATTGGACTCCAGAGGAGTAGGTGTGATTCGTTGAAAGAAGGTTTCTTCTGGAAGATAGTTTACAAATGAGTTATCAAAATGAAGGTCTTGCGTTGAATACATGGCTTAGTCCTGCTTGACCCATATACTCTTCGCTTAAAGTATACCTCTTTACTATTATGGGTATCATTGGGTTTATGGAGTTTGAAAAGGCAAAGAGTTGTACTTCAGTGTACCTGCTTTTTAACCACTTAGAACCCAGTAAAAGGTAGGGTTATCCCCAGGAAAAGTTCTCATCTCCTGGGGATATTGGTGGCTTTAAATGTTATGCCGTTTGACTTTCATCAGAGTCATCGTCTGAGGATTTTTGTTTAGGTTGAACAATGGGGGACTCACTGTTATCAGGTAAGCTGCGGATATGTAGATCTCGCTGAGGGAAAGCAATTTCGATATTATGTTCTTTAAACATTCGATCAATTGCTCTCAGTAGTTGATCAGAGGTAGGTAGTCGATCGCGAAGCTCCTGAACATGTACCCTTAGTTCATGATCAAGTGTGCTATCACCAAATGAGGTGAATAGCACTTGTGGTTCAGGGTCATGGAGAACTTTGGGATGTTCATGAGCCGCTTTAAGCAAGAGCTCTTTGGTTTTTTCCAAGTCTGAACCATAGGCAACACCAACGTTGATGATGATACGTGTAATGGGGCTACTTAAGCTCCAGTTGATCAGCCTATCAGTGACAAAAACTTTATTAGGGATAATGATTTCTTTATTGTCCCAGTCTGTGATCGTTGTAGCACGAATGCGAATACGGGAAACACTGCCATGTTGATCACCAATAGTAACGGTGTCACCAATACGTACTGGGCGTTCAAACAGAATAATTAAACCCGACACGAAGTTGGCAAAGATTTCTTGTAATCCAAAACCTAAGCCCACACTGAGTGCGGCCACTAACCACTGTAACTTACTCCATTCTAAGCCAAGTGTGCTGAGGGCCATGACGGTTCCCACACCTGTTATAAAGTAACGAACAATGGTAGTTACGGCATATGACGTACCTTGCCGTAGCTTCATTTTTGACAGCAAGGATATTTCCAACAAACCTGGAAGGTTTTGGCTGAGAATTAATGAAACCCCAAAGATAATAATGGATAACAGGGCATCACTCAGGTTAAGAGGGACGAGGGACTGCTTGCCATCGATTTCAGATTGGTACTCCCAAAGGGTGATTGTGTCCAGATACTCAAAAACGGGTAAGAGGTTAGACCAAATAGCATAGAAAGCGATTACAAGCAGAGCTAGCATTGTGGCATTAATTAATCGAATAGACTGGTTATTGATTGACTCCATATCAATCACAGGTTCTTCGAAAGTTTCTTGGGCTTGCTCAGGATCTCGACTGGCTGCGCGTTTTTCTAAGGCCCTTTGGAAAGCTAAACGTCGTGCAGCAACATGTAGATTTCGGACTATTAACGCATGAATTAATACCCAGACAGAAACCAGATAGAAGCTATTGATAAAGTGATGTTGTAATGTGAGCGCCGTATAGAAATAACCGAGTATTGTTAGCACTACAAATACCAGGGGAGTCAGGATTATGCTGTAAGCGATTAAATAGTGAATCACCTTTGACTTAAAAAGATATAACGGTGGTTGTAGCAAACGAAATAACCCTAAACTTAAAAATAGTGCTGCGATCATAAAGGGGATTTGCCCAATAATTTCACGGTCGAGCTCAACCAATAGCGCTGACGAAACACGAGTAATAAATGCTAAAGGAATTAACGCTAAGGCGATCAATCGAATATTTTTATTGATATGAGATGTTAACTCTTCAGACCATTTAAAATGTGTGAGACAGATGCCATTTGACTTGGTCATATAGTGCATCATTGCCAGGGCAAAGGTAGCTATTGCCAAAGAATAAAGTCCTTCGCTAAGCACATGTACAATGAGTTCTCGATTTTCCACTTGCTTCAGGAAAATACTAATAAACATGAGCAGTAATGGAATAGGTAAGGCATGAAAAGCAGAAATCGCAATGCCTTTGGGGCTTACCGTCAAGTCATCCCGCTGTACTTTACCGACCTTATCGGATAACCACAGTTGATAGTCTTTAAGTGGACGATATCGAAGAACAGTGAAAACCAACAATAACGTAAATAAAACAGCCAGTGGCCAACGTTCAATAAGGTTTACTCTAAAAGCCTCCCAGGGGTTACCCTGAATATCTCGAAACTCTATCTTTACTAGCTTCGGTATGGTTTTAAACCATTTAGCATCAATGGGCTTATTACTAGCAATCCAAAACAGCTGCTTTTCCAGAGAGGCTGCAAGTTCATCTCGGTTTTTCTTTAGCTCTTGTTGGTTGATTTGTAATGTAATCGCAATACTGAGTAATTTGTTTTGCTCTGAAATCAGGTTATCCAACAACTTTTCGCGTAACTGAATTAATTTTTCCAGCTCGGGTTTTAAGGTTTTAATAACCTTTAAGTCTGCTTTAAGCGCTTTTTGCTGTTTCTCTAAAGAAGTAATTTTCTGGCTGAGTTCTGAAGGTGGAGCAGGCTCAGTAGATTCTTTTTTTACAGACTCATCCTTTGTATTTTCAGTATTTTTAGGCTGTTCTTCAGTGGGTTTATCTGGCTGCTCTTCTTGGTTTTCTTGTTGTTTTTTTGCTTCCTGCTCTTGTTGCGCTTTTAGCTCTTTAAGAGTTTTATTTACTTCCGATAACTTCTTTTCTGCGTCTTCTACAGCTGAAGTATGAAGCTGCTCTATATATGCTTTACTGAGCTTTTTTTTCTCTTCAGTGTTTTGGAACTGATCAAAGCGTAAATTGGCAATGAGTTCAGGAAGATCATTGTGTAACTGGATTTTTGGTAGAGCTTGCTTTTGTTGGCGGAGAAACTTCCCCAGCACAGGAGAGTCTCTTAGGATAGCCGTTTGTTGGTCTATGGATTGGCCGATTTGCTTAATAAACTGTAATTGCTGAGCTATCGCTGAGTTTTTGCGGTTTAACTCTGTTAAGTTATCGGTCACTCGAAGCAATGACTTACTTAAGTGTATGTTAACTTTTGCTTGTTCTTTTAGAATAGGGTGCGTATTTTCTGACGACTTGGTAACTTCTGATGCAGAATCAAGCACTTTTTGAGTTTCTTCGCGGCGTTTGCTGATGACTAAGTCATCAAGCACTTTAATTTCTTTTTGTAAGATTTTTGCTTGTTTACCCAATAGCTCTGACTTGGCATTGAGAAGGCCTAAGTACTCAGTACTATGACGCTTTTTCAGGCGCAGTACTGAGTTTTCTCTGCGAAGGTGCTCTATTTGCGAGAAAATAAAATACTCTGTTTCTTCTGCAAACTTTGGTGGTTTTTCACTGCTTTGTAGTTTGCGGAGTTCATCATTTAATGATTCAGTTTTCTTTTGGTTGGCGGCCATTTCTGCTTGGGCCGTCTCTGGTAATTTTTGAGTAATCGTAATTAGGTCACTGTTTCTATCCAGCTGGCTTCGTACATCAGATAGATCAGCTTGCTTGTCACTGAGCATGTCTTCTAAACGGTCAAGGTCATGCTTGGCAAAGTTGTTTCGCAGATCAGCTTTTTTAGGAATAGAGAGCTTGCGAACATCCTGCTCTAAAGATCTAATTTGTCGAGGAATATCTGCATACTCCTGGCGCAGAGTATGTAAGCGTTGTTTTTCCTGCTCAATTTGCTCAAGCTTTTGTAATGTGTCTTTTAGAACGTCTCGGAGCTCATCTTGCTCTTCTGTGCTTAGTTTTTTTTGATCAATTGAGTCTATAGATTTCTTAATGAGATCTTTAGATGGTAGCTTAATATCAGATGCTGCAGCTTCTGCTAAAGAGTTCAAAACACAGAGGCTGAGTAGCAAAAAAAGCCAAACTCTACATGACACAAAAGTACATCGCTTAAGGTGGACGCTCATAACTAATAAGGCTCTTTTTGTGTTTACGAAATCGGTCAAAATAAAAGAGTAGTATTGTAAACAAGTTATTGGTGAACAATAGGCGACTAATACATTTTTGTTATTTTGATCGCACCTTATTTACGTCTTAATAGTCCTATTTCATATTTAGTGGGACGTTTATGCAGCTATTTAGTTGATTTAATATCACTATAACTCATTAAATCAATGATTTTGTCTGTACTGGTTATTGCTACGCTTAACCTAAGTGACTACTGATAGTAGGTAGGTATAACCTTCACTATGAAGTAATCTAAAACAACGAGTCTTATGTTGTTAATCTTATCTATTGTTTAGCTATAAAGTACTAGAGGTGGTTCTTGTAAAGCCGCTAATTGCTCACGTAGCTCTAAAATATGCTCAGACCAGTAGCGAGCTGTATTAAACCATGGAAATGCCTTGGGAAAAGCCGGATCAGTCCAGCGGCGGGCAAGCCATGCACTATAATGCATGATTCGTAGGGTTCTTAATGGCTCTATCATTCTAAGTTCAGCTAGGTTAAAACTGGAAAACTCTTCATAGCCAGATAGAATCTCATCGATCTGTTTTATTTGTTGGTGGCGATCACCTGAAAGTAACATCCATAAGTCTTGTATGCATGGACCTGCTCGACAATCATCAAAATCAACAAAGTGGGGTAAGTCATCGCGCCAAAGAATATTCCCTGGGTGACAGTCGCCGTGAATGCGTTGTATCTCAATGCCTTGTTTTGGCCATTGCTTTTCAAGTGTCTCAAGTAAATCTCGTCCCAAGGTTTCGTAAGCTATTTTCAGTTCATACGGCAGAAGGTCAGAGTTTAAAAGATATTGGTAACTTGCCTGCCCAAAACTCGCTATATCGATGTTGGGGCGGTGCGCAAAGGGTTTAATACGTCCAACCTGATGAATGCGGCCTAACATTCGACCCAGAATCACTAAATTGTCCATATTATCCAGTTCAGGAGCATGTCCTCCTTGTCGGGGAAATACAGCAAAGGAAAAGTGATTAAAAGTGTGGAGGCTTTGTCCCTGAGTATTTTGCCATGGGCAGACGACAGGTATTTCCAGTTCTTTAAGCTCAAACAAAAACTGATGTTCTTCTATTATTTGAGCAGTTGACCAGCGCTCTGGACGATAGAACTTCACAATAACCGGCGTTTGTTCATCAATGCCAACTTGATACACACGGTTTTCATAACTATTTAGGGGGAAGATTCGACCATCACATAAGAAGCCTAGTGATTCAACCGCATCAAGCACGCAGTCGGGGGTAAGGGTATTATAAGGGTGGCTGCTGGTAGCGATGTCCTGAGTTTCATTATGCATAAGCTACCCCCTAAAATTTCACTGTTACCAATACTATCAAAGTTTGCAGACTAAACTGTTTGGTTCAGTAGAGCAATGCTTTTGACTTGTAAGTAAACAGGCATCCCACAGGTTAGCTGCAGCTGGTCTTTAGACTTCTGTGTAATGCGAGAAAGTATGTGTTGTTCTCCACAAGCAACTTGAACAAGCACGCTATGACCCGTCAGTGGGGCGAGTTCAGTAATAGTGCCATGTAAAATATTAAGTATGCTGCTACCTTCAGGGCGAGTCAGACTTAAGCTTACATCACGAGCAGGTACCTGTAGTCGAACAGGGCAGCCACAGTTAAAAGGTAGCCGCTCAACCAGCAGTGATTGGGAGCCAATATCCAACTGGGTTAATCCATAATGGTCATCATGATTGACGACTGTACCAACCAGTAGTGCACCAGCATCCGCAGGGGAAGATAAAAATTGGTGTGCTTGTTGGCTTAATGAAAGCAGGTCGCCAGCAAGTTGGATCTGACCAGATGACATTACAATAAGCTCACGGGCAATACGATACAGCTCGTTGATTTCATGACTGACGTAAAGCCAGGGGATGGGCCAACGTTGACTTAGTTGATAAAGCCAAGCGGTAATTTGTTGTTTACTTTGTTGGTCTACAGCAGAAAGTGGCTCATCCATTAATAACACTGACTCAGTACTTAATAGTGCACGACCAAGCGCCACTTTTTGTCTTTGACCTCCTGATAGTTGATGAGGGGAAAGACTTAGCAGGGGGGATAGGCCCAGTTCATGAATCACTTCATCAATATCTGGAGAACCCGTGCTGACGTTTGATCGCCAATGCTGACTAAAGGTCAGATTTGCCAAACAGTCTAAATGGGGAAATAAGCGGGGTTGTTGGAAGACATAACCTAAACCTCGCAGGTGATTTTTGGTTAATACTAGCTGTTGATCATGCCAGTAACAGTTGTTACAGATCACTGAGCCATTCAGTGCCGGTTCGAGCCCTGCAATACAGTTTAGTAAAGTTGATTTGCCGCTACCTGAGGGACCGAAAATACCTGTGATACCACCTGACTGAAAGCTGTAGGACAGATCCAGTGTGAAATTTTGCTGGTGTTCTAGCTTAATATCTAACTGCAGCATGATGTGTTATTTACATAAAAAATGATTGGTTAACTAACTGAACTAAACTTTTTTTGGCGTTTTTTACCTTGCAACCCATAAACAAGCCAAAGTACCGTCAGAGAGAAAAGCACTAAAACAGCCGCTAGCGAGTGTGCCTGGATATAGTTAAGTGACTCAACATGATCAAAAAGTGCAATTGAAATTACCTGCGTTTTGCCTGGTATATTCCCCCCCAGCATGAGTACAACACCAAACTCGCCAATGGTATGGGCAAAACATAAAGTCGCGGCAATGATAAAACTTCGCTTGGTGAGTGGAAAAATAACACGGGTAAATACATTCCAAGGTGAAGCACCTAGTGTGGTCGCTGCTTGAATTAAACCATGATCGACTTGATGAAAACCACTTTGTAAGGGTTGAACTGCAAAAGGTAGAGAATAAAAAATTGAGCCAATGACCAAGCCACTAAAATTAAAAGCGAGTGTTGAACCTGTGAGTTGTAACCATGCGCTTCCAACAGGACTGTTCGGTGAAAAAAGTAGTAGTAAATAAAACCCTAATACAGTGGGAGGTAAAATTAGTGGCATTGCGACAAGCGCTTCTACAAAGGATCTGACTTTACTTTGAGTATGACTTAGCCACCAGGCAATCGGTGGTGCGAGCAGCATTAACAGTAATGTAGTAATACATGCTAGCTTGAGAGTAATGGTGATAGCGGCGATATCAGTAGCACTAAACATAAATAAATAGATCAGTTTTATAGAGCATTATGAGTAAAAAGCTATGTCGTATAAGTTCATTAATGATGGTTTCCTGACTTAAGCGACTGGGGCTATTGGTATTTGAGGCTTAGCTTTATTTATTTGGGTAAATCATAACCTGCTTGTTTGATAATTGTTTGGGCCTTTTTACTGCGTATGAAATTAAAAAACTGTTGGGTAGCTTCTGTTTCCTGGCTGCGTTTAAGTATGATTGCTTGCTGTTCTATGGGCTGATACCAAGCTTGTGGTATTTCCCATGTTTGTCCTTGCTTAATAAAAGGAAGTTGGGCTTTGGCAACAAAGCCAGCTGCTGCATTGCCTGTTTGAATAAATTGCAGGGTTTGTGCAATGTTGTGCCCCATCACTAGCCTTGGGTACGGCCATAAACTGAGCTTTTGTAAAACTTGTTGAGCGGCTAAACCGTAAGGTGCTGTTTTAGGGTTGGCAATACTCAGTTGTGTGGTTTTTTGTAGAAGCAGTTTTACTGTCTTTGAATGAATTGAACCACCGTATTCTCTTGCCCATAAAACAAGTTGACCATGAGCATAGGTGATACGCGAGTTAGGTAGAGAAAGACCTGCGTGCTCTAATAGCTTAGGGCGAAGGCTATCGGCTGAAAAAAATGCATCATAGGGTGCTCCTTGACGGATTTGGGTAAATAAGACACCCGTCGCAGCACTACTGAGTACAACTTTTTGGTTTTTATTTTGTTGCTGATATTGTTCACTGAGGCGGTTAAGCGTTGGCTTAAAATTACTGGCAACAGCAATGGTAATCACTTTTTGAGAGGGAAGTGATGCAAGTGACAACGCTGGGTAACTTATGAAAAGCAGAAAAAACAATAATGTTAAAGTTGAAAAACGTAAATCAATAAGTCCCTGAGAAAAATAACACAGCTGTTGCTCAGTTATTTTTAAACTTGAGAGATGTGCATTTTTCCAGCAGCACATAGCAGCATCCTTTTTTATAGAATCTAGATCAGTATGAGTGTGTTAATACTGCTGTGAGAAAAGGTCAAGTATCAAGCAGAATGCATTGAGTTCAGGCTCACGTGCAGCGAGCTTATCAGTTGGCAGGTGTTCTTGCTAGGCTCCAAACATCAATCCGAGTAACGTCGGCTGAGCTTAAGGTTTCAACTAAAGCGTTAATGGTGGCTCCAGTCGTAATGACATCGTCAACTATCGCGATATGTGGTGAGACTGTGTTAGTTCTTGTAAATGCGTGCTGTAAATTTTTACACCGTTGGTTGGCATTAAGACCTTCTTGAGGCTTAGTCTCAACGACACGCTGACAACTTTGGGTATTAATAGGGATACTAAGCTGTTTACTTAACTGCTTGCTAATGAGAGCTGCTTGATTAAATCCTCGGCTAGCCAGACGCTTAGGATGCATTGGAACAGGAATAATTTGCTCAGGAAGAGCGTCATCCAGATACTGTTGTTGGATTTTTTCCGCAAGCAACTGACTAAGTGTTTCGCCAATACCCAATTGCTGATGATATTTAAACTGAAGGATAAGTTTATCCACAGGAAACTGATAACTAAAACCACAGACTGTTCGGTTTATGGTCGTTGGCTTTGCTATGCAGTGCCCGCAGCGATAAGTATTTGCTGAGTAAACGGGTAAACCACAGGTTTGGCAGGCGACTTTGAAGCTTGGCAGGTTTTTCTGACAAGGACTACATATACGACATTCAAATGAAGTCGTTACACCACATAATAAACAGGGAATCGGTATTAGGTGGTTAATAATTGATCTAATGTAAACCTTCATGCGCTTATTTGGTTGACAGGGGGTGATACCAATTTACCATTCACTGGAAAAGTAATGGACCACAATGAGCAGCAATGAGTACTGATTCACTCATTGTCATGACCTGAGCCATCCACCTTTAAAGCCGTGAAGACCTGATTATGACTGTGACTGAAAGAAAAGATATTCGCCATGACTGGGCTTATGACGAGGTAAGAGCGCTTTTCGAGCAACCTTTCAATGACTTGCTCTTTACTGCGCAAACGTTTCACCGTAAATATTTCAACCCAAACCAGGTTCAAACCAGTACGCTGCTTTCTATTAAAACAGGGGCTTGTCCAGAAGACTGTAAATATTGTCCACAAAGCGGACACTATAATACGGGGCTGGAAAAGCAGAAGCTTATGGAAGTTGAGGCAGTGTTAGCTAAGGCTAAAGATGCCAAAGCTACAGGAGCGACTCGCTTTTGTATGGGAGCAGCATGGAAACATCCTAGTAAAAAAGACATGCCATATGTTCTAGAAATGGTTAAAGGTGTAAAAGCACTTGGGTTAGAAACCTGTATGACCCTTGGCATGCTTGATAACGAGCAAGCTAGCTCGTTAGCTGAAGCGGGCTTGGATTATTACAACCATAACCTGGATACCTCACCTGAGTTTTATGGAAAGATCATTACCACTCGAACCTATCAGGATCGGCTCAATACCTTAGCTAGCGTACGAGATGCTGGGATAAAAGTATGCTCTGGCGGCATTATTGGTATGGGTGAAGGGCAACAGGATCGTTTAGGGCTATTAATTCAGCTGGCAAACATGCCCCAGCAGCCTGAAAGTGTGCCAATTAATATGCTCGTCAAAGTGGATGGCACCCCTCTGGATGATGTCGATGATGTCGATCCTATTGAGTTTATTAGGATAATTGCGCTGGCGCGCATTATGATGCCCAGGTCTTACGTACGCCTTTCTGCTGGGCGGGAAAATATGAGCAAAGAGATGCAAGCGTTAGCTTTTTTTGCAGGCGCTAACTCTATTTTTTATGGGGAGTGTTTGCTGACAACGCCTAATCCAGAAAAAAACAAGGACTTACAGCTTTTTAAATCTCTCGGAATAACGCCGGAGCAACATATTGGTCAGTCTGATGCTGATCAGGCACAGCAACTCCAGCAAGCGATTGAGCAGCAACAGGACCAAGCGCTGTTTTACGATGCGACTGTAACTTCATGAGCATGAGGTTAGATGAAGTATTACAGCAACGTCTCGCAGAGCGTGAGCGTCAGCATTTATTACGCCAACGTCAACAAATCGCTGGACCACAGCAACCTACAGTGATTAACCAAAATCAGGTAATGGTTAATTTTTGTAGTAATGATTATCTTGGTTTGGCAAACCACCCTGCCGTTATTAGTGCATTTCAACAAGCCGCAAAAAGCCATGGTGTGGGTAGTGGCGCATCACACTTGGTGTGTGGTCATCATAAGCTTCATGATCAATTAGAAGAAGCGCTTGCTGAGTTTACTGGATATGAAAGGGTATTACTGTTTTCGTCTGGGTATATGGCTAATCTTGGCGTGATTAATGCTTTATCAACAAAAGGCGATTATATTTTGCAGGATAAGCTGAATCATGCATCGTTGATTGATGGTGGGCTAATAAGTCAGGCCCGTTTTCAGCGTTACGCTCATGCAGACGTCATACAGTTGGCAAAATGTTTACAAAGCTGTTCTCCTCAGCAGCAAAGGCTGGTGGTAACAGATGGCGTATTTAGCATGGATGGTGATATAGCCCCATTACCTGCATTGGTGAACCTGGTAGAAAGTCATAATGCCTGGTTGATGGTTGATGATGCTCATGGTTTTGGTGTCTTAGGTGAGCATGGTAAAGGAATTATTCAGCACTTTGGCTTGAGTCCAGAACAAGTGCCCATATTAGTAGGAACACTTGGTAAAGCCTTTGGAACTTATGGTGCTTTTGTTGCAGGTTCTAAAACGTTGATTGAAGCATTGGTTCAATTTGCACGAACCTATATTTATACCACTGCTTTACCTCCAGCGTTAGCGGCAGCGTCATTAACCAGTTTGAAACTGTTACAAGAAGAAAGTTGGCGGCGAACACATTTACAGCAGTTGATCACCTTTTTCCGCCATGAAGTAAGCCAGCAGGGGTGGCAGTTGTTGCCGTCATGTACTCCCATACAGCTTGTATTGGTGGGTGATGCTGATCAATCTGTACAGGTAAGTCATGAGTTGCAGAAGCGTGGATTTTGGGTAACAGCGATTCGTCCACCTACTGTACCTAAAGGTACGGCCAGGCTACGAATAACCTTTTCTGCACAACATACAATGGATCAGGTTGAACAGCTTGTTGATGCTTTAGCAAACATAAAAGGCTTGCAGGAACCTTTATGAGTATAGTGAATACTTCTCCTATTGTGCTACTGGGGGGTTGGGGGATGCCTCAACGTGTGTTAAACCCATTAGCTGAAGTCTTAACCCTCTTAGGCTATTCCGTTAACTGCTATAGCTTGTCAGGCTTGGATAATGATTTTAATGACTCTTGGGATTGGCAAACATTACAAAGTTATCTCGCATTACTACTGCCTGACCAGCCTTGTACATTGATAGGTTGGTCTTTCGGAGGTGCTCTGGCGAGTGGTTTGGCAGCCAAATATCCACAGCGAGTTTCACAGCTGATAACGTTGGCGAGTAACCCATGCTTTGTGGCAAGAGCTGATTGGCCGGGAATGGATCCTGAGGTTTTTGGGATGTTTTTAGAGGGGATTGAAGAAGACTTTTCCGCAACTTTTCAACGGTTCCTGCGTCTTAATTGTCTGGGTAGCGATCAACTCCGCGCATTGCTACGTGGCTTATCCGCTCAAGCGAAAGGTAGACCAGACAAACATGAGGTTTATATACGTTCTTTACGACTTTTGGGTGACTCTGATGCCAGAAGTTTTCTGCAACAAGTATCCTGTTCAGCGCTGCACATCTTTGCTAAGCGTGATTCGTTGGTGCCATGCCGAGTAAGCAGCCATGTACAGGATAGGTTTCCTCATCACCAGGTTGAAACATTAGATGGCTGTCACCTTATATTTTGGGATAAACCTGAGTATGTTGCATCCCTGATTCATACCTTTCTAAATTCCCAGCAATCCTAACCTTAGCTTAGTGGTATTTGAGTGATTCTTGTTGATAAAGAAAAAGTAGCTCGTTCATTCAGTCGTGCGGCTCAACAGTATGATAGCGTTGCTAAGTTGCAACGGCTGGTTGGGAATCGATTAATGTCGTTTCTCCCCACACATATGGAGCCAAGAGTAATGCTCGATTTGGGGTGTGGCACGGGCTATTTTACAACAAAGCTTGCCCGTGCTTATGAGACGAGCCAAGTGTTGGCGTGTGATATTGCTATGGGGATGTTGAAGTTTGCACGTCAACGTTATCAAAAGTTAGGTGCAACCTGGATAAGTGGTGATGCTGAGCAGCTTCCTATCCGTAGTCAGTCATTAGACTTGGTTTTTTCCAGTTTGGCGATTCAGTGGTGTAGTAGTCCTGCTGTAGTATTTAAAGAGATAAGCAGGGTGCTAAGGCCTGGAGGCTATTTTGTATTCACCACCTTGGGGGCGGGCACCCTGAGTGAATTAAGAGAAGCTTGGTCACAAGTTGATAGTTATAATCACGTCAATCATTACCCTGGTGTTCTCGCCCATGAAAAAGCCATTCGCCAGAGTGGATTAGAACAACTATTACTTGAACGCCAACCATGTACTATGCATTATCAAGAGTTATCTCAGCTAACGCGAGAGTTAAAAAGCCTGGGGGCGAATACAGTTCTAGAAGCCCCTTCAAGTGGTTTGACGACATTCAGACGTTTAAGGCGTTTGCGGCAAGCCTACGAGCGGTATCGTGATGAAGAAGAAAATTTACCTGCGACTTACCAGGTTATATATGGTGTTCTTAAGAAAAAGTAGTAGAAGTACTGGGGTGTTATGTCAGCTTTTTTTATTACGGGTACAGACACTGAAGTAGGTAAAACATTCATTAGCTGCGCTTTACTTGAACGCGCTCGTGTTGATGGCCTTGCCACTGCAGCGATCAAACCTATTGCTGCAGGCTGCCAGTTGACGGCAGAAGGTTGGCAAAATGAAGATGCAATTTTATTAAAGCAGTGTATGACTGAACCTCGTCGTTACCCTGAGGTAAACCCCATTGCGCTTCAGTCACCAATTGCACCCCATATCGCAGCATTAGAAGAAGAAAACCCCCTAACCGCAAATGATATTGCCAGCTTGTGCCAACGTCTCATAACCCCTTCCGTTGATCTTACGCTTGTTGAAGGTGCTGGGGGGTGGCGTGTTCCATTGAATGACCAGGAAACACTGGCCGATGTGGTTAAGCTTTTGAATATTCCAGTCATACTTGTTGTCGGGATGAAACTTGGCTGCTTGAATCATGCATTGCTGACAGCAGAAGTCATTAGGTCAGATGGCTTGAGACTGGCTGGCTGGGTTGCAAATACCATTGACCCTGAGATGTCTCGCTTTCAAGAAAATGTAGATACCTTAAAAGTGTTACTCAATACACCTTGTCTGGGTGTTGTTCCTTATTTGGATGAATTCACATCAATGGAGTCATCCCATCCTACAGCAGAGATATCTGCTCCCCCATCAGCGCTTGCTGCTCGATACTTATCATTGAATGGGATTGTTTAAGCCCGTTTCAAGGTGACAAAAAAGCGAGAGTCGATTAATCCAATTAGTAATGACTGATCGCTTTTTATGTAGAATCAGTTTTTTGAATGTGAAGTGCGTCATGTTTTAATAGGGTTGTAGCTATATCCAAATGATAGAGTGGTTTATGAGTCGGTATTTCGTGAACTTATAAAAGGGTAGTACGATGGAGGTTAATAATTCACTACTTCATACTGGCCTATCAGGGATGAATCGAGGAAGGTCGACAGTGGCTGAAGCTGCACAGGATATTGCTTCAGGAACGGCTGTTAGTGAAGGTAGTGGTGACCTAGCAACATCCATTGTTGAGCTTAAAGAAGGTCAGCATTTGTTCGAAGCTTCAGCAAAAGTGGTTAATGTAGCGGATGAGATGCTAGGAACGCTGCTTGATATAACGGCCTGAGCTTTAACTCATTACTGACTTGTCAGGGAGTTTAAGCATGCAGGTAAACAATAGCTTTTCGATAAACAACATAACTCCACCTGTCATTGCACCCGTGAAGACAGCAGAGAGTATCGAAAAGGAAAGAGTACAAACTTCTGTTTTCTTACCTGTAGAAGAACTTAATTCTACTGCTCCCCGAACTGCGACTCAAAATCAACCCAATGTGGCTGAACAGCAGTCATTGGATCGAGATCAAGCCCTTCAGGCTAGAAACTTTCAAATAAATCAAGATGAACAGCAAGGTCAGCCTAACTCCCAGGATACACCTCAGCAAGATCCGCAAGAACAGCAAGAAATCCAACAGTTAGCCCAGCGTGACCAAGAAGTAAAAGCTCATGAACAAGCGCATCAGGCTGTAGGAGGCCAGTTTGCGGGCGCAGCACAATTTCAGTTTATTAGAGGACCTAATGGAGTACCTTATGCTGTTTCTGGTGAAGTGTCGATTGATATTTCCCCCGTGCCAGGCAGCCCTGAAGCAACTATTGCGAAAGCTCAGCAAATTCGCCGAGCAGCTTTGGCCCCTGCCGAACCTTCAGCACAGGATAGAGTTGTAGCCGCCAAAGCCTCACAGCTGGAACTTCAGGCGAGACAAGAGCTTGCTTCAGTGCAGGAAGAACAGTTTGAGATAAACCAAGGGCAGAGAAGCACTTTAGTAAAAGAAGAAAATAAGGAAAAGGAACAAGACAAAAAAGAAGAGAATGATGATGACGCAAGTAGGGCTCAGCTTGCGGAAAGAAATCGGCGAAATTTATCAGTCTATGAGCAGTTTATTGAGCTTGGTTTAATTAAGAGTCAAGTGGATAAGGGAATCGATTTATCTACCTGATCAAGGTTAACTATTTATGTTTAAGTCTCATCTTTTTTTATAAAGCGCATGTTATCCCCTATCTAATTCTCATCTGAAAAAAGCTTAGCCATTTTATATAAGTTATTTCTAAAGTTTTTTGGCGCTATGACATTTCATTCGAACGACAGTTTGAAAATGTAGCTAAACTGTTTATGAGTGTACTAGGAAATATGAGCTGCCTAAACTTGACAACTGAAATCAGCCAACGTATGTTTCAAACAACTGTTTTATTAATTTGAATGCACGATTTTCAACCAGTCAAAACCGCCTGAGCATATAGTTTGTTGCAATAATCAGGACAGACAAAGCAGCACATCAATTTGTAAAAAACAAATAAAAACAAGAAGTAAACCAGAGTGAGGGGTTAGCACTATGCCAGAATTTAAAGCACCTTTGCGCGATATTCGTTTCGTTAGAGATGAAGTGTTGAATTATCCAGAGCATTACGCAACGATGCCAGGTTGTGAAGATGCAACACCAGATATGGTCAATGCTATTTTGGAGGAAGGGGCAAAGTTTTGTGAACAAGTGCTAGCCCCCTTGAATCTTACTGGAGATGAAGAAGGCTGTAAGTGGTCTACGAAGGGCGTAACCACTCCTTCAGGCTTCAAAGAAGCCTATAAGCAATATGTAGAAGGTGGTTGGCCTTCGTTAGCTCATGAGCCAGAGTATGGTGGTCAAGGTTTACCTGAGTCCCTTGGCCTGGTCCTGAGTGAAATGGTCGGTGAGGCTAATTGGTCATGGGGCATGTATCCTGGCTTAAGTCATGGTGCGATGAACACGCTTTCTGCGCATGGAACAGAAGAGCAAAAGCAAGTTTATATGACCAAACTAATATCAGGTGAGTGGACAGGGACAATGTGTCTAACAGAGCCCCATTGTGGCTCAGACCTTGGCTTGCTTCGTTGTAAAGCGGATCCTAATTCAGACGGATCCTATCGTATTTCTGGTACCAAAATATTTATTTCAGCAGGTGAGCATGATTTAGCCGATAATATTGTTCATATCGTTCTTGCGCGTTTGCCTGATGCACCTGCTGGTACCAAAGGTATTTCATTATTTATTGTGCCTAAGTGGTTACCTAATGGGCAAGGGGAGCCTGGAGAACGTAATGCTGTGCAATGTGGTTCAATTGAGCACAAAATGGGTATCCATGGAAACTCAACATGTGTTATGAATTTTGATGAAGCCACTGGATATTTGATTGGACCTGCGAATAAAGGCTTAAACTGTATGTTTACCTTTATGAATACAGCCCGTTTAGGTACAGGTCTACAAGGTTTGGCGCATACCGAAGTCGCTTTTCAGGGAGCTTTAGCTTATGCCAAAGATCGTTTACAAATGCGTTCTTTATCTGGTCCTAAAGCACCTGATAAACCTGCTGATCCCATCATAGTTCACCCAGACATTCGTCGTATGATTATGACGATTAAATCGTTTGCGGAAGGTAATCGAGCACTTGCTTATTATGCCGCGAAACTAGTTGATGTTGCTAAACTTTCACCCGATGCAGAAGCACGAAATGAAGCTGAGCAACTGTTGTCCTTTATTACTCCTATCGCGAAAGCGTTTATGACAGAAGTTGGTTTTGAAGCGGCTAACTTAGGTCTTCAAGTTTATGGTGGTCATGGATATATCCGTGAATGGGGCATGGAACAAAATGTTCGTGATTGTCGAATTGCCTTGTTATATGAAGGAACAACAGGGATTCAAGCTCTCGATCTGCTTGGACGTAAAGTGCTTATGACACAAGGTGAAGCACTGAAGTGTTTTACTAAAGTGGTCCATAAATTCTGTCAGGCAAATGTAGATGTAGAAGATTTGCAGGAATTTATTGAGCCTTTGGCTGAACTCAATAAAGAGTGGGGCGATATCACTCTGAAAGTAGGTATGGCTGCGATGCAAAACCGGGATGAAGTAGGTGCAGCAGCAGTTGATTACTTAATGTATTCAGGTTATGCCTGTTTAGCTTATTTCTGGGCAGATATGGCAAGAGTGGCTTTGGAAAAGTTAAACGCAGGAACCACAGAAGAAAGTTATTACACCGCCAAAGTTAAAACAGCACGTTTTTACTTTAAACGGATTTTGCCTCGTACTCAAACACACAAAGCCGCCATATTATCTGGTGCTGATAACTTAATGGAAATAGCTGAAGATGAGTTTGGTGTAGAGTAACATTTTGATGTGTATGCTTTTGGTTAAAATCGTATAGATATACCCAAAGCGAAGTGTATTATAAATTTTGGTTTGGTAATTTTCATACAGCTCCTTTATCTTGCCCGCTTTAAGCGGGCTTTTTTTAGGACCCTTTATTCTGTTTCATCTAAAATCATAAAACCTAAGAATGTTGCACTTAGAGCAATGATGATGATTATAGGCAATAGCGGACAGTTAATAATAAAGACAGAGGCAATGACCCAAATAACTGAAACGAGCTGCTTTTTGATAACTTGGCTTTTATAGAGATGATGACAAACAAAGTCATGTTGCTCAGTTTGACTTTCAAGTAGAGAATTAAAGCTGTGAATAACAATAATAAACCATAAATACATGAGATTTAATTTTTGGGCTATTTTTTCTGTAAATTAACAGTTAAAAATAATTCATAAATCTTGATTTTACAAAGAATGACGGGGAATAATGGTTAACGAAACTAATCGTTAAGCTGATAACGATAAAGCAAGAGGTAGGTTCTTAATGGAGATTTTGAAGACGTGTTGACATCGGGAACCCTTGGTTTAACAAGCTCCCGATACTGTCAGGCATTAGCTAATATCGATTTCAACTGAACGAGAAGTGGGTTTTTCCATTTTGGGTAAATGTAAGTTGAGCATGCCATCAGCAAACTCAGCACGTATAGCGCTCGTGTCAGTATCTTCTGGAAGGTGAAAGCTACGAGCAAAGCTGCCATAAAAACGTTCTACACGGTGGTGTTTACGGTTTTTGTCCTCTGATTCGTATTTTCTCTCACCTTGAATCGTTAAGACCCCTTCTTCAACAGTGACTTTGACGTCTTCTTTTCTGATTTCAGGTAGCTCTGCTTTAATAAGGTACTCTTCAGCAGTTTCACTTATGTCTACAGCGGGTGACCAGTCGTTTACTTTCATTGCTTCTCGACCGCTAGGACTTTGAGTTGATTTACCTGACAGACGTTGATATCGATCTAGAAGGGTTTCAAGTTCACTGAAAGGATTCCAAGGAACCATACTCATGTTTTATTCCTCCATGAAATAACTTAACGGTATGTTTTTTGTTGAGTATTAACTCTTTTTAGTAAACGATACTGTATTAGAAAATTGTTAAAAGTATATTGATCAATATCATTCAATATTTTACGGATATTGAAGAGGTACGAAGATAGCTTATCAGAAAGAATTATTAATAATACTTATTAGTCATATTGTGACAGATACAATAAAAATGTTTATAAGGTATGATAACTGTAAAGTAAGATATAAGTATTTTAAAGGATGATTGATGGTGCTGGATAAAAATTGATAGTGTTGGATATAAAGAAGGAGTGGGGTAAATGATAAAAACTATAGGGCATCTCTAAAACGGTGCTAATTCCAACACTGGTTATTATTTGATGCTAAGCATCAATAAAGCACTACATAAAATGTATAGTGATTCATACCCTTGTGAATCATTGAAACCACACCTTGTGGGTATATAAATAAATTCAATTTTAAAATTTGCTGAGGTGCCATCATGGCTGAATATAATGCACCCTTAAATGATATTCGTTTTTTACTAAATGATGTATTTAAATGTCAGGAGAAGTGGCAGTCTTGGCCTGCGTTAAAAGAACAGGTTGATAGTGATATTGCTGAAGCCATTTTGGAAGAAGGTAATAAGATAGCAGGTGGATTACTGGCACCACTTAACCAGTCTGGGGATAACCAAGGTGTAGCTTGGCAAGATGGTAAGGTTGAAACACCAAAAGGTTTTAAAGATGCGTATCAAACCATTGCGGAAGGAGGGTGGTTAGGCATTACTGGTAATCCCGAGTTTGGCGGGATGGGAATGCCAAAGATGTTGTCCATTCACTTTGAGGAAATGCTCTATGGCGCAAATAATTCGCTCGCTTTATATTTAGTTTTAACCGTAGGCGCCTGTCTAGCAATAGACTCACATGCAGACAATAACCTAAAACAACAATTTTTACCCAAGATGTATTCTGGTGAGTGGGCAGGCTCTATGTGCTTAACTGAAGCACATGCTGGTTCTGACTTAGGTATTATTCGAACTAAAGCAGAGCCTAATACAGATGGAACGTACTCGATAACAGGAACCAAAATATTTATTACAGGTGGCGAGCATGACCTCACTGAAAATATCATCCATTTAGTTTTAGCCAAACTACCTGATGCACCTGGAGGTTCGAGAGGCATATCAATGTTTATTGTTCCCAAAATTTGGGTCAATGATGATGGTTCTTTAGGTGAGTTTAACCAGGTTAACTGTGGTTCTGTTGAACATAAAATGGGGATTAAGGCTTCTGCTACTTGTGTACTTAACTTTGATGGCTCTCGGGGATTTTTGGTGGGAGAGGCAAACAAAGGCTTAATGTACATGTTCACCATGATGAACTATGAGCGATTATCTATAGGTATTCAGGGTATAGGTTGTGCGGAAGCATCCTACCAAATTGCTGCAAATTATGCTAAAGATCGATTACAAGGGCGGTCCTCTGAAGGCGTAAAATATGCTGATAAATATGCTGACCCCTTATTAGTTCATCCCGATGTACGACGAATGTTACTTAATATGAAAGCTTTAACTGAAGGTGCGCGGATATTTTCGACTTATGTTGCCTTACAGTTGGACACTGCAAAATATAGCCAAGATAAAGCTGAGCAGAAAAAAGCGAAAGACTTTGTTGCATTAATGACGCCTGTGGCTAAAGCATTTTTTACAGATATGGGATTAGATGCCTGTGTCTTGGGTCAGCAAGTGCTTGGTGGTCATGGTTATATCTCTGAGTGGGGGCAAGAGCAGCTTGTTAGAGATGTACGAATTGCACAAATATATGAAGGTACAAATGGAATACAAGCACTTGATCTCGTTGGGCGGAAAGTCGTTGCTAATGGTGGCCAGTATGTTGATGAGTTTATGGCTGAAATTCGAAATTTCATTGAACAACAACAGACTGACGTTACACATGAGTTCTTGCAACCATTACAGAATGCAATTGTTACACTAGAAAAAGTAACGGCTTGGGTGATTGATAAGGCGAAAAATAACCCAAATGAGATTGGTGCTGCTTCCGTTGAATATTTACACCTGTTTGGCTATGTAGCCTTTGCGTATATGTGGCTAAAAGTGGTGGCTGTTATAGCTCAGAAGCCTGACATGGATAACGCTTTTTATGATGCTAAGTTGAAGACGGCACGTTATTATTTTAATCGTCTACTGCCACGTATTTATGGGCTTGAACAATGTATTATGGCTGGGAGTGAAGATTTATTTTCACTTGAAGAAGAACAGTTTTAAACTCTACCCTTTGCGATGGGTATATAACAAACTTTCTAATTGATGATAGCGGCAAGTGTCTTGTACCTTCGCTATCATCAAAGTCATATACTTTTCTTATCTATCAATTTGGCCAACACGACCAGTCTAGCCATGAGCAGCTATCATCTGTTTCAGGTATGGAGGGCGTTGTTGAATCCTCATCCATAATAGACTTGGTTTTTTTGACGGCAGCGCCAGCATCTATTATTCCTGCCCCACAGTCATACTTTTTACAAAGTGGCGCATTAGCTGAGAATGGTTTTGCTGTTTCTTTCAAAATTTGCTTGGTATCTGCTGGGGTTAATTTGGGATTAACTGAGTACATTAATGCAGCCAAACCTGCGACATGGGGGGCAGCCATACTGGTACCCTGATAGAAGGCATAACCACCTTCAATCGTAGATAAAATGCCATTATACATTTGTTGTTGTACATGGCCATTAATAACTATACGTGTTTCTCCTCCTGGGGCCGCAACATCAACTGACTGTCCATAGTTTGAATAATATGACATATCACCTTTTCGGTTTGTCGCGGCAATGGAAATAACACCTTTACAGTTTGCTGGAGTGTATTGACTTGCATCGTCTGCACTATTTCCTGCAGCAACAATAATAGATGTGCCTTGAGAGATAGCATCATTAATGGCGTTTTGATAAGTTCTGCTGCAAGCATGTTTGCCACCTAAGCTCATATTAATGACATGAGCTGGGTGTCGGTTGTTAGGTACATCTAACACATTTAAACCTGCAGCCCAGCGGATACCATCAGCAATATCAGAAGTGTAACCTCCACATTTACCTAACACTCTTACAGGTAAAATACTGGATTTCCATGCTATGCCAACAATACCTTGTTGATTGTTTCCTGAGGCTGCGATGATGCCCGCAACATGAGTACCATGCCATGAGCTTGGTTGGTCTTTTGCTGGAACGGGATTGCCTTGGCTATCACGCCCACACTCACCTGCATTGATCGCATCACCTGTATCCAGTGGACTATCATCTCGGCCATCACCATCATTAGCGGTCCATGCATCTGAAATAAAGTCATAGCCAGGTAAAATTCGCTTAGTATCAATATCAGGGTGTTTAACAAGTCCTGTGTCTATAATGGCGACGGTGGTTTTTGTGTTGCCTTTGGTTATGTCCCAGGCTTCAGGAAGGTTAATCCCTCCTTGAGTGTCATAGTAATTCCATTGTTCGCTATAACGTGCATCATTAGGTGTTTCTTGTTTAGTCAGTATGTAGTCTGGTTCTGCATATTCAATGCGACTATCGTTACTAATTTGGTTGGCAAGTGATTCAACCGTATTGATATCAAGTGTTTCCCCCAGGCTATAGACTTGAGCACCACTTGATGTATGTCGTAAAGGTTTTGCCTGAAACCCACTTAGCATTAATAGTGCAGATTCTACTTGAGCATTACTAATAGTTGCTTTTGATGTACTGTTTTTATTTTTGGTGTTTTTAAATTTTATGATAATACGGTTTGTTGATGCAGCTATAGAGGTAGCAATCATCGATTGGTTGGCTTTTTTAGTTTGTGAAACCAACTTAGTATTAGCCATGGTTGAACTTACAGTACTTGATAGTACGACAACCGAAAGAATTCCAAGCTGTGGAAAAATATTTTTTTTTATCATGTCATCGGCACTCCATGCTGATTAATTGGCTGAATTTCCTTGGTATATTTGTAAGTATTCTAACCATTGATGAACAGCCAGGTGTATTTTTTCCCACACGAACTAGCAGTATTTTCCTTACTCTTATTCAAATAAATGATTTTGGACTAGTTGGTGTGAGCGTCCATTTTTATTATTAATACGTGCTTTGTTTGATTGGCTGTTACTGCACAGTACGTAGAATCGCTATTTTCATTATGTTTCGTTAACGATACTTTTACTGAAAAAGGTACGCATAATACAATGTGTTGCATTATGTATTAAATGTTTGTCAGAAATACATATATGTCAAACTTTAACGATGTATGAGTAATGCTATTTTATTGTTATACCCTGCAGGAGGGGGGAGACTCTTAGTGAGATATGACACTATGAGTTGTAGGTATAAAAACTATTCTATTTATGGTGCTGATTTATCTGAAGCATGGAAACATTGTTAATGTTGGAGGCTTATGATAAAGCCTCCAATTTATACATTAATAATATTTTGCTTTCTTTACAGCTTCACCTGCATCAATAATACCTGTACCACAAGTGTCTTCTGTGCAAAGGTTATTGCAGCCACGTGTATAGCACCCTGGAAATTCACGTGTTGTTGATTTTAGAATTCGCTCAACAGTACTGGGCGATAAATCAGGATTAGCAGCGTATAACAATGCAGCAGTACCTGCTACGTGAGGCGCAGCCATGCTGGTGCCTTGATAATAATCATAGCTGTCTTCACCTGGCTCAGAGTCACCAGAGTTTAGTGTCGATAATATGCCGCCAGTTTTTGAGATCCATGAGGTTTCACCACCTGGTGCAGCAACATCAACGACAGAACCGTAATTAGAGTAATTGGCACGGAATCCTTTTTTGTTGGTGGCTGCTACAGTAATAACACCATTACAGCTTGCAGGAGTGTAGTCTTCAGCATTGTCATCACTGTTACCTGCAGCAACAACAATAGAGGTTCCTCTGGCACGTATAGCACTTATTGCGCTCTGATATGTCCGGCTACAGCTAGAATAACCGCCAAGACTTAAATTAATAACCTGTGCTGGATGTGTGTTACGAGGGACGTCATCAACATCAATACCTGCTGCCCACATCATGCCATCTGTAATATCGGAGGTATAGCCTCCACACTTACCTAACACCCGAACCGGAAGTACTTTTGCACTCCAGGCAACACCAGAAACGCCTAATGAGTTATTGCCAACAGCGGCTATTGTTCCCGCAACGTGAGTTCCATGCCATGAGCTGCTTTGATCATAAGATGGGTACGGATTACCGTTACCATCAGTTCCGCATTCTCCTGCTTTAATGGCATCGCCAGTATCATATGCATTGCTGTCACGGCCATTATCATCGTTTGCAGCCCATGCATCAGAAATAAAATCATAGCCTTGTAGTAGATTTTCTTTTAAGTCTCCATGTGGACGAACACCTGTATCGATAACTGCTACAACAACTGACTCACCAGAAGGCATTTTACCCGTTGTCATATCCCATGCTGTTTCAGCATTTATACCGCCTTTAGTGTCAAAATAAGCCCACTGTTGATTGTACATGGGATCATCTGGAGTATTTAATGCCGTCATTATGTAGTCTGGTTCTGCATATTCAACATCACTTGTCGTATGAGAGAGTTGCTCCGCAAACTCGTTTACTTTGGATACATCAATAAGTTCTCCTAAGTTATAAACTTGTGCACCAGAAACAGTTTTATGAAGTGGTTTAAAGCCCATTCTTAGCATTTGTGCATGAGCACTACTAGTATTATTACTGCTGACAGAGGAAGATGGGTTCTTTTTAAATTTGATGATTATACGGTCAGTTTTTTGAGTAATTGAAGAGTTAGTTGCAGCATAAGTGTTAGTCAGGCTTAAAGCTATGGTAGCTGCAGAAAAAAGACTTAACAGTCTCGACGATGGCATGGATACACTCCCTGTTTAAGGATTCTTAATAAAAATAATTGTTATTAAAGTTGTAGTGTGGGTTGTTTTAGTGACTGAATAAGAGGTGATAAACATGCAATTTGCACATCCTGCTTCACCTGAAAATGCTTATTTGTTACTGCTGTAAGTTGCTGATATAAATAAAAAACTCATGTCAGTATTTTTATAATGTCAGTACTTTAGTATACACCAGATACATCCTCTATGTCCTACATAGTGAGTACAAAATGTGTATATCTTTACTACAAGTCCACTACTGGCTTTTTGTTTACTTTTTTATCCCACACTAAAAATATATTATATTTTTGCTTTGCATGGCAATACAAAATTATTAAATGCATAAGTCTTGCCATATAAGCTTAGTGAAAAATCTTTAAAAAACAAGAGGATATTTTTTTGTGAGATAACGCCTATTAAAAAAAGAGCAATTTGTTGGTGCATGGTGCGCTAATTTGCAGCATTTAGGTTGAGTATTAATTTAGATAGAACTTTATTGAGAATAAAGAAGTACACTAATTGATTAGCATAGACTTTATCTTCAAGTTAATTGTAACAAAGTAAAAAAATGTAATTAACGAGAATACAAGTTTGTTTTTTGACTTTTATGCTTGAAAATGACTTTTTATACTTATGGTGTCAGTCTGTAAAACTAGGGGGTTTTGCTTTGTATAGTGAACTATGTAAAACCTAAAATGATGAGGTCTAGTTGTTTTGTGCAGGAAATGGAATTTTGTTACAAATAGTTTATGTTTTTTATTACTTGCTTCATTGTCTATATTTGATCGTTAGGTGTAACAAAACTATTGTCGCAATCATTATATATCGATACAACTTGATACGTGTCAGTAAATAATTTTGTGATGACTGAAAAGAAGTATGTTAACAAATGAGGTGTAGTTTATAAGAATGGTCATATGTATACCCTATGCGTGGGGAATATATAGCGCCACTGATAAAATAATAACAAGTATGCCAAGGATAGACAAAGTAAAATGAAAATAAAAATTATAAATATTGGGTTATTGATTTTTCTTTATATGTTTTCTGTATCACTTTACGCAAGATTTGATATAGGTGTAGGTAAGGCTGATATTACTGGGCCAGCGGCTGAAGTATTATTTATGGGATATGCTGACTTAAATCAAGTAGCAGAAGGAATTAAAAGTCGACTATGGGCTCGCGTATTCATTATAAAAAATCAAGTTACGAAAGATAGGGTGGTTTATGTTGTTATCGATACTGGAATGGCTTTTCAGGCCGTTAAACAAGCAGTGATTGCTCGTTTAAATAAAGTATTACCAGGCTATTATAATCACCGTAATGTTGTTATTAGTGCTACTCATACTCATTCTGGTCCAGGAGGTTTTTCACATTACGCATTGTATAACATTACGACAAAAGGGTTTATTAAACAAAATTTTGACGTAATTGTTAAGGGTATTGTCAATGCTATTTTTCAAGCACATCAAAACCTTCAGCCTGGTGAAATATTCATAAATCAGGGGCATTTGGAAGGCGCTAACCGTAATCGTTCTTTGCAGGCTTACTTACAGAATAAAGATGCAGGGAACTACTCTGCAGAAGATACAAGAATGGTTGTGCTGAGTTTTAAACAAAAAGGACAGCTGGTTGGTGTATTGAGTTGGTTTCCAACACATGGTGTCTCTATGCCAAAAGAAAATAAGCTTATAAATTCTGATAATAAAGGATATGCGGCCTATTTATTTGAAAAGTATGCCAAAGACGTATGGGGCATAAATATTGTTTCGGCTTTTGCACAATCAAATGCGGGCGATATGACGCCAAATATTAACTTAGATGGCACAGGGCCTGGAAGCTCGGCAGAGGAAAGTACAAAACTCATTGGTGAGTTACAATTTAATAAAGCGCGTGATCTTGTATTACAATCAGGTCAAAAAATTAATGGTAACCTACAATATCGTCACTTATATGTTGATATGAGTCAGCAGAGTGTACGAAGAGAGTTTACCACAGGAAAAATGGAGAAGACCTGCACTGCCGCATTAGGCTATGCATTTGCTGCTGGTACCGAGGATGGCCGTGGATTGGATTTTTTTCATGAAGGTCAATTACAAGAAAATCCTTTTTGGCAGGTGATAACTGGGCTATTAACTCAGCCAACAGAGCAGCAAAAGACCTGTCATACACCTAAACCTATTTTGTTAGCACAAGGTAATGCGAAGCCATTTCCATGGAGTCCTGAAGTACTTCCCGTGAGCTTAATTCAATTAGGACAGTTTGTTGTGGTGGCTTTACCAGGGGAATTTACAGTGATGGCCGGTCGGCGGATTTTGCAAACATTAACAAAGTATTATCCTGACGCCAGGGTAGCTGTGATGGCAGGGTATAGTAATGCGTACTCAGGTTATATCACAACCTTTGAAGAATATAACGCACAACATTATGAAGGAGGATCGACTCATTTTGGTCCTTGGACATTGGCGGCTTATCGACAGGCTGTGAGTGAATTAGCACAAAGTTTACATGATATAAATAAATTACAGGATGTTTATAAACAGGAGCCTATACCTCGTGATTTAAGCAAGCACCAGATTAGTTTTGATCTACCTGTTATCTACGATCAAGCACCATTAAATAAACAAATAGGTATGGTTGAGCGTGATGCGTTAAATGACTATAAGACAGGTGATGAAGTTGTTGTCACATTTTGGTCTGGACATTTACGTAATGATCTAAGAATAGGCAAAAGCTATCTGTATGTTGAACAATTTTATCAAGGTCAGTGGAAGACAGTTGCCACAGATAATGATTGGAGCACAAGCTTGCAATGGCGCCGAGTTGATCCTATTTGGGGATCATCTAATGTCATCATTCACTGGCAAATATCTGATGATACAGCAGATGGGCTTTACCGTATTCGGCATGTAGGTGCTTTGCGACAGCCTATTACTGGCAAAATAAAACCCTACAGCGGCATCAGTAAAACATTTTATGTTGGATTAAAATGAATTGACTTCTAGGTTTGCCAGATGAAAAAAACTGCCGCATTTGCGGCAGTTTTTTTAACAGTGGTCACTATATCTTTGAGGATATCAAGGAAACTGGCTATCAATAATTCCACAAATAGCTTTTGCAAGCTGGCAAAAATCTATATTTGGGTTAGTGAGTTCCTGTTCTGATGCCGGGAATAAGTTGTTTTGTGGGGCTGTAGTGGCCTGTCCCGTTCCTGCACAAATTGAAGTTGACACAATATTACAAATCATGCCTGGTAGTCCGCGTAGGTCTGGCCCTGTGTTGTTTGGCGGTAATGGTAACTGAGGCCAGTCAGGACTATTTGGTGGTTGTGGAGAGGTCGGGGGTTGAGGTGAGTTTGGAGGTAAAGGTGTTTCTCCATCAGGATCATTGTTGCTATCAACCCCAGGGTTATAAATACGACCTGAGCAGTGTTTATCACCCTCTTTTGTCAGCCAAAAGAAACTACAATTATTGTCATAACTGCTACGTCCAGTATGGATTTTATAACCAGAGAGGGAAACATCATTGAGGTGCACGTAACGGCCTTGTAGTTTCAAACTAAAGTGTTCGTGAGGGCCAGTAGACTGTCCACCATTACAAAGCGCTTGCGACTTATTGCTGGCATAATTAGCAATAGGCTGATTAAGTGAGACCTTATCACCTGTCTGCACTTGAATATTTGCTAAATGATAATAATGAGTTGACCAACCATTATTATGGGTTATTTCAAGTGAGCAAGACGAGTGGACTTTAGCTACCCCTGATGCTGCTGCTGAGACCCATCGATTCGACGTATCACTACCCCAGTAACCACCATTGCTAAAATCCAGCGATGACAGAGGGCGATCGCCACTACCTGTGTTCGTATGAGCACCACCTATGTGCCAGTATTCACCAACAGGGAAAGGCAGCTGAAACATAGTGTCGGGAGGCGTTTGCTCATAACTTTGAGCAGTCAATGATAACTGATTGTTACTAAGCTCATTTGGAAATAATTGATTGTAGGTTGAAATAAAGCGCTTTAAATTTGATGTGTTATTTGTAGCAGTCAATTCTCCATTAGCAACATCTGTTGTGAATAGTTGATTGACTGTTTGGGCTTGGTTGAGCTGTAAAGGTTCTGCTGTTTGAGTACTTAAATTTGTGGATGAATCTTTTGGGTGATAATGCAGCTTGGCGAGTCGCTTCGCAATAATTTCAACTTGTAACTCAAAGCCTATCTTCACTGAAAGTTTACCAAAGGGGGATTGTAAGTCCGCGGCTGAAGGCGATGGGTTGGAAATGATGCCAGACTGTTGCTCCATTAAAGCAAGTAAGACTTTTGGACTTATACTGGTAAATCCACTCCAGTGAGAGATAACCTCGGCATATTGACTAAGATGAGGGGCATGTTGTGCTAGATAGCTTGCTAAGTCGAACTGATCCATTTCATCAGGTGAATAGATCAACTGCTGAATAGGAAAATATTCAAGCTGCTTGGCTTGGTTTGAATCTGCTTGGGCATTCAGGGTACACATTATAGTACTTGCGCTGATAATACTTAATGTGAGTAATGCTTGAGGTATGATCTGTTTCCCGAATGATTTCTTGGATTTTATTATTTGACGTTGCTCGTAAGACGTGTATGGTCTAGCTGGGTTATTTAAGCGATAAATCTTCATTGTACATCACCTGTACTTTATTCCCTTACACAAATTATTTTCTACCCTTTGCTATGGGTATATATGTGGATATTGGTACAATTTTTTAGAACTGAGTTTACTTTGAGCTTTCGCAGAGGGAGCTGTCCAGTAATATGTGCCAATTAATTTGTAATGGGTACCTATTGATTGATAGTCCTTTTACCAAGGAAGTTAAATGAGCAAATAATATTTTTCATAATCAAAAATATATATCCAACAGATATCTGTTAGTACGTTGTTAATAATTACATGGCAGTGAGATAAAATATGTGAAAAAAATCATATGATTTGATACAAATAGAAAATACATAAGATAAAGTATAAAATTAAGAATCAGTTAGAATTATTTGCCTAGTCTATTTCAAGCTATAGCCTTAAAAGGCCACACTTTTTATCTGTACCTGATCATTCAGAGTATGAAAATCTTGTAAAATGTCTCAAAGTTTTGAGTACGTAATTCCTGAGTAATCTGTCGACATAATCTGACAGGTTAAAAAGCACTATTATCTGCGCAACGCGTGTCAAGAATTGATTTTTGCCCTGTGCTTAGTACAATAGCAGCCTGTGTTGTTACGTACCTTAACGGCTTAACATCATGTGTTAGTACGTCCATAGGTATGACTTAAGGAATTGAAGTACATGTTGCAGTTGCTTTTTCATGGTCAGATCGCCACATTTATCTTATTTGCAATTTCACTCATCATTGCTTTCACTTTTCATGAATTTGGCCACGCTTATGCGGCAAAATATTATGGTGATCGCACAGCAGAGCAATTAGGGCGTGTTTCTCTTAGTCCATTAGCGCATATTGATGTAATGGGTTTTCTTATGGCACTATGCGTGGGCTTTGGTTACGCTAAACCTGTACCAACTAATCCACGAAATTTTACGTCACCAAATGCAAGTTTAGTGGTTGCTGCGGCAGGGCCAATGATGAATTTGTTGATAGCGGTTATTGCTATCAATCTTTATATGTTTGGCGTTAATAATGGCCTTGAAATATTCGCAGGGGAAGGACCTGGAGTCTTTTTTACAGGGTTAGCGATTTTAAATTTAATCATCATGGTATTTAACTTGCTGCCTATAGGCCCTCTAGATGGCCACTATATACTTCCCTACTTACTGCCAAAAAAAGCAGGAATAGCCTATCAAGTGCTTAATGAGCGTTATGGCACGATGTTATTCTTTGGATTAATACTGTTAAGCTTAGCTGGGTTACCTATTTTTCACTTTGTTTGGATTCTAGGTCAGTCGATTTTACCTTATATAACCTTTGTCTAAGTTGAGTTAGTCAATAACATTTGCTTCGGAATAACAGTTGTTCGAGACAAATGTATTTACTGAGCAGAACCCCAGTTACTGATAAGTGACTGGGGTTTTTTATATAGATTTATCTATCCTTCAGAATCAATCACCAAGTCATCGAAGTGGTGTTGGACACATTTTATATAATCACCTGTTTTTAAAGCAGTAAATGGTGTTTGGTAACTCACAAGCTTACAAGCATAGCTTTTTCCTGTTGGGGTTGAGGGGTCCCATCGCCAGTCCTGTTCCCAGTAGATGTTAAGTGCTCCACTGCCATATTGATCAAAACGTTTCATATTCGCACAACCTAGTACTTCATTATCGGGAACGGCAAGATCGAGGTACTTGGTAAATGCTTGATAGTAATAAATTCGATTCAGTGACTGTTTGTGTTCTTTTGAGCCGCCACACTCAATTCCTCCATTAATAATATGTGTGGTGACGCCAAAACCAGGTACTAGGCCGTTATCTTGGTCATGTTGATTGGGCTGCCAAGTGCCATTGATAACATGGTACATGCTGGGTTTAGGGGGTTGGGGGTACATAAAGAAAAACACTGCACTGGCGATGTTTAGCCAAGTATCTGCTACTTTTTCAGGGTGATCCAAAAGAGGTCTGATACTGCCAAACATGGCATCAGAAAAGGGGCCATAGTTGTAATTATAACTAAGTTGCTTAGCGCCACGTCCAAAGTAGCTTTTAAAGTAACCATCGGAAAATTTACCACAAGGCCATGTTTTTCCTTGCCAAGTGTCAGGATTGCACTCAGCGTTATAACCTCCTCGCATATCCTCAGTCCAACCAACTTCTCTAACGTAATATAAACCTTGTCGCCATTCTGGAAGATCCCAATTAGGTGCATGGGCTCCAGTCTCTTGAGTAAAGTGTGCGAACATCGTTGTGAGTGACTTTTTGCACACTTTATCAGCATTTGAGGCATTGTGGGTTTCACCACAAAACGCTGGGAACTTCCCTATAGCTTGTAAAAAATGTTTATAAGTATAAGCGCTGTTTCTTTTACTAAAGAGATAATTCCAATTATCGTGAGAAACTAGCGATTCTACTCGTTTAACATTATCAGGGTTTTGTACTCGGCCTGGTTTTATTGCATTAACAGAATCGTTATCAAGCGTTGCAATTGACTCCTTCACTTTATTCATAAGGGGAGTATTCGTTAACTCTTTTTCTTTCTTTTTTAGCTCAGTTAATGGAATGCTATAAAGCACTTGATGAGTAGATAAAGGAATTTTTTGATAAGCATAGGATGTAATGGGTAGCCAAAGGAGGTAAAGGATAATCGTATGATAGCTTGGGTATGAATGTGAATATTTCATTTTACTTTCCTTGTTGGAGTAAAGAGTAACCTGTATTTGGTGTACCCTTCGCGAATTATTTTTAGGCGCACTATCCTTTGCGCTTCCCTAACAGACCTGCGACGCATGTTTTACATGAGTTGAGTTTGTTGCTAGCGTTGTGAGCTGGAATCAACCTCGACTAACTTTTTTATTGCGAATTTATGTATATTTCGTTTCGAGAAAAAAGTAATTTCGAAAAACAGTGAGGTGGCTTCACAATGTGTAAATCATAACTAAGAAGTTAAAAATAAGTTAAAAAGATATTTTCAATGTAACAGATGCTTTTAAAAAGCACTTTATGGTGCTAAGCCAGCAAACATAGTTATTTTGAAATGGCTTCTAAAAAATATAGAGTATATTTTTGGTAGGATGTAAATAATATTTGACTATATACTCTTCGCTGTGAATACATATCGAGAATAGCTGGATATGCAAGCGTTTCTTGGGTGGAAGTGAATGATCAGTAATATATTAGCCAAACAACGAATAAATTTTAGCGGTAATAAGTAAACGCTAGCTTTTGTATGTTTGGCACTGCAATGAGAAAGTGCGCCATAGTTTATAAAGTATACTGAATATTAAGTCCTCCAAGAATAGGGTTGTAGTCAACAGAGCTGTAATCGATTTTGTCGTTAGCATTGAAACTTGGATGAAAGCTAATATCCACTTCATTTAATACATTGCATGTATATAACTCATGTAAAAGAGCACTATCAATATTAATAACAGCTGAGTAAATATCAGAATTTACTAAACTCCTGAGAATATACTTCCAGTCAATAGAGTAACCTGCTTGCGTAGTACTTTTAATAGGAATGGGTAGAAATTTAGGTTGATCACCTGTTTTTTCTAAAGCTGAATCTTGGGGTGAATGATAAACAGTCGTTTTATGGGAGGGTAGTATTTCTAAATATTGCTTACTTTTTTTAAGATCGTTGTCTATAACAATAATGGATCCAAAGGTATGAGCCAGCATACGGGTAAAGTCATAGTTATTAACTAAGTAGGGAATAAAATCAGGAGCTATTATCCAGGCGTCATACTGTTTGCAGATATCAAATAATTTAAGCGATGATATACTATTTTGATATACTGGGTAATCTTGCTGGCTGAAGTCAATGATATATTGTCCACATAACCAAGGTAAGCGTTTTGTATAAGCATTAAAAAAGAATTTATTTATTTCAAAACATTCATCTTTGAGAACGCCCACCGAAACCTGTATACCCTGTACTTTCATTGCTTTAATAAAAGATGTTTGCTCAATATTTTCATTAAAGCAGCTTCCAAAAATAACGTGTTTAATCTGATAGTCTTGTATAGCACTGATACACTCTTCAAAATTAGTGTGGCAACCTTTATCTGGAAAGTGTGTAATATAGAGGGTTGCCTGATGGCAAGCATCTGCTAATGATGAAATTTCATCCATTAAAATGGACCAGTGTAACGTATGGTCATAACAGGCAGAACCAATGATATTTTCATCGGGGCTGACGATCACACAACCGATATAAGGTGGTTTATGATTCATCAGTTTTTGTTGTTCAGCGATATTTAACGCTTTTGACATATAAAGTGTGTCAGAAGTATTCATAATTATTGATTAAGTGCAGATCTGATAGTCAGGTAAAAATTAAGGTCCAAATTGAACTGGATAGCAATTGCTTTACTATTACCAATAAGCATAGCTTTTTGTGTACCTATGCGTTTAACCTCAATGCCTATTTTTTTTAAGTACTTTTCAATAGCTGGTGTAGTAACGGCTACAGCTGATGTATAGCCATGAGATGTAGAAGACAAATATAAGTTTTTAAATAACATTAACGACACATAATTAATGCCATTCTTATTCAAGAAGTTATAGTCTTTATCCACAGCAAAGCGACTAATCTCAATAATAGAATTACATTGGGGAGCTGGTGAGTCACCTAATAGTTCTGGGAAGGTATCTTTTAGCATATAACTACCCATTGTGGGTAAAAGCCGCATACAACCGACAACCAGATCAGTGGGGGACTTGGCAATGATATAAGCAGGTTCTAAATCATCATATTCATCTTTTTCTTGAGCTGCATTTGTAGGAACTTCCCAGTCAAGGCGTTGGTAAAATATTCTATAACGCAAATCATGCATTGAATATAATGTACTTGAAGGATATTGACTTCGTTTGTTTACCATACAAATAGCTGTTGCACTCATGTTTCCAGACCTCCTAAATCATTTAATATGTATGTTATTTTGAAAGTGATGGCTGCGAAACTGACAGATATAACAGTGTTTTGGATTTATTAAGGATTTAGATGGTTTTGGTATATAGGGATAAATGCGTTTAGACATTCATACCTGTGTGATATGGAGGCATAATAAAGCCCCAAATGAACTTATCTATATAAGATTTCTGGGGCTTTATTGCTTGACAGTAAACGCTAAAATTCTTCGTCAAGAGTATAACTTTTTATAGGAAGAGATTTATGACTCCTGTGCTTGCACTGCATAGCGCGTTGAACTGGATTTGATAAGAATGATGACGCTGGCAAGTTGAATCAAAAATAGCAAAATAAATATTTCTGCAACATTCAGATTGCTGGTAATAGTAATCTGGCTTGTTAAAGCCGTGACTGTTGAACCTATTAACAGCATTAAACAACCCTGCAAACTAGCCGATGTTCCCGCGCGATCAATAAATAATGACATGCATTTTGCCATAGCGTTGGAGAATAGGAAGCCTTGTCCAAAAGCGATCAGCATTGTACCCATTAATACAGTATAAAGATCAATACCATTCAAGTTAAAAATAATAACAATCAGGCCAGAGCCATATAATAAAAGACCTAGACCCATAAGTTTAAAGGGTTTAAAACTTTTTACTAAAACCCGGTTTGCTAAAGTACCCACCAGGTAACATAATCCAACCCCTAGCGCTGTTTGTCCAAAGAAACTGGAACTTAATGATAGATGTTCTTGAACGATAAACGGCCCAATCACATTCCAGATTAAGAATGAAGAGAAACTTGTACCCAGTACGATTATTCCTGACGAGAAACGAATATCCGCTAACATTAGCTTGATACCTTTCATTGATTCGAACGGATGCTTTTTATGTGCTGGGTCTAAAGATTCTTTTAAGCCAAAATAGACAAATAACAAAATTGTGAAACTATAAGCACTGTAAAGTAAGAAGTTATAACGCCAGCCAGCCAGTTCTTCAACATATCCACCGATATAAGGGGCAATGACAGGGCCTAAACCAAATGCCAGGCTTAAATATAATATGGCAATATAAAATCGTTCTCCTTTAATATTATCTACAAGAATTGCCCGAGCAACGACTTGGCAAGCACCAATTGCAAAACCTTGGATAGCTCTTCCGATAAGAAGGGTTGTAATATCTGAAGAGAACATTGAAATAAGACTACCAATAATAAAAAGCACTAAGCCAAAGTTAATTGCTTTACGGCGCCCGTAATAATCTGACATAAAGCCAAAAAACAGTTGACCGATTGCATAGCCTAATAATGTAATAGTGATGGTGTTCTGCATGACGGTACTGTTTACCGAGAACTCTCGCCCGATTGACGGTAAACTGGGTGCATAAAGATCAATTGCAATACCTGCAACACTATTAATAAAAGGGGCTAAGAAAATGATAAAATTTTCATACCTTTTGTCCATATCTTTTCCTTATATGGATTAGTTAAAAAACACCTCACACTATATATACCAGTTTATATTGGCTAGACATGAGGGGGACCTTGTTTATAGTAATTTTTTTCAAAAAATTGATATCAGCTGCTGATGTATCTTATTGAATCGCTATAAATAATTTTTACTAAGCTGCAACATTAAAATTAATATTAAGTTCTTTGGCGTAGTGATTACTAAGCGTGTTTAAAATACTTTGTTTAATATCAATGAGACATACTTGGGGATCATTTTCGTAGTAACTGCCCCAATTAACATTTGGATCTGCTACTCGGCAATGCTTAGCTTGGGTGATAATTTCATAAGCAATTTCCAGTTCGTCTAAAATACCTCGTACGCGATTGGTAGCAGTCATTAGCACATATTTAATATTACGTTTATGCATCAGTAAAGGCATTAAACTCATCACTGTTTTACCCGCTTTACTGACTTGGTGAGAAGCGAATGATCCGATTTCGGCTATTTGTGAACGTTTAGCACCACAAATAAACTGAAGTTGATTGTCAAGATAATGCTCTGAGAACAGAGCATTATTTGATTGAGTGAAGCCAAAAATACCACCTGCAAGCTGTTCACTTTTTGATTTGAGAACAATAAACTCATCAGGACTAGGGTTAACGTTAGCATCAAAAGCTTGTTGATATTTTTGTGAGACAATATCCTGAATATTAGCGTAAAAAGCAGTTTCTTTTTTTACGATCAGTAAATCAAAGCCCATGACTAATTCCTGTATAAACTGGTTGAGAAAGATTGATCAATTTCGCTGCGTTTTGGCTTACCTGAGACGGTATAATACTGGCCTCTAAATTCATCAAAGTCATTTATAAGCTCAAAGTGATTGATTTGTGCAAATTTAGCTATTTGATCATGATACTTATGCAACTCAATATGAACAGTTTCTTTATCTGCTTTTGATAAAATAATAGCTGTTGGATAGGCTTGGGCTTCTCCAATAACAATCATATCGTCAATGAGTAAGCTTTGTTTGTATATGGATTCAACCCATTCAGGTGACAAATTCCGTGAGTTTGACAAGATAATTACATGCTTTTTACGACCAGTAATATAGAGATAACCATCTCGTATTTCTGCAATATCACCCGTATGGAGATAACCGTCAGATAAATCGCAAGCAGTGTCATCAGCGTTGTAGTAGCCTGCACAGAGTGTAGGTGTTTTTACAAGCAGTTCACCATCAACAAACTTTGGTACGATGCCATCTAATAGCTTTCCGACTGAACCAATTTTTCGTTCGTTAGGGCCATTGATTGATATGACTGAACTGTTTTCGCTTAATCCATAGGCTTCAAAAACTTTAATATTATGCTTATCAAGAGACTGAATAATTTCTGGGCTTATCTTGGCACCTCCAGTGATAATATGTAGATTGTCAAAGTCGATAGCTGATCCAAACAATGTTGTTTTATCTGTACTTTCTAAAACCCTATTCGTTTCCTCAAGTAACTTAGGCGGTAAATATATAAAGTTTGGTGTAGCCTGTTTTATTAAATGGAGGTAATCAATCGGTTCTCCTATACCGGCGCCATACTCAGTCATGGCTTTTGGCATAAAGGTAATGGTGCCTCCAGAAAGTAATGGTAAGTAAATACCAAGCACTTGTTCAATTAAAAGACTCATTGGCACAATTGAAAGGTAATGCAATGGCTGAGCAGGCACACGTTTGAATAAGCTATTAACAAGAATATTTAAAGCTTCATCTCGAATCATGACCCCTTTGGGTTTAGAGGTTGTGCCTGATGTATGAATAATCGAGAGCAATCCCTCGGGTATCTCAACCGTATTACCTAATCCATTATTATTTAATGGTTCACCTTTTGCGTTAATACACAGTTTATCAGGTAATATAGTGTTAATTCGTTTATGTTGCTGTTCATCGGCCACAAAAACGGCTGTGGCCTTGGTCATTAAACTGGCAATTTGCTCATCAGCAAATTCAAGAGGAACTGGCAGCAAAATAGTACCAAGCTCCATGGTCGCAAAATGTGTTACTACCCACTCATAGCTTGAGCGCATTGCGATACCCACAATTTTTCCACTTAATGATAAATTATGAGCAGCCAAATTCTTTTTAACTAAGTTGATATCATTCCGTAATTGATCGAGGGTATATTCAGTACCATTAATTTCTTTGGCAAAAACACGATCAGATGTTTCTTTTAAATACTGTAGAATACGTTTACTTAACATAGTTACCTCCAACCAGGTAGCTTTGTGCACCAAACATTTTGCGCAAAGGATCTAGTACTTTTCTACGACCATGCATAACCCGTGTGTTATCAACGATAATGACATCATTATCTTGCCACTTATGATCACGCGTATACTCTTCACAGATATCTTTAATCTCAGTCCATACAAACTCAGAGATTTCAGTATCATCTTCCCAAGTCATTTTAGGAGGTCGATAATTCACACTAGGACTCATTAATGAATTACAAAAACAAGGACCTGTATTAAATACATTGTCGATTACTGCTGAAACAACATATTCCGAATGAATTGATTCATCATTTATTCGTGTGTAAGTTTGGCCAGTAATAATCGCATTGACATATTCAAGATGCTCATCGGTAATTCTATCTACAGGCTGTTGTAACTCAAGTGATAAATAACGCTTGACATTGTCCCAAGGAATATCACGGGAGTATTTAACTTTCTTATTTAAGAATTTCTTCTGAGTCATGGGTGATAGTTTTTGCCATACGGTCAAACCGTCACAAAATGTAGTTTCTGAACCTTCTTTTGCGGCCTTTCCACAATAAAACCACTGAAGTTCTGGTGAGAATGGGAGGTTTCCATTTTCCATGTGCAAACCCATTTCAACATCACCTGCTTGTATCTCTGCTGTACTTTTGGTCGTAGGTTTTCGAGCTGGGTCGAAAGTAACGTAATCAGAATTATTTTCTATAAAAGTGCTAAAAGTATGAACATTGACATCAAAATTTCGAAGTAAGACAATGCCTGATGTTGCCAATGACTTTATGAGTAATTGATAAGGGAGTTGGTTTATATCTTCGTTATTATGACTAAAAATAGTGGTTCCGAAGTAATCAAAAAGTGAAGATAATTTATTATTTTCAAGTAAAGTGCTCATTATTGTTATACCGTGTTTCTTTATTAGGATGGTGATTTTGTGGTTTAAATTATAGGGAGAGATGAGGAGATATATAACTAGCTAAAATGACAGGTTTTGGCGAAAATGTTGTTAACATAAAGCTAAGTTCTAATCGCTTATGATTCTTATCTTGTTAGACAAAAATGAATCATAGAGAGTTAACTCAGTGATAGAGTAAGGTTGTCAGGTATTGATATAGGTGATGAAGGTCTGAGTAACAAACGGTCAGCAATGAGCAAATAAAGTACTTAAGAAGCGTTTAATACAGATGTTAAATGATTGATCAACACTTTGTGTATAAAATAAGCTGCAGTTAGTACATTGGTTCTATGATTCCGTGTATGATTGAGCGTGCAATGGCTTGTATTCTGTTTGATGAATTGGTTTTCTGCGTTGCATTCGTCAAATGAAAGTTAACTGTTCTTTCCGAAACCCCTAATATTTGTGATATTTCCCATGATGTTTTACCACTACTAGCCCATGCTAAACATTCTTTTTCTCGTTTTGAAAGTATCGTTTTAGTTTGAGAATTACTTAATTCTATTCGGTTAACAGCTTCATAGATAAAGGGGGTAATCCACTGAATATTTGCAATATTTCGAAGTTCCTTCTCTATGGATATTGTTCTACGAAAAGCGGCGCTTAAAAAAGCAACTCCCCTGCGCAGACCATGAACGGGTATGGTTATACCATCTTTAAGGCCAGCATTTTCCGCTAACGTCATAACTTGACGGTGTTCACTTGAATTGAATTGCTTAATCTTCTTAGCTTCTTGCCAAAATATAGGAGTGCTATGACTTTTACAATGAAGATGGATTGGGTCAATTTTAACCAATTCATTAATATCGTAATAATCAACCCACTGTTCTGGATAGTTACCAAAAGAAAGCATGTTCTCTTCTGTTATCTGTAGTGGGGGATAATAGCGAAAGATATAGTAGTCAATATCAAGGCTATCCATAATTTCATTGCAATGCACTGTTAGTGCCGCTATTGACTTAAAGTGTTTAAGTTTTTCTGCTTGTTCAAGTATCTTGTTCATATAAAGGAATAGTCTTAACTTAATAACTATACAGTTGTTGTGGCTTAATACCCCATGTTAAGGGTTATTAATAGGACTAACCTACACTTATCAGGTTAGCAAGAGCAACAGAGAGTTCTGTTAACATGTTAGTTTTTTCGTAATATTTAGTATTTTTATAGCCTAAAACGATAAACGAGTAATATAAGAACTCCATTTATAAATGTAATGGATACAATTTATACAAATAAATACTCTAAAGACAGCTTATAATTATCGTACTATAGCGTTTTCAGGGTTTAATGAGAATCATGTTTTTTATTATAATACAATAGCTGATTAGATGGGTATTATACTAAAGTCTAAAGGGTTCCTCTAATGTAAAGTTTGTGTTTAGATTATCAAGATTATAAGCGTTATTTGATATATTGATGTATGCGCTGTAGTTAGAGTATGAGTGTTAAACAAAAAGTAAGTAGAATATACGTAATAGTTATACAGGCAGTAGAGGAGAGGAAGTATGTATATAAAATACCATGGATATAAAATAAAAAAATAAGCCTATCGAGCACGCCGTGAATTCTTCTTTGGATGCTTGGTTGCCGCATCCTTGCGGTCAACATTTCGCCTGAGTTATTCAGTCTTTAATAACGATCGAATCATTGCTTAAATTGTTAAGTAAGAAGAATTGATAAGAAAAAGTGTAAAATTTAACGAACGGCTATCACCTCAATTTCGATTTTTGCATCCATTGGTAACCGTGCTACTTCTATACATGATCGAGCAGGAAATGGTGCATTATGCTCATGAAAGAAGGCTTCATAGGCTGCATTAATCAATGAAAACTCATTTAAGTCTTTCACAAAGACGGTTGTTTTTATGATATTACCTGCATTCAAACCAGCTTCTTTAATAATTGCTAATGCATTATTTAACGATTGGGTTGTTTGCTCGGCCACATCATCTGGCATTTTTTTTGTCATTGGATCTAATGGAAGTTGTCCTGAAGTAATAACCATATTAGCAAAACTGACACCTTGTACATAAGGGCCAATCGCTTCTGGAGCTTGAGATGTTTTAATTGCTGTCATTTAATGTTCCTCATTTATATTATTCGCGAATTAATTGAAGGGTTACCCTGTAAAAATGGGTAACATCCCTGACATGGCTAAAAAGTGGAATGTTGCGATAAATACACCAAATAAAAAAACTAATATGAGAATGAAAGAGCCACCTGGGACGACAAGTCCTTCATTACCTGATTTCATGGTGCGTGATTTTCTCGCCAACAGTGCAGGTATAATGCATGTCCAAATGGTTGCAATACCTCCCGCATAACCAATCGCTGTTACGAAACCAAAAGGAAATAACAGTGACAAAACCAAAGGGGGTATAAATGTTACAAACCATGTTTTTGTCCTGCCGCGTTTGCAATCTTCAAATTTAAATAAATCAGCTAAAAAGTCGAATACACCTAAGCCCACACCTATAAATGATGAAAGAATAGCGGCCATGGAAAATGCGTTAATTGCTTTAGCTACCTTTTCTGATTCGATCACAGAACCTAATGCGCTAACTAAAGCATCAACATTTCCACCTTGTTCAATAATAGGACTGAAATCACTTCGTGGTAAATTACCAAAAATACAGATTATCCAAAGAAAATAAAGTCCAAGGGCAATTGTAGTTCCTCCAAAGATGGCATACTTTGCTCGTCGCTCCTCACCATAATAGGCACGCATGGAAGCGACGGAATGGTGGTATCCAAATGAAGTGAGTGCAACGGGAAACATGGCGAGCGCATAAGGCGCATATTCAGCTTCTTGATTAATTGTGTCAAACAAAACAGACATATCTACACTTAAGGTAAGTCCAGACACACCAAATACAAAGCTGAGTACCATAAAAGCGATAAGAACGACTGAAATACGGTCGACCGCGCGTGTAGAGTGCCATACAAAACTCGAAAATATGGCAACAAATAATATCGAGGCGACTTTGCTATTAATATTGAGTGTTTCTTGCAAAATCAGGCCCGATGAGGTGATGTAGGCATAAAGCAAAATACCGCCCACAAAGTATACGGCTATATTATTTAACATGTTGACTTTATCACCCAGCATGTTTTTTGTTACGGTATTGAATGAGACTTTTAAATCAAAATGTTTGAATGCCTCAAGTAACATCCAGCCAGAGATAGTCATGACAATCATCGTTAAAGTGATGGCGAGCAAAGACCACATTGTCCATGCACCAGCGCCAGCACTTGGTAGTCCTAACATGCCAGCGCCTACACAGACACTAGCGATGATGCAGGACCCGCCGAGTAGGGAGGGCTTAGTGTTCATTATTTTATTCTCTTTATCTTTATAATTAAGTATTTAATTTTTTGTCGATATTTTTCTAAGGTATGAGAGGCTTTAAAATATGCAGCCTAAATAGGCTGTATTTATCATTGAAATTAATCCTCAACTTCTTTCAGGCGCGCAGTGAAATGACGTAGTACTTCTGGCTCATAGGTAAAATCCAAACCTTTAACCTTTGTTGCGTTTTCTTTTACCTTTTCAAAGGCCTCAATAATAAAATCCATATGCGTTTGCGTGTAAGTTGCGCGGGGAATGGTTAAACGAAGTAACTCAGCTGGGCATGGGTGCTGCTTACCTGTCACTGGATCGCGACCAAGTAATAATGAGCCAATTTCAACGGCTCGAATGCCTGCCACTTTATATAGCTCACATGCTAATGCGTGGGCTGGAAACTGGTCAGATGGGATATGAGGTAAAAGTTTACCTGCATCGACAAAGGCCGCATGGCCTCCTGCTTGTTGACAAATAACCCCAATGGCTTCTAAGCCATTAACAAGATACTGTACTTGCCTGATTCGATAGGCAAGCCATTCTTGACGCATACCATCATACAAACCAACCGCTAAACGTTCCATTGCGCCGCCTTCCAACCCGCCGTAAGTCGGAAAGCCTTCTTGAACAACACATAAAGTACGGCACTCGTTATACACATCCAGCAGAGAATTATCTTTAAAGCAAAGCAAACCACCCATTTGTACCATGGCATCTTTTTTAGCGGACATGGCTAACGCATCAGCGTATTTGTAGCTTTCAAAAGTGATTGCTTCAATAGTCCAGTCTTGATAACCGGGTTCGCGTTGTTGGATAAAATAAGCGTTTTCAGCAAAACGGGCTGAGTCCATAACAACGGGAATATCGTAACGTTGTGCTATTTCATATACCGCTTTGAGATTAGCAATCGAAACAGGTTGTCCTCCAGCAGAGTTGCAAGTGATGGTGCTAACAATGTATGGCACATTCTCAGGACCTGCTTCAATAATTGCATGTTCGAGTTTTTCCAGATCAAAATTACCTTTAAAATCAGCATTGACTGAAGTATCAAATGCCTCTTTAATAAAAACGTTTCTGGCAACACAAGAATTTAACTGGGTATGACCCTGAGTAGTATCGAAAAAATAGTTTGATATCGCCACCATTTTAGAGCGATCTAAACCTTTTTCTTTTTCTCGTTTCTTAATTAATACAGGGATATAAATTTGCTCTGCACCACGGCCCTGATGTGTAGGAATTGTGTACTCGTAACCAAAAATATTTTTTACTGCATCAGCGAGCGCATAGTAACTGCGACTACCACTATAGGCTTCATCACCTAAAAACATAGCGGCCTGCATTTCCTGAGTTATTGCACCCGTACCACTGTCAGTCAGTAAATCGATGAAAACATCTTTGCTATCTAACAGAAAGGGATTCATACCAGCCTGTAAAATAGCCTGTTCACGATATTCTTTAGTAGTACGTTTTACGGGTTCAATAACACGAATACGAAAGGGCTCAGGGAGGTGTTTAAAATTATCCACGAAGTTATTCCTAGTATAAAAGAGTTAAGCAGTAACTAAATTATCTTTTCTATACCCTTCACGAATCATTTTTAGGGTTTGTTGTCAGCACTCTTCACCCCAGTCACTTATTAATATAAGCTCCGGGGGCTTCATCATTTGACGGCCGCCCCTAAAAATCCTTCGTTTTGGGTATATAGCATTCGGATTAGTAATCGTTACCACCAAACTAATTTTTAAAAGTCAAAAAAATCCTATCCAAAACTATTTCTGGATTTAATTGCGATTAAATTTATATAAATATTGTTTTTAATAACTTTGTTGAATATAAAATTATCAGCCAATCTGCCTCTCAGAAATAAAGAGGAAAATTAGTTAATGAAGGAATTAAAAACAATATATGTAAGGTCAGGAGGGATTACTTACAAGGAAAGAAGAAGGCAATTTTGTAATCGTGAATATACCAGATACTAGAATTATTGTACTGATTCATACTTTCACCTATTTGAAATCTAACATTTCAAATTACAGGCAACATTATCCCTAATAAAAGTAGGGAGTCACTAAGAGAAAAATTAAATTGAGAATTCAGTAACAAAAAATAACCATTAGGATTTTGACAACAAGGTGTAGATATATCCATAACGAAGGTTTTTATACCTCTAGCCCGAATATTTCATCAAGAAA
>NZ_JAGSOY010000279.1 GCF_018837975.1 Zooshikella harenae | reverse complement strand
CCTAATTATGACTCACCCTAAGCTATCCTCAGCAATTTTCCTGGTAGCGCAGGCGTTCTCAGTGCAACGTAGGCAAGTCTTGGTATAAAATCTTTTAAATTAAACCGTCGATTAAAACGATACTGAAACTCTGCAAGATAACGTTGTGCATACTTAGGCCGAATTGCATGGTACGTACTGCGTAATGCACTTTTTAAATTCCCCAAAATGGTATTAACCCAATAAAACTCAGGCTCTTCTACTGACGCACGCCCACCACCACAGATAATTTTATCGTGTTTACAGCCCGCATCAACCACACCATTAAAACAAGCTAACCCATCTGAAATAACGGTACTACCACTCACCACATTTTTACGGCTCCAAACCGTTATTTCTTCCTTGAAAAAACCTTTTAAAATGCTGAGCTTAATCCGGACAGGCTGGCCTTCTGAGGTTGTTTCAACAGCCGCTATGAAAGGTGTTTTATCGTCTGCTCCTCGACCTCTTTTGCATCCTGTTCGTTCACCGCCTAGATAAGCATCATCCACCTCGATAAAACCGGATAATAGCTTAGCTTCTTCTCTTTCCTTCATCACTTGCATGATTTTTTGTTTCATACGCCATGCTGATTGGTAAGAAATACCTAAATGACGATGAAGCTCTATAGCTGAAATACCCTTTTTGTCTTGAGATATAAGATAAAAAGCTTGAAACCAGGTGGTAAGAGGTAACTTAGTGGACTCAAAAATCGTGCCTGCTGTTATTGAAGTTTGGTGGTGGCATTTATGACATTGCTGAAGGCTTCTCTGTGTCAACTGACAACATTTATTGTATCCGCACTTTGGACATATAAATCCTTCAGGCCATCGCAACTTATACAGGACTTTGAAGCATTGCTCTTCCGTTCCATAATTTTCAATAAACTCGTTTAGACTGAGGCCTTTTTGAAACTGAACTTTGTTGATAGCCATTTTTAACCCCCCTGGCTAAAATTGTCTATAACACAATAGTACTGCAAGTGATGGCTTAAGAATAGTCATAATTAGG
>NZ_JAGSOY010000278.1 GCF_018837975.1 Zooshikella harenae | reverse complement strand
TATACATATCATATGTATTATAACCCTTACTACTGCTGAAACCTCCATAAGCAAACGAAGCAGTAAAAAAAGCAAATATAATCGAAAATATTTGACTACCAACTTTCATCAGCTGTTCCTTTATTGACCAATACAAACATTAGACAAAACTAATTCAACATAAAATTTCATGCTTTATTTTATATTAAGAAAATTAGAGTGACATGTCATCTGATCTTGTAGTATTTTTAGTGTACCGAAAAATACCACTACAATAGCATTCATTGGACGTTTACAGTTTAAGCACTTATTTATATTTTCATTATTTGTTGCCATGCAGACATAGCAAGAAATTTCAGTATTGCTACCCTACTCGCAAGCATCTCCTCTTCAATCAAATAGTTAATTAAGCTATAACATAGCTTTCACCAAAACAATCCATACTACAATTAAAATAACATAGTTTATGGCAGTTCTAGTTATACTAGAGCTTTTATAATTTCCTGGATGAAGCACTAAGTACGAAGGAGGTTTTCTAATTCTACTTACAAGGTACGTTAGAGTCGCTAACAATATCAAGCCTCCAATAACCGCTACTCCAGTGGTACCCAATAGATCGATAAATTTAACCAATAATTTTGCCTTACGGCCATGGGGATCAGCACCTTCTTGTTCAATCTGATCTGCCATCCTATAAAATAACCATGTTAAAAATCCAAAAATGGTTAATGCCCATAAAGCACCATACGATGCTTTTGGAATATTATATTCATCAACTGTTTCTATAAATTTATCACCAAATAGATTTTTTATAAATCCATAAGCAGATTGAAACGATTGATTATCACCAAAAAACATAGTTTCATCGTCTTCAGTTTTACCATCCTTAAACATTAGCTCTATTTCATTTCGTTTAATATCAGATGATATTTTACTAACCGTTGACAAATGGATTACCTTTACATTTTTAGTAAACACATTCATCGAAGACTCGTTATTTTTTAACTTATCTAGGGCTATTTCTTCTTTTTCATTACTCTCGACTTTGGCCAT
>NZ_JAGSOY010000277.1 GCF_018837975.1 Zooshikella harenae | reverse complement strand
AAGTGGGTAGCGTCAGTAATCACAGTTCCTCATAGCATCATTGACAGTCCAAAATCCATTTAAAAAATACTGGCTGTACTAAGGGTTTTAAAACTAATTACTGAGCTACTCGACACCCTTATTTGTTAAGATGATACAGATATAGACTCAACTAAACCTTCCTCAATCCAAACAATTATCCCTAACTCTCTACAACAGAGCTCTTTGCCATCGTCCCAATTATCAACAGTAACAAACTCATCATCAAATAAGTCAAGAAAATTTTCTAATGAAATACCAATTAAGTTTATTCCTTTATAAACAAAATTATTTACACACTCCACTGAAATTAAAATGTTATTTTCAACAGAAAAGCGAGAGGCATCTCCAATTATTTCGAATGTACTCCACTCTCCGCTTTCGTCAGATGACTTAACTTCCTCACATTGAAAAGGTAGTGACTTAACATCAATTTTTTGGTCAAAATAAAAACATCCAATGGACTTATTCGGCACCCATATCCAATTAATATCCATAATACTCTAACTACCCTTTCTTTGGTTTCATTGAATGATTTTCACCTGTATTGTCCATTTTACGCTTCCAGTGATCTATTTCTTTTTGAATTTCTCTTTTTTCGTCTTTAGTTGATCCATTTCTTTTTGCTTCTTCCATACGTTTTTTAGCTGTTTCCCATTTTTCCTTGGCAACTGCTCGTTTGGCAGCGTTAGAGTGCTGAGCATTTTTCCCTCCCCCTCTTTTATTAAACTCTTTTTTATTTTTAGTTTTTTTGCATAAGTTTCTAAGTTTTTTAGCATGAGCTACGGGGATATTGTGACAACCCTCTAATACTGATTCTAAAGTATTGATATCTCCGGAAAGAATTGATGTAACCAATTTCACTTGACATGAGTCTAGCTTGGAGTATTTTTTCCCTGTTGCTTTAGCCACAGCATTTTGGATACTTTTTTCTGCAGTCAGTCCATAAGGGTCTACAAAAATTGCTGGATTCCCTTCAACATAACCAAAGGTATTTAACCCACCAGCAAGCCCAATA
>NZ_JAGSOY010000276.1 GCF_018837975.1 Zooshikella harenae | reverse complement strand
ACAATTCATGACCGCTTCGCCGCATTGGAAAAAAGTTATCCTGGTGATAAATGGGATGACCCTATTCGCGGAAATTTTGGGCAGTTAATCAAACTGAAAAAAGCGAATCCTCATCTTACCGTGCTACCGTCTATAGGCGGTTGGACACTCTCTGACCCCTTTTACTATTTAGCAAAAGACACGCAAAAACGTGCCACATTTGTTAAGTCTGCCGTTGAGTTTCTAAAACAGTATCCGTTCTTTGATGGTTTAGACATTGACTGGGAATTTCCTGGCGTACCGGGTGCCAATTCAAAATTAGGCTCACCCGAAGATAAAGCCGCTTTTACGGCGTTAATGCGTGATTTACGACAAGCGTTGGATGCTTTAAGCCAAGAAACGGGAAAAAAATACCAGCTCACGGCAGCCACCAGCGCTGGTCCTGAAAAAATCGACAATATTAATTACGCCGAAGTCAGCAGTTATGTTGATTACATTTTTGCCATGACCTATGACTTCTATGGAGCCTGGGACAGTACGCTTGGTCACCATTCCGGTTTATATGCGGCTTCTCATGAAAAAATTCCTGAATTTAATGCGCATGATGCTGTACAAAACCTGACGCAAGCCGGCTTACCTGGTAATAAACTGGTGCTAGGTGCTGCTATGTATGGCCGTGGTTGGACAAGTATTAAAGACGGCCAGGAAAATAACCCCTGGGAAGGCTCCCATGGTAAACCCATAAAAGGTTCCTGGCAGCCTGGCGTTATTGATTATAAACACATCGTGTCTAAGTACTTAGGCGGTAGCAATGGTCAGGGCACCAATGGCTTTAAGTATTTTTATGATGATACGGCACAAGCCCCCTATTTATGGAATGCCACCAAAGGCGAACTCATTACCTACGATAACCCTCGTTCGGTCAAAGCTAAAGCCCAATATGTAACGGCAAATAGTTTAGCGGGTGTTTTCTCTTGGGAAATTGATGCTGACAACGGTGATATTCTCAAGGCTATTCATGACGGGCTGGGCAATAAGCCAGGGGATAATCCCAAACC
>NZ_JAGSOY010000275.1 GCF_018837975.1 Zooshikella harenae | reverse complement strand
GCAAAATGATTATTAATTAAAATATCTTGATGTATAGTTTTTACAGTATTGGTATGTAGTTGGTGAGCTAGGTCTATCGTAAAAGTATACGCTATAAAAGGTATTTATATGCTTAAAATTAAGTGTTCAATTTTAAGTGATCGCTGTTAATCGCCTATTCTGGAAATAGACTGACGATAAAAAATGATGTTCTAGATTATGAATGCAAGCTCAACTCAAAACAATTGCCGTTTGTTCTTAAGTGAAGAAAATATTGAATGGCCTGATAATACAGTTTATTTATTATTGGATGCGGTACGCTTTGATAATATTAAACGTTGGATCTATGAGGCTGAGCCAAACCCGGAAATGCGAACGTTATTCTTGAACACTGAATTGCATGATATTGCTGTTGTTTCTCCAGAGTTGGTTAAGGTTGAAAAGTACTCACCGCTATGGACTCGTTTTATGGAAGAAGGGCTAGCTTTACAGGCAGGTGTTATTTTATTGAGTGATTTTTCATTTGAAGCATTAATCATTCACTGTCAGTGGTGGTGCAGGGTATTAAATCAGTGTAATGAGGTAGCTATTTGCCGATTATATGATCCAAATCTATGTGGCTGGTTGTTTAAAGCTAGTTCTCCACAGCAACTTAGTTATTTACTTGGTCCTGTAAGTGATCTTTATTGTTTGAGTGATGGAGAGTGGTTGGCTGTTAAAAACCCTCAACCTAATACCGATAATAATTATGAAGAGCCGCTTACGCTGGGTCAAAATCAATGGAATGCCGTATTTGAGGCAAAGTATCATTTTTTTCTAAAGCGTTTAGTTCAGCACATGGATAATTATTTTCCGACCTATTTGACTGGATTGGATCTGCCACAAAAATTAAAGCATGCGGATAGCTTATGTAATGAGGCCGCTTCTTTAAACTTCGAGACAGAACAGGATATATTTTTTTATTGTAATGTCCTTGGCTTTTTAGGGCATGATATTTTGCAACCCGATATTTATCCAGAAATATATACTTTATTAACCCAGTCCAGTTCGCTTACACCCTCCCAGCG
>NZ_JAGSOY010000274.1 GCF_018837975.1 Zooshikella harenae | reverse complement strand
CGTAATACTAACCCACCTACTTTCAGTAGGTGGTTGTTGAGTTTCATTCATGGGTATTAACTATCAACACATTTAAGCAATACAGTCTTATCAGTGTTAGGTTTTAATGTGATTTTTTCCAGAATCAACTCTGGATAATCTTTTAAATATAAGTCAGCTTTAATAACTTCATACTTTTCATTATCCTTAATACCTTGACAAAAAATATACCTTTTGTTCGTGAAATCAACACTAAATAATATTGGGTCTTTTAACATTTTTTTAGCTTCTTTTTTTGTTGTGTTATTTAGTTTAAAGAAGACTATAGGAGAATAAAAGCTATGTTTTAAGAATACTTTTGCCATGTTAACTTTACTGTCTCCAGCCTTAATAATTATATAAGAATATGTGAGTAATGAAACCGTCATTATCAGTAAGATACTTGGATTATTAATATAGTTTAGAAATAGGTATATAAAGATAAGCCCAACAGTTAAATAAGAAGCTGTTAGGGTGAAAATATTTAAGGAGACAAGAATGTCTCCTCCTCCAATAAAGAAAACAAATAAATCACTGAGTAAGAGAGTAAGTATCAGCACTATACAGGTTCTTACTATTGACATGCTTTTCTCCTGCAACGCGAAATTTGAACTTTTGCCCAACCAATACAGTTGTATAGGACTGTATTGTGAAAAACTGGTTCGTCACGTCTATTGGTTTGTTCATCTATACACTGCTCAAATACTTCCTGATTACAGGAGCTGTCTAACTTGACTTCGTCACAATGAGTTTTGTTATAGTTTTCTGGCTGAAGATAGCCATCACCCCGTAAAATGGACCCAATACCATCAGGCATACTCCCAATACAGCTTACTCCCAAAGTACTATTGAGTACCTCTCCTTCTTCAGTCGTTACCGTAATTTCTCTAGGCTTTCCTTCACAAATATAAGCATGCAAATATGTTCTAACCTTTCCCAAACAATAATAAACTTCTAATCCTGTCGGATCGAAATATTTTATAGGATTCCCTTCAACATACGCATAGGTATTTAGCCCACCTGCAAGGCCAATG
>NZ_JAGSOY010000273.1 GCF_018837975.1 Zooshikella harenae | reverse complement strand
TTATCAAGATCCCCGAGTGATCAATCCATTACTCAATGCCAGCACATCCAACGAGCAAGCTAAATTATTAGGCCCCATCGACAAGTTATGGGTACCCAATCACTACCGGCCGGCATTATTTCGGGAAACGAGTAGCAAGGAATCGCATGCAGTGATTAAAGATGAGCTGGAACGTGAATGGGTTATTTGGCAAAACCCCCAAACCTGGCACGGCCAATTTCCAGAAGAACGACCTTGGTTTGAATTTAGTGCCAAACAGTGGGAAGGCATTATGGCAGAACACAAACATAAAGTGGAAGAAGCCATTGCCTTATATTTAATGGAAGAAAACCCTGCTTTTAAAAAGCTAAAACCCCAACAGCTCCATGACACCATACGCTATTGGTGCGATAAAAGTGACGATTATAACATCAGTAAGACAAAACAGGTTGCACGATTAATTTTAGTCGTCACAGAATTTGGCCCCGATATCCCCAAACGCGAATGGGTAAAGTTAGAACAGGATATTTTGTTTAATACGGATTTTTCTGAGCATGAAAAAATACAGCGCCTGGAAAAATATAATGCGCTGGTATATGAAAAGCCAGGGGTACCGTTTGATCCAATAAAATGTATTGTGTATGAGCAGTTATACCAGGACTTTGGAATAAAAGAACGCATTGATCCCTTCAATAAAGAAGACTTAATAATACGTATGGAATTTCTGGAGCGGTATAACGATGTCAAGCCAGATAAGCCATTACTACAAGATCTAGTCAGTAAGCTATATGAGCAACATTCAGGAATGCTTATGGATCAAGAAAAAAAATTAATCCCTCTTTCTTATATAGACAACAAAGATGCAGCATATAGAGCCCAGTTATTAACAATGTATCAAGCGCAAAAACAAAACAGTTGAGATAGGTTTAGTCCGCAGAATTTTTAGGAAGTTTACAGAAAATGAGTTCAGATAAGATTTATCGTATACAACCTGGTGATACCTTAGCCACGATTGCCTTAAAAAATGGTGTAAGTGTTGAGGATTTACGTCAAGCCAATCCTGGTATTACCGATGATAA
>NZ_JAGSOY010000272.1 GCF_018837975.1 Zooshikella harenae | reverse complement strand
AGTGTGTTTAGCAAGACTTCGTATCTCATTGTATACATCCATGAAATTTCCATAAATATCTGTATCTGCCTCATAAATTTCCTGATTAGAGGCTATATATTCTAGGTCCTTCATTAGCTCAGGAATCACGGGAAGGATGTGGTCAGGCTGCTCTTTTAATTTCTGTAAAATTAGGCTAAGAAACGCGCTAGCTGCGTCCGAACTTTCATAAAAACCAAAATCGCCGTTACGAACATAATCCCGAAATCCAAACACATAATATTGAAACGGCTTTTTCGGCATCCAATGTAGATCTTCTGCCCGCATTAAAACATGGTCTTTGTACTGAGGCAGCATCTCCGCATTACTCTTTCCGAAAAACTGGCCACGAGCATAATTAACGTCTAAATCAAGGACAAATTCGCGATCATACTCAGCCCAATCATCTTCTGTAGGTATTTTTCTATTCATTGGGAACACTTAACGCCCGCATTTGCGGCTTGGGTAAACTGGCGGCTTTTTTGCCGCGCAGCGCGAAAAAGGTGACAGTTTACCCAAGTCCGGCAAGATGCGCTTGTTATGAGCTACCACCGTTCCACCCACTTGCTTTCTTTGAGATCAAATTCATGGTTACTATCATGAGGAGCGATGTTAGCTTTTAATTTGAATGATTTACCTCCTGCAGCAAGCCAACACTTAGAAAACCATTCAATAAGTTCATTTGTTGCTATGTGCCAAGGGTCGAGCGATTCATCCCTGTTTGTATATTCTTCTTCTAGTTCGTAGGGATAGACGTGATCAATTTTTAGCAAATCTGGATCTACTGGTGATGGATATTCTGCTTTTCCATCGATGTAAACAAAGTGCTCAGAATTGTCCTCATCCATGAAGAATGCTCTCACAGGAAATCCAGAAGAAAAACCATCAATAAATATCTCAAATGCGAGCATGTCGACTTCTTTTGGGTAGCCATACTCGATTAGCTTCTTGAGTACTGGTGTTAGATCAGCAGACAGACGATCAAGATGCTCTGCCACTTTTCCTTTGAATTCTTCTTCAATGCTCATTAATTATCCTTGCTCA
>NZ_JAGSOY010000271.1 GCF_018837975.1 Zooshikella harenae | reverse complement strand
TAAAGTTATGGGTTTTCCACTCATCTGCAAACTCAACATCACAACCAATAGTCCATAATATCATTTTAACTAGAGTGGATTTTCCTACGGTATTTTTATCTTTGCTAATTATTAAGTTTAGGTGATCCTGGAACATGAATTGATTCGCAGAATTTTCTGTATCTGATATTACGACCAGGCGAGAAAACTTTAAGGTTTTCATGCTCTTTATTCCTTAAGTTTCTTATGAGCAGTTTATAATTGTTAATCTTCATTTAGTTTAAACCCAAGTTCACAAATTATCGCGGCATGAACCGCGGATTGATCCCCTAATAAATCACAAACGTCAGCAGAAATTTTTTCTTCAACGTCATTTATCCAGGTGTTGATTTTCTTATCATTAAGCTCATCAAAGGTGCTGAATATTATTTTTTTTAAGTCTTCTTTAATTCTTAAAACTCTAGATGTTTTGATAAGTTGGTTTGTATAGTAGCTACGGCATGCTTTTTTAAGATTATGTTTTTCTATAGTGGATAAGTTCATATCTTTTATGAGGTCGTTTGCCACAGCTAGCGGGTCTTCTTCATCAGGTAGCTTTGTGTGTATTGTTATAGTTTCTTGAACTTGAGTATTGGTAAGCGCTTTATTCTTTAACATATCGTCCCATTTGATGTAGTCAAAGGTGGTCTTACCTTTGCGCCTCAAGTCGTCCATTAAAGTTTGGTAGATATTAACTGAATTATAGTGGCAATTTGGGTGCAGTTTATGCGCTAAAGTAGAAATAGTTCCCATTAAGCTTTTATCGCATCCAGTAAGAGGTAATTCTGACTTCACTAATTGTAGTTTGGCAAGAATAGCTGATGTACCTACTTCTTTTTTAAGAGCCATTTCTAGATCATTTTTTTCGCTTTCAGCCAAAAGATCAATAGTGATTTCTTGGCACTGAATGTTTTTTTTTTAACTTTATATTATAACCGCAAAATGCAATCAAGTTTGCCGATTTAACTCTATCACTAAAAGATTTATTTATAACAGACTGACTCAACTTGCCAAGTATCGACGATTTATTATTTTTTGATTTGGTTAAACTTTTA
>NZ_JAGSOY010000270.1 GCF_018837975.1 Zooshikella harenae | reverse complement strand
CCCTCAAAATCTTTATCTGAAAACAGTAAAGGAATTTTTCTTTCAATACAAAACGTGGCAATGATGCAATCAATTGTTTTTCTGACCGTAATACCTTTCTTGCGGAGTGTCCGGTAGTTTTCAGCGCTTTTGATCGCTAGATATTGATTGCATAAAGGGTAAACATCCAGCTCAGTCAGTAACTCTTTCGCTCTTTTAAAGTCTCTATCTACTCGAAAACCTTGGAGGATCTCGGCAAGGATAAGGTCGCCAACTACAACTATTTCTGTTGAAAGAAGGCTATCCAAGCGATCTGTATGAACTGTAGCCTTGCCGTTGAAGTAATCAATCCAGACACTAGTATCTACAAGAACCACTAGTTAGTCCTCATATCATCTAGATCCCCTTCCCAAGCTAACTTGCCACGAAAATTCTTAATCTTTTCTTGCTTATTCAGCCTGATAAGCATTTTTAAGCCAGCTTCAACAGCATCCTTCTTTGTCTTGAGTCCAGTTATTTTAAGAGCCTCGTCCATTAAGCTATCATCAATGTTTATATTAGTTCGCATAGCTATCTTGCCTTGATGTGTATAAAATAACAAAATTATACACATCTGATTGGTTTTACTCAAGGAGGTTTATGAGTACCGATGACGTTAACAAGGTGTGGAGTCAATTTTTTGAGGTTGCAGCACCTTATTTACATATCGTCGATCAAGCCCATTATGAAGAAGCACTTGCCCTCATTGAAGAGCTTTTAGAAGAAGGTGAGGACAGTCATGATGATCCTCGAAATGTGCTTATTGAAATACTGAGTAAATCAATTGCTGAGTATGAAAAAAAAGACGAAGCTTTAAACAAGTTCGATGAGAAAGCGCATCAAGATCCTGCGGACGTTGCAATGCTTCGTTTGTTAATCGATCAGCACCAATTAAAGCTTTCAGATTTGCCAGAAATTGAAGATAAAACCCTCCTTTCTAAAATCCTCAAAGGTGAGCGAAAGCCTACCAAGCAACATATAATTACCCTTAGCGAGCGCTTTGGTATTAGTCCTGCTTTGTTTTTCTAAGGTGATAAAAGCTATTTGAGTGCTGCTGTGTTTCAGTTTCAGTGGCACTCAAAAACG
>NZ_JAGSOY010000027.1 GCF_018837975.1 Zooshikella harenae | reverse complement strand
GTTACCGCTGAAGAAGTGGAGCGCAGTATAAGCTATTTGCAGACTATGTCAATTGAATTCTCAATAAATCTTACATAAGAATACAGGTGTAATGTCATATAGTAGTACCCCCATCAGTTACTGTATAAAAATCAACCAAAAAGAGATAAACTCTTCGTTGTTACTTTCCATACCAATAAGAGTAGGCAATAATAAGTAGCACTATGTATCATTGACAGTAAGCTGCGTCTTTAAGCTTTTTGGCATGGGGATATCCCACTTATCGTAAAGCGCTTGTAGTTTGCCCACCTTGAACAATTCTTCAATCCTCGTATTGAATATCTTTATCAGATAACGAGAATGATCTCGGTTAACAAATGCAATAAAGGCATCCTGCTCACTTTCAAAGTCTGCAACCTCAAATCTTTCCTTATCCAACACCCCCGACTCAAACAGTTCTCGGATTTTATAAGACTTATCAATCAAGAAGTGAACCTTACCACTATCAACCAACTCGACAGCTTCGTTGTTCGTTTTAAACTCTCGTAACCTAAAGTTTCTTTTATCTTTTTCGACAAAGTTCATACCGACAGGCCAGGTTACAATTCTATTTTTAAGTAAAGCCTTACCTGTCCACTTCCAAATGACCCGCTTCTTATACACAACACTAATCTTTTCTGTATGAGTAGCATACTTGGGTAATAATAAGTCATAGCCTGTCAGTTTTGGCTGAGCAATCAGTCCATCAAGTAGCTGGTATTTTTGGTCAGCTATTTTAAGTGCTCTAGCGGAAGGCATACTAAGATGTTTTAACTCAATACCAAGTGGTTCGTATATGGTCTTTAGTAATTCCCAATAAAAACCCGAACCATCTTTACGACTAAATTTATCTCTTTCAGGCGCGGCAACTGAAACTGATCTTAACGGTTGCTCTTTAACGATATTTACCAGCTCATTGGGTTTTTGAGCAGCAAATGCCATTAGTGGCGCTGCGCCTAAAAGCATCAGAAGCCACTTTTTCATGATTTTTCCTCTAAGTCCAACTTTTACAGATAGACCAGTTGCCTCATTAATAATTCATCCTTGATTAATAAGGTTATGCTCTGCATCACTAAACAAATTATTTTTTAATGTAAGAAAACTTAGTACGGCGCTATTTATTTAAAACTCATTGCTATTTGTAACAGACTGATACTTTTAACTAAAATCATTAACGTTTTTTACTTAATGTCACCTACAAATAAATCTTCGCGTTAACTTATTTTTCTATAAAAAATGCTAATTATTAATAAGCCACACTAAAATATTTTAGTGTGGCTTATATTCTTCGCGAGTTAATATTTTTCACTGCTTATTTTCGTAAAATAAATAATGGCAGTTTTTATAGCCCATTATCCTATTTAATTCAGCTTAGGGCTGATTTGATAAATGGCTTGTCCAATTTACTTCCTCTTCAGTACGAAGCGGGCTACGCCTCCTTGCTTCAGCTCGTCTTGCTAACCACCATGCAATAAAAGCAGCAAAAGACACAACCAGAACAAAAAGCGTGGCTAGTGCATTTATTTTAGGGCTAACACCTAGCCTAACCGATGAGAAAACCACCATAGGTAATGTTGTAGAACCAGGTCCAGAGACAAAGCTTGCTATGACCAAATCATCTAAAGAGAGCGTAAATGCCAGCAACCACCCAGCAGCAATTGCCGGCGCAATGACTGGGATAGTAATGAGGAAAAAGGTTTTAAATGGCGTTGCGCCCAAATCCATTGCAGCCTCTTCAATAGAAGTATCAACTTCTCTTAGGCGTGACGATACGACAACCGCCACATAAGCAGATGAAAAAGTCACATGAGCAATCCATATGGTTAGCATACCTCGCTCAGCAGGCCAGCCAATGAGCTGTGACATAGCAACAAAGAGCAATAGTAGTGATAAACCGGTGATCACATCAGGCATAACGAGAGGCGCAGTAATCATTCCACTGAACAGAGGTTTACCTCGAAAACGATGGAAACGCGTCATCACAAACGCAGCCATCGTGCCTAGAATAACGGCCATACACGAGCTAAAAAAAGCAATCCTCAAACTCATCCAAACAGCCGACATAAGCTGGTCATCCGCAAAGAGTTCTATATACCACTTGCCAGAGAAACCCGCCCAAACGGTAACTAGTTTGGAAGCATTAAAAGAATAAAGGACAAGAATAAACATGGGTAAGTAAAGAAATAACAACCCCAAGCATAACACCACATTAGAAAACGTCAGTTTGCGGCTAGCCATACTCATCCTTCCATCTCTTTTGCTTGGTGATGGTTAAAGTAAGCAATAGGAATACTCAAAATCGCCAACATAACAATGGCCAGTGCAGCGGCAATGGGCCAGTCACGATTATTGAAAAATTCTTGCCAAAGCACCTTACCAATCATTAATGACTCCGGCCCCCCCAATAATTCAGGAATCACAAACTCACCAACAACAGGAATAAAGACCAACATTGAACCCGCTATAATGCCATTTCTGGAAAGCGGTAATGTCACCTCAAAGAAGACTTTCCATGGCTTGCATCCAAGATCTGAGGCTGCTTCCAGGAAACTATGATCAAGCTTGATAAGGTTTGCATACAAAGGCAAAACCATAAAAGGCAAGTAGGTGTACACAATGCCTACATATACTGCAAAATTTGTATTTAACATTGGGAGTGGACTATCAATCAAACCAAGCCACATAAGCAGGTTATTGATGAGTCCATTATTTTTTAAAATGCCGATCCAGGCATACACTCGAATCAAAAATGATGTCCATGAGGGTAACAGGATCAATAGCAACAGAATTGTTTGGGTACGCTGATTTGCTCGAGCCATGGCATAGGCCATAGGGTAGCCTATACACAAGCAGATCAGTGATGAAATAAACGCTATTTTGACCGAACTTAAATAAGCAGACCAGTAAAGCTCATCCTCAGACAAAAAAACATAATTGCCTAAGTTCAACAAGATTCTCAATGTATCATCAGCAAACTGAAAAATTTCCGAGTAAGGTGGTATGGCCACTTCCGCTTCAGAAAAGCTGATTTTGAGAACAATAATAAATGGCACAAAGAAGAATAACAGCAACCATAGAAATGGAACGCTGATAACTAGCGTTCTTCCTTTTGGTAGCATACGCAGAAGACACTTCATGACGTCAACACTACCCCACTACTGGATTCCCAGCTTATATATACAGACTCATCCCATGTTGGACGTCCCATACTCCGCTCAGAATTAGCCATCATTGACTGTACAATCATGCCGGAGGGTAGCTTTACATAGTAAACGGAGTGCCCACCCAAATAAGCAATATCGTGGACGATACCTTTCGACCAGTTAAACTCCTGCTCAGGATGCTCTTTGGTTATCAGCGTTTTTTCAGGCCGAACCGCCACATAGACTGTTCGCTCATCTAGCGGCGCCATAATACCGTGGTCAATATGGATTGCATTACTCAACTCTGCGGAGTTAATAATGACATGGTCAGCTTCTTCTTTGGTAATTACCCCATTAAAGATATTCACAGAGCCAATAAACTCAGCCGTCATCCGACAGTTGGGAGTTTCATAAATATCGACAGGTGTCCCTACCTGTACAATCCAACCGTCATTCATGATGCCAATTCTTTCAGCCATGGTCATGGCTTCTTCCTGGTCATGAGTCACCATAACGCAGGTCACACCCACTTCTTCCAAAATAGTTACTACTTCCAGCTGCATTTGCGTGCGCAACTTTTTATCCAAAGCCCCCATGGGCTCATCCAGTAACAATAACTTTGGTCTTTTTGCCAGACTTCTAGCTAAAGCAACCCGTTGCTTCTGACCACCTGACAGTTGATGTGGTTTCCGTTTTGCGTACTTTTCCATATGTACCAAACGCAATAATTCCTGAACACGTGCTTTTATATCTGCCTTAGGCAATTTGTCCTGCTTCAGACCAAACGCTATATTTTGTTCCACAGTCATATGAGGAAATAAAGCATATGACTGGAACATCATATTGATAGGACGCTCATAAGGAGGCAAAGATGTAATATCTTGACCATCCAAAAAAATGCGCCCCTCCGAGGGCATTTCAAATCCTGCCAACATTCTTAATAATGTTGACTTACCTGAGCCTGAACCACCCAACAAGGCAAAAATTTCACCCTTTTTTATTGTCAAGCTAACATCATCAACTGCAACCGTATCACCAAACTTTTTTGTTAAGCGATCAAGTTTTACCAGGACTTCGTTGCGCTGGGCATGATTACCATTGGTATATGTGTTACCAGATGCAATAGACATTGAACTCTCCATTGCTGGATTACTACATCCAAAATTAAGAAAGGAGAGCTGTATTAGCTCTCCCCCTAAACGTGTCTACCCTAAACTTATTTTTAGGTGACACATCAGCGTCCCGATTTCACTCTCGTCCAAGACCGAGTAATAATACGGTTGATTTTCTTGGGTAATACGACCGTTTTATATAAGTTTTTTCTGATCGCGGGAGGAGGGTATATCCCTGGGTCATTCTTAATTTCTTCATCTACGTATTCATTCGCCACCAAATTGGGGTTGGCATAAGACACATAGTTAGTGATTTGAGCAATGGCTTCAGGCTCAAGCAAGTAATTCAAAAAAGCATAAGCTTCATCTACATGCTTGGCATCTGCTGGGATTGCGAGCATATCAAACCACAACTGTGCCCCCTCTTTAGGAATAACATACTGAATAGTTATCCCATTATTAGCTTCCTCTGCTCGATCCCGTGCTTGCAAAATATCACCAGAAAAACCTATAGCCACACAGGTGTCACCATTTGCTAGATCAGCAATATATTTGGATGAGTGAAAGTAGGTTATATAGGGACGAACAGCCAGAAGGAGTTCAGTTGCCTTGACATAATCAGCCTTATTTGTGCTATTGGGGTCAAGGCCGAGGTATTTTAATGCAGCGGGAAGGATTTCTAAAGGTGCATCTAAAAAACTTACACCACAATGTGCCAGCTTTTTCATATATTTGGGGTTAAAAACCAGATCCCAGCTATCTACAGGCGCATCATCTCCTAATACTTGCTGAACTTTTTGAGGGTTATAACCAATCCCCGTTGTGCCCCACAGATAAGGAATTCCATATTTATTGCCTGGATCAGCACTTTCTGCCACTTTTTCCAGTAAGGAAGGATCTAGCTTTTTCCAATTAGGGAGCTTTGACTTATCCAAAGCTTGGTAAGCTGATGCTTTGATTTGATTCGCAAAAAAAGGGTTATCTGAAGGCACAACAATATCAAAGCCTGAACCACCCGCTAATACTTTGGCTTCCAGAACCTCATTACTGTCATACACATCATAGACAACTTTTACACCCGTTCGCTCTTCGAAGACGGGAATCGTGCTTTCTGCAATATAATCATTCCAGTTATATACGTATAACCGTGCCTTTTGCTGCTCTTCAGCAAATAGGCTTAGGCTTTGTAACACTGTAACGGTACAAATCACTCCCCATGACACTAACTTCTTGACCATCAGCCGTCCTTATCTGGTTGAATGAACACAAACCTCAAAGTGTTTACTCGTAACACACCATATTAGGGGATGGCTCGCTTTGCTTTGTAACCTCAGTGTAGAGTACGAAAAGACTCATTGCTTTTAATTGCTAATGCTAAGTTACTGACGCAACTCACCCCCAGTGTCGTGTGTAAAGAGTATTGCCACAGCATAACATTTCATCATGGTTCGTTAACATACATTAAACAAATACTTAAACTGTCATCAGTAAGTACTTACGTTCCCAAGAGCTAATAATCCGTTTAAAGTTTTCACTCTCTGCTTCTTTAACTGCTATATAAGCCCTGACAAACTTTTTACCTAACATTTCACATAGTGGCTGGCAATCATCAAGCATAATAAGCGCATGCTCAAGACTTAAAGGTAAACGCATACTTTCTGAGTCATAAGCACTACCCTCAAAAGGAGTTGTTGGATGCAAGCCTTCACTCATCCCCATATAGCCGCACAGTAAAGACCCCGCAATAGCTAAGTAAGGGTTTGCATCAGCCCCTGGTAAGCGGTTTTCAACTCGTTTACTTTCCCCATCAGAATCAGGAACACGTAGTGCCACAGTGCGATTATCAACGCCCCACTCAACATTAACTGGAGCCGACTCGCCAGGTAAAAAACGTCGATAAGAATTCACATTAGGTGCAAATAAAGGCATAGCAGAAGGCATATACTTTTGTAAGCCTGCAATATACCCATAAAGATAATCTGTATTTTCTCCATTCGCACCAGTAAAAATATTACGTAATGTTTTTTGTTCATGAATACTTTGATGCACATGCATGGCACTGCCAGGTTCATCCGATATTGGCTTAGCCATGAAGGTAGCCGTCATATTGTGCTTTAAAGCCACTTCACGCACCGTTCGTTTAAATAGAAAAACCTGATCAGCCAGCTCAAGCGGATTGCCATGACGGAAATTGATTTCCATCTGTGCCGTCCCCTCTTCATGAATAAGCGTATCCACATCTAACTGTTGTGCTTCGCAGTAGTCATAGATATCTTCAAAAAGAGGATCAAACTCATTTACAGCATCAATACTGTAAGACTGCCTACCCGTTTCCTGACGACCAGAGCGGCCTACCGGTGGTTGTAACGGATGATCAGGATTTACATTAATTTGCGTAAGATAAAACTCTAATTCTGGCGCAACAATTGGCTGCCACCCTTTGTTATAGTAAAGCTTGAGTACTTTTTTTAATAAATTACGTGGTGATAACTCTATGGGGTTTCCCTTTTTATCATAAACATCATGGATAATCTGGGCTGTTGGTTCCAGGGCCCATGGCACGAGATAAACAGCAGACTCATCAGGACGGAGACGTACATCTACTTCAGCAGGATCGATGACATCGTAATAGGGCTCCTCATCAAGATAGTCTCCTGTTACGGTTTGAATCAACACACTTTCAGGTAGACGAATTCCTTGTTCTTTACAGAACTTATCGGCAGGCATAATTTTGCCACGCGCAATACCAGTAAAATCTGATATAAGACACTCAACTTCCGTAATTTTATTTTTCTTTAACCATTGAATGACTGATTCCATACTTCAAACCTATTTAATTAGAATACATATCACTTATAACTTAGCTTAATCTTCTTCAAAGTGCCGTGAACAAACAATTCAAAGACTAAACGCGAACAACCCCGCCTCTAAATCTACAAACAAATAAGAGAAAATACAGGCATACATTTCTATCGACTTACCAGTCTCATAAACGACTTTTGTTAGACAAGTTTAAATCCACTTTGATCCTATTTCAGATTAAACAAACGTTACGATAGAAAAAACAGCTAACAAAAAACCAGCCATGAGAGGCTGGTTTTAAATTTTTCATGATCATTTAATTGCAACTTAACGACACATTATTACAGTGACAAAAAGCAGACTCCTATCAGAACACATTTGGGAGTAACATAGGTAGACGATAAAGTTGCTCTTTCTTAACTAAAAACCATTTCTGATTATTGCCACCATGAAAATCCCATAATCCAAACTCTAAAGAGCTAATATAATAATCCAGTACTAAACTTCTATTTGCCAGGTTACGAATAAACTCATTTTCGACAGCCCAACGGTTATTATCATCTTCCACACATTTCGCCGCAAAAACAACTTGACCTCGATTTATTTCTGATACCTGTAAACAAACGTCTTTATCAACTTTAGAGCGAATAAATCCATTTTTTTCAATAGCCCATAACTGATTTTTATCAGCTTGACAGTAAACGGGTTTCACAGGAAATTTATCCTCATCATCAGATTTTTCTAGTGTTACACACGCTCCCAAAGCAGAGACAATCATTATATATTTTTTATCTGGCCCAGGATCATCGTCTTTTACGGTCAATTTAAAAATAGCTGTAGCCTCTTCTCCCTGTTCATCTGATGCTCTTATAGTAACGTTAGCTACCCCCGTCATATCTTTAGCAGGTGCCATCACAATTAAGCGCTGGCTCGGAGTATCACCTTTATCAATTAAGATATTACTGTCAGGGAGTAAAGCAAGATTATCTGACTGTGCGCCAATTTTTAAGTTATCCACACCACCATCGTCATAAAAATCAACGACTAAATCATAAACCTGATTTTTCTTAATTTCTGCACTACTGACTTTCATTTCAATTTTTGGTTTTTCGTTGGTATCACTTGGGTACATCCAATTAATTGTTTTAGCATCACTCTTCGTTAAGCCGTCATAATTACCTAAATCATCTAAAGGTATATTAGGGTCCTTAGGTGAAATTGTTGGCTGGTTTCTATTTTTTGCAAATGCCCAAGCATGGTAATGCATAACAGAGTAATAATCATAGGGAGTCGCAGAGGTATCAGTATCTGACTGTTTTTGAAAGTTACCCTCCATACCACTTTGAATATTATTCCAATGGATACTGACATATTGATCTCTATCTTTGCGAGATTGTTCGTGATAAATCCCTAGAGCATGCATGAATTCATGACCCACAATTGCTCGAATAACACAACCATTGGTACTTAACGATAATCTTTGAGTTCCTCCAAGCATACCAACATAAGACCAGCAACCAGAACCATTTTCGACAACGACTCTATTTCGTTGCTGGCTATTTTCGACAAACTTAACATTTGTCATACCTTCAACATACTTTAACGCATCTCTTACCCTTTGACGGTATTGAGATGGATAACTGCTATTAAAGGAATAGTATACAACACCATTTGGCCAACGAAGTCTGGTATTCGTTGAAGGTGCACCAGATTGCGTATCTTCAGCATTAGACCAAGGTTTTACGGTCCATGGCACAATACCATTTTTTTGAATTTCCTCATGCTCACCCAGGATAATATCACCACCATAAATCGCTAAACCATCAACAATATGGTAAGTGACTGTATTATCTGTTCCCTTAATAAATGATGTCGCGGTAGGTGCATTTTGCAGTACTAACTCATTTCGCTCAAATGCAAATAACGAAGATGAAAAGAGAATACAGATAGCTGGAAGAATAAAACGCATATAGCGTTTCAATGTTATAGGCAACATAAACTGTCTCCCTGTTTAATTTAATCCTTATTAATATCTCACTCACTACATTGCAGTAATCATCTCTATAGAAAAACATTTAAAATTGCATAATTAGTTGATTTATAGCAACCTGCTTTGAAATATACACATAAAGTTGAATTACTTCTTCGACAGGTATCAGTATAGATAGGATTTAATTAAGTAAAATTTTTATATCGCAATTGATAGTAAGGCAACTAAAGCAAATTGTTATATCTTACTGGCATAGTTTTTAGACTAAATAACTATTTATAGTTATTCTATTTAAGATTATTTTTTTTATTATCTGTTCGACTAACTTGCAATATCTCCTTTAATAAAATACTGATGTCGTATAAACTCATTAATAAAAATAAGTTATAGGCATATTCCTATCGTACAAAAAATGAACGTGAGCCACTATCTACAAACTGTTAGATGTAAAAGAGCTGTTGATTCTGCACGAAATACAACTTATAGTTTTAAATAAATGCTCTACCAGCAAAGATGACCGTTCCTACAACTGAACATGAACTTCCCTTAAGTGGGATGATTTTCTCTGGCCAATCAGGGTTCAATGGTTTCAAATAACGTTGCCCACCCTCAATAACCAACTGCTTAAACGTAGCTTCATTATGGTCATCCAACCGAGCAATGATAAACGAGCCACTCCGACATTCAACATTCGGATCAATAAAGATTAAGTCATCTTCATGAAACATAGGCTCCATACTGACCCCTTGCACTCTTAACACAAAGGTATCCACACTGCATTTAACTGGACAGCACAGACGCTTTGCTTCATAGAGTTCAACCTCATCAATAGGCTGCCATGCCCCCGCCTGAACCCAACTTAGTAGCGGGTAACCCACCTCAATGTCACTATTAGCCTCAATAGTATGTTGAGACTGTTTAAGCCAGGCTGGTGGATTGATACCAAATTGTAGCCATTCAGGAGAAACCTTTAGGGCTTCAGCAAGCTTACCTAGACAGCGCGGGTTTTGAGTTAAGCCATCCTCAATCTTATAAATTGCAGCTTGAGAAATATTGATCGCACTTGCTAACTCGTCTTGTGTCAGGGAAAAATGCTCCCGAGCCAGTTTCACTCTATCGCCAATCATAATCATATTGCCTAAAAAATGTTCAACGCATATTCTTCACGAATCTCTTTCTGTATCGATGCTATTGCTCGCTAAGCTCACTATTACAATCACTTCATGCTCACGCCTCTAAAGCAGAATCAAGTCCTTATTAGAATGCGCGCATAGTACACCACATGTCCATTTTGTGACAATCATGATGAACAACTTCCAGTTGATTATAACAACTTTTAGTTGTAAAATTGAAGACTTATAATGGTACTCAAGGAAGTGAGAAACATACTTACATGACATGGAGCATATCTAAAACCAGTTATACCCAGAGCAACGGGTATAAACAGCTAGAAGAAAACAAACGTTTAACCTTTAGATGGTAACAACTACCAACACTTCCTTTTAATAATTGTTTAAAGCACAGGAGGAATAATCATGTTCTAAATTAACGTACTAAACAACTTAAAAATGAGTACATATAAGTAATACAAATGAATTGAACTTTAAAAAAATTTGACCTAATAGTAATACCTAGTTTGTATACATAAAGTGCTGTAACACACACAGATGTGAATGAGTACACTTTTGCTTACAATAATAGGTATGTTTTTTCCCTATAAGAATTTTTAGAACCATTCAGTGCTCTTCACAAAAAACAAAATGACCTATTGAATATTATATTTCGAAGAGTTCACAAGATGGCGTACTTCTTTCCCATAGAGGAATCAATTCTCGCACTTGCACTTCCTGAAGGAGGTAGCAGCACAAAGAACAGCTTATAAAAGTTCTCAGCGAGTTTACACATTACAGAAGACTATCTTACTAGGAATAACAAATGAACACACATAATACTGAACTACCAGGCTTTCTAAAAAGCGCAGCCAATATCATAGGGCTAGATGCCACCCTGACGTTAGCACAACGCTTAGGAGGTGCTCGCGTTTATATACCTCACGATGCAACTCCTGATCACCCTATTTCACTGGCAATAGGCCATGAAAGCGCCAAGCTTCTCAGTGAACATTTTTCAGGAGAAACGGTTGAACTTCCTCGTAAATCCATTTTTGTACGCTCACGTAACGCATTGATTAAAAAATATCATGATGATGGTTATCCAATTGATAAATTAGCATTAACATTTGGCATTACACGACGCCATGTCTACAATATTCTGTTCGCAAGTCATAAAAAGCATTAGCCACTTCCTATAACCAAACCGAAGGGTTTTTAGGGGCGGCCGTCAAGCAACAAAACCCCAGGAGCTGATATTAATCAGTGACTGGGGTAACAACGTCCTTCATACTTCATCCCTTTTTATCTAAAAAATTGAAGTTTTTCACCTACAAGAGTCTTTCAATATTCACTACTCTCCTAATGACTATGTCCATTGTGAATGGTTATATGCCCTTCGCTATGGGTGTATACAATATTCTCTATTTATTTTTTATAGGGAATATATTTCATAAGACTAATTGGAGAAAAAGATGCAGCCACATACTATACCGCATGGGCACTGGCAGCTTGATAAAACAGTCAATATGACTCACATCATCAGTACCGTGACTGTTATTATTTCACTATTTGTTTGGGGAGGAACCATTGACAAGCGGATTGACCAAAACAATCAAAATATTCAGCATATTACTGAGCTTATTGCGCTTGAAAAAAACAGGGTGAATGAAATCACAGATGATATGAAAAATGATATCCGGTCATTAGATGATAAAACTGATCGCCTCATTCGTCCATAGCTTAATTCACCAACCTAAGAGTATTTCAATAATGAAATAATATTAAGTTAATCCACTACCTTGACCTCCTTTTTCATTGAGATGTTTAACAATTTGATTAATCACTGGCCAGCGATTATTACACCACTCTGGTGCTAATAATGTTGGCCGTTTTGCTGTCGCTGATACTCGATGAAATACTATATCTTTTGGCGTCTGTCGGATCATTTCAGCAGCAATTTCTGCATATTCATCAGCAGTGAGTGTTGATAGCAATCCATTTTTCCACTGTTTAGCCATTTGACTTCCTTTAACCACCATTAAAGGATGCAACTTTAAACCTTCACAGCCTAAATCAATCACCCTGGACAAAGTATCAAAACTTGTTTGAGCAGATTCACCTGGTAAACCTACAATCAAATGTGTACAAATATTAAGCTTATACTGTTGTATTCGTTTGACGGCATCACTATATGCTGCAAAATTATGTCCTCGGTTAATACGCTGCAAAGTAACGTCATTTGCAGTTTGTAATCCAAGCTCTAACCAAACTTCATAACCTTGTTGTTGATAACTTGAAAGTAATGACAAAACACTTTCAGGAAGACAGTCAGGCCGAGTTCCAACACATAGGCCAACAATATTGTTGCTCTGTAATGCCTCTTCATACATTTGCTGCAAAGCCGACACTTCAGCATAGGTATTTGTATAAGCTTGAAAATAGGCTAAATATTTTTTAGCTCGCACATTTTCTTTTGCTGAGCTTAACTGCTCACTTATGTTTTTATTTGTCTTTACTTCACTATTAAATGAAGCATTATTACAAAATGTGCAGCCACCAATGCCAAGGGTGCCATCACGGTTTGGACAGGTAAATCCAGCATGAATTGACAGTTTATGGACCTTCTCATTAAAACGCTGGCGTAGATACTGCCCAAATGTATAAACGTACTGATCTAACTGCATGTAGTTTTCCAAAGGCGTTATAGCTAAATAAAAACACGCTATGATACAGAGAACAGTAAAATTTAGTTTGACCTAAAGCATTTTGAATAGACTATCTAAATAGTTAATATTTTATTTATTTAGATAGAAACAAGCTTGTTTCAAAGAGACCTAACAACTAATAACTCATTGAATATCAATGAGTTATGAATATGGCATAGAATTAGCTTTATCGCGCTTATATTTTTAACAAGCGACAATACTTTTACACACAGTGAGTAATAGCACCCAGCGATTACATAACGAGTGAAGAAGTGATCAAGATGTTTAATCAATGAAAATTCACTAATGACCACAATAATGACAGAAAAAGAAATACACATACCTGAAGTCGCTTTAATACTACTGGTAGGTACTTCAGGTGCAGGAAAAAGTACCTTTGCTCGAAAACACTTTTTATCAACAGAAATATTATCCTCAGATGCTTGTCGAGGCCTCGTCGCTGATGATGAGAATGCACAGGATGCCTCTGCAGATGCCTTTGATGTACTTCATCTCATTGCAGAACGTAGATTACGGCGTGGGCTGCTGACGGTAGTGGACGCTACCAATGTTCAAGAATCAGCACGACGCTCTTTACTTCGAGTCGCTCGCAAACAGCATTGTTTAGCCCAGGCTATTGTTTTGGATATTGCTGAATCCACTTGTCTAGAACGTAACAAAACGCGTCCAGACCGTGATTTTGGTCCTCATGTCATTCGTAATCAAGCCCGTCAGTTGCGGCGTTCAATGCGCCAACTTAAACGGGAAGGTTTTTCACAGGTCCATATTTTAAAAAGCGAAGAAGATATCAATCGGGTTAGCTTCAAACGCGTTCCGCTATGGACGGATAAACGAAATGAGACGGGGCCCTTTGATATTATTGGAGATATCCACGGTTGCTTTAATGAGTTAGTCACGCTCTTAACAAAGCTGGGATATCATGTAGATCAAAATACTTCAGATCCTGCTTATCCTTATTCAATTACTCCCCCCGCTCAACGCAAAGCTATTTTTGTTGGAGACCTTGTTGATCGTGGCCCGAAAAACCCTGAGGTTTTACGCTTAGTCATGTCAATGGTTCACCAAGGACATGCGCTTTGTGTGAGTGGTAATCATGATGACAAGCTCAAACGTAAGCTGGAAGGCCGACAAGTGAAGGTTAACCATGGCTTGGAGCAAACACTGGCACAATTAGAAAATCAGCCAGAAGCATTTATACAACAAGTTTCCAGCTTTTTAGATGGCTTAATAAGCCACTATGTACTGGATAATGGTCGTTTAGTGGCTGCTCACGCCGGTATGAAAGAGCACTACCAAGGCCGAGCCTCTGGAACTGTGCGAGCTTTTGCCCTCTATGGTGAAACCACAGGAGAAACAGATGAGTATGGCTTACCTGTTCGTTATGAGTGGGCGAACGACTATCGGGGTAAAGCACTTGTGGTCTATGGACACACCCCCACTATTGAGCCTGAGTTCTTCAATAATACAATATGTATTGATACCGGATGTGTATTTGGTGGCAAGCTAACCGCACTTCGTTATCCTGAACGTGAGCTTGTCAGTGTTCCAGCATCACAAGTTTATTACGAACCTTCTCGTCCTTTATTTGAAGAGCAAGATACACGCTCCCTTCAACATCGTCATGATGATGTACTTAACATAAGTGATGTACAGGGTAAGCGTTTTATTACTACCCCACTGCGTAACAAAATTTGTATTGAAGAGCAGTACGCTGCCGCAGCGCTGGAAACCCTGAGTCGATTCACCGTAAACCCTAAGTGGATAAACTATTTGCCCCCGACTATGTCACCAGCCCAAGCCAGTGAACACGCTGATTTATTAGAAGATCCTCAACAAGCACTGGATTATTTCCAACAAATGGAAGTAGAAACGGTGATTTGCCAGGAAAAGCACATGGGGTCACGTGCAATTGTACAAATTTGTAAAACACCCGATGTCTCTCGTCGTGTATTTGGTATTCAAAGTGAAGCCATTGGTTGTTGCTATACACGCACAGGACGACGATTTTTTAATGACGACGTATTAGAGCAAGCATTTTTACTTGAGGTACAGCAAGCCGTCACAGACGCAGGCTTGTGGGATACACTTAATACAGACTGGTTGACTCTTGATTGCGAGCTGATGCCCTGGTCATTCAAAGCATCAGAATTAATCCGTCAGCAATATGCTGCCGTAGGTTGTGCAGGAAATAATGTTTTACCTGTCGCCAATCAGCTTCTTGAGCAAGCAGCATTAAGAGGTGTTGATTTAAATGGCTTAAACCAACGCATTGCAACACACCAACAGCATATCAGTAGCTTTAGACAAGCTTATCAACAGTATTGTTGGTCGGTGAGTGAAGTGAGTCAGCTAAAACTGGCCCCTTTTCATATTATGGCCAGTGAAGGCGCAATGCATACAGATAAAAATCACCAATGGCATATGGCGCATATTAGTGATCTGGCTAAAGCCAGTAAAGGCCTTATTCAAGCGACAGATTATCGCATTATCCATCCTGTAGAAGAGCATGAGTGCCAAGCAGTCACCCAGTGGTGGCAAGGCTTACTCGAAAAGGGATCAGAAGGCATTGTGATCAAACCCATAGACTTTGTCAGTCATACCAATGTGGGTCTCGTTCAACCTGCGCTTAAAGTACGCGGCAAACAGTATCTACGTTTAATCTATGGTCCAAACTACGATGCACCCGAAAATTTAGCGCGCTTAAAAAAACGAGGGTTAGGTAAAAAACGTCGTCTTGCGATTAAAGAGTTTTCGTTAGGACTAGCAGCCTTGCAACGCTTTGTGGGTCAAGAGCCTTTGCGGCGTGTGCATGAATGCATTTTAGGTTTGATCGCATTATCTGCAGAACCTGTTGATCCACGTTTATAAGCCTGTTGGAGTCTTTACGATGTTATTAACCCTATCTTTACAAAGTGATCCTGAAAACAATATTAATGCGACGGACTTGAGCTACCTGCTACATAAACATCCAGATCGTACCCACAGCTTTTCATTAAGTCACAATACAGCGCATGTCTTCTACCCTCAATATGATGAGGATCAATGCCAGGTCGCTCTGCTACTTGAGGTGGATGCCATTGGCTTAGTCCGGACTTTTCGTGGACCCATGTCATCCAAACAACTTACTCACTATCTAAATGATCGGCCTTATACCGCGAACTCATTTATGAGCGTGGCACTGGCAAGAGCTTTTCGTTCTGCAATGGGAGGTCGTAGCAAAGAGCGTAAAGAATTAGTGGACTGCAAACTTCCATTAACAGTTCATATCCCGGTATTACCCTGTCGAGGAGGGCAACCCGTTTTAGAAAAGTTGTTTTCTCCACTTGGCTATCATATCACTGCAGAACCCATTGCCTTAGATAATCAATTTTCAGAATGGGATCATAGTCACTATTATCAGGTCACATTAAAAAACAAATGTCGTTTAGTCGATTTACTCTCGCATTTGTATGTTTTAATGCCCGTGCTTGATAATGACAAACATTACTGGGTAAGTGCTGATGAAATTGAAAAATTATTATTACGTGGGGGTGAGTGGTTAGCGCAACATCCCGCCAAAGAATTTATATCACTACGTTATTTAAAGCATAAAAAGCACTATGCTCAAATTGCTTTGGCCGCATTGGCACCAGAACAAATTGATGCAGAGGAAAAAGCCGATCAAGCTGAAGCCGAACTTGAAAAACCGCAGACATTAAATCAACAACGACAGCAAAAAGTGATTGATACTTTACTTGCACATCAGGTTCAATCCATTCTTGATTTAGGTTGTGGTGAAGGTAAATTAATGAAATTACTGGCAAGCCATACACAATTTAAATCCATTGTTGGTGTTGATGTTTCATCCCAAGCATTAGATCGAGCTAGTAGCCGGCTACGCTTAGAATATTGGTCTGAAAGACAACAGCACCGTATACAGCTTTGGCATGGCTCAGCATTCTACAGTGATACCCGTTGGACATCATTTGATGCCATTTGCTGTATAGAAATGATTGAGCATATGGATGAAGATCGACTGGAAGCATTTATTGAAAATGTCTTTAACATTGCACAACCCAAACTGGTCATCATCACCACCCCTAATCAGGAATATAATGTAGTATTTGGTTTAACTGAAACCCAACGTAGACACAATGACCACCGCTTTGAATGGACGCGAGCAGAATTCACTACATGGTGTCAGTGCATTGTGGATAACTATGATTATCAGGTAACGCTCGAAGGCATTGGAGAGAATAACTCAACCTTCGGCCATCCAACGCAAATGGCAGTATTTACAAGCAGTACATAATATTCCTTTAGTGAAGAGTTATCTTATGAGCAGTACAACCCAGCAATTAATGAAAAAAAACCTGCTGCCGGGTATTCCTCCATTTTTGAGTGACGCAGTACATTACGAAGTCATCATGGGCTCCATGGCCTATGGTGTTTCAAATGATAGCTCAGATATGGATGTTTATGGATTTGCGATTCCACCTAAATCTGACATATTTCCTCACTTACGAGGTGAAATCCCTGGCTTTGATTTAGCACAACCTAAGTTTCAACAGTATCAGCAACACCATATTTATGATTCATCCGCATTAGGCGGACGTGGTCGAGAATACGATCTTACCATTTACTCTATTGCTAAATATTTCCGCTTACTCATGGATAACAACCCAAATATAGTGGATAGTCTGTATGTTCCTCGCAACTGCATTTTACATAGTACCGCAGTGGGTGAACGTGTTCGTGAACAACGCAAACTGTTTTTACATAAAGGATGTTGGGCAAAATTTAAAGGTTACGCTTATGCACAAATGCATAAAATGAAAACCAAACAACCCGAAGGCAAACGAGCCAAAATGGTTGAGCAGTATGGTTATGATGTTAAATTTGCCTATCATGTTGTCCGCTTACTCTTAGAAGTTGAACAGCTACTCATCGAGCAAGACATGGACTTAACCCTTCACAAAGAACAATTAAAATCGATTCGTCGTGGCGAATGGGAAATACAACAAGTTGAAGAATTTTTTATTAAAAAAGAACAGCATTTAGAAAAGTGCTACGAACAAAGTGAATTACCCTTTAAAGCTGATCAAAATGCCATTCGACAACTATTACTGGAATGCTTAGAAATGCATTATGGCAGCCTTAGTGAATGTATTAGCCAACCGGGTTTGGCCGAAGCCACGCTGGAACAAATACAGTTGCTTATAAATCAGTATCAACAGCGAATAAAATAGCCCCTGCTAACTTTTTAACCCCCTCCTAACCTCCCCCTTTAAAAAGGGGTGGGGATTAGTGGTTAGAGTTTGGCGCTTCAATATCCCGCTCTGAAAAAAGTGGATAACCATCAGGCCTGTTATCATTCAACCTTGTTCTGAAATTACTATCTTTTAAAGGTATAGTCGCTTTACCATAATCAAAGCTATTTAATTTATTGCGCATTTCTCGATTAACAATACCATTACCTATTAATTCGTACCAACTCACTATAGTGGGTGTCACAAATTGACCATAGGGATTTTCAGCAATTTCATTAGACTTTGCAAAACGCATTGCATGTGTAGAAATACCATCTTTATGATAAACAAACTTCACATGAGTCCCTTCAAAAGGCACTTTTGAAACTAGCTTTGTGTATAATTTTCCATGCGCGCTGTAACTTGCATGAGTGATTTTACCGTTGGTAGTCCAAATAGCGACATGCTCCCAATCATGGCGATGACCAAAAACATCTATCCACGCTGCCACCTGATCTTTTTCAAAATATAATGCGTAAAAATGACCACAAAATTGATCCTTGCCTGATGTTGTGCAAGCATATCGATGAAGTGTATTTGAAGTATTTATAAAATTGTTGTCATCACAACCTTCTGCAAGCCCACCCGAGTTTTTTAAGCCAGGGTTTTTTCGTCCATCTCGACTGATCCCTGCCGCTGGTAGACAGCCATCAGTATCAAAGTCAAAAACAGGCTCTTGAGAGTTTATAATATTGTTAGCAGGTAACGCTTGATCAAGCTTATTAAAGTCATCCGCATGAGTCATCGTAACTAACAACGCACTCATTATAACAGGTATAGGTGCAGATTTAATACTCATTTAAAAGGTTCCTTTGTAAACGATAAGTTATGTTCAAAGGGCTCTAGTTATTATTCTTATAATAAAAAGATAACTTAATAGTGGCTTAGCTGGTGATATTCATACGCTATCATCAACAACTAAACTATATTATATATGCCACTACAAACAAGTTATAAAGGGTATTAAAATGTATATCATTTAATAAATTATTTATGTTACGTTCACTTCATAATTTTTATTGTAATAACATAAATACATTTACAATTTCATTACCCCATAATAAAAACAGTTACTCTAAGTATCATTTAAAATTTATTATAAACAAATCAAAATAGAAATAATTATTACAACTTTTTACTTGATCACAACTAACTAACAAAAAAGCAAGTAAAGCTAGTAAATATCAGTCAGCATGTAACAATCTAATTACAAAATAACGTTATTCTTTTATCATCTTCGTTACAAGGTGCCCACTTTAATGGAAATGCAACTAAAGTCCATAATAGCGATATGCTTAACAAGTACATACATTGGTGCATGCGTTTCAAATGACTCACAGCCCATAAAAAAATTAGAAATTGAGTGCCGAGCTTCTCAAACTATAAAGCAAACCAAAGCAGCTATTAGTGGTTTAACGTTAATAGGTACCTCTATAGCTGATGAAAATTTTGCCACTTCAGCAGCAGAGATTGTCAGCTACGATAGTTGTACAGACAAACTCTATGTGGTCAATGCACAGGCTAAGCAAGTAGATATCATAAGCTTGAATGATCAAGACAAGCCTTATTCTACAGGCGCGATAAATCTTCAATCAGCAGGTAAACATGCAGGCATTAAAATTGGTGCAGCAAATAGCGTTGCAACACATCAAGGACTGATTGCCGTTGCTATTGAAAATGCTAATAAACAAGCACGTGGCATCATCGGTTTATATCGTTCAGATACGCTAACACTGATCAATACATTTCCTGCTGGTGCTCTACCTGATATGGTCAGTTTTTCAAAAGACGGTCGCTATATTGCTACTGCCAATGAAGGGGAACCAAGTTCAAACTATCAAGTAGATCCAGAAGGAAGTATTACCCTTGTCGATTTAATCCGTGGACCATTTAATGCAGAAATCAAACAAATTAACTTTAAGGCATTTAATGTAGGTAATTCTCGCCATCATGAGCTACCCAACACTGTGCGTATTTCCGGCCCTAATGCTTCTATTGCTCAAGACCTTGAGCCAGAGTATTTAACTTTTACTGATAAAGGAAAGCTTTTTGTTTCATTACAAGAAAATAATGCACTTGCTAAGGTGGATGTAAAATCGGCACGCGTCGAAGCTATTTTAGTCCTGGGTAGTAAATCATGGGCATCCTATGCGTTAGATGCTTCTAATAAAGATAAAGTAGCAGGTAATCTTAAATACTATCCACAACTTGAAAGCCTATACATGCCTGACAGCATTGCCAGTTACACTGCTAATGGCAAAACGTATATTGTAACGGCAAACGAAGGTGATGGACGGGAATATGGTTTTACCACCACTCAGCATATATGTGATCAATTAGGCTACTCTTGGGATAGTGAGGATTTCAAAGGCACTAATGACTACACCACCAAAGAAAGTTTTTGTATTGCTCACTCAGATGAAATACGTGGCAAAGAACTTAATATCGCGAAAGACCACCCGTTAGCAAAATTACTTAAAGATAAGAAAAAGCTTGGCAGACTCAAGCTTGTTAAACACAATGAAAAAATTCCCGCCAACAAACCAGTAAAATTATTTGGCGCCCGTTCTTTTTCCATTTGGGATGAACAGGGTCAGCTTGTTTATGATAGTGGTGATGACTTTGCAAAAATTGTCTTAACCAGCGAAAAACAACACTTTAATAGCACTAATGACAACAATGATAGCGGTGATGACCGTAGTGATGATAAAGGTGTAGAACCAGAGGCTATTGAAGTCGCTTATATTAATGGTAGCCATTACGCATTTATTGGTTTAGAACGGCAAGGGGGCATCATGGTTTACGATATTTCTAACCCTACAATGGCTAAATTTATTACTTATGTTAATAATCGTAACTACCAAGAAAGTGTTTGTATCAAAGTTGATGATGGTGAATGTGATAACGGCATTTATAACCCTAAAGCCGGAGATCTTGGTCCAGAATCAATAGAATATTTCCAGCGCAATGAGCAACATTTTCTTGCCGTTGGCAATGAGGTGAGTGGTACCACGTCTGTTTATCAAATAAGTTTCTAAAAACCGTATATTATTAACTTGTGTTTGAAAAACGGATATGTAGTTTTTAACCATATAGAGTAGAGGGCATCTCTAAAAATAGTGTTTTTTTTGTGAGAGCCCAGCTACATAACACCCATAACCAAGGGTAAGCGTTATAGATAACCTACATAAGATTGATTAGCAAAAAATAAAACCTATGATTTCTGGCCAAAATGAGTTTTTTCTTCCTCCAAATAGCGTTCTTCATCAAGCGTTGATGCACGCCCTAGCGTGTTATTACGATGGGGAAAGCGACCAAATTGCTCAATAATCTCTAAGTGTTGCACAGCATAATCATAGAATGACTGCATCTGGGAATACAAAGAAGATGAAGGCTCAACTTCATCCGCAATTTCTTTAAACAGTTTCACGGCCTGTTGTTGATCAGCCAGACTTTCAGAGTGTTCATATGGCATATAGCAGAAAACACGCATTAGGTATGGTAGCTGTTTGTCTTGCCCTGATTGTACGGCCTGTTTAGCATGATTTAACGCAATAGCATCATATTTAAATGCATTCGATGTTGAGCGATAAATATTTCTCGGGATTTGGTCTAACAAGATGATTAGTGCCAACCGTCCCTCTGCGCTATCTTCCCAATTATTAAGCATGCCATCTGCTGCTGCAAATACCGATGGTTCAAATTTGTTACGAAACTCATAGTCATCATCAGCTGCGGCATTAAACCATTTGTTACGTATTTCTGAAGAAGTATTACCCTCTGAATCTAATTCACCAAACCAAGTAGTAATAACGTCATTAGGTTGCTTTTCTTTCATACTTATTGCTCCAGACAGTAGTAAATAAACAACTTGTTTGGTATTAATAGATCCTGCACAAAGTTAATATCAATAATGGATATACAGGATAAAGCATAAATCGTTAGTATTACATAACGGACTATTAGGTGGTCAATTCAATGAGTACGAGCAAAAAATCACCTATTCTATACTGGATTTTTGGCTTGCTGGTACTAGCGGGTGTAGTGAATGCTATCTATTACACTTTCTACTATGCCAGTGCACCTACCCACTTTGCGATGGGGAATGGTCGCTTGGAAGCTAATGATGTCCACATTGCCAGCAAACTCCCTGGGCGTATAGAACGGGTCACCGTCAAGGAAGGAGATAAAGTTGTTGAAAATCAGCTTGTTGTAAAAATGGATACCAAAACACTTGAAGCTCAACTCAAACAAGCGGATTCACAAATATTAAAAGCAAAAGTCGAACGTCAACGAGCAATGGCAGTTGTTGAAGAACGGAATAGTGAATGTAAGTACGCCAAAAAACAGCTACAAAGAACACAAGACCTTATCCAACGCAAATTTGCTTCTGAAGATGATTTAGATACAGCTCAACTTAAAGTTGAAACAACTCAAGCTGTATGTGCAGCTGCAGAAGCGATGGTTGAAGTTGCAGATGCGTCGATACAAGCAGCACAAGCCTCTGCAGAACGTCTTCAAGTTGATTTAGAAGACAGTAGCATTACTTCCCCCGTTTCTGGCAGAGTACTCTATCGCATTGCAGAACCTGGTGAAATTGTTGCTAGTGGCAGTAAAATTTTAACCATAATCGATTTGTCAGATGTTTATATGACGGTCTTTTTAAGTGAGGCTGATGCAGGTAAGGTAAGTGTGGGAAGTGATGCACGTATTATTTTAGATGCTTTCCAAGACTTACACATCCCTGCTAAGGTCAGCTTTATTTCCCCTCTAGCTCAATTTACTCCTAAGGTCGTAGAAACCCGAGAAGAACGGAGCAAGTTACGCTTTAGAATTAAAGTACGTGTAAACAACGCTTTTTTACAAGACCATATTGATCTAATCAAACCTGGTATGCCAGGTATGGCTTATATAAAGCTCAATTCTGAAGCAAAATGGTCGGATATTCTTTGACGTTAGGTCTTACTAAAAGCTATTTAGAAAATAGCTGAGTGTAATCTTTCTTGTACTAAGTGCTTAAGACTATAGACGCAGCTCTTTATCGCGATGAAATAAAGGCATTCTCATGGATAAGCCAGATGAAGTCGTATCAGTCACTCAAGTCACCCATCATTATAAGCAGCAGTTAGCTCTGGCTGACATATCACTGAGTATCGAAAAAGGGTCTATCGCAGGTTTAATTGGTCCTGATGGTGTCGGTAAGTCAACATTATTAAGTTTAATTGCTGGAGTAAAAAAGATTCAACACGGTGAAGTGCATTTATTTTCACAAAATATCAAGCTTAATCATGTTAGAAATCAGTTATGTCACCGTATAGCCTATATGCCACAGGGGCTTGGTAAAAACCTTTATGCCACACTATCTGTGTATGAAAACTTACGCTTTTTTAGCCAGCTTTTTGGACAAAATCACCAGCAACGCAGACAACATATTGAGGAATTATTGGCCGCTACTGGCTTAGCGCCTTTTGCCAAACGTCCCGCAGGCAAATTATCTGGCGGTATGAAGCAAAAACTTGGGCTTTGCTGTGCCCTGATCCATGATCCCGATTTACTCATTTTAGATGAGCCTACAACGGGTGTTGATCCTTTATCACGTTTACAATTTTGGGAGTTAATTAAACGAATAAAAGCTCGAACGCCTGATATGACCATCCTTGTTGCAACAGCCTATATGGAAGAAGCAGAGCGCTATGACTCGCTCGCAGCACTCTATAATGGCAAAATTTTAGCAACAGGTAGCCCTAAAGCACTCTGCCAACAAACCCTCACAAAAAATCTGGATGAAGCCTTTAAAGCATTACAACCAGAGCACACCCAACAAGCTAATTTAAGCATTCCACCTTATCAACAGAACAGCAAACCAGTTGCAATTGAAGCTAGCCAGTTAACAAAACGTTTTGGCGATTTTACGGCTGTTGATCAGGTTAATTTTCGCATATACCAAGGCGAAATTTTTGGTTTTCTTGGTTCTAATGGTTGTGGAAAAACCACCACAATGAAAATGCTAACAGGCTTATTACCACCAACTGAAGGCAAAGCTACGTTATTTGGCGAACCAATGAATAGCAGAAGTCTTTCGCACCGCAAAAACATTGGCTTTATGTCACAGAACTTTTCTCTTTACCAAGAACTTACGGTTAAACAAAACTTATTATTACATGCTCGCTTATTTCAGTTATCCCATGACGAAACGAATCGCCGAATACATGAATTACTTTCGCGTATGTCATTAGCAAATGTGGCTGATGAACTGACTGTAGATTTACCACTAGGTATTAAACAACGTTTGTCGTTGGCTGTTGCCATCATTCATCGCCCAAAAATTCTGATTCTTGATGAGCCAACCTCTGGTGTTGACCCAATCGCCAGAGACCAGTTTTGGCAGTTATTGGCAGAGCTATCACGAAAGGAAAATGTCACCATTTTTATTTCAACTCATTTTATGAATGAGGCTGAACGTTGTGATAGAATTTCACTGATGCATGCCGGAAAAGTTTTAGCTGCTGGTACAACAGAGAAACTTGTTAGTGAAAAGCAAGCTTCTAATTTAGAAGCTGCATTTATCCAATATCTACAGGAAAGTGAACAGACAGAAGCGGATCAAAAAACTCAACTTTCAATATCAAGTCGTGATACTGATAGCAAACAGTCTCCACCTACGCTAAAAAAGCACTCACAAGCCTCACTGTTATCCTGGCAACGCTTATGGGCCTATGCTCAACGTGAAACCATGGAAATTCAGCGTGACCCTATTCGTTTCTTATTTGCATTATTAGGCCCCATTTTTTTATTGGTTGTGATGGGATACGGAATATCTATGGATGTAAACCATATGAAGTATGCCGTATTAGATCACGATCAAACACAATACAGCCGTCACTATCTAGAAGCATTTGAAGGGTCTAAGTATTTTCAACAGCAACTGGTGGTAGGCAATAACCAGCAAGCTGAACATGCGCTTACTAAGGGTGAAATTGAGCTGGTGATTGAGATTCCCCCCCAATTTGGACGACAAATACTTAAGAAAGAATCTCCTGAAGTGGGAATATGGATTGATGGAGCAATGCCCTTTCGGGCAGAAACAATTCGCGGTTATGTGCAAGGTGTTCATCAAAATTACCTGCAACAATTAAGTAAAACCAGTGCCCGTCAAACATATCACCAATTAAAGATTGAGCCTCGTTTTCGTTATAACCAAAGCATTGAAAGTATATATGCCATTGTGCCTGGTGTTATGGCAACGCTCCTGACTTTTATTCCTGCCATGCTTATGGCTGTTGCAGTAGTGCGTGAAAAAGAGTTAGGCTCTATTACAAATTACTATGCTACCCCCACTACACGTCTCGAGTTTTTATGGGGGAAACAACTGCCTTACATTTCACTTTCATTTATTAATTTTATATCACTGTTTCTTGTGACTTGGCTGTTTTTCGGTGTTCCTGTTAAGGGCAGTTTCTGGTTATTAGTTATTGGTTCTGGTCTATATGTTGTAGCAACGACCGCTTTAGGTTTACTCATTTCCACATTCACCACGACCCAAGTTGCCGCTTTATTTGGTACTTTGATTATCACCATCATTCCATCAATTAATTTTTCAGGTTTAATAAGTCCTGTTGCATCGCTTTCAGGAGGTGCTTCAGTGATGTCAACCTATTTCCCTGCCGCTTATTATTTAAATATTACAGTAGGCGTTTTTACTAAAGCCGCCACTTGGGCTGATCTCAAACCAAATTTTCTCGCAATTATTGGCTTCTTTATTGTGTTCACGTTACTTAGTGCATTATTTTTACCTAAACAGGAACATTAATATGAAGTTTCTACAGTCTATTTTTTGGCTGGGGTTAAAAGAAATAGCCAGCTTACGTCAAGACAAAGTTATGCTTTTTCTCATGACATTCGCGTTTACTGTTTTTATTTACGTTCCTGCCAAAGAAACAGGGTTAGAAATGCGTAATGCAGCTATAGCTGTCGTAGATGAAGATAATTCGCCGCTGTCTCGTCAATTATATACTTCTCTTCTCCCTCCTTACTTTCAAAAACCACATATTATTCAATTTAATGAAATTGACAAAAATATGAGCCAAGGTATTTATACCTTTGTCTTACTCATTCCCAGCAAGTTTTCCCAAAATATATCTCATGGGAATGAAGCGAACATTCAAGTTTATATTGATGCAACCGCGATGAGCCAAGCCGTCATCGGTTTAGATTATATTAATCAAATAATAACGAGTGAAGTAACGCAATTTTTTAATCACGAAGTCTCAGCGCAAGATCTCATAAACTTGAATATTCGAGTTAGATTCAACGAAAACTTATATAGCAGTTGGTTTATGTCAGTGAACCAGTTTATTAATGTTATTGGCATGCTTGCTATCGTTCTAACAGGTGCAGCGTTAATTAGAGAAAGAGAGCATGGTACTATTGAACACCTACTGGTAATGCCTTTAACGCCAGCAGAAATTATGCTTGCTAAAATTTGGTCTAATGGACTAGTCATTGTTTTAGCATCACTTCTATCGTTGAAGCTGATTATTGGTGAAGCTTTATCTATTCCTATTCGAGGTGAAATAGGGCTATTTATCATTGGTACATGTAGTTACTTGTTTGCTGTAACCTCATTAGGTATTTTCTTGGGTACAGTCGCAAACTCAATGCCTCAACTTGGGCTACTGTTTCTACCCATAGTTGTTGTTATGAATGTGTTATCCGGAGGAATCACACCTTTAGATAATATGCCTTTTGCTATTCAATACCTTATGAAGGTTTTTCCATCAACCCACTTTGTTGAGTTCAGTAGCGCGGTATTATTTCGTCAAGCAGACTTAACCGTTGTTTGGGGGTCCTTACTCACGATTATTGTTATTGGCATAATTTTCTTTTCAGTATCACTACAACGGTTACGAAAAACCGTTGGTAAAAATTTGTCCTAAATTTAATTTACTATTTTCCACTTTATTACATTATAAATACATAATATACGAATAGATTAGTTTTTATTTTTGAAAAGTTTCAACTTACTTACAAATAGGCACATACATAAGAATAATATTTATTTAAAGAAATATTAACATTCAACTGCTAATTTCCTTTTCCGTCACCAAGCAAAATGACAATAATAAAGGAAAATGTATGTCAGCCCTAAACCGTCGAAAGTTTATTGGCCTAATGAGTGCTGGATTAGCTTCACCTTATATAATTAGTTCCAGTCAAGCAAAAAGTCTACCGCCTAATTTAATTACTAACAATAATGATTATCCATTGCCTGACAATGGGCTTATAAATATCAATAAAGCAAACAAAATTTTCCCACAATCTATTGCTTCAGGAGACCCAACTAACAGTGGTGTCATTCTTTGGACAAGAGTCAACCCAGCAGAGTACAATGAATATGAGCCTATAGTCTTTCAGGTTTGTCTTGATAATCGTTGCGAATCTCTGTATTTACAAGGTGAAGTACATCCTGAACAATTAAACTCTTTATTAGATTATACTGTAAAAATTGATCTGGATGGACAGCTTGCACCCAACCAAACTTATTATTATCGTTTTATTTATAAAAATACCTCAAGTAAAATCGGTCGATGTCGAACAACATCATCAGACCATAGTATTCAAAAAAGCCTAAAAATAGCTGTCTTAACCTGCCAGGATTTTACAAACGGTTATTATGGTGTATATAACTTTATTGCAAAAGACAGTTCAATTGATTTTGTTGTGCACTTAGGTGACTTTATTTACGAAAGTACTGGAGATAAAAGCTTTCAAGCCAATAAATACGAAGACAGGAAAATTAAGTTACCTAGCAAGGCAGGTTATGCGTCTAGCTTAGATGATTACCGACATATATATCGTAGGTATCGACAAGATGATAATTTAACAACCTGCTTAGAAGCTCATACCTGGATAATGACCAGTGATGACCATGAAACGGCGAATGACTGTTATTGGGATTATTCTCGAGATACATTAGGTGCACCTGATCACCCATTTACTAAAGACAGTGAGTTTGGTAATAATATAGATTTATTACGCTCACTTAAATTATCAGCACAGCAAGCTTGGTTTGAGTACACACCCACTCGCGCAACACTCACTTATGATAAAACCCATCCTCACCAATTCTTACGTATTTATCGTCATTTCACATTTGGTGACCTAGTCACTATTAACATGTTAGATACACGCTCCTACCGCACAGCGCCACCTTGTGGAAATAATCGAATATTCGAACGCTATTTTCCAATAGGCTGCACTGATCAGTATGATGCTGAAAATTCTATGTTGGGTTACCAACAAAAAGAATGGCTATTTAATAATTTAAGTAGTTCTAAAACAGTATGGAATGTTTTAGGGAACCAAACTTATATGGGGCGATTAGCTGCAACATTATTAGGCCAGGAATTAGCCTTGCTTACTGTTGACTCATGGGATGGCTTTCAATATGAACGCCGCCAATTAGCTGAGTTTGTTCGAAATTATAATGTTGATAATTTTGTTGTACTCACGGGTGATTTGCATTGTAACATATCCTCCTACTTAAAGGTTGATTATGAAAAATCACTTAATACAGGGTTAGATAATAATTTAATAGGCGTTGAGTTCATGGCACCTTCTGTCACATCAACAACCTTTTTAGACGGAATAGAACAACATCTTAAGTACGATGTTAAAAAGCCTGAGTTGCTTCGCTTATTTAGTGAAGGTGCTGTCCGTATCAATAACCCACATATTAAAACCTTTAATGCGAATGATCATGGTTATGCCACACTGGAGTTTTTCCGTGATCACTGTGAGTGGGTAGTTTACGGCGTTAGCAAAGAAAGCACAGGCAATGGACTCACTAAACGACCTATATCCCATGTACATAAGTATACTGAACTACCTTGGTTGTTTAAAAAATCCACTCGAAATGTCAGCTAACTTAACTTGTAGCTGTTATTTCGATACAAAAAAAGGCTGTAATCAACAGCCTTTTTTGTTTTTTAGAACATTTTCATTCTATAGGTCTAATACCAATGCCATGCCGAATTTTTTGTAAAAATGGTTTCGCTTCAGCACGCGCTTTTTCTGCCCCAGCTTTTAACACTGTTTCAACATACTGTGGGTCATCCATAAGAGCCTCATAGCGCTCTCTTGGCCCTTGTAACTGTTCATTGAGGTATTCAAATAACGCTTGCTTAAGCTCCCCCCAACCCGCACCGTTATAGTACTGCTGACGCTTTTCTTCAACTTCACTGGGTGCTGCAAATGCAGAAAAGATCTGAAACAACGTACAGGTGTCTGGATCTTTTGGTTCGCCAGGCTCAAGACAGTTTGTTTTAATTTTCATTATCAGCTTACGCAGCTTTTTCTCAGGAGCAAAAAGAGGAATAATATTATCGTAGCTTTTACTCATTTTTCGCCCATCAAGCCCATTTAATACGGCCGTATTTTCATCTACAACCGCTTCAGGCAAGGCAAATTTCAACTTATAATGGTGATTCATACGAGCGGCTATGTCCCGCGCCATTTCTAAATGTTGAATCTGGTCTCTACCAACAGGTACTCTGTGTGCATTAAACATCAAAATATCTGCAGCCATTAGCACAGGATAAGAGAATAACCCCATTGTTATTCCTTTATCAGGATCAGCTTCTTCATCATCAATATTTTGTTGAACAGCGGCTTTATAAGCATGTGCTCTGTTCATCAGCCCCTTGGCTGTCATACAGTTCAAGATCCAACACAGCTCAGTAATTTCAGGAATATCAGACTGTCGATAAAAAGTGACTCGATCAACATCAAGACCTAGTGCCAGCCAGGTAGCCGCAATCTCTCGGGTAGATTGATGAACTCTGATTGGATCTCGAGTTTTAATAATTGAATGATAATCCGCTAAGAAGAAAAATGACTCGACATTTTCTTTACGGCTATCTTCTATAGCAGGACGAATCGCTCCCACATAATTACCTAAATGCGGTGTCCCTGAGGTCGTAATACCAGTTAAAACACGGGTCTTTTTCATAACATATTCTTTTTGCTGAAACCTGCTGGAAATAGATCTTTTATTCAGGCAGAGAATTATACCTAAACTGAAAAAGATATATGAGGCCTACAATGAAAACTCGTAGATTTTAAGAAATGTAAGTGGCCTCAAGGCCACCAAAAGAAAGGGATTTTAATCATTATTTGTGTGTGATAGGTAGTTTCCACAATCAATTGGGTACATGTACGAATTTGTTGTTTGACTTGATAATCTATACTTATACCCAGTTAAGTTACTCGCTTGACTCCTAATTGGTACACTTTCATTGCCCTGATCCCCTCCAAATCGGTCAGGGCTTCTTTTTTTTTAGATTCGCGAACTATAACGCCAATTCTCTGGCAGGTCTAGTCTTTTTTCTTCCTCAAAACAAACCTATCAACTAACAATACCTATAACTATTTGTAAAATAACGCTATTTTAGTCAAATGCATAGCAACATTAGCAAGCATTTCAGAAGCTCACTTTACCTTAATATATTGATTAACTTCACAAAAGTGATGAAGCTGATCAGTATCAGCTTCATAAAATTGAGCGATCAAACTCCCATGCACCTTCACTAAAGCAAGCAATTGCAGGTCGTTGTAACTGCTGTACCTGGCCAGTATCATTTATTAACTCAACAGTGATACTGTAATTACGACAGTTAAGCCCTTCACTGTTTTGATACTTACTTCCAGCAGTAAATCCCATTGTCCCTAGTGTCTCATTTTTCCACTGACGATACTCGCCATCCTTGAAGCTATTAAAGGCATCTTGAATGCTTTGTTCTTCCAATTTTGATATTGCCGCTAAATCCAGCTCGCTGTCATAACTCCACAGCGTCCATTTAACAATGTGTGTACGATCGAAGCTCCAGATATCTCGTACCTGATTTACGGCTTCAGGTTGGTTTGTTACTGTCTCAGCATCATCTTTAGGCTTTACTTGAGTGCCAGTCTGACAACCTGCCAACAACACTGTAATGACAGCAGTATAGATGGCATAACTCAGTTTCATAGCATTGATTCCCCAAACATGGTCATATTATCCAACACTTTTTCCACCCATCATTTTTCAAACTTTTGCATCACTTGGGTGTATACCCTTCACTTCAGGTATATCTAAAAAAAGCAAAGGTACTAAAAACGTAGACCACAAATTACATAGTTTGTCACAAAGCAACAGCTTAAGCTCGACCATAGCCGACAATCAAGTGTAAATGAGGAAGAGGACAACCCCTAAGCGTATTTTTATCAAAAAAACTGAGTCTTAAACAGGCTACTTTTCGCTCAGATTAAACATGGACAAGTAGCCTTTCGAAGTGAGTCTGCCTAACGAACCGCCAAGCGCTTTTTATCTCATTAACATCAGCTAAGTAAGCTCAATTAAGCTACGCTCTTCTTCAGCTTCTTTTGGGGGACAGTGGAAGCTGCTGTGTACTTTGTCATCTCGAATTGATTCTAAATGAACATCGAAACCCCACAAATTATGTACATGTTTCAGCATTTCAGCGGTTGTTTTTCCTAGAGGACGATGATCATGCTGATAATGCCTTAACGTTAAAGAGCGGTCACCTCTCACATTCACATTGTAAACCTGGATATTGGGTTCGCGATTACCAATATTATACTGCGATGCCAAAGCTTCACGAACTAAACGATATCCCTCATCATCGTGAATAGCTGAAACTTCAAGGTAAGGTAGATTCTCATCATCAGTAATGGAAAATAACTTTAAATCACGCATAATTTTCGGTGATAAAAACTGCAAAATAAAACTTTCGTCTTTGAAGTTTTCCATGGCAAACTTCAATGTTTCTAACCAACTTGACCCAGCAATATCTGGAAACCAACGCTTATCTTCTTCAGTTGGATCTACACAAATACGCTTTATATCCATCATCATATTGAAGCCCAGTGTATATGGGTTAATACCGCTATAACGTGGATCATCGAAAGCTGGCTGGAAGACAACATTAGAATGAGAATGCAGCATCTCCATGATAAAACCATCTGTTACTAGACCTTCATCATAAAGATGATTGAGTAACGTATAATGCCAAAAACATGCCCATCCTTCATTCATTACTTGTGTTTGTCGCTGAGGATAAAAATACTGTGCAATTTTACGCACAATACGGATCATTTCCCGCTGCCACGTTTCCAACAAAGGTGCATTTTTTTCGAAAAAATACAAAATATTTTCTTCAGGATCTTCTGGAAATTTCTTTTCTTCAATATCTTTATCTTTATCTAAATTCTTGGGAATCGTATTCCATAACTCATTAATTTGTCTTTGACGATATTCTTCACGTTCAATTTGTCGTGCTTTTTCTTCTTCTGTTGAAATTGGAGCAGGCCTTTTATAGCGATTAACCCCATAATTCATCAACGCATGACATGAATCTAATAGATCCTCTACTGCATCTATACCGTATTTTTCCTCACATTGAGCTATATAATTTTTTGCGAAAAGCAGATAGTCAACGATTGATGTTGCATCGGTCCAGGTTTTAAATAAATAGTTACCCTTAAAAAATGAGTTGTGACCATAACAGGCATGGGCAATAACCAATGCTTGCATAGTCATAGTATTCTCTTCCATTAAATAGGCAATACATGGACTTGAATTTATGACTATCTCATAAGCCAGCCCCATATGACCGCGACGATAATTTTGTAGGGTATGTAAAAAATGCTTACCAAATGTCCAGTGCGAGTACATGAGTGGCATGCCTGTTGAAGCATAAGCATCCATCATTTGCTCAGAGCTAATGATCTCAATTTGATTTGGGTAAGTGTCCAAACCATAGTGCTCAGCAACCCTGCCAATTTCTTTGTCATACCGCTCAACTTGTTCAAACGTCCACTCTGACCCCGTAGAAATAGGCTGCTTTTTTTTCATGCTTCCTTCCTTTCAAATAATCGACGGAAAACGGGATAAATATCACTTACCGTCTTAATTTGCTGCATAGCAAACGTTTCGTGAAAGGCTTCATAAACTGCTTCATACTCTCGCCATAAATTTTGGTGATGTCTGTCAGTTATTTCTACATAGGCGAAATACTGTACCAGAGGCATAATTCCATTAACGAGAATGTTACTACATATACTTGAATCACCCTCCCAATTATCACCATCAGAGGCTTGGGCAATATAAATATTCCATTGTGCAGGAGAATAACGTTCTCTAATGATATCTCTTGATAATTCCAGTGCACTGGAAACAATGGTACCGCCCGTTTCTCTTGAGTAAAAAAAGTCATTCTCATCAACTTCTTTTGCGGATGTATGATGTCGTATAAATACCACTTCAATTTCTTTGTATGTTCTGCACAAAAATAAATACAACAATATAAAAAAGCGTTTAGCGATATCTTTTATTTCCTGCGTCATTGATCCAGAAACATCCATTACACAAAACATAACGGCTTTAGTGCTAGGTACTGGTGTTTTAATGAAGTTATTATACTTCAAATCAAATTCATCAATAAAAGGCAAACGTTTCAGCTTTGCATTAAGCTCTTTAATTCGATCTCGTAAAAACTCAACACGCTCTTGATCTGCTTCCTCTGGGCTTACTTCCATTTCTCTCAGTTCACGCTTTAACTGCCTAATTTCTCTCCGCTCGGAACCACTGAGCGCTATCCGCCTTGCGTGGGCACTACGCAAAGAACGAATAATATTTAACTTTTCTGGTGTACCCTTACTTGAAAAACCTGCAAGTCTGAATTTGTATGCAATCGTTTCTTTTAATTGTTTCTTGACTAAATTGGGTAGTTCGAGGTCTTCGAACATATATTCAAGAAATTCTTCATGATTGATCTGAAAGGTGAATTCATCCATACCTTCACCTTGATTACTCGCTTTACCGCTTCCTGGACCTTGACCAGCGCCAGCTTCCGGACGTCTAATCTTGTCACCCCTAATAAATTCTTTATTGCCAGGATGAACAATATTATTAAAACCACCACGACCATGTTGAAAGTTTGGCTCTGACAGATCTTTATTCGGAATGGTAATCTGGCTACCGCTTTCAATATCAGTAATACTGCGTTTGTTAACAGCATCAGCTACTGCACGTTTGATATGCTTTTTGTAACGCCTTAGAAAGCGTTGTCGGTTTACCGTACTTTTATTTTTACCATTTAAACGTCTGTCAATAATATGAGTCATGGTGGCACCCGTAATGGTCTAATTTTATTGTGATTTCCTTACGCGGATATACCATTCACACAGTAGCCTTACTTGCTTCTCAGTATAACCACGCTCAATCATCCGTTTAACGAACTCACCATGTTTCCGTTGATCATCATTTGATGCTTTCGCATTGAAAGAAATAACAGGTAATAAATCTTCTGTATTTGAGAACATCTTTTTCTCAATAACAGTACGCATTTTTTCATAGCTAAGCCACGAAGGATTTTTACCTTTGTTATTTGCTCTAGCACGAAGTACAAAGTTAACGATTTCATTCCGGAAATCTTTTGGATTTGCAATACTAGCTGGTTTCTCAATTTTCTCTAATTCATCATTGATCGCAGCCCTATCTAAGATATCTCCTGTTTCAGGATCACGATACTCTTGGTCCTGAATCCAGAAATCAGCATAAGTCACATAACGGTCGAAGATATTTTGACCGTACTCACTATAAGACTCGAGGTACGCTGTCTGAATTTCTTTACTTAAGAAATCAATATACTTAGGTGCAAGGAACTCTTTAATAAAGCGTAAATAGCGTTCATGCACTTCTGGCGGATATTGCTGTTGTTCAATTTGCTGCTCTAAAACATACAGCAAATGTACAGGGTTCGCTGCAATTTCACTGGGGTCAAAGTTGAAGACTTTTGACAGAATTTTAAATGCAAAACGTGTTGATAGGCCTTCCATACCCTCATCAACGCCCGCTGAATCTTTATACTCTTGCAGTGACTTTGCATTAGGGTCTGTGTCTTTTAGGTTTTGTCCATCATAAACACGCATTTTTGAAAAAATATTGGAATTTTCTGGCTCTTTTAAACGGGAAAGTACTGAAAACTGAGCCAACATCCTTAGCGTATCAGGCGCACAAGGTGCTTCACGAAGTGAACTGTGTAATAATAATTTTTCGTAAATCTTGATTTCTTCAGTAACACGCAAACAATAAGGCACTTTAACAATGTACACCCGGTCAATAAATGCCTCATTCGTCTTGTTATTTTTAAAGCTCTGCCATTCTGATTCATTTGAGTGAGCAAGGATAACTCCTTCAAAAGGAATACTACCCATACCTTCTGTACTATTGTAATTTCCCTCTTGGGTTGCAGTGAGTAATGGGTGAAGCACTTTTATAGGTGCTTTAAACATTTCCACAAACTCTAACAGACCTTGATTAGATCGACATAATCCACCCGAGAAACTATAGGCGTCAGGATCATTTTGTGCGTATTCTTCTAACTGTCGTATATCAACTTTACCAACAAGACTAGAAATGTCTTGGTTGTTTTCATCACCAGGTTCTGTTTTTGCGATCGCAATTTGGTGAGCAAGAGAAGGGTAAAGCCGTATTACTCTAAATTTAGAAATATCTCCCCCATATTCTTTCAAACGTTTAACAGCCCATGGAGACATGATGCCTTTAATATAACGCTTTGGAATACCATATTCTTCTTCTAATATTTGTCCATCTTCATCAGGATTAAATAATCCCAAAGGTGATTCAAAAACAGGAGAACCTTTTATGGCATAAAAAGGTACTTTTTCCATTAAACGTTTGAGTTTTTCTGCAAGTGATGACTTACCACCACCTACCGGACCTAATAGATATAAAATCTGTTTCTTCTCTTCTAAGCCTTGTGCTGCATGTTTAAAGTAAGAAACTATTTGCTCAATAGATTCTTCCATGCCATAAAACTCTCTAAAGGCGGGGTATTTTTTTATTAACTTATTAGAAAAAATTCGACTCAAGCGTGAATCAAATGACGTATCAACTAATTCAGGCTCACCAATTGCATTTAACATACGTTCGGCAGCATTTGCATACGCCATAGGATCTTTTTTACATAGTTCGAGATATTCATGTAATGAGATCTCTTCCTGCTGGGTATTGATATACCTGCTTTTTACAGTATCAAAAATATCCATTGCACTCACCCACTGAAACCCTACTGATTAGAAATGACCTAGCTTCTCAACCCGTTAGACTAGTTTTTTAAGGAAATGTTGTTCTTAAATTAAGTATATATGTTTTTCGATTTTTCAGGACTCAAGATGCATTTTTATTGCATGCAGAAATCGCGCCGCCTCTCCCCCGGTAACTGCGCGGTGATCGAATGTTAAGGAAAGGGGTATAATTTTATGAATACTAACTTGATCGGCTACAACAACAGGCTCACGCCGAATTTTACCTGTTCCCAAAATACACACGGTTGGGGGAACAACTATTGGACTTGCATATCGTCCTGCAATGGTGCCAAAGTTGCTAAGAGTTAGTGTAGCACCTTGTAGCTCTGATGGAGGGATTGTTCTCGCTTTCACATCAGCACGTAATCTATTTAGTCCTTCTCGTAAGTCCTCTCGGCTTCGACCTGTAATATTCCTTAACACAGGTACAAAAAGCCCTTTTTCAGTATCTACCGCTACCCCTAAATCAATATGCTTATGCAGTAATCGTGTCATCCGTGCCCCATCAAACCAAACATTCAAGCCTGGTTCAGCCTCACATGCATGACCAATCGCAAAAACCAAGCGAATAGTGATATCTTCCTTTTCTTGCCAATGTTCGATGTCAGCGTCGTCAAAAATAGTGACAGGTACTACTTCCTGATCAGCTTTGGCCATATTAATAGCCATCTGCCGCCTTACGCCTCGAACAGGCTCGCCACCAATTGCAGTCGAAGCTGCCGCCGCTTCAACATCAGCGGTCAGGATTTGTTGATTAGGTCCCGTGCCAGTTACTTGACGTAAATCCACCCCCATTTTTTTGGCAAGTGCACGGATGGCTGGTGCAGCTCTTGGTGTTTGCTCAGATCGGGACTCTGGTGGTGCCCCAATATAAAACTGTTCTTCCTCTTCTTGGTCACTTGCCTGTTCTATTTTGCCAACAACGGTTCCTGTGTCATCCTCTTCTACATTAGCAAATTCAACCAAAGGCTCCCCGGTATGAACCACATCCCCTTCTTTGGCAAATAGCTTGGCGATTTGTCCCGACTGTGGAGAAGGTACCTCAACGATAGCTTTTGCTGTTTCTACTGATACAAGTGGCTGATCCTCCTCAACTGTATCACCAGGCTTAACATGCCAGGTTACAATCTCAGCTTCAGGAATGCCTTCTCCTAAATCTGGTAGTTTAAAAAATTTCATGCTTGCTCCATGCTTTGTTCAACAGCAGAAATAATGCGCTCAGTAGTCGGAATGTAATGTTTTTCCATTTGGTAGTAAGGCATTGTGACGTCATAACCTGTTACCCGTTTGACAGGGGCTAACAAGTCAAAAAATGCTTGTTCATGCAGTTGAGCCACAATCTCAGCCCCCACCCCAAAACTTCTAGCTGCTTCATGAATAACAACACAGCGGCCTGTTTTTTTAACTGAGTAAAGAATGGTGTCGATATCTAAAGGCTTGATACAGGCAACATCAATCACCTCTGCCGAAATATCCCTTTCAGCTAAGCGTTTTGCAGCTTGCATAGTCTCCAATATAGAAGCCCCCCAGCTCACTAAGGTCACATCCGTTCCCTGCCGCAGGGTAAAGCACGTGTCTAGAGGTAAAGACTTACCATCATCAGGCACAGCTTGCTTAGTGGCTCTGTATATTCGCTTTGGCTCCATGAAAATTATAGGATCTGGATTTTCTACTGCAGATAACAGTAAGCCATAAGCTCGTCGTGGCGAAGAGGGAATCACCACCCTTAAACCAGGAATATGGGCAAACAATGCCTCTGTGCTCTCCGAGTGATGCTCTGGCGCATGAATTCCACCACCAAAGGGTACACGCACAACCATAGGACATGTTATTCGACCACGGGTACGATTACGCATTCTGGCCGCATGAGATACCAGTTGCTCCATCGCTGCATAGATAAAACCAAGAAACTGGATTTCAGCGACAGGCTTTAATCCTTGCGATGCCATTCCAATACTTACGCCTGCAATCAATGCTTCAGCCAAAGGGGTATCCATAACACGCTTGATACCAAAACGTTCCCTTAGACCAACCGTTGCGCGAAATACGCCTCCATTCACCGCAACATCCTCTCCTAACACCACCACATTTTCATCTTTACTCATAGCATAGTGGAGTGCCTGATTTACAGCTTCTACCAGCGTAATTCGATTCTGCTCAGTCATTGCTAACCCCTCTGCCCTGCTTTTTCTTGTAATTGGTTTGCCATATCAGCTTCACTAAGCTGCTCTGCTAAGCCAGCAGGGAGTTCTTCATAGTGATAAAGAAAAAGATCATTTATGGACTGTTGCGGGGTTTGTAAATACTCATCAACGGCTTGCTGAACCTGGTCAGCGGCTTGAGCCTGCAAACGTTGCTCTTTACTTTCATCCCAATCCCCTCGTTGATGAAGGTAATGTTGCAGCCGCTTAATTGGTTCTCGTTGCCAGGCATCTCTTAACTCTTCATTTGTTCTATATCGAGTTGCATCATCTGCAGTAGTATGGTCACCGAGTCTATAGCTTATTGCCTCTATGACTGTAGCACCTTTATGTAATCTAGCTCGCTGCAAAGCCTCAGATACTATCTCATGCAGTGCAATGACATCATTACCATCCACTTGCAAAGCTGGAATACCTGCACCAATTCCTTTTTGAGCTAGTGTAGGTGCACCACATTGAATTGTTCGGGGAACGGATATGGCCCACTGGTTGTTATTAATAAGAAAGACCACAGGTAGCTGCCATACACCCGCTAAATTGATGGCTTCGAGAAAATCACCTTTTGAAGTAGCGCCATCGCCACAAGTACAAAGCACAGCACGCTGCTCGCCACGGATCTTAATTGCTGCAGCAACACCTGTAGCATGGGAAACTTGTGTAGCAATGGGAACACAGTAAGGTAAGTCCTTACCTACATCAGGGTTCGCACTTCCACGCTCATCACCGCCCCAATATCGATAAACATCGGCCTGTTTCATGCCACGCATAACCATCGCCGTATGATCACGGTAATAGGGCACAAAGACATCGTCTTTATTAAGCACAGAACCAATAACCACGTTAATGGCTTCCTGGCCCAATATTGAAGGATAAGTACCTAGCTTACCGGTACGTTGTAAGCTGATTGCCTTTTGGTCTGCATGACGAGCCATCACCATTTCACGATAGTAGCGAAGCAGCAGGTTAGACTGTTCTGCCCACTTAGGTATTGGCTGTGTTAACTCACCTTTCTCATTCAAGTACTGCACATATTCAATGGCACATGCCGGGTTTCGCTTCATAAGCCAGCCCTCTTGTTATATAAAAAGCCAACGATCTGTGGATAACTGACCATCGACTATCATCCCAATAAACTAATGGGTAAATTGCTATTGGGACAAACCATATTAATTGTTAATAACCGCGTTAAAATTATTTGATTTTAACTTCATAAGAAGAACTAAATTTATCGCCAGTTAAAATAACCAAGTTTAGTAACTCCTTACTATCTATAAAGCAAGCTAGAAACATATATACTTTAAAGCCTCATACCTAGAGACGTTGTAACCATCTCCATGGCTAATTCCTTACGTAATAAATAAAATAAATAATAAAGAAATGTTAATTCTATATTGCTATTTTTTACTAGACGCTTAATGCTTTAGATTATTTTTTGGAAAGAATGTTTGATTAAGGATAGATTTTTGAAAAGAAAAAGTTAAAGTTAAATTTTGGTGAACTATTTTTATAATACTAATGACAGGATTTTCATCTTATGGCTCTAACGCACTCCCAAAGACATCGTCGAGAAGGACACCCCGTCACCGTCGAGAATGCTGATACTGGAGAGTATTTGGGTAGAATTCTAGACTTAAACATTGATCATTTTATGGTTTTGACCGATCATCAACTTCAGCCAAAGCAAACCATAAACTTGATTCTCCACATGCCTGAGCCAACTCTCTCGCACGATACAGTCTGCCTAAAGGCGGAATGTTTATGGTGCCAAAACTCTAATTTTTCCAGTAAGTTTGGCGCAAGCTTCCATATTGAACAAATTGATGATCAAAACTCGGAAACACTGGATAGTTATATCAATGGTCATTAGCCCAAATACTTACATCTATTACCCCATACATTTTGTATGGTTTTATTAATATCACCTCTCTTTTAATTTTGAACGTTTTAACCCTTTCCTGTCACTTAAGCATCATAAACAGGTATTATTAAAGTTTCTTTTACTTCTTCCATAACAATATAGCTTTTTGACTCTCTTACTCCAGGCAGCTTTAATAAAATATCTCCGAGTAATTTCCGATAAGATGCCATTTCTGAAATTCTCGCTTTTATTAAATAGTCATAGTCTCCAGATACTAAATGACATTCCAAAACATGAGGTAGTTTGACTACCGCTCGTCGAAACTCATCAAAAATATCTGCTGACTTAGAATAAAGGCTAATCTCAACAAAAACCAACAACCCTGCTTGTAGCAACTGAGGATTAACCTTTGCAGCATACCCTTGAATAAAGCCCTCTCTTTCTAAGCGCTTCACCCTCTCCATACAAGGTGTGGTACTTAAGCCAACTTGTTCAGCCAAATCAACATAAGAAATACGACCATCTTGTTGTAAAATTTTAAGTATTTTTCTATCAATGCGATCGATTTGTCTTGTTGTTTCTTTCTTGTTACGCATTCTATTTAAACTTTTCAGTCAACGGGAAGGAGACATTTGCTTCCACAATTAATATTCTCACTCGGCTAAATAATGTCTCCCTCCATTAAATGGCTCAGAAGACTTCATTACTGAGCGTTATTATACTCACAACAATGGGTAATACCTGGTGTTTGTTTGATATATTAAAACGAGTGATAGCAATAATGACACATTTATATTGACTAACCTTTAGCATAGGGTTCCCTCTCAACACAAAACGGATTAATGTATTGACTTTAACCTGTAAAACAGTGAAGTAGCATGACTCGCCCAATCCGCGCCACCATTGATCTCAATGCCTTACAGGCTAATTATCTTTATGCTAAGCAAATGTCAGCCACTAACGCCCAAGCGCTTGCAGTCATTAAGGCTGATGCTTATGGACATGGCGCAATTGCATCAGCAAAGGCACTGGATGCGGAAGCTGACGGCTTTGCAGTCGCCAGCGTTGAAGAAGCGCTTCAACTGCGACATGCAAATATAAAAAGCCCTATTGTCCTGCTCGAAGGTTTCTTTTCGGCCGAAGAACTTGAGGCAATTAGTCATTTCAATCTACAGCCATTGATCCACTCCCGGCAGCAAATTGAAGTTCTACATAAACACCCGCAAGACAAAATGCTCACCGTATGGCTGAAACTTGATTCAGGTATGCATCGTTTAGGATTTTCTCCAGAGCAGTTCATTACAGCTTATACAGAGCTAACACAGCTGCCATACATTAAAAGCATTATTTGTACATCACATTTTGCCTGTGCTGATGAACCTGATCATCCTATGAATAAAAAGCAACTCGACCGTTGCGCTCAAATCATAAAAACACTAGGTAATCCACCAGCCAGCCTTGCCAATTCCCCCGCCATACTGACTATGCCAGATAGCCACTACCAATGGTTACGACCTGGCATCATGCTGTATGGTTCATCACCTTTTGCTCACAGCCAACCCCAAGCCTCTGTACTGAAACCAGTCATGACCCTTACAGCAGAAGTCATTGCTATAAAAAGTTTGGCAGAAGGTGAAACCATTGGCTATGGTGCTTCATACCAAGTTGGTAAGTCTTTGCCTATGGGCGTTGTCAGCATCGGCTATGGCGATGGCTACCCTCGTTATATCGCAGAGGGAGCACCTGTTGTTATTAATGGTATTCGCTGCCCCATTATCGGGCGTGTTTCTATGGATATGATCACTGTAGACCTTACCAACTGCCCTCAAGCTAATATTGGCGATACCGTTGAACTATGGGGCAATCAATTATCCGTTAATGAGATCGCAGCATATGCCAATACAATCAGCTATGAGTTATTAACTAAAATTACCCAACGAGTCCCACGCCACTATATTAGATACTCAACAAGTAAGTAATATTGAATACACAACAAGTGAGTAAGGACTAAAACATAAGGGCACCTCTAAAAATATTCAGCTGGTACATTAATTAGCATGTAAAGCTATAGTGAAGCGTATCCTTTGTCATTAAATGTATCTAACCAATACAAAAGATACTGCTCGATATGGAGATCGCCGTAAAAAACCAAATCTGTAATATATACCTCATAGACGGGCACCCATATAAACCAGAAACAAGATTCTTATGAGCATACAAACTATTAACCCTTTCTCTAACGAAGTCATTGCCACTTACTCACTGCTACAACCAAGTCAACTGGAAGCAAAACTGCAGCTGGCTGAGCAGACCTTTCATATGTGGTCAAAACGAACCCTAGCCCAACGTGCCACCCCTATGCGGGCACTTTGTGAACAACTGAAACACCGTAAAAAGACGCTTGCAGCCATCATTACTGAAGAAATGGGCAAGTTACACCATGAAGCGATTGCTGAAGTAGAAAAGTGTGCCTGGGTATGCGAGCACTATGCTGAGCATGCTGAAAGTTACCTAGCGCCTCAAACAATCGCTACAGAAGCAAAGCGTAGCTATATCTGCTATCAGCCATTAGGCCCTCTATTAGCCATCATGCCCTGGAACTATCCCTTTTGGCAGGTATTTCGAGCCTTAGCGCCAAACTTAATGGCGGGTAATACACTTCTGTTAAAACATGCCTCTAATGTGCCACAGTGCTCTCAAACCATTGAGCAACTTGTGCAGGAAGCTGGATTTCCTGATGGCTGCATGCAATCACTACTTGTTAATTCAAAAACAGCCAATGAGCTGATTAAAGATCAGCGTATACGTGGTGTAACCCTAACAGGAAGTGAGTTTGCTGGACGAAGTGTGGGCTCGCTAGCAGGCCAGTACTTAAAAAAATCAGTACTTGAGCTGGGAGGCTCTGATCCGTTCATTGTCTGTGATGATGCCGATATTAAACAAGCGGTTAACGCGGCAGTGACATCTCGCTGTATGAACGCAGGTCAAACATGTATTGCGGCAAAACGTTTTTTTGTCATGCCTTCTGTAGCCGATGATTTCATTCAAGGGCTGATCGATAGAATGCAAAAACTCATGATTGGTGACCCAAGCGATGATCAAACCACATTAGCGCCGCTGGCGCGAACTGATCTAAGAAATGACCTTCACAATCAAGTACTCTGTGCACTCGACGAGGGAGCTAAAGATGTTATAGGCTGCAAAATTCCTGATCGTGATGGCAACTTCTATCTCCCTTCCCTGCTTGATAATGTCAATCCAACTATGAGTGCCTTTCAGGAAGAACTATTTGGACCGGTAGCCAGTGTCATCCGAGTAAAAAGTGCTGATGAAGCCATCCAGTTTGCCAACCAAAGTCATTATGGTTTAGGTGCAAGTATTTGGAGTAAAGATATCAATAAAGCTGAAAAGATTGCCTTTCGTATAGAAGCAGGGTCATGTTTTATTAATAGTTTTGTAAAAAGCCATTGTGCTCTACCCTTCGGCGGCATAAAAAACTCAGGCTATGGCCGAGAGCTTGGAGCTCATGGCATACAAGAATTCACCAATATTAAAACGATCTGGATTCAATAGCGTCACTTAAAGACTCGCATCATTAGAGTAGGTGTTAGCTGTCTAAAACCAGCAGGTTAAACACTAACACCTTAAACTAAAGTTAAATCTCTCGATCACTGCTAATCTCATAAATAAAGCGTGTTATGGAGATTAGCGCCTAATGATTAAAAGTGTCATCTCAGAGCTGTTTGCCAAGTCCCCATTTGGTCCTATGCAACAACATATGGACATCGTATTGTCTTGCGTTAAATTACTGGAGCCATTTTTCAAAAGTGTGATGGGGAGAGACTGGGATAAAGCTGAGAACTTCGAGCAACAGATGATTAATTTAGAGCACGAAGCCGATCTCTTAAAACGAGAAATTTTATCGCGTTTACCCTCTGGCGTTTTAACACCTGTTCCCCGAGAAATTCTGTTTAACCTTATTTATCAACAGGATGCTGCCGCGAACACAGCCGATGATATTGTCGGCCGAATAACAGCCAGACAAGTGAATATTCCCAGTGCATTACAACCTTCAATTACAAGTTTGCTTAATTTATGTATTGAAGCAGTCAAACTAACCCACCAAAGTGTTTCTGAATTAGATGAACTATTAGAGCTTGGTTTTCGAGGCAAAGAGTCAGTGCTTGTCCAAAAAATTATTGACTCACTGGAAGAGCATGAAGATAAAATTCGCTCTCAAGTAAGAAGTACACGCCGTACGACTCATAGCTTAGAGAGTGAACTTTCAGCCTTAGATGCCATTACTCTGTATCAAATGATAGACCGGTTAGACGAGTTAGCCCGTACAGCTAGAAATATCGCTATGTGCTTAGAAGTTATGTTAGTTAAGCTATAAACCTTAAAACAACTATTACCCTTGAAATGAAAACCACGTCGTTTTCATTTCAGTGTATTTATCAAACGCATGTAATGATTTATCTCGCCCTATTCCAGACTGCTTATATCCACCAAAAGGTGCCGTCATATCGCCACCAAAATAATTGTTAATCCAAATCGATCCAGCTCTTAATTGTTTTGCAACAAGATGTGCTTTATTTAAATCACGGGTCCAGATTCCTGCCGCTAATCCATATTGGCTAGCATTTGCCTGACAGATCACCTCTTTGCTGTCTGTAAATGTTATTGCTGCTAACACTGGCCCAAATATTTCGTCTTGAGCAACACGCATTTTATTTTCAACATTGCCAAGCAGTGCGGGCTGAATAAAAAAACCACCCAACTCCTGTCGTACTCTTTGACCGCCTTGTAAGAGTTCTGCACCTTCTTTTTGGCCAAGCTCAATATATTGCTGAATTTTTTTAAGTTGTTGTGCATCAACAATTGCACCCAATGTTACTTCAGGATCAAGTGGATTTCCTGGCTGCCACTTATCCATGGCCTCACTAACCAATGATAAAAACTCACTGGCGATAGACTTTTCCACAAATAATCTCGAACCTGCTGTGCATACTTCCCCTTGATTAAAGCAAATAGCACTTGCAGCAGCTTCAGCGGCATGTGTTAAGTCTAGCGCGTCAGCAAACACTATATTTGGACTTTTGCCACCCGCTTCCAACCACACTCTTTTCATATTGGACTGCCCAGCGTAAATTAATAGCTGCTTGGCTACCATAGTAGAACCAGTAAACGCTACTACATCAACATGTGGATGTAGCGCCAGTGCTTTACCCACAGTATGCCCATAACCAGGCAGCACATTAAATACTCCTGGAGGAAAATCAGCTTCAGCGACTAATTCAGCTAGTTTAAGGGCTGTAAGGGGAGACTTTTCGGAGGGTTTTAAAATAATACTATTACCAGCCGCTAATGCAGGGGCTATTTTCCAGCAAGCCATTAGTAGTGGAAAATTCCAAGGAACTATTGCAGTCACTACGCCAATAGGTTCACGCGAGATAAGACCTAACTGATTTTCTGCCGTTGGTGCAATTTCACCATATATTTTATCAATAGCTTCAGCATACCAACGAACACAATTTGCGGCAGAAGGAATATCAACCAACCGACTATCTTTTATGGGCTTACCCATATCTAGCGTTTCGAGTAGTGCTAAAGTATCAGCATTTTTATCTATTAAGTCTGCCAGCTTTAACAAACACTTTTTACGCTGTTGTGGTGATTGACGACACCAGTCTCCTTGTTGAAAAACAGTTGATGCCTGGGTTACCGCTTTATGTGCATCAGCCACATCACATAGTGCTACCTCAGTCAATAACTGGTTATTTGCGGGGTTTATACAAGAAAATGTTTGTTGGCTTTGGGAAGAAACAAATTCGCCTCCAATGAATGCTTGATTTGGAATGCGGAGTTGCTCTGCTGCCTGTTCCCATATTACTTGTGTGCCTAACTCCATCAGTTCTCTCCTTACTTTCAAAAAAATACCCCAGAAATAAAGCCGCATCACTACGATATAGGGATATTTTTATTATAAGAGAAAAAAATGTGGCGTTAGCAAAGATTACTTTACTGCTTGGGAAACAGTAACAACATTCGCCGTTTTTGGCTCAGAAAAAACTGTAAATGCTTCATCTACGGGTAAAATACTTAAAGCACTAAACCCAAGTTGAAACAAGTAAGGTTTTAATTGAGTCACCGCTGGAGAATTGGTCGTAAACATTGCTTGATAGATACCAGCATGTTCTGGTCTAAGCTTTTTTTGTTGCTCTAGTAATGTTCTAACACGGCGAGCAATGGCTGCCCCTGAATCAACCCACTGTGTTGATACATCTGCAATCTGCTGTAATTCATCCACTAACAATGGGAAATGTGTGCAACCAAGTATAATCGTATCAGGGCGAACAGATGCTTGTTCAAAAGGTAATATTTCCTGTTTGAGGCGATTTAAGTCAACTGCCTGACTGCGTAGCTTAGCTTCTGCTAAATCAACCAAAACACGAGAGCCCACCTTAATCACTTCACACTGCTTAGCAAAACGAATAATTAAGTCTTCTGTGTAGGCCCTAGTCACAGTACCAGGCGTTGCCAACAGTCCAATAACACCATTTTTAGTCGCCTGTGCCGCCGTTTTAATAGCAGGAACAACCCCTACGACAGGTATTGAGAAATGGGCACGAAGTACGGGTAACACAACGGTACTCGCCGTATTACAGGCAACAACAACCATATCAGGCTGATGATATTGGACAAGTGTATCCAAACACGCTTTTACCCGGGTTTTCAAATAGCGCTCACTTTTATCCCCATAAGGATAAGCAGCATTATCTGAAGCATAAACAACAGAGACTTCAGGCATTAATCTCACAAGCTCACTGAAAATACTGAGTCCGCCAACACCTGAATCAAAAATTACAACTTTAGCCACAGATACATCTGACCCTAACAAAGATGAACTAGATATCTGAAGTCACATACGCGTAGGAATATCCACTCATGCGCTTCCTGCTATTTTTTAAGCAAGCATTTTAGCGTGAGCGATTGCTGATACCAATGGGTTGACATACTTATACTGACTAAATTTGACTCATTTCCGCCCAACAACCATGAAATCCTATTGGAATATGGGCTGGTATATCAACAGTCGCTAACGGGGGTGCAGTTATTCTCTTGGCATCAAGGATAAGTAGCTTGCTTTGCTCTTGATGACAACTTGTTAATATGGTCAAAACATAACCATCATCTTCACCATTTGCATTACTTCTTGGTGCAAATACAGGCTCATTTCCTACATAGGGCTTTGACCACATGACTGTCTCAGTATGCTCTCCCCTATAGTCATACTTGATCAAACCTGAAAATAAGGGTAGATCCACTTCGTCCAGTAAGACATGATAAGAATAGCGACTTGGTTGCCCCATATAACATTGATTTATTACAGGAAATTCACTATTACGACTATCCAGGGGCTGCTCTTCTACAGAGCCTGTCTTTAAATCAAAGCAGTAGTAGTAATACTGTGCCGTTTTTAATGTTTTACCAAGAAAGTTGATCATGCTATGAAGCGGATCATTGGCCTTTTCTTCTAATGGCGGTACAGGGTCTGTAACCCGACAAACCAACAGCTCAATTTTAGACTCCCGCTCCCATGCATTAATAACATGGTAAATATAACAAGGTTCAGCCTCAAACCATTGAGTATGCTGGTCTTTGCCCAACCGAGGGAGAATGCCAAACCTTGCGGGTAGTGAGTGATCGAAATAACTACGCAAACCTTTGGGTGAGTGTACATAGTAAAGAGGCAAGTCCATAACAATGGAATAATGTGTCGTAATAGCAATATCATGAGGAAGGCGTATACCTGGCAGCTCAATTGGCGTCCAGTGCCTCACTTTATGCTCCTCATTAATCACTCCATAAGACAAGTAGGGCTGTTTCATACTGACACAAAATACCCTTAACTCATTGTGTATAGGATCAACCTTCGCGTGAGCTGAAATGGGGGCATGAAGTGTGTCTGAAAAGCTATCAATTCCCAGTGTTTCAAGTGTTACTGGGTCTAAAGCATAAGGCATCCCACTTCTGTACCAGAGCCCATAGGCACGTTTATTAAAGATAATGATATCGGTATTGGCAGTATCTTTTGTTTCCATTGGGCTAACCGTCGAAAAAACACCTGGCAACAAGCTTCTCCCCTGCTCCTCCTCCTTTACCAGCCCATTAGTCTTTATCCAGCGATTTCTATAGGTTAGTGTTCCATTCTGAAAACAAAATCCATGCACCATACCATCACCATCAAACCAGTGATAAGTATTGGCAGGGTTGTATTTAGGGTTAGGCCCGTTGCGTAAATAAACACCTGCTAAGTCGTCAGGAATTCGACCTGTTATGTTGAAGTTGGTTAATACGCATTCAGAAGAAACTGGCGCATAGGGTCCCTGCAGAAAAGGGTTATCATCGTGCCCAGTGAAAGTAAAACGTTCCATGTTTTATTTCCCCATCCATAGCCGTATTTTGAATTGGTAATCCTTCATTAAGTGCTAGAGATATAAAGCTGATAGCGCCCTCAAGCTTGATGTTCACTGTACAACTTTACGAAACCTGTACAACAGATTAGGCTCACTCACAATGTACAAGTTTTCTTCATCATCCAGTGTTACCCCCTCAGCTTGAGGTATATTACGGGACAGCCCACCATAACCATGGCGTAACTCCAGCAAGCTAACAGTATCACCAGAAGCATTCACTTCAGTCAGCCGTTTTGACTCATCGCTGAGCAAAAGCAAATTACGCGTTTTATAGTCAAAGTGCAGACCAGATAAGTCAGACATAAACAAGGAAGACCAGCGGAAGTTTTCTGGCATTTCAACCCGTAAACTGAAGTTACCTGTTTCTTCGTGTTTGAGACGGAAGATTTCGTATATTCTCAATGGCGATCGCTCCTTGACTACGATGATACGGTTTGCAGTCTGGTCAGCAGCAATCCCCTCAAAACCTTTATTGGTCTTTGGCCCAAAAACAAGTTGTATTTGTGGCTGACTGTCTCGTTTAATTTTGTCAGTGTCGTTAGTAATCTCAACTAAGGTAATACGCTGCTCACGCTCTTCTGCAATCGCAAACTGATCATCACCAATATAGGCTATCGCTTCTGTATCATGAAAACCTTCAAGTGATATCTTTCTGACAATCCCACCCTGCTTATCCACCTCAAGAACTGTTGGCGGCTGATTAACAATGACAAATAAACTGTCTCGTTTTGACGAGTAAGTGATGCCTGAAACATTCTTATCCACACCACTTAAAGCTAATGCTTCTATATCAGCACTATAACGGGGTAACCATATGCTTTGTTGTTGCTCCTGTTCTGATGTAGTTAGCAATAACATAATTGACTGCAGTCTTGATCCCCAGCCAAATACATACTCTCCAGTCCAGCATAAAAACAGCGCTAATAGAATAATGATACTTCGCTTAAACAACCGCATAATGTCTTATTCCTGCTGACAACCGACAACTTTACTATCAGCGATGGGTATATGTTTCATTGCAAACATCACTTTAGTATTACTTCAAAAGAAAACTTGGTAGCAATTCACTATGCTTGCTTAGAGATTGAGCTAATCAGATAATTCCACTCTTGAGCACTTTGCAGTCTCATTAGTGTTAACCAGCTCTATCTTCATTCATTTGCAAACTTTCAGACGCGAAAAGAAAGAAGGAAGAGCTATTTGCTAACGCAATTAACTGAGGCTGTGATTGATTCACTTTTGACAGACTGGATATTCAATGCTTAGCCCTATCACAGAGTTACCTCCAGCCTTTTTGGAAAAGCTTTCCTTGCTATTAGACGAAACGCAACTCGAGCAAGTGCTGAATAGTTTTAGTGTGGACAAACCCACCACTTTTCGTATCAACACACTAAAAGGAAGTATTCAGGATACAACAGATGAACTCCGCTCTGCGCAGTTCAATCTCACCCCCGTCTCCTGGCTACCGACTGCATTCCATATACCACCTGATCAGCGAAGAGCACTCACCGAAACAGATGCTTTCTACCAAGGACGTATTTATATTCAAAATCTATCCAGTATGGTTGCCCCATTTCTTTTAGCAGCTCAGCCTGGGGAGACTGTACTGGATCTGGCGGCTGCGCCTGGCGGGAAGACACTACAAATAGCTGCGATGATGAACAACCAAGGTCGACTATCTGCAGTGGAAGCTGTCAAAAATCGCTTTTTTAAGCTTAAAGCAAATCTGGATCAACAAGGTACCAGTATGGTGAAAACCTATTTGACTGATGGGCGCTCTGTTGGCAATAAGTGTCCTGAAATGTTTGATCGTGTATTGCTGGATGCTCCTTGCTCATCTGAAGCCCGGTTTTCACTACTCGACTCTTCTAGCTGGGAGCATTGGTCGACTCGAAAAGTTTCGGAGGTCGCTCGAAAGCAAAAACGCTTACTACAATCAGCCCTTACAAGTTTAAAAGTGGGTGGGCTCATGATTTATTGCACATGTTCATTTTCCCCTGAAGAAAATGAACATGTAGTGAATCATCTCCTCAAAAAATACAGCTCATGTGTCAGTCTTGAGCCTATCGAGCTACCTTTTTCCAATACCATGGCCGGCATAACCCATTGGCAGAATAAGACATATGCTGATGCTTTAACGCAAAGTCGAAGAATTCTACCTACCAACATCATGGATGGCTTCTTCATTTGTAAGCTAAGAAAGCACGCCTCTTGTTAACTTCAGCGCTACGCTAGATATAATGCGAATGGTAAATGAGTCAAGCAACTATTGTTTGGCTCATTGGCAGCTCCTTTCCCAAGTAAAATAACCCTCACTTATAATATATAACACTTGTAATTTATTTCAGGAAACACACCACCCACACTTAGAATATCTCTCATAAGCAAAGTAGATAACGTTTACTTCCTTTACAATAAATATGTATCGCGAAGAATAAAACCTCAAGTGCCGTTATTTTTTCACAATGGCTTTGTAAGATAGAAAACAGTGGAGAGAAAAGCACTACTAATGGAGCAAGAAAGAAAGTCAACCTAACCAAAGTAGCCTTTGAAATTATTAGTAACTAAATAGTCAACAATATAAGCAAAATCAACTTAATTAATATTAGTAACAAGTTAAAATAAATACCATGAATACTTATAGACGAAAAAATGCAGGAGATCTACATCACCTGCATTATTAGCTATTAAAGTTTAGCTAAAATTCGTCTCGCTTTTGCAGTTAAATGAATTAACTTATAGCGCTTATCATCAGGATACTGTTTAACCCGAATTAACTTATCACCCGGATTACCAGCGCGACCTTCTTCTAAACGCCTTATTGTGGTGGCAACATTTTTTTCATTGACACCCATGTAGTGCGATAGCTCTGACACGGAGCAACCTTCATTTTCTCCGATAGCCATGAGTGTCGCTAACGTACGCACGGTAAGCCGTGGGTACTGACTGGACAGATTAATCAACTTTTTAGTGTTCATAGTGGTCTATCAGCTAATTGGTCAATGTTGTATTACTAGGTAATGCTTCGTTGGAGAAATGTACGCGGTTTAGACGTACAACAGTCCATGCCAGTAGCAATAACATAATTATTATAGTCTAATGACAAGGTCTAGTATGTATATTTTTGCAATGTGTTAAATGTACTTCAGATTAAAAATATGAAAACAATTGTTAATTTTTGTAGATACCGTTGCTAAGCGCAGTATTTATACAGCGTTAATGAAAATAGCTAGGCTCTAAGCTCACTTTCTACCAAGGTTTAAGGCCCTATTGAAATAGATAATACCTAACTATATAGCAAAATCTGATCTTTTCTTGTTTTATTCACCAGTTAAAACGGCTAGTGGACCCAATCTATAATTAGCTATCTTCACCCCAAGTTCGTGCTACATGTTTAGTTGCGCAATAATATTTGATCAAATCTTTTGCTTTTATATCAATAAGTTAGTTATATATCAAATTATTTATTAGAAATCAGTTTACGTATAGCTTCATAAAGGAGTAATTGGTAAATATTGCCAATTATCTTACCAAGGTTGTATCGAACAGATTTACAACTAATCATACCAAACCCTGCCAGACCTCACACATACTGGGCTTGGAAACCTTTCCAAGTCTGTATAATCAGCGATTGGGAAAATAAAAGAGAAATTTTCTACGCAAAATACTTATCAATAATACTGATAATAGCGCCATAGAACTGTATACTACATACATGAAAAAACGCCATATCAACTTAGTCTATTAGTTCTTTACCATCATAAAATCATTTGTTAATATTTTTTTTATCAACTATTCATATTTGACTATTTATTTAAACAATGTGCCAATATACAAATTATGAATAACTGGTTCCTTTAGACAACCACTTCTTCCTACATTTAACCATATCAAGTCAAATAATAATCACAAAGTCTTGATTAGAATTATTGCAACTCTCTAGTTCTGATTGCCAATGAAAGATATACATTCAGCTTTTACTGAAAATATCAAACGTATATAAAATCAGGAAGGCAACTCTCATTCCACAAATAACGTGCTTTTAAGACAGAAATTTGGTGAGTTTTAACTAACAACTTACTTCAAATAATGTAAGATGATTGCATTAGTTACCTTTGTACTATTTGTGGTAAGCAAACTCTAAATACAATAGCCACTCATCTAATGCTATAGACTACAGTTGACTTCTTTATGCCTATAAGAGTAAAAGGCAATAATCATTTCATGGCAAGAATCAATTTTATATCCCTCGCTGTGGGCATAGTAAACGGCTAACAACATTAAACCTTAAGACACAAGTCTTCTTTACCTATACCTGTTAGTTACAAAAGTATATTTCAAGCAATACCAACTCCAACTAAGGTATAATGACAATACGCTTGCAGTTGAAGAGAGGATTACAGTTGATTATGCAACAACACTACGATGTTATCATTATTGGTGCGGGCATGGTCGGTACAACATTGGCACTCGCTTTAAGCAGCAAAGGAATCAACGTTGCCTTGGTTGAAAAGCACCCTTGTCCAGAGTTTGATCCTCTATCACCTCCTGATATTCGAGTATCAGCCCTCAGCCAAGCAAGTATTCGTGTTCTTAAGCACGTTAAGGCATGGAGTAATATCCTTGCAATGAGAGCATGCCCATACGATGAAATGGCCGTTTGGGAGCAACTCTCTGCTCATGAATTGAGCATCAACAACAATCGTCTGAATAAAACATTGTTCTCAGCCAAACAAGCTAAGCTACCCGCGCTTGGATATATTATCGAAAATAACATTATTCAGCAGGCACTGCACTTACAAGTTCCAAAACAAGCGACTCTAGATCTGTACTGCCCTGCTCAAATTCAACAGTTTACATTAGAAAAATCAAATCCAACGGTTCAACTAAATGATAAAACTCAGCTAACTGCAAACCTATTAGTTGGTGCAGATGGCGCCTCTTCCGCCGTTCGTCAAGCCGCTAATATTGGCATAACACAAAGTGATTATGAACAACATGCTTTTGTGGTTACTGTTGCTCTACAAGAAGGACCGCAGCAGCATATTACTTGGCAAGCATTCACACCTACTGGACCTTTGGCATTTCTACCACTGCCAAGAGTCAATGGTACAAACTACGCTTCACTTGTGTGGTATAACTGCCCTGACGCTATAGAGCAATTAAAACAACTGAGCACAAACCAACTTCTGCATACAATCCAACAATCTTTTCCTAAAGAACTACCAAAACTTGAACAAATAGTAGCAACTGGTAGCTTTCCACTCACTAAAAGACATGCTCAAACCTACTCTTCACATAATACAGTTCTTATAGGAGATGCAGCACATACAATTAACCCCTTAGCAGGACAAGGTGCAAACTTAGGGTTTATGGATGCAGCTGTTTTAGCCGACATCATTATTAATGAGAAAGGCAATCTTTCAACATCAAACATCCCAAAGATGTTATCTACTTATGAAAAACGTAGACGTCCAGAGAATACTCGAATGATGTATATTATGGATATGTTCTACTATCTATTTAGCAACAATAAAGCGCCTCTCAAACTACTAAGAAATACTGGGCTTACTCTTGCCAACTTTGCAAGACCGTTCCATAAACCTGTTATTAAGTATGCATCAGGTTTATCTCACCAGTTGCCTGATAGTTTTCAATGAAGCTATTCAATCAAATAGTTCATCCTGGTCTATTTGAGTATCAGCCTTAAATTAAAAAATAAATAGCACTAACAATTTTGGCTATCTCTCAAAATAGTGCTTTTTAAGAAGAGCCCTTTAGTTGTGGGTATTCACAAGAAAAACTAATTGCTTCACACCTTACTCAATAATTTACTTCGCTTGCTTCCTCATTATCTTAGATAGTTTTCTGTAAACAAACAATTCACAAAGTAACATATTATTACTTTTGTATTAAAGCTTGTTTGAGTTACATAAATGACTTGCATCAACGTTCAAGCAGTTACAAAATATATAATTATACTGATGGCTATTTATCCTAACAAAAAAAGAAGTCATAAATATGAAGTTAATCTACAGCACACCTCCATAGTATCTAAAAGATACTTAAATGAAGACTTTTCTCTATATTTACTGTGAAAGTAAAACAACAGCAGTAATATATTTTCATACCTAAAAATGCTTTCAATTAGCTGCCATACAAATAATATTTATCTAATACTCATCACTACAAGCATATATCTATCAACAAAAGTTATTGGCATTTAGCATAATCACATCATATATAACTAGAACACTTCACTTTCAGGAGTTAAAAAGCAGTAAGAGTATTCATTTATCACTTTAACCAGCAACTTACTAAACCTATTAGTGGAGGATAATAGAAAAGGATTACAATTAAAACAGTTGCAAATTTATCACATATTGTAAAAAAGTTTTTATAAGTACCACATAAAACTGCACAGTCTTTTAAATCGATACAAACTATAAGAATAACTATAGCTAAAACTATTTATATAAAAACAAAGATGGCAATTTGAGAGGAATTAATGATGACAAGCCTAAAAAAAAAGGCGTTAACACTTATTATTGCAAGCATTACTAGTGGCCTTGCCTGGAGTAACAGTGGTCTTGCACCTGGAACCCCTGGCATTGACCACCATTGGAGTTCTGCCAGTAAAACTGGAATTGGAACAGCTAATAGTAAACAATCAAAAGTTTGGTTTAGCTTAGTTGATGGCATTGTTTCTGAAGTATACTGGCCACAAATCGATATGGCTCAAATTACTGATTTACAATTCATGGTAAGTGATGGCAGAACTTTTTTTGATGAAGAAAAAAAACATACAGAACATGAAATACGTTCTTTAAATAAAAAAACACTGGCTTATGAACAAGTAAATATTGACCAAGAAAGAAAGTACGAAATTCATAAAAAAGTAATTACCGACCCAACAACAAATACTTTACTATTAAACGTTACCTTCAAAGCCTACGAAGATAATTTAGGTTTATTTATTTTACTCAACCCTGCTGTGAGTAATACAGGTTTATATGACTATGGAGAAGCAACAAAAGATGCTTTATATGCTTGGGATGATCGAGCTCAGTATGATAATGGTACCAATCATGTTGCTCAATATCAGGCACTGACGGCAAGTATTCCATTCAAGCAAACATCAGTGGGTTTTGTTGGTAGAAGCGATGGCTGGCAAGATTTAAACGACAACTATCGTATGGATTGGAATTACCAATATGCTAGAAATGGTAATATCGCACTTACTGGACAACTAGATTTACCTACAAAAGCGGGAGAATACACCTTTACAGTCGCAATTGGATTTGCAGAAGAAAAAAGTAAAGCACAACTAACAGCTAAAAATAGCATGAAAAAATCATTTGAGAATGTACTCTCTCTCTATAACCAACAATGGAATAATTATTGTGATGGCTTAGAAGACCTAAGTCAGGAATCTTTTGACAATGGTGCCTTATATTATACTTCAGCCATGGTCCTGAAAGCACATGAGGATAAAACCTATAATGGTGCAATGATTGCTTCATTAAGTGTACCTTGGGGTCAAAGCCAGTTTGATAAAGATTCTGGAGACCAACGTGGTATTCTCCCAGGCTCAAAAGCGGATGGCTATAAAGATGGTCCAATTGGTTATCATGTTGTTTGGCCCAGAGATTTATATCAAGTTGCTACCGCCTTTCTTGCAGCAGGAGATCAATATACAGCAAAAGAAGCATTAAGTTACCTAAAAGAAGTACAATTTCAAGCTGATGATGGTAACTGGCAACTGTGCGGCTCTTCAGTCAATAAAAAAGGATCGTTCCCTCAAAACTTCTGGCTTTCTGGGCAAGGTCACTGGCAAGGCATGCAACTTGATGAAACTGCTATGCCTATAGTATTAGCGTGGCGTTTATGGAAAGAAGGCGCTATCAACCCAATTGACTATTACAGCTCATTTGTCAAACCTGCAGCAGACTTTGTTGCTAAAGTAGGACCATGGACTCATCAAGAAAGATGGGAAGAAACGAGTGGTATTTCTCCCTCAACACTTTCGGCAGCGATTGCAGGATTAATTGCAGCAGCTGATTTTGCCGACCACCAGGGTGATAAAGAAGCTGCCCGTTCCTATCGCTTAAAAGCCGATTTATGGGCCGATGGCATTGCCGACTGGTCATTTACACACCAAGGTGAATTAGGTGATGGGCAATATTATCAACGTATAGAAGGTGCCGATTACTGCCATTCAAGTTACAACCCAAATGATGATAGTGTCTTTTATATCGCAAATGGTGGTGGTCAACACTTAGAACGTAATGTGATGGATGGTGGTTTTCTTGAGCTTGTTCGTTTCGGTATAAAAAGTCCTTTTGATACCTCAATAACAAATACACTAAAGAACTACGAACAATCAATAAAAGTGGAGACTCCTAATGGCCCAGGATTTTACCGATACAATCATGATGGCTACGGAGAAAAGCAAGGAGGTAGCGACTATACCGGCGAAGGAAAAGGTCGTTTATGGCCGCTTCTTACAGGTGAACGAGCCCACCTGGAAGTAGCCAAAAAGCAGAGTGTTGATCAGTATATCCAAGCAATGGAAAAATTTGCCAATGAAGGCAATATGCTTCCAGAACAAGTTTGGGATAAGGCTGAAGGGCCATACCAGTTTGGCGAAGGTACTGGTGGTGCAACACCTCTTGCTTGGTCCCATGCTGAGTACATTAAACTGTTAAAATCAAAACGTGAACATCGTATTATCGATACACCTGGCATCGTAGCAAAACGCTATCAAAGTTGTATGACTACAGTTAATGTACATTATGACGCTGGTTGGGGTAATCACATTACTGTCAGAGGCGACGCAAAGCTACTCAATTGGAAAGAAGGGGCAGCAACTCGCTGGACAGAAGGCAATGTATGGCGTTTAACATTTCCACAACAAACATCAGCATTTGAAGTGAAAGCCCTAATCAATGATAAAACCTGGCAGAAACAAGAGAACTTTAAGGTTAAACCATGTGAAGATAACCATTTCTGGCCACGCTTTTAACAACATAACGTTTATAACTTTTTAGCAAATCAAATGTGCCCCCTCGGCAACCATGTGTATATAAAGTTTTTATTCTAGAGGGGGAGGGTAACAAGCTAGAATTTACTCAAATACTAGAGGTTAATAATGCTATTGATATTGTTATGCATTAAAAATACGTCTTTCAGTTTACTGTCTCCAACTTTTATTCCAAATAAGTTTTTAGGGTCGAAAAAAACGCATTGATTGTTATCCAAAACAACTTCCATTGCATCACAGGCTAGTGATTTATCATAGAATAGTGGCTCATAAAGAGCCACAGATGATATATAGTTTTCAGCTAAGGTACTATCAAAATAGATGTTTGCAGCTGAATACTTACAAAATGACATATCTTCTTCTATGTCAAAATCAAAGCTAAAATCAACATCACTGTTAAAGCTTACCTTTAACTTTGAATACTGTTCTACAGACTCAAGCTTTAAAAATAATTTATTGACTTCTAAAAAAAGATGAGTATGAAAGGTTGTTATTTCACCTATATTCTCTTCAAAATCAATGACACCAACATGAATTATATCTTTAAGTTGCATGCCTATTATTGAGCTTAATTGGCTTTTCTCCACTTTTAGTCCACCATAAAATCTGTAAACTGTATATCCATTCCCTTTCCTGACTCTAGCAAAGTTACAAACTCACCATCAGCTTTTATAGCCACTGTCGTCTGACTAAACTGCCAGAGGCAGATTAGTCAGTTAAATCAATCTGGAAGTATTTGATATTAGTGGAAACTTAATTTCCTATTAATATCTTTAAGCCAACTTACAGCACTCGAATAGTCAGCTGTAGGTTCGTAATAACAACCCAATTCATTTAGGAGACGCAAAATTTCATTGTCACTGCAACCAGAATCAATAATTTTTTTTAGCTCATCCCTGGCAATTTTGACAAATTCTGCAGTTTCTGAGTCAACAAAGGCATCTAAAGCCATATCAGGAGAATCGAACTCATCAGGCCAATCTTGATGGAAGTAACAGCTGAATAAGTGAGTTAATACTGGATATTTATCATTCATCATGGTGTAGGAAATCCTGTGACTATACGATAACCAGTTGATAGCGAAGTATCTCGCTGTAAGACGACTCTAACGTTTGAAGCTGGAACAGCATTTGTAGCCCCTCTGCTAACGCTTATTCCTACTTGACTTGGTAAAGAATGATTAATTACTAAACGGTTAGAAGTACCGCTTAAGAAGTTCTGAATATCTGCTTGCTTTGCATCTAGCGCAGCAGAAACAGCTGACTCAGCTATTTCTCTATTAGTGAACGATGATGCTCCTGTTATTCGGGAATTGGATGCTAGACGACCTAATAACTCGGCTTCTGACTTCCCTACATCAAGACACCCTGATGTTCATCGTACACTAAACTCGCCTCAACCCTAGAGCTACCAACGCCTTAAAGAGCCTGCACCCCAGGTGCCCAGGCAGTTTACCAAGTTAAAAGCCCCGACGCACTTTTGCTTTTAACTGATCCGCCGAGGATGGACAGCTTGCGCGCTTTTTGCGCAAGGTGGCCACCGCAGGGGGACACGTGCGGCAACGGATGGCGGGAAGAAGCACAAGCCAGTTCCGCACGTCATGCACCGACCTCGCTTAGCGGCAAGCCCCCTTTTGCTAAAGGGGGTTGGGGGATTAGGTAAACAGATTTTAAGCGCCGCTTGCGGCTGCACATAGCAAGCACTGGCCCTTTGTGTTTTTTAAAGGGCCATTTTGGCGGAGCGCAGCGGAGACAAAACGGGGCAACCGACGGTATTTATTTTTAGGGGTGCTTTTTCCCTAAAAATAAATGCCCAGGTTGGGCAGAGGTGCGCGCAGGGCGCGGCTATGGATGCTGCGCGCTTAGAGAAGGAAGGCGTTTGGCGCTGGCTTTGCGTCTTTTTGCAAAGCCTGTGACACACGACTGACTGAACGGGCCGCAACCTTATTAGCCACCTTCTTACGGAGTGATTCACTTCCCGTTTGGCACAATGGAGCTTGGCGCTTGGCTTGCGGTCTTTTTGCAAGCCATGTGACGAGCGGCGGAAGAAGCTCAATGTCTCCCATAAACAAAGCGGGTTTTGTCTTTTAGTCTTTTTCTTCTTCGGCTTCTTCAGCGGCTAAGGCAGAGAGTAAGCCCTCTTCGTCGAGTTCGGCTTCTTGTTCTGGCTGCTGTGCTCGCATCATCTTGGCGGGGTGTGTGGCGGTGTGGATGTCTTTTAGTTTTCGGATACTTACTTGCGTATAGATCTGGGTTGTCTCAAGACTTACGTGGCCAAGCATGGCTTGGATAAAGCGAACGTCTGCGCCGTTCTCTAACATTAAGGTTGCCATCGTGTGGCGGAACAAGTGACAGCTTCCACGCTTGCCGATGTCGGCTTGGTCGATGTATTCCCGCACCATCTGGGTTAATCGGTTCGCGGTAAAGGCTTGGCTCAAGTTGGTCAAGAACAAGGTGCCTTCGTCGTCTGGCATGGTTAGGCTTGGTCGCACTTCCACTTGGTATTTCTCAATCCATTTTAAAGCCCGTTCGCCGATTGGGATCATTCTGTCTTTTTTGCCTTTGCCCTGCCGCACCATCACCGTACCGCGCTCAGTGTCGATGTCGAACAACTTCAAGTTGATTAATTCCATTCGACGCATACCAGTTGAGTAAAGCGTTTCTAATATCGCTCTATCTCTCACGCCGGTTGGTGTGTAGGTGTTGGGTTGATTGATGATTGCTTCGGACTCGGCCACGGTTAATATATTTTTTGGCAGTCGTCGTTCTAGGCGTGGCAAGTCCAAGTCACTGGCGGGGTTGTACAAGATATAGTTTTGTCTCGCTAACCATTTGAACCAAGCTTTAATGGGCGCAACTCTTACGTGCTGGCTTCGTGTTGATAACGGCTCACCGTCTCGCTCTTTGCGATACATAAACAGGTAACGCTGATAGCGTTCGATAATCGGCTTGGTAATTTCTGGTGGCTTTGTTAATCCTCGTTCATCGCACCATTGGATAAAATACCTCAGATACACTTCGCGGTTTTCAATCGTCTTTGGTGAGTAGTTTTTTTCGGCTTGCCAGAGTAAAAATCGGCGCATGTAATTAAATAAGCTTTCTGGGTCGTTGGGGTCGCCTATCGGTGGGCGTGGTGTTTTCTCTCCTTTCTTCGGCATTACTAAACGTCCATTGTGATTGCATCGTTATGATGCGATGCAACTAACTTTTCTACGGGATAAGTGCTTTCTGAGTCACTTTTTAGATTATTGCCATTTAGCCCTTTATTTACAGTACTTTCAGACAATCTACCACTGGGCTCCTTGGTAGCAACTTGGGGGCTACTTGGATGCTCCTTCTTTTCGTCATAACTATTTTTTGTTGTGCTTTTTAGCTCCTTTACATCAGCCAAGCCCATTAAAAACGTTTCACCATTTTTACCTTCACCGTTATACATCAGCTCATAGACGAACGATTGCCCACGGCCACCACGGTGTACCAACACGTATTCCATTTGCTCTAACTTTCTCATGTGCGTTTTGATCTGGAAGTCTGTCCAGCCCACATGCTCGCGTACATCTCGGCGGCTAAAACGGTAGTCTTGTTTTTCCAGCTTTAACGCCGTGCAACGCTCTTTCACCATGTCATTCATTAACATCAACAAGCGGCGCGTTTGTGGCGGTAGTTCATCAAGGGTACGACCTAATATTTCATTGGCTAAACGGTTGGCGGTATCGATATCGTCCAACGTAGTTTCAATGTATTTCAGTTGCTTACCTTGGTGAGTCACCGTTTTAATTTCACGCTGGTATTGGTGCAATAATGCAATGGTACGAATGAGTGTTAAGTACTTCATGTGATCGCGGCGCGAGCGAGTTTTATCGCTTAAGAAGCTCAACTGATTAGCATAAGGGTTCACCACTTTTAACGGTCTTAGCAAGCGCTGTGCGTTTCTATGCAAGCTAATAAGCCGTTGTTTTTCTTCATTAGCCAACAAGCCTTCCAACATTTCACCTAAGCGTTGTTGCGAGTGGATGGCCTCGGTTTGTTCGCGGTTTTCGTTCACCGTTAACACTAAACAGCGGTTCATTAGCTCTTCGTCGATGTCGATTGCCGTTGTGGTAAGGAACAACATCACCGGCCCTTCAACACGGTATTCTTGCGTGGTGAGATTCCCTGTCGTGGCATCCTTGCCCGTGGACGCTATTGTCACCTCACCTTCTGATTGCAGAAGTTTTAAAGCGTAACTCGCATTCTCTGCGCCTTCCTCTTCCGCTATCGCCAGTATTTTATTTTTAAGATTGGTTTCACCCATGTAAAACAGGCTTTGCCCTGTCATCGCAGAGTATTGCACCCGCTCTTCTTCCGGCATTAAATTTAAAACGGCATCCATTAATGAGCTTTTACCGGCGGCGCTGCTGGATTGGATAATCACCGCCAAAGGCTTATCCAGTTTGCGTGATACGCCAGCCAGATAACCAACAAGCTTATTGGTTTCTTCACCGACCACACCGGCACGATTAAAGTCTTCAAGAATGCGGCTAAGGAGTGAAGGGTCTTTCAGTAATTCCAGAGCGGCGCTTTGTTCTTCATCGCTCAGCGTGACCTTTTTCTCTTCGGGTTCCAGTGCGCCTTTAATCTGTTTTTCTTGCAGCTCTTCCAGCTTTAATAAGACTTTGCCCAGGTCTTTTTTGATGGCATCGTCCTTTAATCCGAGTTCGATACTGGCTTGTTTAATGTAGGCAGCGCGATGTCTTGCACTGTAAATATCCAGCGTATCCACGTAGAAGTTATCGCTTCGGCTCACCAACACGTTGACCTTGAGCTGGTCGTAACTCATGTTTTTGGAGATACCGCGAACACGATAACGGCGGTCGCCCAACTCGATAATGGTTTCATGGTCGCTAACTTCGGCGGTTACATTGTCGGCAGGTTCTGGCAGTGGTGAAGCGTTAATGGTTTCCGGTATCGCCTCAACTTCGGGTTGTTCTGGATCGAAGATTTCACCCGTATCAGGATCGAACGCAGGTTCTTGTGTTGCCATATCAAGCTGACGCTCCGGGGCTTTTCCAGCGCCCATAAACTCGGCTTTTCTAATCACTAAGCCCAATGTTTTTTGAGCTGGTGTTACTTGTTGGGCATATTCGTTAACGTCCATACCTTTAGGTAACAGGATTCTAAAACAGTCGATACATTCGGCTTGTAATTCCTTGGCTAATTTCTCAGCGGCGTTGTTGCCAGCCTCATCTCGATCATAAGCAATCAGCACTCGTTTAATTTCATACTGCTTAAAGGCGGCTAAGTGAGAAGAAGTAAAACCGCTTGTGCCATAGCTTGCCGTCACATTTCTAAAGCCATGAACCCAGAAGGTCATCGCATCGATTAAGGCTTCACATAAAATAATTTCGTTACTGGCTTTAAAGGCTTCAACATTCCATACGCCGTTATGTGGCCCAGGTAGATACAGGTGTTGAGCCGTCCCTTTCCTTAACCGCTGTCCTAATATTTTACGGCCATACACTTCACTGATTACGCCATTTTCATCGATGATCGGCACCACTAACGAACCGTTAAAATGCTCGTGGCCGCTATCTCGCAGGATGCCTATTTCTTGAAGCTTACCGCGTAATTCAGCACCGGCCTTGCGATTCTTTTCTGGCAGACGATAACCCAAGGTGCGATTGGCAAAGCCTAATTTAAAACGGTCTATTAATTCAGGATGCTCTAGCCCTCGTGAACGTAAATACTCGATAACTTCAGGCGACTGCTTGAAGGTCTCGTGGTAATAATCAATCACCTGACGCAAGGCGGTTTGACTGTCAGCATTAGCGGCTAAGGGTGGAGTGAGTTTTGTAGTGGTGTTTTTCGTCTTGGCTGTGGTGCTGCTTTCAATCACTAGCCCCAAGTCTTTTTGCAACATCTCGCAAGCAAAGCGGAAGCTGACACTTTGGGTTTTCATCACCCAATCAATGACACTGCCGCCAGTGCCACAACCAAAGCAGTTAAAGAGGTTGGTTTTTGGGCTGATTATGCAGGATGGCGTTTTTTCATCATGGAACGGGCAACACACCACATAATCCTTTCCTTGCTTGGTCACGTTATGACCTTGGCTTTCTACCAATCGCAGTAACGACACATCCTGTTTAATCCTACTTATTACATCATCAGCTAGCCTCGCCATAGCGACTTCCCCCTAAAACCTGTCAAGTATCTTTAACTGTTTATTCTGACACACTATACTGTACCTTATCAGCAGTTAAAGATACCTAGGGGGTACACTTATGGACACCACGATTTTTTGGATGCTTCCGATGGAATTTGTAAACAGACTGATAACACTACGTAAAGAGCGTGGATTAACACAGCAAGCTCTAGCCAACGCGATTGAGTTGCACGTAAACCAGATTAAACGGTACGAGGCTGGTACAGCTCAACCTACCCTAGATACACTGGTACGACTGGCTAAGGAACTACACGTCACTCTGGATGATTTGGTATTTGGAGAAGATCACCGCAGCCCCGATGATGATTTGAAGCTGCAATTTGAAGCATTAAGCCAATTTGATGAGACTGAGCGAATGGTGGTTAAGGAACTACTGGAAAGTCTGATTCTTAAACACAACGCCAAACGTGCTTTTGCTGATAAATTAGCTTGAGGAGTTCATAATGGATAACGCATTAATCGTAATTTTCCCTTACCAATACGAAGGAACTTGGGTTTTTGATGATCCCGATGTTGATTTAGTTAAAGAACCCTTTGTCTTCGGTGTACCCGAGATGATAGACGATCTAGTCACTAACATACCCAATGCCCCAAAGGGGTTTAAGCTAATTTTTTCTAAAAAGGAGTTCCCCGGCCATCAACGTAAACTCAGCTGGGTTAGGGAAGAATGCGAAGGTAATTGGTACACCATCGATGGGAAGGAAGAAGGCTGGCTATGCCCAGCCTTATTTAAATACTTTGATAAAGCGCCACTGAATATTTTTGTGAAAGCTGAGAGCAAATAATTTGCTCTCAGCTTTTTGGCTACGCAGTATTTTTTAGCCTTAAAGGGAACATTTGAAGAATACTCATAAGTGCGAACAACTCCGAACCCGCTGGAGCCCAAACAGATTTATTCAGCTTGTCCAAACTAAGAATATCTGCGCTCTTTTTAATATCTTCAGAAAGCCCATCAGTTGAAACCACACTAACAGACTTATCAATCTCATCTAAATCTGATGACACTAGCTGCCCATCAAAGAAAGAGTAGATATGCAAAGCACATAGAACCGTCCACTTTTTTTCACTATCCCAGAAAACTAGAACAGGTTTTTCTATTCCAGAAATAGCATCATCAATAGCCGCAACGCAGCTATTATCTAGTTCGGAATATTTGACACATGACTTATCAAAAAGATTGTGTTGATTTGCCCTCCACAATATTCGATCAATGTACCAATCATCTTTATTCATCATGCTCATCACAAATTAAAATCTATCGTAAAGTCAGAGTCTTTAGAGGTGCTGTTTCTAACGGTACCCCCATTAAATGGCTTACCATCCTGAACTCGTCGACGTAAAAAGGTATCTAGCTTTTCGTTCGCAATAAAACCGGTATCTATCTCCGCTTTACTTGCTCCGCGCGCTTTAAATACATCTTTAAGTTTATTAATGTCTCCCGGATCTAAATTCGCAGACAAATCAATTTTTGCGCGGCCTACACCATTCGTAACGGAGATCTTATCTAAATTAACTCCAAGTCGTTTGGCTGCATCTGCTGCTCCCTTTGGAACATCTAACTAAAGCGCTTTTCTAAAAATTTCTGGTACTCCTCAGGTACAACATCAACCAGAGCATTGACGTTGTATCCCTTCGAAGACACCTCATCGATAATAGCTTCTACAAAGTAGTATGCGTGATCAGGATTTTTAGAAAGATAGATATTATGAGCCTGCATAAGGTCTATCAATGTTACAAGATCAACTTTATTAGCTAAGGTGCGCCCAAGTTCTTCATAGGCAGACACATAGAATTCATCTTCAATAACACCACTAACTCCTCCGAACTCCTCAAGAGCGGCATCCAAGTCTCCTTGAGATACAAATGCCAGAGAAATAAACCACTCTATAAATTGCTGAAACATTTTATCGACCGATGGCATCATCAAGATCCCTCACAAGTTCTTTCGCAAAGTTAACATCTCTCGCACTATAAGGGTACGACCCCGGCGGTTGATTATCGGCATTTCGTATAAAGCTATTTAACCTCTTCCGCTGCTCAACTGCTTTAGCCCCATGCCCTGAAGGAGACAGTAGCTCACCTGTTGCTTTCTCGTGCCTCAGAGCATCGGCCAATCCACCATTACCAACTCGACTACCGGTCTTGACTTTTCCGTAGTATGAAGTGAGTATCTTTTC
>NZ_JAGSOY010000269.1 GCF_018837975.1 Zooshikella harenae | reverse complement strand
AGTGGAACTATTTTTGTGTTTACCAATAAACGACGCATTGCGGTTAAATTATTAGTCTACGATGGCCAAGGATTTTGGTTATGCATGAAACGGTTTTCACAGGGCCAATTAAAATGGTGGCCTAAAGCGGACACGCGCACGTACACTCTCAATGCACAAGCCTTACAGGTGTTGCTGTACCAGGGCCATCCACAGCGTGCAGCCATGAGTGACGATTGGAAACCCATTGTCGCCAAATAATTTAGTGTTTTTTTTAAATGAATTTAATGTCGCATTATTTTTTTAATTAAGCCGCTAAATCCTCTTGGGGGTTATTAATTATGTTTAACGTTTCCTGATAACACCAAGGCAACCACTGTTTAGGTGATTGTTTAACGCATTCCGCATGGATTTGTAGATCCGTTAAATAATCAATGGGATTTATTCCATTATGTAATGCCGTATAAATCACCGACATGAGGACACTCCCGACATGACCGCCATTAAGCGTTTTATAAAACAGGCTATTATTGCGTACACGAATAGCTAGTTTTAACGCTCGTTCAACCCGGTTGGTATCGAGGGGCACACCTTCATGGGTTAAAAATCGCGTTAACGTTTCCCAGTGTTTTAACCAATAGTGGTAGCTTTTACCTAAAGGACTATTAGGCTCTGCTTTACGTTCAGCTATTTGCTGTTCCATCCAGGCTTTGAGGTTGGCCATTAATGGACCACTGTGCTTCTGATGGTACTTCAGTCGCGCTTGGGGAGATACGTTAGCCTCTTGGCATTTAGCTTCGTGAGCATAGACCGCACTGACTGTATCCAGCACCCTTTTGGCTTGGTCAGGATAATAGCTTTCTAAATCGATAAATTTACGCCGACCGTGTACCAGGCAATGGCAGACGATAGTGCTTAACGCATCATCCACTTGGTTGTTACTTAATGCATCACAGGCTTGCATGACAGGAGGTAAGGACTCATCCCGCTGTGCTAAAACCTCAGTTAAGTTTTCACCGGCATGGTTTAGACTGGTGATAAAAAGCGTCAAGGGATGATCATTGTAGTCTCCCACGAGTCCTGTGGTATAGGTGCCTTTACGGTCAGGACGTTGGGGATCATGCTCTTTTTGGG
>NZ_JAGSOY010000268.1 GCF_018837975.1 Zooshikella harenae | reverse complement strand
AATGAGTCTGTAATGGTCGTGCGGTTATAAGTGTGCTCGTAGGTAATGGACTCACCTTGTGGTTTTTTAAACTCAAGGATCTGTCCTTCATCATTAAATAAAGCTTGGCTACTATCCGCAAAGGTAATACGCCATGACGCATTTTCTTCACTGGTTTCCTCTAAGCGATGATAAACATCAGGGTCACTTTCCCAATAATGGACTATTTTTTTGTAGGTATACTGCTTACCATCACCTAAGTGTAGTACTGAGATGTTTCCAGCAAACTGAAGATAGATAGCGGTGTTGAAGGTCCATTTACCTAAGCTACTGTTATACGTTCTCACCAGAGGTAGAGGACCCGAAAGGTCCGTATCAATATGGTACATATTACCCGTACCAATACGAATAGGTTCGCCTTTACTGGGTGTTTGACAAGACTGTGCGGGACCATTTTCTTTTGGGCTGGCAACAAATGGTTTAACTTTGTAACATTCTTTATTACCATCCTGATTAATCCGTTGGTAATACCCATCTGGGCACTTTAATTCTCTTGACCGATCTGCATAAATAACAGATCTAGCTGATGTGTCACATTGTCCATTTGAAGATTTAGATTGCCCCGAAAAAGTTAAAATCTGTCCGCTATATACTTCAATTCCACCATCTATGCGTTTTTCAATGTTCCGACAATGCCAGCCATCAGCTGTTACATCCCCCCATGAACTGGTATCCAAGGATTCTATTTTACATAAGCTATTTGAGTTTGAGATATACTTTTGGGCTACGTCAATATAATTTTCTTCAGTGATCGGCTTGCCACCCGGGCAGCTCTTTGCTACTGCTCCCATATAGGTTCCTCCTGTAGCTTTGCAAAGTGCAGCATGCCTGGAGGGATAAGCATTAGCCGGAATACAGTACGATACACTCCAGTCAGATGGCTCGGGAAGAAGGCAGCTCGCCTTACCCCCCGCTTCGACACAGTCTGTTTCTGCTGCAGAAAAGGCATAAAATGCAGATAAAAAAGGTAAGCAAAAAATAAACGTAATTAATTTATTTTTTTTACTGCGACTGTAAAACGGCATGCACACCACCAAAAAATTCAAATAGCAAAAGAAACAGCTATATTAAGCAAAATTGCGCAG
>NZ_JAGSOY010000267.1 GCF_018837975.1 Zooshikella harenae | reverse complement strand
TTATTTGCCTGTTTTTCGTTAGTCTCTGCATCAAGACCACCTTCAAGGTTTTCTTATAGCCTATTTTCTACATCACTTTACCAGCCTCGAATCAAACTCAAATTTTACAATCTTGCCTATTTGAAGCTTATCAAAATCGGGGTGCTCAGGGTTTAAAAGATAGTTTGATTCTTCGGGAATAATAACACTTGGCACCTTAAGCAGCAGAGATAGTCGATTTTGCACCCAGTAATCCCCTGTAGCTTGGGTTTCTGGCTCCATCTCATAAGACTGCCAGTTCGATGGTAAGCTGTCAGTATCCAAGTCCATCACTAATGAGCTATCAAACGACACTGGTAGCTTGTGATAGCGCTTGAGTATGTCTGACTGCTTAAGATGTACTAATAACTCCATTGAAGCTAGGGCTAAGCTCTCAGCGAGATATACGACGCGTGTTCCTTTTGAGTTCCAGCGACCTCCAAATAAGTACGCTCCTTCGCCGGACAGCATTTCATGAGGTGTTTTTGCATAATCGGGTGCTGCTATTCTCCAACCTTTCTGCATTAACTAAACACCCCATGCCGAATACGTCCGATCAAGTCCTCTACTTCCTTAGCTCCAAACTCTGTCCGGGCGTGCTCTAGCGGGGTTTCACCTCCAAATAGAGGTTCTGGCGTTTGTAGCCAGTTTCTGGCCTTTACATCATCATCCAGCATCATAGCTTTTGCTAAGTCGTATAGCTGAGCAAACCGATACACCTTGCTAGACTCGTCTGGAGTTAAGCGCCCCGCCTCTTTACGGCGGCTAAAGGTGGCCTTTGACATGCCAGATATTTGTAAAAACGTTTTCTGGTCTATGCCTAGCGCTTTCTCAATAGCAGCTATCGCCTTAACTGAAAGACCTTCGAGCAAGGAGTTTTGCACTTCTACCCGGTTAGAGCCTATGACGCGAGCAATTAGCTTTCCCTTTCGCGGCGTTTTCGTTGGGTTAAAGTGAAGCTTTGAGCTTCCGTTTTCTGCGCTTCTAGAGGCTGTCATGATACCCTCTTTTGTTTCATATGATACTTTATAGTATATCATATGATTCATTTGCTATCCTAGTAAAGCAAAATAGCTATAAATCTATAGAAAAAATGCCTAGAGACTTAACCAA
>NZ_JAGSOY010000266.1 GCF_018837975.1 Zooshikella harenae | reverse complement strand
TAAATATGGATTACCAAATCTTGCTGGACCATCAGATGACGTAAAGTCAAAGTTTTCTTTTCCTACTTTTTTTGGATCTGTTTCTTCACTATTAAGGGGAATAACTGCAAAGTTTTCTATAGAGCGATTTCCATCATCATCGACGACAAATACAGCCTTATCGCTAATCTCGAACGCAACTGAATTCCAAATATACACTCTTTCGGCATAATCATCTTTATTATCTTTATAAGCCCATTGCTGTTGTGTATAAAATTGTTGGCTTGTACCTAATAATTCTCGTATCGCCGTTTCAGTATATTTTCTGGGTTTAAGAGTAGGAGATACCGGGGAGAAGAACAGTTTAATTGTTTCGAAAAAAACAGGGGATGCAAATCTACCTGGACCGTCCATATAATCATTAACATCAACCTCAATAGGGGTTCTGTAATCCTTATCCCTTATTAATGACTCATCGGATAAATCAGATGGTGTGGTTTTCTCGCCATATAAATACAGATTTGTCATTTCTTCTACTGTTGGTAAACTCATAGTACTACATTCCACAATGTGTTAAGATAATAACTTTATTTTTAATCGATATATCTATCAATAACGTCTACTAACCTATCTTGCAATGTTTTCCATTGATCAACATATTTTGGCATATGACTAAAGCTATAGGTAAACTCACCATTATAAAAAGTGTGATTACACTGAAGATAATCTTTATCAAAACAATCAATTAAAAATAAACGTTGCCCATTTAAAGATGAATAATAGTATTGTACTCTACTTTCCAAAATTTCCTTGGTTATTCTCCCCTTCTCATATACACCGTCTACGTATAGTTTTTCAATGTCATTTATTTGGTTTGTTTTCCCCAAGTAGAGATGAACAAAACTTGATAATCTATCACTACACGAAAAACCTTTTACCGGTTTGAAAAAGGGAGAGCACATATAAAAATCGATTCTTGAAGTAGAAACAGTCCAATCAGGTTCAACACGTTGATCTCTTGGATATGAAAAAGTATAGCCCTCTAAATAAAACCTAATCGTATTATCTTGGCCATCACCAATATTTTCCATAAAATTCTTCTTTGGTGTACAATAAATTGGCTCATTTCCGAATGTTACTCCTGCTTCGAATTTATTTGAA
>NZ_JAGSOY010000265.1 GCF_018837975.1 Zooshikella harenae | reverse complement strand
ATGGGTGCCACCCTGTCAGTGGCACTAAGTGTTGCACTTTCAGTGCTACTCTTTGCCTCTATTTCAGAAAATTACTACTACAGTCTTATGTTCGCTGGGCTTGCTATCACGTTTGAATTAGCAAAGTTTGTTGCGCTACCTGAGATTGCACGACGCAAAAAGCGCAAAGATTGGACGGGTGTCATGGGTGCCACTCTTCTTTTTGTTACGCTGGCAGCAGCAAGCATACTTGGCTCAATTGGTGGCCTGCAGAGTGACACCCAGCGCGTGCAAGCCAGTATTGAAAAATCTGAACAGCAACGAGTGGCATTGATTGAAGAACGTCAGTTGCTGCTTGATGAAGTGGCTGAGAATCAAAAGGCTATAGATAAGTACATTGCTTTAAATCGTATAAAGAACTATGCGCAGCCCCTGCAGCAACGCAATGAAGCACTGAGAGCAAAAGCCGCAACGATACAAGACAAAATCAGTACACTAGGTGTTGCACAAGAAACGCCAATGACGGCACTACTGGGTGCTATCGCCACGGCTGTGAGTAAAGACAAAGATATAGTCCAAGTTTATGTATTCATACTTTTAGCGGTGTTGCTTGATCTAGTCGCTAGCTTCTTTATTTGCTTATTGCGTGAAGAAAACGACTTCCGCCGTGATTATGAAAGCAAGCCAAATAGTATTGAGAGTGACACCACTGTTGATGATGAAGAAAGCACAACAGTTGCACTTTTAGAAACTGCCACCCCTGAAACTGAAAAAGTGCCACCCACTGCTACCCCTTGCCAACAGGAAGATAGCAGCATCGAGTGTCAGCAAGAAGAGGGTGGCCATAAACCAAAAGATATGGAACAACATGAAAATGTTGTCAGCATCAATAGTAGCAACTCGAAGTATGAAAAGATAAAAAAAGAAGTGATAGCGTTGAAGGAAGGGGAGCCTATAAGCAAACGTCAAATGATTAAAGACTATAAGCTAGGTACCCGAACAGCAGACCGTTATTTTAACTTACTGCTTAAAGAAGACTTGATTGTTCAGGATAGCGAAACTAAGTACTTTTATCGAGCGGCCTAGTTTTGGGGTATATTGGGTGATATCTGGGGTATATGGCTAATCTGGCCATATGCCTTGCCAGTACTGGCTTATAGCTGCTTTT
>NZ_JAGSOY010000264.1 GCF_018837975.1 Zooshikella harenae | reverse complement strand
ATGACCGGTGCGGCCAGCGAGGTCACGTTAGGGCTGACCGAAGATCAGTTGCAAGCGGGGCTAGCCTCCGGCCAGCTGCGGGCTGAGTTTTATGAGTACGATGCCCTGGGCCAACGGACAGAGTTGCGCCAAGCCACCGTTGATGGTGATTTCCGCACCCTGTTCTATTACGACAGCAAAGGCCAGCTGACCCGTGAGTTGAAGCAGGTGGATGCCGAGCAGGGTTACCTGACCGTGTTCGACTACGATGCCTTTGGTAATAAAATCTTCGAGAACCGCTACAGTGGCCTGTTACCTATGGCCCTGGGCGCGAATCAGTCGCGCTCATTGGTGTATGCCGACCGGATTGTCCGTTTCCGTTACGATGCGTTGAATCGCCTGGTCGCGGAAACCGTACCCAGTGCGGATGGTAATGGCCATGAGACCCGTTACCAGTACGATGCCTTTGGCAATCTCACTTTAAAAACCGAAGCGGCGGGTATGCAGGCGGAGCGTCGCACGGCCTATCGCTATGACGAGCGTAACCAAAAGGTTGCGGAGATCACTGCACTGGGCACCGATGCGGCGGCTGAGACTCAGTACCGCTATGATGCCCTGGGTCGGGTCAGTGCTATTGTCGATGCCCGTGGTGTCGCCCTCATTCAAGAAGACAGCGACTGGGCACTGGCCGAGCGCGCCCGGTTAGGCATCGTCAATACCGTCACCACGGAAGATGGTCAAACTATCTCTGGTGGGGCCAAACGCAGTTATGAACTAACCGAAGAAGATATCGCCACCCTACAGGCGGCCTATACCAGCGAGCAAACCTTTGATGCGGCGGGGCGCAAGATCGCCGAGCGTGACCCGCTGGGTCATGAGACCCACAGCGCCTACGATGCGTTTGGCAACATCATCAAGGCTACGGACCCTCGCGGTCAGATTGGTTACTTCTTCTACGATGCCAATAACCGCTTGCGGTTACAGATTGACCCCAAAGGTTACGCCACCGAAACCCGATACGATGCCTTTGGCCAGGTGGTAAGCACCTATCAGTACCAACACGCCCTGGATCTCAATAGCGGCACCATCACTGAGCAGAGCGACTTTGCTGAATTGATCAGCCAACTCCAAGCCCGGGTCAACAGTGGTTCGGATACGGTGTCGGATAAGGT
>NZ_JAGSOY010000263.1 GCF_018837975.1 Zooshikella harenae | reverse complement strand
CATAAAACCGCGCTTTGGCATACACTAAACCGGTCTCGGGATCTTCTTCATGGCCAGTAAAACCAAAGCGGTTCCAACTGTCGCCTTCTTGTAGGCGATGATGGCCCCAGGCGTCATACAGGGTGCGGGTTTGTACGGCACCTGCCGTAGTGGTTAAGTTAACGATGCTGCCCAAGGCATCAAAATGGTAAAAGGCGGTGCCTTCATCGCGGTGGGTGAGGGCCATTAAACGGCCGGGACCGTAATCGTAATGGGCAATAGGTTGATTGGTGGAGTCTAACTGGGCGAGGACACTTTGATCATCATAGGTATACCGTTCTACGCCACGGTTACCTAATTTCTCAACACGTAGACCACGATAGTCGTATAAAAACTGGCCAACGCTGGAACCCCCTTGCATCACCTGTCGTAAATGGTCACGGATGTCATAGACAAAGTCGGTGATTACACCCGCTTTTTGTTTCTGAACCTGATTACCATTAGCATCGTATTGATAACTGACCGCCACACTATCGGCAGGCAGGTCTTTAATTTCCAGCAACTCATTACGCAGGTTATAGCTAAAACCCTGATCTTTAATAACCTGACTGGTGGTTATATCCGTAGTGGTTTCCCGCGTGCGGTTATACACCGCATCATAGGCATACATCACTTGCTGTTCAGGATACGTCACCTGTTGTAGTCGATCTAACGCATCATAGGTATAAGTGGTGGTTTCCAGGGTGCTGCCATTACGAGCAATTTGCTGTAGTCGGTTGCCGTTCGCATCGTACTGATACTGAAATTGCGACACCAGGGTATCCCCTACCCGATGCTCCATGGCTAAAATCCGCCCCGCCCCATCATAGCTTTGGCTGATCGACGCATTATTGGGATACAACGTGCGCAGGAGTAGACCACTGAGGTCGTATTGATAACGGGTACTGCCCTGGGGATTATCCACCCGCGCTAGTCGATTTAGCGCATCATACACATAGCTGGTCTCACGGGGTGTATTCGTCGTCCCTCCACTGGTAGTCCCCCCACCTGTCGTATAACGCAACCCCGTGCGATTGCCATTGGCATCGTATTGATAATTCACCACTTGCCCATAAGCATCCGTGCGTTGACTGAGTCGATCAAAATCATCATAAACCTGCTGAATGACTTTCTGTTC
>NZ_JAGSOY010000262.1 GCF_018837975.1 Zooshikella harenae | reverse complement strand
AAACTACACAGTTGCCGAGGGGACACGCAGGAATTGGGCCATATGGCTACGATTTACCCTCTAGTTTTAGCGATTGGCGAGAAATCAAAAACTTCTGTGAGGATCATGAGCAGGATTTATCCGGTGCGAAGTTTATGTATGATAAATTGCCTGGCAGTGATTTAAGGGTATTTATTCAGTGCTCAAATTCAGATTTGATTGTTTGCGATCTCACTGGCCAACATCGAGGATTATTTTATGTAAAAGGTGGTGATTTTAAAAATTACCACCTTATAAATGATCCTTTAAAAGCTTTAGATGCTTACTTTGCCGGTGCAGTTAAGGGAGAATCACCCAGTATTTTATAAGGTGTATGACTCACTCCACTCGTTTATCGAGTGGAGTTTATTTGATCTAGGTAAGAGTTAGCCTTAATTTGCACTTCTCTGTCATTTTTTACTAGTCTATAACAATCCCCATCCCTCAAAAGTACTCCCAAACCTACAGGTAATGCGAGAAACTTTATTAAATCTGGACGCTTACATGCAAAGTCATATAGTGAGAGAACACTGTATTCGTCTTCTTCAGCGTTAAGATCCTTAAAAAACCAGCCAGACTCAGTGTTTTCAGCTACTTCTCTCGCTATATAAAAGCTATTTGTAGCCTGGAATGTCTCACTAGCAATAATGGATGTTCTTAATGATGGGAAATCTGGGGCAACATTTAACGTACAACTATCAACGATATCTTGCTGCTCTCTAAAGTGTTTTAGTGTGTTTGTAACCGAGTCGATAAACACGATAGGAACATCTTTCATGTTTGGCTCTAAGATGTGAATACTATTGTCAGATTGCATTTTAAGCTGGTTCAGCATCCATCCAAGCTGCATAAACTCGCCACTTTTAAATGTTACGCCATTAGCCACCTCAGACTCTAAATGTGCAATAAACCAATCAATATCTTGTTGAGGTACAACATCCATTTTACATGAGAAACAAAGCTCAGGATGATTGTATTGGGAACACTTTGTCGTTCTAAAGAACATATAGAAGCAACCTTGGTTATTAAACTCTATCGTATATTTTAATAAGAAAGACAGTAAATTAGCACGTTTTTTATGTCCTCTCAGTGAACATGCTTGAAAGCAAATTTTTAACTCGCACGCTTACCGAGGTGGCAC
>NZ_JAGSOY010000261.1 GCF_018837975.1 Zooshikella harenae | reverse complement strand
GAATACCCCTCGTCGTGCTACCAATACTGAAGGCAACATCGTCTGGGCTTGGTACAGTGATGCCTATGGTGTCGGTCAAGTGGCTGATAACCCGGATGGTGATGGGCAAAGCGTTACTTTAAATCTGCGCTTCCCTGGGCAATACTATGATGCAGAGAGTGGGCTCTTTTACAACTACTTCCGCGATTACGATCCTAGTACTGGACGCTACATCGAAAGTGACCCGATTGGCCTTAATGGTGGGCTAAATACCTTTGCTTATGTCCATGGTAACCCCATCAGTTTAGTTGACCCGAAAGGGTTGAAAGACGTTGATTTGGGCCAAGGTTATACTGGGCGAATTGACTCTTTTGAATATAAAGGTGACCCCTCATTTGAGGTTCACGTTTATGATAAAAATGGCGTTGAGAAAGGGGTGCATGGAGATAAGGGCTGGATTAATAAGCATGGCTTTAAAGGTAAACCTGATGATGTTCCTGATGAAGTTTGTAATCGAGTAAAAGGTGTTACTATTGATGAACTGAGAAAAAGAAATCGCTTTCCTCCAAAAGGCACCGTGAATATTAAAGGCAATTACTGGAAATATTTTGTTAGGTTTGGTGGTGCTGCTGCAGTTGTAGGCAATATTCAGTCTAATTTAAGTACTGAAAGGTCTTGCGGATTAGACCCTACACAGGAGTGGTGTTAGTCATATGAAATATTTAATTAGTCAGATAGGTAGCCCTAACACTTCATTTGATGATTATTTTTCTTACATTAGTAGCTTACAAGAAGTTCTACCAAAACATATTTATGATTTTGCCTCTGGTTACCATAATTATGAGTTAAACAGTAACCATACATTACATGATGCATGGTTAAACCAGGTAAAAATTCAGGAAGTTTCAAAGGGTGAAAGGGGTCAACAAAGAAGCTTAAATATAACTATAGAATTACTGAATGCTTATCACGATAAAATAATAACTTTTCAATATAAAAATGTTTATGAATATGATTTCTCTAGTGTTACAAGCCCTGACAAAAAAGTTGCTCATGGAGATCTATTGATACATGAGTTCAGCTATGAAAAGCCATATATTATTCACTACATTGCATTTAGTAATGGGAATAAGTTTCGTATAGCGTTTGAGGATATGGATTTAGTCTATACAGACATCAATTAAAC
>NZ_JAGSOY010000260.1 GCF_018837975.1 Zooshikella harenae | reverse complement strand
TTCAAATAAATTCGAAGCAGGAGTAACATTCGGAAATGAGCCAATTTATTGTACACCAAAGAAAAATTTTATGGAAAATATTGGTGGTGGCCAAGATAATACGATTAGGTTTTATTTAGAAGGCTATACTTTTTCCCACCCAAGAGACCAACGTGTTAGACCTAATTGGACTGTTACTCCTTCAAGAGTCTATTTTTATATGTGTTCTCCCTTTTTCAAACCGGTAAAAGGTTTTTCGTGTAGTGATAAGCTATCAAGTTTCGTGAATCTATACTTGGGGAAAACAAACCAAATAAATGACATTGAAAAACTATACGTAGACGGTGTATATGAGAAGGGGAGAATAACCAAAATATATCATAAGGAGAGACTAACCAAGGAAATTTTGGAAAGTAGAGTAAAATACTATTATTCATCTTTAAATGGGCAACGCTTATTTTTAATTGATTGTTTTGATGAGGATGATGTTCAATGTAATCATACTTTTTATAATGGCGAGTTTACCTACAGTTTTAGTCATATGCCAAAATATGTTGATCAATGGAAAACATTGCAAGATAGGTTAGTAGATGTTATTGATAGATATATCGATTAAAAATAAAGTTATTATCTTAACACATTGTGGAATGTAGTACTATGAGTTTACCAACAGTCGAGGAAATGACAAATCTGTATTTATATGGCGAGAAAACTACACCATCTGATTTATCCGATGAGTCGTTAATAAGGGATAAGGATTACAGAACCCCTATTGAGGTTGATGTTAATGATTATATGGACGGTCCAGGTAGATTTGCATCCCCTGTTTTTTTCGAAACAATTAAACTGTTCTTCTCCCCGATATCTCCCTCTATCAAGCCAGGGGAATATTCTGAAGAATATATAAGAGGGAAATTAGGTGCGGCTATCGAGTGACGAAGCCCCATGATCCTATATTAATAGGTGATTGGGGTGAGGAGTGAAGATAACAAAACCTAGAAATCATTCGTGAAGGGTATAGTTGAAATCACCGGCAATCAGTTAAAGTGTTTGCTTGAACTGGCAGGTCAGCAGCCTGTTGAGTTAATTGATATTACACGTGATTATGAAATGGAATACGGAGAGCTGGCAGTGCTCTTAGAAGCAGCCTATCTTAAAGTCACCTGATTAGAAGTACTCTCTTCTTGATATTTCTGTTTATTAGTA
>NZ_JAGSOY010000026.1 GCF_018837975.1 Zooshikella harenae | reverse complement strand
TTTATTTCAACATATCATCGACAAAATAAATCTGCTATTTTTAGATAAAAGTCTAATAACCCTTTCGTCAAGCTAGAACGCTATAATTATAACTTTTACTTTACGCACAGTATCTTGGTTTTTTACCAAAGGGGCTGACAATGACAAGCCATTGGCTTCGCAAAAAAATCAGTTTGCTTATCGCTATAATAGTCGGCATTTTGATTGCCTTTTTAATTACTCAAAAAGATCAAACACTCAAAAGAGACGAAAACCGTAACACCCAAAAGTTGGCTGAATATATCGTTGCCAAAACGATTCCTGTAAAAGGTAGAGCAATTGGTTACGGAGAGGTGAGTCCAGAAAAAACATTAGATGGAAATGCTCAAGTTGAAGGAAGAATTATTTACATTAGCCATGAACTGAAAAAAGGGGCCAGTGTTAAGCAAGGTGCAGTTCTAGTCAAAATAGATCCATCCGACTATCAACTATCTCTTGCCAAAGCAGAAGCGAACTTAGCTATTTATCAAGCAGAGCGCGATAAACTCATAACTGATAAAAAAAACACTCAATCACTTTTTACAATTGCAGAACAAAACTATACATTGGGTTTAAAAGCACTTGAACGAAAACGAAAACTACTTAAACAAAAAAGTATTTCACAATCACTGGTTGAAGAAGAAGAACAAGCACTCCTCAAACTACAAGAAAGTAAACAAATCCTAGAAAATTCGTTAAAAACGTTACCTGCTCAAATTAAAGTGACTGAAGCACAGATTATTCAAGCACAACAAGATATTGAGCAGCAACAAAATAATTTGATGCGTACAGTCATTACCAGCCCTTTTGATGCTCGTATCAGTCAAGTTTATATAGAACAGGACCAATTCATCAGTCGAGGCAGCAAACTATTCACGGCCAATAATATAGGTCGGGTTGAAATAAATGCAGAGCTTCCTGTATCTCACGCCAGGGTCTTGCTTACAGGTATCGAAAAGATAAAATTTTCAAATGGTATCCCATCAACCCAAGAAGTGCTCAAAAAACTGGGACTAGAAGCAAAAGTAAAACTTGTTGGTGCATTTAAAGATACTCACTGGCAAGGAAAGGCCGTTCGTTTAGGTGAATCGATTAATCAAACCAGCAGAACCGTTTCAATCATTGTAGGGGTCGATGATTCATACCAAAAAGTCATTCCAGGTAAACGTCCGCCACTGCTCAAAGGAATGTATACTGAAGTAGAGTTTACAGCCCCAGCAAGAGAGCGTTTGGTGATTCCTAGAGCAGTAATTCACCAAAACAAAGTATATACCGTAGGTAAAAATAACCATTTAATAATTAAAGAAGTTACGGTTGCTTACAATATCGGTGAACTTGCAGTGGTTGAGCAAGGTCTTGTTGATGGTGAAAAAATCATTACTACAGACTTGATACCTGCCGTAGAAGGAATGGCTTTACAACCAGAATTAAATACCGCACAAGAGAAAACAATCTTAGCGCTTGCTAATGCTGAAGCCGCATTTAAATAGACGATATAACCTCATATGAAAGTCTGCTCAAAAAGCATATTCGTTTTATTGTCAAAGGGGCATACATGATCAGATACTTTGCAGAGCACCCTACTGCCAGCAATTTATTGATGATACTTTTTCTGATCTCTGGGCTACTGACTATTTCCAAAATGGAAAAAGAAACTTTTCCTAGCATAGAAAAATATGAAGTACAGGTGAGTGTCACCTACCCAGGAGCAGATGCTAAAGAAATAGAAGAAAGTATCTGTCTTCCTCTTGAGGATGCCACTGATACCATTAGTTTTGTAGAAGAAACACGATGTGAAGCTGCAGATAATATAGGCAACTTTGTGTTAAAAATGACTGAAAATGGGAATTTTGACGATTTTGTTCAAGATATTCGTGATGCTGTAGATGCCGTAAACACCCTACCACAGCAGTCTGAATCCCCTGTAATTGAAGAACTTAACCAAACCAGTGATGTGGTTAGTATCGCAATAAGTGCCAATATTGACAAAACCCAACTCAAACAGCTTGCAGAAATAATGAAGACAAAGCTTGTTAAGAACCCCATCATACCAAAGGTTTCTATCAGCGGTTTCTCCCAACGTATTCTTAAAGTAGCCATAGAAGAAGGCAATTTAAGAAAGTATGGAATGAGTATTCAGGATATCGCCAACGCCATTAGTAACCAATCTATAGATTTACCTGCAGGCGAATTAAACACAGATAATCGTTATTACCAAATCAAATTTTATGACCAACGAAAAACACCTGATGAGTTAAGTAAACTCATCATTTCCAGCAGTGCATCTGGAGCAGAAGTTACACTAGGAGAAATCGCAACTATTACTGATACCTTTGAAACAAAAGAAGATGCCATAGAGTTTAACGGACATCCCGCCGCCATACTTAAGATTTCAAAAAATAAACGTGATGACAGCTTAAGTATTTATGATGCTGTGAAAGACTTTGTCGAAAAAGAAAATCAAATTCTGCCCGATGGCATTGAGCTGATTATTACAAATGACTTTGCTTCTATTATTAAAGACCGCATTCAACTGGTTCTAACAAACAGCTGGCAAGGTATCATTCTTGTCGTCTTATCATTGTTCTTATTTTTTAACTTTAGGTATACCTTCTGGGTGGCTATGGGCTTACCTGTCGCCTTTTTAGGAAGCTTCATGTTTATCCACACTTTAGATGTATCAATTAATATGATCTCAATGGTCGGCTTATTAATTGCGATTGGTATTTTAATGGACGATGCAATCGTTATTTCTGAAAGTATCGCCGCAGAATATAAACGTGGTTTATCTCCTCTGGACGCAGCCATTGAAGGAACCCAAAAGGTTGCAAGAGGGATTCTTTCCTCTTTTATTACGACTATTCTAATTTTTGGAGGATTGTTATTTCTTAAAGGAGATATCGGCCAAGTACTTAAAGTATTACCCATTGTACTGATTACAGTTATTTCAGTCAGTCTAGTAGAAGCATTTATTATCTTACCCAACCATCTGATTCATGCGATTCAAAGAGACCATGACAAGCCGAACAAAACTTTTCGTTGGAAAGAAAAGTTCAACTCTCTTTTTGAGCGTTTAAAAGAAAAAGTTGAGTCCCTTGCCAAGCGCTCAATTGAATATCGCTACCTGACGATTGGACTTACTTTTGCGTGCTTAATTGTTACGCTGTCTTTAGTGCCTGCTGGATTTCTTAAATTTAAAGCGTTTCCAGAAATTGATGGCAATAATATCGACGCCAAAATTCTGCTACCACAGGGAACACCGTTAGCACGTACAGAAGAAATTGTATCTCAAGTCATTGCTGGTCTAAAGAAATTAGACAAAGAAATGAGTCAGCAAGAGATCGCACCATTAGTGCAAAACTACAGCATTAAATATAACGAAAACAGTGTTGCGGATGAATCAGGCAGTCATGTTGCAACGATCAGTGTAGATTTACTCTCTGTAGAGCAGCGAAAAGCAACTATCAATCAAATTTCTGCGAAATGGCAAGAGAATGTTGGTACCTTTCCTGATGCTATATCCATCATGTTCAAAAATCCCTCTTCAGGGCCTGGAGGCCAAGCAATACAAATTCGTTTACAAGGAAATGATTTAAATGAACTATCCTCAGCATCCTATGCTCTGCAAGAGTGGTTTTTGGCCTATGAAGGGGTAAGTGGGATTCGTGACAACTTAAGACCAGGAATGCCACAAATCCATATAAAAATGCAGGAAGGTACTCTGGCAAAAGGCATCAATGCCAACATGATTGCTCAGCAATTACGAGGAGCTTACCAAGGAAATAATGTAGCAAGTATCCAATATGGCGATGAAGACTATGAAATTCATGTCATGCTTGACGATAACTCAAAGAATACGCTTACAGACTTTGACTATATGTCTATCATTCACCCTACGACAAATGAAGCTGTTCCTCTTAGCTCTATCGCTCAAATAGACTATTCTCGTGAGTACGCCAAAATAAACCGAATCAATAAGAAAAGAACCATTACCGTGTATGGTGAAGTAGACGATAAGCTTGCTAATACAGCTCAAATCTTGATTGATACGCAAAAAAACTTTTTCCCAAAATTAAAAGCAACTTATCCAAACATAGAGATTGGGCTTGAAGGGCAAATGAAAAATAGCAAAACAACAGGAAGCTCATTTGGTACTATTTTTACTATGGGTATTCTAGGCATTTTTTGTTTATTAAGTTTTCAATTTAAAAACTACCTTGAGCCTATCATCGTTTTATTAGCTATTCCTCTTTCTCTCATTGGTGTTATTTGGGGACACATTCTGCTAGGTATTGATTTATCCATGCCCAGCGTGATGGGGTTCGTTTCATTAGCCGGTATAGTCGTTAATAACTCAATTTTATTAGTAGAGTTCGTTAAGTTACATGCAAAAAATGGTGTAACTGTTCATGAAGCTGCCAGTAATGCTACTCGCGACCGATTCAGAGCTATTTTTCTGACAACATTAACCACAACCATGGGGATGATTCCACTATTGTTTGAAACCAGCATGCAAGCCCAAATTCTTATTCCACTCGTAACCAGTATTGTCTTCGGTTTACTGGCCTCAACCGTACTTGTATTAGTTGTCCTTCCAGCATTTTATATGGTTTTAGAAGACTTTGGTGTGACATCTATTGAGCCAAATACAACACCCAATTCAAAATAAAGGGCACCTCTAAATACTACAGTAGCTGTTTTAACAGCGAATATACAAAACAAACACAATGCACCTAAGATATGAAGCGAAAGCTATAACAAGGGTTTACTCTTGATTAAATAAGCCAGAAATGATGGGTAAAAAAATGACTCAGACTTTAAAGGAAATTTTGTCTTATCTGACTGGCTACCAGTTGGGCAATATTATTCAGATCAGGAAGACCGTTGCTATTAAATAGATCGTCACAGGTAAAAACATACCTTACGGCTTTATCATCAGTAGATTCATCACTCAAAAACAGTCTACAAGAATCACTTTCTGACATAAACCTTCGGAAAGTCACAGAAATGCCACGGCAACCGTCTTGTCTCATGAGTAAAAAAATATAATCTAAACGCCCACTCAAGTTATTTGGCATTCTAAACTTATAGGCAATCTGCATTCCCCCACGAGGATTATTGTCATTAACAGGAATATAAATACTATTTAATAATTCCATTTGCAGATAAAATTCACAAGCGCGTAATATATAGTGAATAGGCTCTACAGCCATAACAGGTAAGTGTAAAACCATAACGGGATCAAGCGCTAAAGGAATATCGGCCTGAAAGTACAAACTCCATCCTTCATTTTGTCCACTTAAACGACAGTTTTCTGGTAGTCGAAAAGAAAAATCAAACGCAGTCTCATCATGAGGTCTTATTTCAAACTGGCTCGCAATGGTCATTTCATCACGACGTTTACGTAAAGCTCGGCGTTGAAATACATCATTCTCAGGCTTCAAGTCCACCCAATATTCTTGTAAGGTAAGATTAAGTTGCTGGGCTTTTTGGAGGTGTGTTCCTCCCTTAACCATCACTTTGCCATTAACTGTTTCACCTTGGCAATAAACCTGCTTGTCAGTTTTTAGTAAAATCTGCACGCCAGCAATCATACCTAAGCACGACTGCCCATCAAGTAAAAGAGCCATGAGTGAAATACCTGAGTAATTTTCTAACGTGTTAATATGTTAGTCATGGTAACAATTAATTTATTACAAACTGCTCAAAAATATTTCCAATGAAAATGATTAAACAATAAACTACAGCTACTCTATTTGGACGCTATTAACGCTGATTTCTAAACAATCAGAGTAAAAAGGCACTAACAAAATAGATAAGATAATAATCGTTACATAGTTAAGAGTAGATGAGCACTTTCTAGTGCTCAAATAGAAGTGTCATGTTTTAGCAATATCTTTTAATACAGGCTTCAATGCCTCTTGCCACGAATATTGTTTATCGCCTAAAACCAAAAAGGGAGGATTCAATAAAGATTCTCGTGTGTTGTATGTTAACGGTTGAAAATTGAAATCAACAATACAGCCACCAGCCGCTTCTACAATAGCTTGTGCAGCAGCAGTATCCCATTCACTGGTTGGCGTAAGACGCGGGTAAAAATCAGATTTACCTTCTGCAATTAAGCAAAATTTTAAGGCACTACCAAGATGTGAAATATTAATGGCAGGAAGAATTTCCGCTAAGTGAGACAAAAAAGGACTTAGACGTTCCCCCATATGGCTGCGACTGGCAATTATATTTACGATATCAGCCTGAAGTAATGAATTAACGTGAATAGGTTGCACTTCTCCTTCAGCAGATTCCCAAAATGCGCCAACCTGACCTTCGGCATAATACATTTCATGAGTTACAGGTACAAAAATAATGCCCAAGGCAGGATGGTTGTTTTCAATCAACGCAATATTAATAGTGAACTCACCATTTCTCTGAATAAACTCTTTTGTACCGTCGAGCGGGTCAACCAACCAAAACGTTGACCATGTCCTGCGTGAGCTAAAAGGAACCGCCGAAGACTCTTCCGATAATACAGGAATTTCTGGCGTTAACTGCTGTAACCCTTCAACAATAATTTGGTGAGATGCCATATCCGCTTCAGTGACTGGAGAATGGTCTAACTTTTCCCTAATACCAAAATCATCATGTTGGTATATTTCAATGATCGCGGCACCAGCTTGCTGACATATTTTTTTCAGCTCACCCATTAACTTAGACTTATTCACTACAGCTCCTGTTGTAAAATATCGCGCACCAAATATAGCGCAGCAATCGCTCTTGCTTCAGTAAAGTCATCACGCTGTATGAGTTGGTACAGATTGCGAAGATCAATAATTTCCTTTTCCATCGGCTCAGGCTCATCTCCAGGTAAAGATTCTGGATAAAGCTCCTGTGCTAATACAACACTCATCGAGTGGCTCATATAATTAGGTGACAATGTAAACTCACTGATAGTACGAAGCTGCTGAGCACCATATCCAGCCTCTTCTTTTAGCTCTCTATTGGCACCCTCAAGTACTGTTTCTCCTACTTCAACCAAGCCTTTGGGTAAGGTCAGTTGATAGTTTTCGGTGCCTGCTGCGTACTCTTTGATCATAACCACCTGGTGTTGATCAAGCATTGGAACAATCATTACCGCCTTTCGACCTGTTCCTCGGTTGCCAAGGCGTTCGTAGGTTCGTTGTTCACCATTAGCAAAGGTTAGCTGCAACTGCTCTACTCTAAATAAGGCTGTTTCTGCAACAACTTCTTTACGATTAATTTTAGGCATGGACATACGCTTATTAATCCCTGCAGGACATGAGTTTATGACTACGTTAAGATATACGTTTCACATTCCCTAGCATTGATAACCAATGATAGAGAGTATCCCTATAATTTTAGGGTTAAACACTCAAGTACAGCGTTTTACTTCATACTACATCTGTAAGGTAACGAATGATCAATTGGCACGACATCGATACTGTCTTGTTAGATATGGATGGTACTCTTCTCGATCTACATTTCGACAACCACTTTTGGCTTGAGTATATGCCCGCAAAGTATGCTGAAAAGCAGGGCATTAGTCTTGATGCAGCAAAGCAACACCTTGAGCCTATCTTTGTGCAAACTAGCGGTCAGCTTCAATGGTACTGCCTCGACTATTGGCGGCAAACCCTCGATCTAGATATGGTAGCTATTAAACAAGAAATTGCTCACCTCATTACCTTAAGACCGTCTACTGAAGCATTTCTTACCGCGCTTCATCAATCGAAAAAACAAGTAGTTCTAATAACCAATGCACATCAAGACAGTTTATCTCTGAAACTTGAGCGTATCGCCTTATCGCATTACTTTGACTATATGATCACCTCACATAAGTATGGATACCCTAAAGAGCAACCACCTTTTTGGGAACACCTGGCTAAGGAAATTCACTTCGATCCTAGTCGTGCGCTATTTATTGATGACAGTTTACCTATTTTGCGCTCAGCACGTGACTATGGCATTAAACACCTGTTAGCAATCTCACGACCTGACAGTAAACTGCCCCCAAAAGCAACAGAAGAATTTCTTGGGGTAGACAGTTATCTGTCATTATTACCCATTAACGACTAACTAAACCTAAATAACATTTAGTAAAAGAAATGTAGGTAGTTGAACGTTGAGTAAACAAATAAACCAAACCACAGAAAAACTACGACTGGATAAATGGCTTTGGGCAGCACGCTTTTTTAAAACCCGTGCGCTTGCTAAAGCCGCGATAGAAGGAGGCAAAGTGCACTATAATGGAAACCGTACTAAACCCAGTAAAGAACCCATAGTTGGTGATACACTAACCATTCGCCAAGGCTGGGATGACAAAACAGTGGTGATAACTGATCTGTCACAGCAACGTCGCGGAGCAAGTGAAGCTCAACAGCTTTACTATGAAACTGAAGAAAGTATCAAACTGCGGGAAAAACGAGCTTTTGATCGAAAAGCCAATAATGCCAGTCAAATTGCGCCAGATTCACGTCCTACCAAAAAACAACGCCGTGATATTCGAAAACTAAAAGACCATGGTGCCTAACCAAAGTAAAGGTTACATAACGAAGTTAAAACATACTCCCAACAACAAACTTCGTTATGCTACTTATATTAAAGCAAGTCCTTCTGTTTAAAGCGAATCATCCTGTTTAGGGACTCGCTGCCAAATAGTCAAAAGTTCTTTTGCTGTCTCATGTGCTGCCTCAATCATAGGCGCATGGCCAATATGTGGCAGAATAATCATGCTGACATCTTCAAGATAACGATGAAAATGTGGCGCAATCGCTTCCGAGAGTACACGATCATCTTTACCCCATAAGACAAGTGTTGGCATTTTTAATTGATTAAGGTATTCCTCTGCTTTTTGCTGTTGGTAAAACGTTTCTGCTGAAGACCTTAAGCCTTTGAATATTTTCCTGTTAAGCTCTGCATGTGCTATCTGCTCTAATTCCATAGCATGAACAATAATACTGGGGATTTGCGGAGGTCTGGACATTACAAACTCAAAAAACGCTGACATATCACCCGGTTTTTCAACAAGTAGTGGATTATTACCTTGCTTTAGTAGCTTCTCATACTCACTGGGCATATCTGTCACAACAATACCTGCCGAGTTAAGCAGCCCTAATGTTAAAACTTGTTCAGAATATTCCGCAGCATAAATAAAACTAATCCACCCCCCCATTGAGTTACCGACTAAGTGAAACTTTTCAAGCTTCAGTGCATCAACAGTATGCTTAAAAGCCGCAACTTGGTTTTCAATTGAGTAACTCTCTAGGTCCCAATTCGTATTTCCATGTCCAGGCAGGTCAATTGCGAAAAAATGGTAGCGGTCTGGTAGTAGCCTAATTAATTCCAGCCACACATCTTTGTTAGCTGCAAAACCATGAACAAAAACCACACTTTGTCCTTCAGGATCACCTCCTTCCAGATAGCTAACGCGATGCCCTTTTACCGTGACATGTTTTACAACCACGCCCGCTCCATCTCGTGTATAGGTTAAGGCGTTGTGATAAATCAAAATGGTCAGGCTATCTCGAAATAAAAAGCAAAAGGCAATAACAACAGTCAAAATAATAAAGGCTGCTGTAACACGTTTGACGGGAAATGCTGCGCTTTCTCTCAAATTACTCTTTGCTCCCAGCGGTTAACAACTTAAATAGCACTGGTACCACAACAATGGTTAACATCGTTGATGACAGCAACCCTCCCATAATTGTCCAGCCCAGAGGCGCCCATAAACTGCTACCAGATAATGTTAACGGTAGCAGGCCACCTACTGTTGTAAATGTTGTCAGTACAATTGGCACTAAACGTGTTTTTCCAGCTTCTAATGCAGCATTAACAACAGATAGGCCATCCGCTCTAAGTTGGTTTGCATAATCAATAAGAATAATAGAGTTATTCACAACAATACCAACCAATGAACTAAAACCAATAAATGCCATAAAAGAAAAGCTATTTCCTGAGGCAAACAAACATACTAAAACGCCAACTATGGACAAAGGAATGGCTGCAAAAACAATGACAGGCTGAACAAACGACTTAAACTGCAACACGAGTACAGCAAAAATACCAAGCAAGGCAATTAATAATGCCTTGGTAATACCTGCGAATGACTCTGCCCGGCTCTCCTCCTCTCCCCCCACACGATAAGAAAAGTCTGTAGGCCACGCTAAAGCCTGCAGCTGTTTTTCGATGACAGTAGTCACATTAACAACCTGGAATCCTCTAGCCACATCGGCAGTCACCAATGCAGTTCGTTCTAAATCATAATGGTGAAAACTGGCTTGGCCTGGAGTGAAGTTTAGTTGGGCAACCTGACGCAGAGGAATGGATTGACCACTGACTGAAGCAACGGTGATTCGCTCAAAATCATCAAGTGTGGGTTTATTATTATCAGCCAAGCGAACAACAATGGAGTACTCATCTCCCAGCTCATCTCGGAATGTGCCAACTGATGAACCTGACAGTGCCGTCCTGACGGTTTTATCTATTTGTACAATAGGAATGCCCAGTAAACCCGCTTTATCTCGATTAATTGCAACATTGAGATCCGTTTTGTATTCACCAGTGGGGTTTCGTACATTAATAACACCAGGAGTACTTCGCATGATATCAGCAACAGCATTCGCCATTTTTTTCAGCGTTGGAATATGATCTCCTACCACCCAAATAGCTACAGGGGCATCCAGTGGCGGACCTTGCTCGAACTCTTTGACTGCAATCTCTGCCCCTGGTATTTCAGCGACCTGTTTACGCAACACATTTACAAATTCCGGTAAGCCCTCTTGCATATCAGGTGAAAGCTGAACAAATAGCTGGGCATGATTAGGCTGCTCTCGCTTGGGTTCCACATTGTAATAAACCTTAGGGTTACCACGCCCAACATTGGTTATAACACTTAGTACTCCTGCATGTTGCGCTAAAAGTTGCTCAACTTGATGCGCTCTGCTGCCAGTGGCATCAAAGCTAGTGTCTTCTGGTGTATCAATATTAATCATTAGCTGGGGTTTCTCTGCTTTTGGAAACAAGCTGACCCCTACTTTGGGAAATAGCCATAAGCTACTGGAAAGTATCAATACCACAATCAGCAATAGCCACCCAGGGTGCTTAAGACTCCACTTGAGTAAAGGTACATAACAGCGGCTGCTAAAAGCAGATAACCATAAAGCAACACGTGTTTCACCTGATCCACGAGTCTTTTGATTGACGTTTCCAGACGTTCCAACATTATCTGTTTTTTTCAACATTTTGCTGGATAACCAAGGTGTAAAAGTCAGAGCAATAATCAGCGAGGCCAATAAGGTTAAAATAACCGTAACAGGGAGAGAGCGTATAAAGCGACCCGTTCCACCTTCCAGCATCAACAAGGGAACAAAGGCTAATACTGTGGTGATTGTTCCACTAGCGACAGCCCATCCCATTTGTCCTGCCCCCTCTATTGCAGCTTGAAGAGGTGTCTTACCTTGACGATAAATCCGTGTGATGTTCTCAGTAATGACGATGGCATTATCAACTAATAACCCCAAGGCAATGACTAATCCTGCAATGGTAATCTGTTGCAACCCAAACCCTACAAGGTCCACCCAGCCAATTGCCACCAGCATTGAACAAGGAATTGCTAACACAATCACCATACTTTGCTTTAGCCCAATCACAGCCAAAACAATCAAACCCACTAACAATAACCCTTGTAGCAAGTTGTTTTGCAATAATGACAACATTTGATCAACACTTGCTGACTGATCAAAAACAACATCTGCTTTTATGGTTTTAGGTAATGTTTTTTGAAATGTAGACAGCGTTTCTGTTAAGCCCTGCTGAACATGAAATATATTAGTCTTTCCACGCTGTTTTACTGAAACAATAACGGATCGTTCACCATTATGGGTAATTGAGTGCGTTGGGTCATCATCAGCAAAATGCACGTCAGCCACATCACTGACAAAAACCACATGCTTGTCAGTTCCACGAACAATGGTTTTACGAATAGCATCCAGTGACTTGAAATCACCACTGGTTCGCACTGTAAATCGAGCCTGCCCTGCATCAACATGACCTGCAGGTATATTGACACTGGCCGCCTCCAACGCATTTAACAATGTATCCAGCGAAATATCCCACTGACGCATTTTTTCTAAATCAGCACGAACCTGAATTTGCTGGCTCGGAATACCCCATACATCTGCCTGTTTAACACCAGATACTTTTTCAAAGTTTAATTCTAAGCGCTCAGCAAGCCTTCTTAACTCACGAAAGGAAGCTTGTTCTGAGGTCAGAGCTGTAAGGAAAATATTGACATTAGTGGGCGATGCTTTCAGAACCTCTAAGCGCAATAAATCGTCTGGAAGCTCCTCTCTAGCCTGATACATGGCCTGCACAACATCATCATAATAATCATCTGGATCTTCTATATCGTGAAATTCAACCTGTGTTGTCACTACTCCATCTTTAATCGTTGTTTTGAGTTTTTTTACATCATCAAGCGCGTAAAGTGCATCTTCAATAGGGTCAACAACCAACTGCTCCATATCAAGCGGAGCTGTTCCAGGGTAAACAGCGATGATTGTGGATATAGGTAAGGTAATTTGTGGATCCTCAGAGCGTGGCATCGTCATCAGCGATACAGCACCTAATATCACCAGCAGCAATAAAACCATTAACGTAAACTGGTAATTAACAACGGCAAACTGCGGTAACTTCATGCCTCCATTTACTTTCATACCACTACCTACTCCCCAGCAAGACGCACATGCATCCCATTTTCTAAATACTTAGCGCCTAAGGTTACAACCTGTTGTACGCCATCCAGCCCTTTTTTTATCGCCAACTCCCCCCCCAACATGGCAGAGATATCCACCCAGTGTTGTTGAACTTGATGTGTTTGCTCATCAAAGGCATAAACCATTGCTTTATTTTTTTTGGCGGTGACCATTGCTGCGACAGGGATAAACGCAAGGGGCTTGGTGGTATGGGGAAAAATATCCATTCGACCAATAAGTCCAGACTTAAGTGCCACGGGTGGTTTATCTAACTCAACCTTGATATTGAATGTCCCAGACTTAGGATCAGCCACTGCAGCAATTTGATTAACACGCCCTTGGAACACTTTTTCTGGATAAGCATCAAAATGAACTGTGGCTTTATCACCAATAGTCACACGAACAACATCTCGATCAGCCAGACCCACTTCCATAACCCACTGATCTTTGCCCAGTGCCACAAAAAAGGCTGGCGTACCCGCACTAATTAATTCGTGTGGTTCCAATAATCGCTGTAAAACCCGCCCAGGTTGGGTCGCTTTGATAACGGAATGGCGTTGATTAAACTGGGCAATACGAAGCTCTGCCTCAGTCAATCGTACTGCTGTTTGAGCGTCCTGCAGCTGTTGTAACGAAATCGCTTTTTTTTGATAGAGGCGGTTTAGACGTTGCAAGTCCCTTTTAGCCTTAATTACATTAGACTCTACTGAACTGACTTGAGCATTGACTTCTTCCTTATCTAACGTAGCCAGCAAGTCTCCTGTATTAAAGTTATCGCCTTCATCAGCATACACCGCCTTAACGAGACCACTGGTTTTAAAAGCCAGTCGCGTTTCTGCGGAGTAACTTAGACGTCCTGCAGTATGAATAGGTAATTGGCGGAGTTCACGCTTCACATCAGCGGTTGCGACAACTCGAACAGGCTGTTGGGTATCATTTGCGCTAACCTCTTGAGAGTTGCTATCGGCATGAGCCTGACTCCAGGCACAGCCTAACAGCCCAATCCATAACACACTGCCCAACTTTGTAATATGTTGTGACAGCTGGAATTTTGAACGTTTCATATCGAAGCCTGTTGAGTTGTCGAGACTAAAAACAAATGTTGCAGTAGGCAGTACTCAAGGTCGTACTGAATAAAACAATGTTGACACTGCTAACATATAACTCAAGAATGTTTTCACTGTCAACATTGATTTTTTTATATGTTGACCTGTACTGACAGTCATCCACAGACTTTCTAAACTTAACGTTGCTAGTCTTTTTAAACATCACATAAAAAATGATACTTAGTTCTTCCTGTAACTTTTCCCACTCACCCCATGACTTCAAGTATCAGGATGCCTATAATTCGCCCCCTCACTAAACGAGTTGAGCAATACTGTTATGAGTGAACATGATCAAATTCAGCGCTTTCTTTTTGAGCAGACAGACATTCGTGGCGAGATAGTTTCTCTTGAAAAGAGTTATCAACAGGCCTTAGCAGCCCATGACTATCCTGAGCCCATCAGACAATTACTTGGTGAGCTAATCTCGGCAGCCATTTTATTGAGTACAACATTAAAATTCGCTGGTGTTATGACCTTGCAAGCCAAAAGCAGTGGTCCTATCCGCTTATTAATGGTCGACTGTAATGAGAAGCATGAATTTAGAGCATTAGCTCGCTGGGAAGGTGATATTCGACAAATGGATCTACGCAGCTTGTTACCTGCGGGTCATTTAGTCATTACGATTGACCCAGAACAAGGTAAGCGTTACCAAGGCATCGTACCTCTTAATGGGGACACATTAGGTGAGTGTTTCAGTAGCTACTTTGTTCAGTCAGAACAGTTACCCACCCAAATGTGGTTGTTTGCTGACCATGAGCATGCAACAGGCTTATTACTTCAGGCACTTCCTGCTTCCCAAGAAACGGATCCTCAACAAAGAGAGCTTAAGTGGGAACACATAACAACCCTGGCTAAAACAGTAAAGCCAGAAGAACTGTTAACACTGGACCCACTTGTGGTACTTCACCGGTTATTTCATGAAGAGACAGTCCGTGTTTTTCCTGCAGAGCCAGTTGCATTCCATTGTAACTGCTCTAGAGAAAAGACATCAGTAGCACTGCACTCAATTGGCCGTGAAGAAGCAGAAAGTGTATTGGAAGAGCAAGGGGAGCTGGTTCTTCACTGTCAATTTTGTAACCATGCTTACCACTACAATGCAATAGATATCGCCCAGCTCTTTGATGACAATGAAAATACGTCATCATCAACTTCTCTTCACTAGTTGTCTCCCCATGATGCAGGCTAATGCCCGCATCATGGGTTTCCCTCCAACTAAGGGGACGGTTGCAAAAGGTCAGGAGTGAAGAAGACACTCTTATTTAAAGTTGCATTTGAACGTTAATCTGTTTATATTTTCGCCACCATTAAGTTTGATCAAATTCTTAGCAACAATTCGCTATTATTTATTAATAACGTTATTGGCGTTTTAGTTGCCTGATTAATGTAACGTTGATCCAACCTATCTTAATCCACTTACCTACAAAATAAAGGAGGCCCACAATGATAAAGACTCATGCGTTCATTCACACAACGGGTTTCCTTGCTAAGTACGCTTTCAGTTAATAACCAGCTTTCATCGCTGGCTTATAGCATTACCAACTTTATTCACACTTTCCTTATTAAGTACCAGCTTACCAGGAAGTTGTGTTTTGCTGCTTGGCATTGAGCCCCCCCTAATGTTTTGCTGTCTCTTGTTATATCCATAGTGATAACAAGAGAAAACAATCAATTTTTGTATTTAAAGAATGCAATTTAGGAGTGCTCATTATGTTTTTTTACATAAGTCAGCCCTATTTAGGAGCCACCTGTCGTATGCATATTTTTACATTGACCGTAATGACGCTAGATTATGAAACAAAAAGATATAAAAGAGATTATTACCTGCTTAGGTGAAGAACGTCGCTTGTTTTATTATCACAAAGATCGCTACTGCTTTGATCTTCTGCGCTATGAAATGGATAAAAACAAACGCCAAACCTGCAAGTTAAATCAACTCAAACAAAGTCAGTTTGGTCATTTTTTTACGAAAAAAACTGTCAAAGAAGCCTTATCGCCTTATGGACAAGGTGAAATCAGTCAGGAACAACTCAATAGTTACTGGCAGGAAAAACCATTCATTTTTGCATTAACCTTAGGATGTTGGGGTAATGGAGAAAGAGGTTGGGACCAAACATCCAGAAACCAGTCTAATTTAGTCTTACAAATCAACTTTACTGGAGAGCATTTAGCTAAATACTATTCACTGATAAAGCCAGGCAGACAAGATGAAGGTCCCTTTGAGTCTGATATACATCCTATCAATACCAAAGGTCGACACACGATGGCCTGGGTCAGGTTAGATTTCGACCTGGATACCAATGAAGCATTAATAGAAGAAGTTCAGAACGACTGGCTACGAGATGCATATAGTGCATATCAACGTTTGAAAGCAAAGCGCAAAAATAACCCTAGCCTTAAACCATGTGATGTATGGTATGACATTGGAGGAGGTTATGAGGATCTCTCCTGCTATGTAGAAACCTGTTTACAACCCTACCAACAAATTTGGGCTGAAGCATCACTGGCTGCTGCAATACAGTTCATTAGAGAGGAAATAGGAATTACTCAAATCTACTACCACACCTACGAGACAGGAAAAAAAATAAAAGACATTGCGCATAATCCTCCTCGATCCGTTTATACAAAACTACCCAAGCAGTTTGGATTTAAGCTTACCACTGAGGTGCCAACGTTTTTATACAACGATAAAGTCGCTCGACGTTATATCAAGGCCATTCCTCAACCTCGCTGGTTTGTCATGCGGCTTTAATAGAAGCAGTATACCCTGCTATACCCTGCAACTGACATGTAACCTCAGTTATACCCAGAGCACAAATAGGTCGTCTTGAGCTATTTGTGCAATAGAGTTAAAAAACTTTATTGTGAAGCACTTATTAACCCAAGGTTAATGGATAAAATAATCAATAAATAGCACACAGAAGGAGCTCAAAACCTAGAGTCATTACGCCATATTAAGGAAATACAAACATCATACAGCCATTAATGTAGTAAAAACCCTTTTTTTTGATATAAAGCTTCTTAATTCATTGCTAATTGCCTTAACGCAAACTATGTTTTTTTGGCATAATGCTAGCGCTTACAGTATGCCCTGAGTGATCGTTTTTTTGAGGTGATATCATGAGACTTGGTTTAACTCATACAAAAACTGAGTTTTATTGCTTATCAGCATATGTATGTACTCAATAATTAATCACAAAGTGTATAACCACATGGTGTAATCGAAGGCATAACAAGGTAAAGCTAAATTGATTTTTTCCTACTCTACACTCACCCTGAAGCATCCCATTTATTATGGAATTAGTTTCACCTATAAAACTACGCCACTTAATACCAAGCTGAAATATGCTCAAAGCAATGGTAAGAAGTCATTTGGTTAATAGGAAAACAAGTTCGCTAATATGATTTGCGTAGAGGGTAACACTAAACCTTTGTCGACTTAGCATGAAACCACTATGCTGAAAACAACATGTCGTCATGTAAGCCACAGGACTTAAGAATTAACTAAAACGGTATTAAAAGCCGGCGAGGTAATTGATAATGACTGATAGCAAAGAGGGTCCTCAGGTTTTTGAAGATCTCCATGCAGCTCAGCTGGTGGAGCAGGCAGTAATACGCAATGAAGGCCGTTTAGCATCAAATGGTGCATTAGTCGTTGAAACCGGAGCAAGAACCGGTCGCTCTCCCAAAGACCGCTATATTGTCGATGAACCGAGCACGTCAGATGCCATTGATTGGGGGTCCATTAATCGGCCATTCCCTGCCGATAAGTTTGACATTCTCTGGGATGAAGTTGAACAAAGTTTAGCTGGACAAACTCGCTTTATACAACATTTACATGTTGGTGCAGACCCAGAGCACTACTTACCTGTACAAATGACGACGGAAACAGCATGGCACAATTTATTTGGCCGAAATTTATTCGTTCGTCCGTCAACATACAACCCCCAAGGCAAAGAAGCATGGCAAATTCTTAATGCCCCTCACTTCACTTGTGAACCGGCTAAACATGGAACCAACTCTGATGGCGTCGTTATCATTAACTTTGCCAAACGCAAAGTACTCTTAGCAGGTATGCGTTATGCCGGAGAAATGAAAAAAGCCATGTTCTCCGTGCAAAATTTCCTCTTACCTGAAAAAGATGTTCTCCCCATGCACTGTTCCGCTAATGTGGACGAAAACGGTGAAACAACGCTTTTCTTTGGCTTATCAGGCACAGGCAAAACAACACTCTCTGCAGATGAGCAATGCTACTTAATTGGTGATGATGAACATGGCTGGGCTAAAGGTAGTGTCTTCAACTTTGAAGGAGGCTGTTATGCTAAATGTATTAACCTCAGCCATGAAACAGAGCCTGTCATTTGGAATGCCATTCGTTTTGGCTCCATTGTGGAAAATGTAGTTATTCATCACCACACCAATGAGCCAGATTATGCCGATATTTCCATGACCGAAAACAGCCGTTGTGCATATCCGCTTGAGCATATCCACAAGCGTGTACACGAAAACCGTGCAGATGAGCCAACTGCTATTATCTTTCTTACCTGTGATATGACAGGTGTCCTGCCACCAGTATCTATATTATCCAAAGAAGCGGCTGCGTATCATTTCTTAAGTGGTTATACCGCGCTGGTAGGTTCTACTGAAATGGGCAGTGAAGCAGGGTTAAAATCCACTTTTTCAACATGCTTTGGTGCCCCCTTTTTCCCAAGACCTGCACGTGTGTATGCCGAACTTCTCATTAAGCGGATTGAAGAGTTTGGCAGTAAAGTCTTTCTAGTGAATACTGGTTGGACAGGTGGGGCTTATGGCAAAGGCGGTAAACGCTTTAGTATTCCAACCACACGTTCAGTTATTCACGCCATTCAAAATGGTGAACTTGCTGAAGCATCCACTAAACACTTACCCACCATAAATGTTGATGTACCAACACAAGTGTCTGGCGTCGATACCAATTTATTGAGTCCTCGTGATACCTGGAAAGATAAGCAGGCTTATGATGATGCAGCCAAAGACTTAGCACAGCAGTTTATTAACAACTTTAAAAAGTTTGATGTATCCGAAGATATCATTCAAGCAGGCCCACATATTGGTAGCTAATAACTGCTTTATGTAACTGTTCTTTAGTCATCAACACCCAAAGCGTATTCCAACTATTGTGCAGTTGGAATACGTGTCGATCTGGAAGGCCATAATTTTATTCTCCAGTACACTCAACTTTTGGCTAAGTGAACTGACGTTATCCCCCTCATCACTTGCTCAAATAGACAAACGCTATCTACTACACTTGCCTTATTGATAATTCTTTTGAGTATTTACCTAATGAACATCGTCCAACCAGGCTTAATACTATACCTTTCATTAAGGGTATTTATGTCTTAACAATAACTGACTTTCTGCTTTATGCAGCTTAGTAGAGCTAAATACCGTAGCTTATCGCATAGCTGAGATTTATATGATAAGCAGTTTGTATAGTGTGTGCGGAGTAAGACACTTTCCGTTTGAGTGTGTCATAATCTGGATTGTTTTTTATTAATTGAGAGAAAGGTAATTCATGGAAACTATCTTTCAGCGTATTGCGGAAGAACTCGATGTTCGTCAAGTGCAAGTTGCTGCAGCGGTAGAGTTACTTGATGGTGGCGCTACTGTTCCTTTTATAGCCCGTTACCGGAAAGAAGTAACAGGTGGTCTTTCAGATACCGACTTACGTACCTTGGAAGAGCGGCTGCGCTACCTCAGGGAGCTGGAAGAACGGCGTGACACAATACTTAACAGTATTAAAGAACAAGAAAAGCTCACCCCCGAGCTGGAACAAGCCATTAACCAAGCAGATACCAAAACACGGCTTGAAGATTTATATCTACCTTATAAACCTAAACGTCGAACCAAAGCACAAATTGCTCGAGAAGCAGGGTTAGAACCACTTGCAGACTTGCTTTTCAACCAACCTGAAACCTTACCAGAACAAGCTGCTGAATCCTTTATTAATGCAGATCAAGGTGTCGCTGATACTAAAGCAGCGCTTGATGGCGCCAAATTTATCCTGATGGAACGTTTTAGCGAAAATGCTGAACTGTTAGGCAAACTCAGAGAGTTTTTATGGCAAGAAGGCGATCTATCTTCAACAGTAGTGGCAGGAAAAGAGGCTGAAGGTGCCAAGTTCCAAGACTACTTTGCCCATCGTGAACCCATTAAAAAAGTACCTTCTCACCGTGCGTTGGCTATTTTTAGAGGCCGGAATGAAGGTATCTTGCAAGCAGTTATTGCTGTAGGAGAAGAACAAGAGCGCGGAGCATCTCACCCCTGTGAGCATATGGTTGCTGAGTTTTGGGGAATCGCTGATGAACAACGCCCTGCTGATAAGTGGTTACAAGAAGTCGTGCGCTGGACCTGGCGTGTTAAGCTCCTCAGCCAGCTTGAAAGTGAACTACTCACTCGCTTACGCGAAGCCTCAGAAGAAGATGCCATTGCCGTTTTTGCTCACAACTTGAAAGACCTATTGCTGGCGGCCCCTGCCGGACAACGCTCTACAATTGGCCTTGACCCTGGCTTACGGACTGGTGTCAAAGTGGCGGTGGTTGATAACACTGGTAAACTCGTTGAGCACACTACCATTTTCCCCCATGCCCCAAAAAATAACTGGGATAAATCAGTTGCAGTACTCGCGGCCCTCTGTCAAAAGTACAATGTTGAACTGATCAGCATTGGTAATGGCACAGCCTCAAGAGAAACAGACAAGCTAGCGGGTGAAGTCATTAAAAAATACCCCTCGCTTAAAGTAACGAAAATTATGGTCAGTGAAGCAGGAGCCTCTGTTTATTCTGCTTCTGAGCTGGCCGCAAAAGAGTTTCCTGATCTCGATGTTTCGTTTCGTGGTGCCGTTTCTATTGCCAGAAGACTGCAAGATCCACTGGCAGAGTTGGTAAAAATAGAGCCAAAATCCATTGGCGTGGGCCAATATCAGCATGATGTGAGTCAAACACGCTTAGCGCGATCACTGGATGCAGTGGTTGAAGACTGTGTAAACGCGGTGGGCGTTGATGTGAATATGGCATCATCTCAGTTATTACAGCGTATATCAGGACTCAATCAAACTATTGCCAACAATATTGTCACCTTTAGAGATGAGTTTGGTGCGTTCAAAAATAGAAAAGACCTGAAAAAAGTACCTCGCCTGGGTGAAAAAACATTTGAGCAGGCCGCTGGATTCTTGCGCATTATGAATGGCAATAACCCATTAGATGCTTCCAGCGTACATCCTGAAGCTTACCCTGTCGTAACATCAATTGCTGAAGTGAACCAGCGTGACATACGCAATATCATTGGTGATAGTACTTTTTTGAAAACGTTGGATCCTGCCAAGTTTACGGATGAGCATTTTGGTATCCCTACCATCACCGACATCATCAAAGAACTTGAAAAGCCAGGACGAGATCCTCGCCCTGAATTTAAAATGGCCACATTTAAAGAAGGTGTCGAAACGCTAGCCGACCTTAAACCCAACATGACATTGGAAGGTGTTGTTACCAATGTCACTAATTTTGGTGCATTCGTTGATATTGGTGTTCACCAGGATGGGCTGGTACATATCTCTGCCTTGTCAGACACATTCGTTAAAGACCCACGCGATGTGGTGAAAGCTGGAGATATAGTTAAAGTCAAAGTACTGGAAGTTGATATTCCACGTAAGCGCATTGGTCTAACAATGCGTATGACAGATACTGCGGAAGACTTTAAAGCCCAAAAAGATCAACCTCGTGCAGAACGAAAATCTGCAGGAAGTGATAAAAAAAGACGAACAGCCAATACCTCCAACAAACCAACGGGTGGGACCTTCGCCGACCTTTTTGCTAATGCAAAAAGCCTTAAAAAGAAATAATCACGCTTCTGGCCTCTGGAAATATCCAGAGGTCACGCTTATACCCTTCGCAATTAGTTCCTTCTTCAGCAACAACGTGATTATAATTCCCTCTACTGCGACAATATCTCATTGTTATGCTTTCTATAAAGAGTATCCATATTATTTATATGGATTTAACCTTAACCAACAAGATAAAAATGCTGATAACGTTCGCACATAACACTATATAGATGGTATACCTTAGTATAAGGCGACTTGTAGTGATGATGACTCATCCCCATATAGTGTTCTCCACTCATCTGATTAGCTTAAGGAAGCGTTGTTTTGGCTAATTTAGCAGACCGGCTTAAGTTGTTAAGCCAGCCGGTGAACCGCCAACTGCTTAAAGCAACACGGCGCGGCATTGAAAAAGAAAGTTTACGAATCACCTCTAATGGTTTCTTGGCTCAGACACCCCACCCACAGCAGTTGGGCTCCAAGCTAACACATCCCTATATCACAACCGACTATTCAGAAGCGCTACTGGAATTTATTACACCGGCCTTTACGGACATTGATACTACACTTGGGTTTCAACATGATTTGCATCGCTTTACCCTGCAGCATTTAGAAAATGAGTTTCTCTGGGTAAACAGTATGCCGTGCATTTTAACGGGAGATGAAAATATACCCATTGCTTATTATGGAGAATCCAACATAGGCAAAATGAAGTATATCTATCGTGAAGGATTAGCCCACCGCTATGGTAAAGCAATGCAAACCATCGCAGGCATCCATTATAATTTTTCCTTGGCCCCTGAAATCTGGTCTCTGTTAGGTGATTATGAGCAAACAAGCTCAGACATAACCAATCAAAACGATTTACAGTCTAACTGCTATTTAAATCTCATTCGTAACTTCCGTCGCTTAAGCTGGTTATTAATGTATTTATTTGGCGCATCACCTGCTGTATGCCGCTCTTTTTTCAGTCATACTAATCATCAACTACAAGACTTTGATGATTACACCGTCTATTTACCCTATGCAACCTCACTCCGCATGAGTGACTTGGGTTATCAAAATAATGCCCAGTCTGGCTTGAATATTTGTTACAACACACTACCAACGTATATTGAGTCCCTTGAACACGCAATGCAAACCCCTTTTCCAGCCTATGAGAAAATTGGACTCACTAAAAATGGTCGTTATTTGCAGCTCAATACCAACATCCTGCAAATTGAAAATGAATACTACAATGCTATTCGCCCCAAGCGTACTACCCAATCAGGTGAGCGCCCTGCCAGAGCATTACATGCAAGAGGCATTGAGTACATTGAAGTGCGCTGTCTGGATTTAAATCCATTTGACCCCATTGGGATAAGTGCTTCTCAGGCTGCATTTATGGATGTGTTTTTAACCTATTGCGCTTTAGCTGAAAGCCCTGCTATTACGACCCCGGAATGTGAGGCAATCAATCACAACTTTACACGTGTCGTATTAGAGGGGCGAAAGCCAGAACTTCAGTTACAGAAGCAAGGAAAATCAACCACATTAACTGACTGGGCCAAAGAAATTATTGCTTCATTGATGCCAATTGCCGTGTTACTGGATGATGCTCATGACTCAAACCGCCATCAGGAAAGCTTGAAGCTAGAGCTGCAAAAAATAGAAAACCCAGAACAGACACCCTCTGGACAATTGCTCCGCTCACTATCAGAGCATCAATGCAGTTTCAGTGAGTACACATTGATTCAATCAAAACAGCATGCTGAGACTTTTAAACATGCCCCATTAACACCTGAGACTCAAAAAGAGTTACAAGTACTTGTCAATAAATCACTTCAACAGCAAGCAGAAATTGAAGCGGCCCCTCAGGAAGCATTTGAAACCTTCTTAGCTAAATATTACGCATAATAAGACACTTCATTCATTGCAAGTATATATCTCTAGGGCGATATATACTTGCAACCCAAACATTTATGATCAGCTTATGGCCAAGTTAGCGCTGAACCACAATATTTTTAAATAGTAAATCCTCAACCAAAGGCTCACCTTCTTCTTTTTTGAAAAAAGCTTGTACATGTTGCAAGGCAACATTACGTAATTTTTCTTTTCCGGCAACCGTATCAACATCATCTATTTTTTGTGCACTGAGCAATAACACTAACAAATCACGTACTGCATCAATGTGTTTATTGACTTTAGTCTTAGCCACTTCTCCGGTAATTTTGAAGGCAATATCTGCTTTTAGATACTGCATGCGTTTTGTTTTACTTGAGAGATTAACGATGATGGGAGGACTGACATCAAGGTAGCTCACCTGAGGTACTTCCTCCTCTGCATACAAAAGCGTATTAAAACATTGACTAATAATAAAAATTATAAAAGCCAAGTACCTAAATCGATAAGCAATTCCATGTCTCATGCGCTTTCCTCTTCATCGATCATTTGATCTCCCTGCGCTACCCATTACGATATTACGTAGTAAGTGGTAAAATATCTTTAAATAGACCAACTTATACTCAAAATACAAATTGAAAAGAATAAACATTACTAATAACAAAGGCATTTTTGAGAATAACTTCTGATTGTCTGCTTCAAAAAATGCTAGGAAGCTACAAGTTGCAATATGTGTATAAGCCTTTTTGAATAAAGAATAAAGTTCCACTATTGAACAATTTTAGCAGCTAATAGACTAAAAAAAGAATGATCATACAAATGTGTTCTTGGTGTTATTTTTCATGCATAAATCCATTATGACCTTAGTCAACCGTTTGTAGTATATCGATCGTTACAGGTATATTTGTTAGAACAACTGACTTACTGTATTCAATATTATATGTAAACGATTATTGACTAACTTTCTCGGCAGGAGACTATTCATGGGCTTACCACAATCTCGCCCTTTATTCTTTTTAGCGTTTCTGACCTGTGCAGGCCTTATTGGGGGAGCGTTGTTTTTTCAACATGGCTTGGGACTTGAGCCTTGTCCTCTGTGTATCGTGCAACGTGTTATTGTCATCACTCTTGGCATTATCTGTTTATTAGCCAGCATTCATAACCCTGGTAATACTGGCTACCGAATTTATGCTGGACTTTCTGCCTTAATTGCTGGTACAGGAATTGGCATCGCTAGCCGGCAAGTATGGCTGCAGAGCTTACCACCCGATCAAGTACCAGAATGTGCCCCGCCACTGGATGTTTTAATTGATATGTTGCCTTGGCAAGAACTGTTAACTGTTTTGTTTACAGGGACTGGAGACTGCGCAGAAGTTCAGTGGACATTTCTTGGCCTGAGTATTCCTGGCTGGTCACTGATTGCATTTATAGGTTTCTTTTGCTTTGCCCTGTTTGAACTATTCCGTCAACGTTCTAAACGTATGTTTACCTAAGTACACAAAATGTACTGTGTACTCATCGATGTATAGCAATTAATGTCCATTTACAAGCTTAAGGGCATCACTAAAAAATCGTCATTTTTTCAAAAGCGAAAGGCTATTCATGACGGCACATCACAGCAACATGAAGAAAAGAAAAACAATGTTATTTGCTAATATAACTGCTGTGAAAAAGGATATTTTTAGATGTTCCCTTAAGTACCTTACAACTCACTATGCTTTACAGTCGAGGAATACTAGCTCTTTACAGCCAACAAAAGACGTATTTTTTCCTAAATAATCATAGCCCTTAACCAGACACAACCTACTTAATAGCGCACAAAAACCTATATACTCAGCGTAATCCAAACCTTGTCCTTGATTCTTTTCCTCTACTCCACCCATTATCACTTACAATACTGTCTTATTATTAGTAATGCTCAATCATAAAGCTACAAAATGGAATAAGTAGATAAAACCTTATCTTCTTCTGATACAAGCAAGCGCATGACTATTGTTTTAAATAATTATTGCACTTGCTGCTTTCCTGCCTCTGGCCTAATCTACCGATAAAAAACAAACTTCATCACATCTGTAAATAAGTATGTAGTAACATAGCATCATCGCACACGCTAAATAGCATTCGCGAAGGGTGTACAACTTAAAAAAAGTGAATGGTATGTATAAGGGGAAAATGAATGCTTGAAGGTTGTCATAACGCAAAAGAGCGCTGGGGTGGAGTGTCTGAAATCATTGACCGATGGTTAAATGAGCGACAGGAACTCATCGTTTTATATTGTGATATCAATGGTCTTAACGGTAATAAAGATAAGAAGATCCATGTTAAATACGATAAACTCCAATCCCTTTGCCAGCTCATGATGGATTATGTCTCTGCTGGACACTTTGAAGTCTATGAGCAGCTGCTAAGAGAAGGAAAAGAGTTTGATGATGGTGGTATTGAAGTCGCTAAGCAACTCTATCCACTTATCCAAAAAACAACAGAGGTATGTCTGCACTTTAATGATAAGTATGACAGCCAGACCAGCTGTAAATCCATGCAAGACAAACTACGTGAAGATCTTTCTCAGCTTGGTCAAGCCATGGAAGAACGATTTACGTATGAGGATCAGTTGATCGAGGTTCTTCATAATGCGCATAAAGAGCTACTCTCTGAATAACCCTCATCGCTTGTCATGCTTATGCTTCGGATAACGGGGTTTTAAATTTTGAAGCTCCGTATTCCCTTTCCCCAAGGGCCATTCGTGCCCTTCTAGTTATGCTCACACTGAAATACTCTTAGTCTTGACTCTGAAGCATACTTCAGGCTCTATGCTTATGGCGTGGAGGCATTTTATGGAAACAAGTCTTAGTATTGGCACACTGGCTAAAGAATGCGGGCTGAGCGTAGAGGCTATACGGTATTACGAAAAACAGGGACTAATGCCAAAGCCTCAGCGAACGGGTTCAGGCTACCGCTTTTACAAAACCACAGACATTGACCGTTTAAGCTTTATTTTACGATTAAAGCGTTTGGGTTTTTCTCTCAAAGAAATTAGAGAACTCCTCTTGCTCAAGTCAGCACCCGAAAAAAATCACCAACAAATTCACCAGTTAGCAGAAGAAAAACTGGTAGATATCGAACACCGAATCAAAGATATGCTCCGTGTCCGCCATGACTTATTAACACTACTAAAGAGCTGCTCAAAAACACACCAGGAGTCAGTATGCCCAATACTCAACACACCTAACTCATTACCCAAGGATTTACAGTCATGACAGCATTTATAGAAAATATTATCACTCTCACCAATGCTGCATCACCCTGGCTGCTCCTTGGCCTGGTACTTGCCGGATTAATGAAAACCTGGCTACCTCAGCAGCATTTACAGCGCTGGCTTGGAAAGCCTGGTCTAACGGCTATTACACGTGCAGCTATCATTGGCGCACCCTTACCTTTGTGCTCTTGCGGTGTTGTACCTGTTGCGATGGAACTACGCCGAAAAGGAGCCTCCAAAGGCGCTACTTTATCATTTTTAGTTTCTACTCCTGAGAATGGTGTTGATTCTATTGCCTTAAGTTATGGGATGTTAGGCCCTTTTATGGCCATCATTCGTCCAGTCTACGGTATTTTTTTAGCACTATTGACAGGCATATTAGGTGAAAAACTCACTGAAAAAGAGACCCAACCAGTAACTCATTCTCCCTCTGGTGGTTGTTGTGGAGGACACAGCAAAGCTCAGACAAAAACAACCACGTGGGAGGGTATACGCTATGCAATTACTCAACTATACGATGATATGCTCGGCTGGCTGCTTATAGGCTTAGTTGTTGCGGGCTTAGTTATGACATTCTTACCGTCATCTGCTCTCAGTAACTGGGGACATGGGGTGTTTGCCATGCTCTTTATGCTAATTGCGGGCATACCTATGTACATTTGTGCTACCGCTTCAACACCTCTCGCCGCGGCACTACTGCTTGCTGGAATTTCCCCTGGAACCGTGCTTGTGTTTTTATTAGCAGGACCAGCGACCAATCTAGGTACCCTTGGAATTATTCGCAAGGAGCTAGGGCATCGTGCTTTTTTGGGATACATCATTGCAATCGGTCTCGGCTGTATTAGTTTTGGATTAATGACCGACATGATCGTTAATCAATTTCAAATAGACATCACTGCCCAAATACAGCCAGAACATGCTTTATTTCCCGTTTGGTTTAATGCTATGTGCAGTATTACTTTAGTGCTACTTGCCATCAAACCGTTAAGAAGACAGCTGTTACCTGCCTAGCGTTTGTCAACAAACATACGTTATCAGCAGTCTTCCCCCTTATGACTGAAGCTATCTCAATCAACTCATAAGATAGTTTCAGTCATCGCTAATCACCTAAGTAAAAACTGCTAACCTATATTTATATCCGTTGTTAAAGAAAGACAGATAGTGACTATTTATACCCTTCGCTATGGGTATATTATTTAGTCAGAAAGCGGAATACACAGTAAAACACAAATTTTCATGGCTTAGCTAACTTCTGTTTGATCACTATGTACACCTTTCCCAAACCTCTCATTATGACGCTTCTTATCTTCTTAGTGGCAGGCTGTACAAAAAAAGAAGAAAAATTTTGGGAGTTAGCGGTAGTGGGTAATTACACCAGTGCACTGTCACATAATGGCAAACTGGCCATGATTGGTTCAATCAACCACGGTGGTAGCCTTTGGCAATTTCCTGCCTATGAGCGCCGGTTTAATTGGAACCATCAAAAGGGCGTTTTCAGCTTTATCGTTGCTGCAGCATTTTCGGGAAATAATGAGTTAGCCGTTACCGCAGATAACTTACAATCTCTTGTTCTCTGGTCAACGGTAACAGGTGAGTCTCAAGCATTCTGGCGTGCACCAGGTGATATTTCCAGTATTGCATTATCAAATGGTGGAAATATCGCATTATTAGGTTTACTAGATAATCGCGCTATTTTATTTAATATTAAAAATGGGGGGGTTGAACGCACTTACCTTCACGCAGATAGAGTTAATGCTGTTGCAATATCAGCTGACAACATGATGGTTTTATCAGGATCTGATGACTACACCGCTAAATTATGGGACACCACAACAGGTAAACTTCTTCATAGCTGGGATATGGGGAATAAAGTTGTTTCAGTGTCTTTATCAGCAAATCATCGTTTTGCATTTATTGCTGCAGCAAATAGCATTGCCCAAGTACGAGATACTAAAACAGGTGGGTTAGTGTATGATGTTAATCCCCATGCAGAGTGGATGGGACGCGGCCCTACTCTCACCAGCGCAATATTTTCTGATAACGAACAACTTTTGTTAACAGGAACGACCAACCGTGAAATAAAACTGCATGATTTAAAACAACAAAAAGTGATTAAACACTGGCAAGTTAGTCGAAGACAAGCGTGGAAACCTACAGGTGTTGCCATTCAAGCATTAGCATTTGGTCAAGATCAGTTTTATGCTATTGGCTCTAATGGTCGGATGTATACCTTACGCTAATCTCAAAGAAATCCATTTAATTATACGGTAAATGTAAGGATTTAGTAGCGGCGATGATGACATTCACACACCGCCAACTACTAGCATGAACCTAACATCAAAAGGAGGTATCACGTTCAATTGCACGTGATTTATCACCCATTAACCTTTTTTAGGTTCTTCTTTCTTTTCAACCTTTTCAGCTTTCTTTTCAACTTTCTCAGGCTTTTTGATTTCTTTCAGCTCAACTTTAAAGATCAGCGTAGAGTTTGGGCTGATCTTATTAGGGATACCACCTGGTCCATAAGCTAGTTCAGAAGGAATATAAAGCTCCCAGACAGAACCCTGAGGCATTAGCTGTAGTGCTTCAGTCCAACCAGGAATAACTTGATTCACGCCAAATGTCGCGGGTTCACCACGCTTATATGAACTATCAAAAATATTTCCATCTAACGTACGGCCTTCATAGTGAACAACAACCGTACTATCAGCCTTTGGTTTTTTACCCTCACCTTTAGTGATTACCTTATACTGTAGTCCAGAGTCAGTCTTAATAACCCCGTCAGCCTTAGCATTTTTGTCTAAAAATGCTTTTTCTTTCGCTAAGTTTTCTTTTGCTTCTTTTTCCATACGCTTTTGAGCACGTTCATAGCTCTCACGTTGAGCTTTTTGAATGATTTTGATCATTTCTTGCTCATCTAGCGCAGTGTCTTCATCTTTCAACACATTTGCCATTGCTGCAGACATGACATTTAAGTCCAGGTCATCATATTTAAAGTCTGCTTTCAGCCGCTGTGAAAACATAACACCCAGACTATAGCTGAGCTTCTGCTTATCGTTGGTTAATTTAACAGGTTCTGCAAATACCTGTGAAGCTGTTGCCAACACCAAACCGGCTGTTAATACTTTTAATTTCATGATCTTCTCATATAAGTTGGTTGAATTATGTCCTTAGCACTACGCACCCAAAAGGATACTGCAGTTTTGAGCCCCCTAGCCTTAGAAAGTTCGCCTATGGCTGTTTGAGCCGATAAGTGCAACCTTCCACTCCTATTGCCAGGCAACCAATTTAAGGGTTGACCGCATCATACCCCATCAGCCAAAAAGAAGGTATAGAGCGTTAATGAGTTGTCCACTTAATGCACAGTTATTAGGTCATGCAGGTTAATACACGTTAAAAGTGAAAAGTAATTCCTTAGTATTTTAGTTCCATAAATATCAACAATTATAAAGCAGCATAAAGCCCACAAAACTCAATAGTCACTTTATGTTTAGGTTCAAAGTGTATTAACGGTATTGCTTGCTCATGCGACTCTCTGATTTTTATTGAAGAGGAAATATAGGGTGATAATATTGGCATATCTTCATCTAACAACTGATTAACCATCTCCTGTGGCAATTTTGCACGAGGCTGAAACTGATTAACCACAATACCTTCAATGCTTAGTTCAGAATTATGATCAACACGCGTTTCATTGATATTAGCAATTAAGTCATAGAGCGCTCGACGAGAAAAATCGTCACAATCAAAGGGTACCAAGCAATTATCTGCAGCGATCAAAGCTGATAAACTATAAAAATTAAACGCGGGTGGCGTATCAATATAGACTTCATCAAATAAGTGTTCAACACGGTCAAGTGCTTCACGCAACTTATATATCTTATGGCGAGTTTCCAGTTTATGCTGTAACTCATTCAATTGCGGTGATGAGGGCAATAATGAAAGTTCTGCATATTGGGTTGTAGCAATATAAGTGCGAAGATTGGCTCCTGTTAAACGAAATGTCAGACTTTCCTGAAAGAAATCAGCTATAGTAGGAAGAGATGTACTATAGTTTTTCCCAAGCAGATAAAGAGAGGAGTTTCGTTGTCCATCAAGGTCAATAAGTAGCGTTCGCTTACCCTGGCTGGCAGCGATAGCAGCGAGATTGCAAGCTATTGTGGACTTTCCAACACCTCCTTTCTGATTAAAAACTACTCGACGTTTCATAATTTAGCCCCTTTGCATGAATGGATAATATTACATCAATTTGCCATTAATATTTTTCCCCTTGATGAATACTTCAATCAGTTACGGCACCGTGGAAAAATTACACTGATTCACATTTTGTCTTATTAAGAGTTTTCCTGGAAATATTGCAACTATTACTTAAAGTATAATGCTATTAGCATCAATATTATGCACAAAATATTTGCAAGTGTTTCCTATTTTTGCCACCATAAGGTAAATATTTTTAATTTTTCATCCTTAAGATATGGATAATTATTTTTCTCTTCGTATAATTCTTTTAAATTGATCTCTACTTCTACTGTTAGATGAGGAATTAAAATGGCAGCCAAGAAAAAAGCAACGGCTCGACGAGCTGTAGCTGTTTCCGTTTCAGATATAAAACAGCAAATTCAAAAACTCGAGCAGCAATTAGCTCAAGCTCAAGAGAAAGAGCTAACTCAACTTGAGAAGCAAATAACTTCACTTCAAACCAAAGTGGAAAAAGCAAAACTTAAACAGGAGAAAGTAAAACTTCGACAAACAACACTTTCAGCAAAACTTAAACTCAAAAAAACTGCCGCTACAGTGCGCCAGTTAGAGAAAGTAAATGTTGACTTAGCTGTCGCTAAAGAAGAAGTTTCGCTACTCAGAGACGAACTAAGTACTGCTAAAGAAGGCCTTAAAGAGCTTAAAGAAGATATCAAGTACGCCACTAAGCGTGATAAAGTACTTGCAAAATTCGAAGCAGAAATTGCCAAAACTCAAGCAGTCAAAGAACTAAAAGCGGCAAAAACTACAGCCAAAAAACCAGGCAAACGCGGTCGTCCTGCAAAAGCTAAAACTGCGACAACAACTGCGAAAAAGCGTGGTCCAGGTCGTCCACCTAAAGCGACAACCACTAAAGCAAAAGCAGCTGCACCGAAGAAACGTGGCCCAGGTCGTCCTCCGAAAAAAGCCACAACTGCCGCAGCTACTACAGCCGCAGCACCTAAACGCCGTGGTCGTCCACCTAAAAAAGCAACGACTGCTGCAGCGACAACAGCAGCACCTAAAGCAGCCGCTCCTAAGAAGCGTGGTCGTCCACCTAAAAAAGCAACGACTGCTGCAGCGACAACAGCAGCCCCTAAAGCAGCTGCTCCTAAGAAGCGTGGTCGTCCACCTAAAAAGGCAACGACTGCTACAGCGACAAAAGCCAAAACAACCACAGGTCGTCGTGGCCGTCCGCCCAAAAAAGCTACAAAAGCTAAAGCAGCGCCTGTAGAAGCGACAACACAAGACTTATTGACAGAAGCTTCTGTCACCGACACAACGGTTGAATCTACTAGTCAGCAAGAATTGTTACCTGTAGAGACAACTGCTCCAGATACTGTATCTGAAGCGCCAGTGGCTACACCTGAAGTGTCTGATGATAAAGACTCTGATGCACCAAGAAGCATCTTTGATCCTGCAACAGACATGTAATAGAGGTTTTCTAAAGAAGGGCCTAAGTCCTTCTTTAATTTAAACTTTCATTGCATCCTCATACTCAATGGAGTTAATGCGCTAACATAAGCCATTGCTCCAATTGTTTTTTTAACTTCCTATTAATTGAGGTTAACTCAGTATAATGGTTGATGTAACAATCGGTATTAAGTCTAACTAACTGTTTGTCATCAGCAGTATTCAGGTAAAAATCTGCACTACAATATAACCAATACATATAGCGATTTTCTGCCCATAGTTCTAAATGCTTTATCTGCTGTCTAAATTTATAGCCTTGGGTAATTGCGCGTTTTTCTACAGGTTCTTTCAAACGCTGTCTCAAGTATCTTATTGGCTCTATTACTTGCTTATTCCAACCTTTAATGTATTGATAGACAGGGTTATTCTCAGGAAGGGGGAGTACTTTATTTTTTTGGGATAACCAAACACAAAACAGCAGCCAGCAACAATCTAGCCCATGATCATCTTGGAGTACCAGCAAAATTTCCTCTTTTTCTGGTGTATAGTAGGCCACTGCAAACGACCAAAATGAATTGTTAATCAGTGCGTCAGACATATAAACGTACACCGCTCGTATAAATACGCTCAAAATAAGCTATTACCGATATAATTCCCTTAGTCATCAGTGGAATGTCTTTGATTGTCATTAACTGCCTATAATTCTTTTTGATGACAGGTATACTGGACAATATACTCAATCATCACATAGCTAAGTTTTTATGATTCGATTACATGACATCAGTTTACAACGTGGAAGTAAAATACTACTAACGAATTCAAGTACGACCATTCATGATGGCCAAAAAGTCGCTATTACAGGTGCCAATGGTTGTGGAAAATCGTCATTATTCGCTGTTTTTAATCAGCAATTAACCATAGATAGCGGTGAATTTACAATCACACCCAATCTGCGTATCGCTCACATGGCACAAGAAGTAACAGCGCTTGAGAAAGCAGCCATAGAGTATGTGATTGATGGAGACCAGCACCTACGCTCAATCCAACATCAACTGGTCGTAGCAGAAGAACAACACAATAATAATCTTATTGCTCACTTACACAGCGAACTTGAAAAAATTGATGGTTACACGACACATCATCGTGCGGCACAGTTACTTCATGGCTTAGGCTTCAGCACTGAGCAAGAACAATTACCTGTTACTCATTTCTCAGGGGGCTGGCGAATACGTCTCAACCTGGCCCAAGCCCTCATGAAGCCTTCTGATTTATTGTTACTGGATGAACCAACCAACCACCTTGATCTTGACGCTATTCTTTGGCTTGAACAGTGGCTAAAAAGCTATCGGGGTACACTGATTATAATTTCCCATGATCGTGACTTTCTAGATAATGTGGTAAATCAAATTATTCATATTGAACATCAAAGGCTCAACACATACCGAGGTAACTACAGCCAATTTGAAGTATTACGTAGCGAGCAACTTGCACACCAACAATCAATGTTAGAAAAACAGCAAGCTCAGCGAGCTCATATAGAAAGCTTTATCGCACGCTTTCGAGCCAAAGCCTCAAAGGCCAAGCAAGTTCAGAGCCGAATTAAAGCTTTAGAACGCCTTGAAAATATAGCGCCAGCTCACGTTGATTCACCCTTTACTTTTACCTTTCCATCTTCAGAAAAAATATCAGATCCCCTGCTACAGCTTCAAGACTGCACCTTAGGGTACTCAGACCATACTATTCTGCAAGATGTAAAGCTTAATATTCACCCAGGTGACGCCATTGGACTACTAGGACCAAACGGTGCAGGAAAATCAACATTACTCAAAAACCTGGCAGGAATCCTAAGTGCACCTAAAGGTGAAAGAATTTGTGGCGAACATTTAAAAATTGGTTATTTTGCGCAACACCAATTAGAGTATTTAGATAATAATGCCAGCCCAGCACTGCACCTACAACGATTGTCGCCCGATGCATCAGAGCAAAGCATACGAAATTTTTTGGGCTCCTTTGACTTTCGTGGTGATTTAGCCTTTGACCCAATTACCCACTTCTCTGGTGGAGAGAAAGCCCGTTTGGCTTTAGCGATTATTGCCTGGCAAAAACCTAATTTATTACTACTTGATGAGCCGACTAACCATCTAGATTTGGAAATGCGCCAGGCCTTAACCATTGCATTACAAGCATTTACTGGCGCGTTAGTGGTTGTTTCTCATGATCGACATTTATTACGTAATTGTGTTGATCAACTGCTACTCGTTGCAAATAATCAAGTTAAAGAGTATGAAGGCGATCTGGATGATTATGCTCAATGGTTAAATCAAGATAAGCAGCCCTCCCCTGATAAAACCTCAGTAAATCAAACCGCGCAAGCCTCTCAGTCCAAAAAAGACCAACGGCGCAAAAAAGCCGAAATTCGCCAACAGCTACGTCCTCTGACGTCAAAAATCAAACAACAAGAATTAGCGCTAGAGCAGCTATTAATTAAGCTGGACACAATAGCAAACCAATTAAATGACAATGAAATCTACAGTGATGATAAAAAGGAACAGTTAAAACAACTACTGACTGAACAACACACAATAAAAAAACAGCAGGAAGAAACCGAAGAACAGTTACTGATAAACATGGCAGAGCTTGAGACGCTAGAAGAAGCCCTCAACGACGCAGGCTAATTGAAATAAACACGAAAATCTAGGAGGGAATGATATACCCCTTCACTGTGGGTATAGTAGTGTTAGTATGATGTTTTACAAATGATTTTGGGAGGAAAACCATCCCTGGTCAGTGGTGTATATAATTAATACCTCATTAACAACTCAAATTGACATTATTCCTTGACTATCATTATGAATAGTTGGTTTAGCGGCGGATTGTGTTAATACCGATAGCATATGATCCGCCATTTTTTGCAACTGCCACTCAGGTTGGCGGGTACTCCCCATAATGCGTAGTCCCCATGACCCTGTCATCAAGAATTTCGCCAACTCATCTGCTGGTTGATGCTCGGCTACCTCACCACATGTTTGAGATTGCTTAATTTTATCTGCAAAACGGCCTTCCATATCATTAAAATAATCCATCACACGTTGATGTATTTCATTATCGTGTGGAGCTACTTCCAACATTGTATTAATCAGAAAGCATCCTTTACTTTCTTCATCTTCAACAATCTTAAGTATTAACTGCGAAAAATAATACCGAATTGTATTTAATGGTGACTGGTCAGCAGCAAGACAGCGTTGTAATTCAGAAATACAGCGATCTGCATACCGATCTAGCGTTGCGATAAATAAACCTCGCTTGCTTTTAAAAGCTGCATATAAACTACCTGGTTTTAGCTTCGTTGCTTCCACTAAGTTAGCAACAGACGTGGCACTGTACCCTGTATTCCAGAATAACTGCAAAGCCTGCTCTAACACTTCATTGCGGTCAAATTCGATGGGTCTGCCCATTTCTCCCCCTTCTCTTCATCAAAGGATCACATTAAACAAAATGTATTAGCGAATTCTCGCTATAAAGGACCAACGTATGCTCCAAACAAGCAGCTACGTCCTTGATAGCAATGGAGGGACACATGTTGATTTGCCACATCACACAACAACTGACGATACGCTGAGGAATGATAACGACGTTGAATCATATTACTGATTCACGATTAATCCCCATCAACCACACAGCTATTGATGAAATTTCGTTTACTAGACACAATTTTTTTCTGGCAAAAATTTTTTCTACATCAATAAGGTAATTATGTTTACCCTCTCAGTAGTCATGCAGTAAAGTCACTAAGCTGCATACTTAATACCGACATAGTCATCTTTTGCCCATACCACCTGTCCAGTAATTGTTTTCCATTTTTGGTTGAGATGAATTAACTGCCCCATACGTAATGGTTGTTTGCAGCTAACACCAGCACCACCTGTGCTTTGATTGACAATTAAGCATTGCGTTTTTTCCTGCCCCACATCCAATTCAGCAGGCTCATAGCAAGAAATACGGGGAGACTGGCGACGTTCATGAGATAAATACTCTAAGTCCCCCACATCAAGTGCTTTTAGCAAATTATCTGGACGATAGTTTTCATTTATTCGCATCACTTCTGCAACACTTGGGTGTACAGATTCGTTAACGGCTGGCAAAAAATCATTAGTTACTCGCTGGCGCTCACCAATAGCACGTCCTCCTCGACGAGGACTAATGGCGTCAATCATTTTATAGGGAAATGAATAGTTATTTGGAATAATAATCTGCTCAATATCACTTTCTTGTTCTATTTGAAGTGTATTCGCTAGAATTTGAGCAACATATTCAGCATTAAATTGTAAACCACAATCCCCTGCTTCCCCCATCATCCATAATAAAGTTTGGTCTGATAAATAAGTTTGTGCATAACCACCACCGATACTAGAGTGCACTCCAGAAAACCACACTTGCTGGATATCTTGATACTGTGCAAGTTCGGCGCTGGTGTTTACCCATAAATCCGGTGTAAATGCTCCTCGACGCTCATCAATTGCCAATGCTTGTCGAGCTGTTTGAATATAGTGACCTAACTTTACATCAAAAAAACCTACCCAACGTTGTGATAGTTTTTGTAAAAGTGGTGTTGGTGCCCCCATAGCGCCTACGCTATCCCATACGCCTAGAAAACGAATACAAAAATTATCCGTGCTTTTTTCTTTCAGTGATAAATAAAACTCATGCTCTGGTGATAAATAGCGTTTCTCAGGTGACATTCGGTAATAACGATAAGCACGAGGTAATAAATCAAGGTCTTTAGGCGAAATGAGGCCAACAAGCCCCATAAAACCACATAATGCTCTAACCGTATAAGCACCCCGGCTAAAACCAAAGCAATATATCTCATCCCCCAACTGATAGTTATTTGCTAAAAAACGATAAGCCTGCAAAATATTGGCTGAAATGCCATAGCCTGTCGCTCCCCCCAAATATTTTTCCAATATGCCTTCTGTGCCAATACCAGGATCGTAATATGAAATTTGTGGTGTTTGGAGACAAAAGTCTGGTCCAGAGTATGCGATGGGTTGTACAGCTCGCATCAACTTAACAACGTTCGTGGTACAAATTCGTTTAGTTCTCTCATCAACTTGATCAGGACTATTCCATGTACCATCGCAAAAAATTATCAAACGCTTTTTCATGAATTTGCCCTTAACAGGAAATGATGAAGACCCTGTTCATACGGTAAAATCATCAATCCTTATTACAATGAAAGCAAAATAAACAACTGTTCCAAGATACAGCCATCACTGCATTAATCTGTCTTATTTATTACATATAGTTTAAGGATTATTCTTTTGCTGCTTTTTAATAAAAATTTACACTTCGTTCAATTTAAACCTGGCAGGATATTAAGATGCAAAACAAACGCCAAGAAGTAGAACAATAGATTATTGAATGAGCATTTTTTAATTGCTTTATTTATAACGTTTCCCACTTATCAAACCATTATTTGACTTTGTCAGAATTGCCCATAGCACAATCTATATGGTCTAACTTTAAAATAAATAATAAATACAGGGCAAAGGTCCATGCAAAATAAGGGATTTACTATCATAGAAGTAATGATGGGATTAGCTATTGCCGCTATTTTAACAACCATTGCCTACCCAAGCTTTATATCACTGATTGTTGAAAACCAACTTGCCGCAGGTTCAAACAGCTTTGTTGGCAGTATTGCTATTGCACGCAGTGAAGCCATAAAACGAGGCCAAGCTGTCCGGTTGGAAGCATTAGATGACTCAGATAATAGTAATGAATGGGGACCTGGCTGGCGAATTGTTGTAGTAGCCGATAGTGAGTTAGTTCGAGAATACGAAGCCTTAGATAACAACGCTACGCTCAACAGTGTAGGGAATAATGGCAGTTATACATTTAACTCCAGAGGTTTTATAACAACTACCAGTGACACACTAAATTTATGCCATAGCTCTGGGAATGGTAGTCGCCAAATTCAACTATTACGTTCAGGGAGTACAAGTTTATTAAAAGGAGCTGGATGCACACCATGAATATATTAATTAAGTCGACCCCACAACGTGGCGTAGGGATGATTGAGTTATTAGTTGCTGTCTTTATTTTATCCATTGGTTTGCTGGGAATGGCGGGATTACAAGCTGTCAGTTTAAAAAATAATAATGATTCATTAAATCGCAGTTACGCAACGTTTTTAAGCTCCAGTATCATCGATCGCATAAGAGCTAACCCTACAGGTAGCTATGCTACCGACTTTAGTGATGCGCCACCAGTAACAGCAGATAGTTGTGAAGGTAGTTCAAGTAATTGTAACAATGCTCAACTAGCTCAATATGACTTAGCGACCTGGAAATGTTCCTTAGGTGGACATAACGACGACAGTAACTGTACTGGAGAACCTGCAGGCTTATTAAACAGTGGTCAAGGCAATATCACTGTTAGTGGCACTGAATATACCATCACTATCCGTTGGACTGAACGTCTCGACGCAGAAGGTTCTCCTGTAATTACTAGCTTTGTAACGAGGACACAATTATGAAAAAACAGCAAGGCTTTACTGTCATTGAGCTAATGATCGCCATGCTGTTAGGGTTATTTTTAATGGGCGGCATTATCAGTATTTTTAACAGTAATCAACAAACATTTCGTATGCTAAATGGACTTTCAACCCTTCAAGATAATGCACGTTTTGCGTTTGATACCATTTCAGAAGATGTTCGTATGGCAGGCTATATGGGCTGTCTTTCCAGCATCAATGATGTCAATTATTTAAATACTCTTAATCCTTCAACTTCTGGTTATATCTTTGACTTAAGTACGGGGCTGACAGGCTATGAAGCATCAGGCTCAACCTGGAAGCCAACCCCAGAAAGCTACGTAACAGATTTAAACCCACAGACAGGATCCGATATTCTTGTTATTCGGCGTGTTGAAGATAATGGCGCCAGCCTCACTCAAGCGATGCCCTTTCCTTCTGCTGACTTAAAGTCAGAAGCCACAACCCCTATAGCAGATGGAGAAGTCATTTTAGTGAGTGACTGCAGTAAGGCAACGATTTTTCAAGTTACCAATATCACCACGATTGTAGATGATACCGAATATAATGTTGTGCATAACTCAGGCACATCTGAATCACCAGGCAATGCACAACAAGAATTAACGAATGATGGATCAACATACGATGAAGATGCCTCTGTCTATAAATTCAGAACAGCTGTTTACTATATTGCCCCCTCTGCATTTCCCAATAATCAGGGCAATACCGTGCTCTCTCTCTGGCGAAGAGAAAGTCTGGATGCGCCTGAAGAACTAATTCGCGGTGTGGAAAACCTATCTATCTTATATGGAGAAGATCTGGATAATTCAGGTGTACCCAACCGTTATGTTGCAGCAAGCAAAGTGGGGGATATGAATCGTGTTGTCGCGGTAAATATCAGCTTAAGTGTTAATACTGTTGATGAGGTCAGTCAAGACAACAATCTTATTGCCCGGACATTTAATACCACCATTAAAATTAGAAATCGTGGAGTCTAATACGCCATGGACACACTTAAAAAGGCTTTTCATACTCCCTTAAAAAAACGTCATCAAACTATAATGCAACCACAATATAACCTAAATAAAAAAAGTATTTCTCACACGCACAAAGCTTATAGCAAACAGCAAGGCATTGTTTTAGTCATCAGTCTGGTCATTTTATTACTGCTTTCCATTGTTGGCATTAATGCCATGATGACCACTTCATTAGATGAAAAAATGAGTGCTAATTTAAAAGACCATAATACTGCATTTCAAGCTGCTGAAGCGGCTTTAAGAGAAGGCGAGGAAACAGTTGATGCATTGGTAACGCTAAGTGTCTTTAATAATGACGGTGATGAAGGTATGTATTCTCTAGCGGCTGCTAAAGACTCACCCTGGAAAACCATTGATTGGAGTACATCTACCAAACTTCGCGCACTTTCCACCACAATTGCCGGGTTAGCTGATCAACCTAAATACATTATTGAACACTTTACCTCTGTGACTTCCGAAGAAGAAGAACTCAATTTAATGAATGTTGGTGAATCTACCGGTTCAGGCGCAACTGAAGTATTCCGAATCACTGCACATGGTGTTGGTACCTCAGCAGGATCACAAGTCATTCTGCAAACCACTTTTGCTAAACGGATCTAAAAACGCTCTTGGTTATAGGCAGGGTCGCAATGAGTAGCAAACACACTTTGAAGATGAAATGGTTAAGTCTATGTATAGCTTCTGTCGTATCAAACCATGCGTCAGCAGGTGTACTTGATATTGCAGAGCATGCATTGGAAATTTCAATTGGCGCAGAACCCAATATTGTCATTTTATTAGATGACTCTGGCAGTATGGACTGGGAGGTAATGACCACCGACCAAACCAATGGAGGTCTATTCACGGGCCAGCAGCGTGATGGTACTAATACTGGGGTGGGTCCTGTCAAGCACCGCGATGCCAATGATGATGGCACTGCTGATTGTAACTTTAACAGTGATACTTTTTTTGGATATACCTATGCGGTGGAATTCGGCTCCAATACCTATACTGATAGCTCAAACGACTGTAATACCGCTGACGACCAGTCCTGGCGTTTTAGAAACAGCGATTTTAATGCCCTGTATTTCGATCCTACCCGTGAATACAAACCCTGGCCAGGTGTAGATAGTAGTGGCACCCCTTTCACGAACATTGATATAACCAATGCCCCCGATAATCCTTATAACCCAGCAGAGCGAATAGATTTAACACAGCACAATTCTAACTGGGCGGGAGGCACTGACCGTGATACCTCTGACCGTAATGGGGACAGTCAACCTGATGGGTTTCGTTATTACACTTGGACAGACAGCAATAGTAATGGACTTTTTGATAATGGTGAACAAACCGAGTTCTATATAAAAGATGCTGACGCAGCGACCAAGCAAAACTTTGCCAATTGGTTTAGTTATTACCGCTCCAGAGACTTAGTTGCTAAAGGGGCATTAGGCTTTGTCATTAATGAGCTGAGCAATGCTCGAGTGGGTTTTGCCACCATTAATAACGACAGTAATAGTATTGAAGTAGCTTCTATGAATGCATCTTCAAGTTCTGGAAATAAAAAAGCACTGTTGGATAAAATTTATGGCTCCCCTGTCCCCGCTCTAGGTACACCTATTCGCCAAAACCTAGAGCTCGTAGGTAAATATTTTGAATGTTTAAGTGGCAATATTTTTGATGCAGATGGTTCTTTTACATGTCCCCTACAAGCGGCACCTATAGGTACTTGTCAACAAAACTATGCATTATTAATGACTGATGGATTTTATAATGGTGGCTCGCCATCGGTTGGCAATGCCGATGCAAATACGACTAACGCATTTGATGGTGGCGCTTTTGCTGACACAGCATCAAACACCCTCGCGGATGTTGCCATGCATTATTATAAGCGTGACCTTTCTACAACCCTAGATAACAATGTACCCGCCACCAAGAATGATGCTGATCGCTCTACTGTAGCTGAAGGTGATAATATGCACCAACGGATGAACCTTTATACAGTAGGGTTTGGTGTAACAGGGTCTGTTACCAGCATGCCATCAGACTTTACAACACCATTTGCCTGGCCTGCTACAGATACCAATGAAGGCATAGTTGATGATTTGCTGCATGCAGCTTACAACGGTCGCGGAGAATACTTTAGTGCAGGTAACCCAGAAAAACTCGCCACAGGTTTAAGCGAAGTTTTCAAAAAGATTCAAGCAGAATCAGGCGCAGCCAGTGCAGTCGCTTTTAACACGCAAAACATAGAGTCAAATACACTTTTATTTAGAGCATTTTATAATCCACGCTTTGATAATGGTGATGTGGTTGCACAAAAAATTAATACTGATGGAACAATCAGTGATCTTATTACCTGGTCTGCAGCATCAAAACTCGATGAAAAAATTGCGGTAGATGAGCGTGTCATCATTACTTATGATAAAGCCAATGCAACAGGTGTTGCCTTTAATTATGACAGTGGCCTAACCACTGCCCAGAAAACAGCTCTAGAATCTCCTGCTCCAACTTCTTTACCCAGTGGTTATGGTGATGGCGATAGTGTGATTGGTGATGAAAGAGTCAGTTACATACGTGGAAGTCAAGCACTTGAAGGTGGAGACTTCGATACTGGTCAATTCCGGGAGCGGCTTTCATCATCAGGACGACTTGGCGATATCATTCATTCAACACCAACCTTTGTAGGCCCCCCTAGTTTTATCCGCCGAGACTCTGATCCGTATCCAACAACGACGGGTAATTTATATTCTGAATTTGCTGAAGGTAAAACCACACGCACTGAGATGGTTTATGTAGGTGCTAATGACGGTATGCTCCACGGCCTGAATGCAAATACCGGCGAAGAAGTTTTTGCCTACATTCCAGATATTCTATTTGATAAATTAGGTGAATTAACCAACCCTAATTATGTTCATCAAATGTACGTTGATGAAAAGGTCAGTGTTAATGACACTTATACTGCTGTCACCGATGGAGGAACACCAGCCTGGGCATCTGTACTGGTCGGTGCGCTGGGCGCAGGTGGTAAAGGTTACTTTGCCTTAAATATTACCGACCCAAGTAACTTCGGCACAGAAACATCTGCTGTAAGTCAAGTGATGTGGGAATTTACCAATGCAGATGACAGTGACCTCGGCTTATCATTCAGCCGCCCCATCATCGCTATGACCAATACGGAATATGGCAGTGGAGAAAAACGCTGGGCAGCTATTTTTGGGAACGGCTATAACAGTACCAGTACAGAGGGTGACGCGGCACTCTATGTTGTCTTTCTCGATGGCGGGTTGGATGGCGTATGGACTGCTGGAACAGACTATATCAAGATATCCACAGGCAAAGGTAAAGTAGAAAGTAGTGATGGTACTACATCCAATGGTTTAGGCATTCCTCGTGCCATTGATCTCGATTCCAATGGAACGGTTGATTACATCTATGTGGGTGATATTCAGGGCAATCTTTACCGTTTTGACTTAACATCAACAGCAACAACAGATTGGAGCGATAGCGCGAGTCAACAGATTCTTTTTACGGCAACCTACAGTGACAGCACCATTCAACCCTTAATCGGTCAACCCATCGCTGTTCGTAATCCTAATGGCACAGGTTTAATTGTGATTGTAGGGACAGGTAGCTGGTTTCTAAATTCTGATGTTTCTTCTACAACAATACAAAGCCTTTATGGTATTTGGGATACCCTTGACTCTAGCTCCACCTACCCTGTTCCTCGTAGTGACTTAGTAGAGCAAACATTTACCAATATTGCAGGCACGGTCGAAGGGACAGTAGTTCGCACGCTCACAGATAATCTCGTGACTTATAAGGAAACCGGAAAACGCGTCATGGGCTGGTATATTGACTTTGATGTGTTAACCGCAGGCAGCACTACAGATATCGAATTTCCTGGAGAACGTCCAGTTCGTCAATTACTGATCAGAGATGGAATATTATTTACCAACACAGTTATTCCAAGCACTAATTTATATTGCACCTCGGGACCTGGTGGCTTTCAGATAGCCATAAGTCCAGTCAGTGGTGGCGTCGGACGCCTCACGCCTATTTTTGATATTAATAGTGATGGTTCATTTGACTCAGAAGATAATGTGCCAGTTACCGACACCGTGGTATCAGGTACACGGTTTGAAGGTGCGACACCATCAGACTCTTCCTTCATTGGTGATTTCTTAGTAACTCAATTAAGCGATAAATCCATAGAAATCATTAAAACGGATACCAGCGACTCTGCCACCGGTCGTTTATCGTGGCGACAAATCTTTCTAGAGTAAAGGTGATTGATATGCCAAGGATTCTAAAATACCGAAACTATTTTTTTTCAAGCCTGTTTTTTTTAATAAGCTATATAGCCCTATGTAGTGTATCAGCATGGAGTGAAGAACCTGCGTCAACGCAGCCTGCTGTTGACTTACCAAACTATTATCCTGCTGAATTTCAATATAGAGCCGTTGTTGACCAGTATCTTCCTAAAAAAGGAAAACTTGTCCTAAATGCTCAGCATTTTCCCATTTGGCAAAATGCTAAACTACATTTACTCGCTCAAGAATATGCAACCCTTCATGCATTAAAACCCGGCATGACCATTGGCTACAGTATGAAAAGCATTAACAGTCAAATGATGATTAATGAACTCTGGGAGCTACCCAAAGAAATGGCTCCCCCTCCTCACTAGCTTTTTGACTGGTTGGACTGCGTAATTTAATAAAGGAAAGCATGTATGAATAAAAAAAATGGTTTCTCACTGATAGAACTTCTTATTGTTATTGCCATTATTGGCATTATTGCAGCCATAGCTTACCCTTCCTATCAGAGCCATGTTATAAAAACTCGTCGTGCAGATGCCCAAGCAGCGTTACTGCAAATGTCTCAGGCGATGGAGCGAGCTTATACAGAGGCATCACCTAATACCTATCCGACAGCATTAGGAACTGGAACAAGTAAGTTAAACTTTCCTTCTGAAGCCCCCTTAGATGGTGATACTAAGTATTACAATTTAAAAATTGCTACAGCCAGTGGGTCTAGTTATGCTTTAACCGCAAAACCTAAAAAGGTCCAAGAAAAAGATGGAACATTACGATATGAATCAACTGGCCGAAAATGCCGCTTCCCTACCAAAAAAGATACTGATGATGACTGCTCTAAACCTGGAGCTGTAAGCTGGGATGCACGTTAAGTAATTAATAAATCAAAGCTAAGTGCTAAGTTGTTATATCAACTGCTTTATACATTGCTTAACCTGATGTAAATAATGCCCACCAAATAAATTATAATGATTCAATAAATGATAAAGATTATAAATGGGACGTCGCAATACATAATCTTCTGACAAAGGGAAAGTTTGATTATAACCAGTATAAAAATCTTGTGGGAAACCACCGAATAACTCAGTCATGGCAATATCTGTTTCTCTGTCTCCATAATAACAAGCAGGATCGTAGAAAAAAGGCTCACCCTTTGCCGTAAAGCCTGCATTACCACTCCAAAGATCACCATGTAATAATACAGCTTCTGGTTGATGGTCCACTAACAACTGTTTAATAGCATCGATTATTTCTTCACTGAGAGCTGCTCCCTGTTGATTAGCCATTTCCAATTGAACACCAATTCTTTGCTCAGCAAAAAAATCAGACCAGTTTGTTTGCCAATGATTTACCTGCAAAGTGTGTCCAATAAAGTTATTTTGTGACCAACCAAAATGTGCCCTGTTTGTTGTTTTATGCAGCTGTGCAAGCTGACATCCAAACTCACTCCACTTACCAATACCAGGGGCAACATACTCTAATAATAAATAGTTACAGCCACTCTCATGATCTGTGGCTATAACTGCAGGCACTTTCAAGCAGTCAGCTTCTTTTAATACTTGTAAATTCAGTGCTTCTGCTAAAAAATTAGTATTTTCATCATCATGATTTATTTTTACAAAAAAGCTTACATCTCCTTGTCGTAAAGCAAAGGCCTGATTAATATCACCACCTACTAATGTCTCAATATATTCTATATCAAAGGCACAGCCCAAATAATTAGAAATATGTTCATTCAATATAGTTTGCAACTTTGGAGATATGATCATGATGTACTTAAACGATCTGTAAAAGTTTAAACAAAATTACTTTATTACTGTTTTATTTACAAAGCCTATACTAAAAATGATAATACATCATTAATAATAAGTAATTACGAGCAAAAACTATCAAACTAAAAGAAAAGTGAAGTATCTTAATGAAATAGTTATTAATTTACTAAAAGTACAATAACAACCACCCAATCCTATGCAGCTTATCCCTGTAAAACAAACACATTCAGTAAACTGGCTTATAACACCGGATGGTCAGCCTCGTGGTTATATCGCCCCCCATACCTTACAAGAACTTTGGTTTCATACAGGTACAGCCTGTAATCTTCGTTGCCCCTTTTGTTTAGAGGGATCTAAACCCGGTGATAATCGCTTAGAGCTAATGAAACTTGAGGACATCCAACCCTGGATACATGAAGCGTTGTGCTTAGGTGTTCAACAATTTTCATTTACGGGAGGAGAACCCTTTATTGCAAAAGATATGGTAAAAATTTTAGAGTACGCCAGCCAGTATCGTCCTTGTTTGGTATTAACGAATGGTACAGCACCTCTTCTACAACGTTTACCACAGCTTAAGCCATTAATTTCATCTCCTTATTCTATTCGCTTTCGTATTAGTATCGACTATCCAGACGCTGTTCAACATGATAAAGACCGAGGAGCAGGCTCTTTTTTAATGGCACTTAAGGCGCTTTATGAACTCCATCAAATAGGGTTTCCAGTCTCTGTTGCTCGTCAACAGCCAAGAGAAGAGAATTCAGAGGATGTGACAAATCAGTATCGAATGTTACTGGATAACATTGGCCTACCACATTCAACCCCTATCATTCCCTTTCCTGACTTTGCGCCTCCATTTACTCACAGCAAAACACCTCAAATTACCGAATACTGCATGCGAACATATCACTCCCCCACTAGCCGACAACAATTTATGTGTGCATTCAGTAAAATGGTGGTTAAGATACGAGGGAGGTTACGGGTATATGCCTGCACCTTAGTTGATGATGATCCTGATTATGATTTAGGTGCTAACTTGCATGAAAGTATGCATCAGCAAATTCGTCTTGGGCATCATCGCTGTTATAGCTGCTTTGCCTTTGGCGCCTCCTGTAGTGAAGGCACATAAAGCTATGTCTTTACTCCTTAATTAATGAAAGAGGCTTTAATTTCAAAATTGTGTCAGCCACACAAGTAAGTGCCCGTTCCAACAGCACAAAGCTCATGCTGATCGTTATAAAACTCTGAGCGCGTTACTGCGACTTTATTACCTGAGCGCAATAAGGTAGCAACCACATAAAAGGCATTACCTCGACCTGGGCGCAAGTAGTCTACCCGTAAATCAATGGTGCTAATTTTAGATAAACGCTTAATGCGTTCTTCTAAGCTCAAATGCTCTAATTTACGGAAAGCCCCCACCAAAGCCATAGCCCCTCCAGTAACATCCAGCATTGCCGAAATAACGCCACCATGCAATATCCCCATAAAGTAATTGCCTATAAGCTCTTCTTTCATTGGCAAGTGCATTTCAACGCAATTAGCTTCGACGCGAGTAATCTTCATCCCTAAAAATTTATTGAATGGAACCTTGTCAAAAAATGACATCACTGCAGCTTTTATTTCAGGTAAAAACTCTTCAACATCTTTTGTACTATGTTTCACTGCTTCCCACCCTTGAAAGCGTTAAAAGTAGTAGACGTGGATATCTACTTAGATTAAGGGCATATCGGTATCTTAAATACGACACACCCTAAAAATGATTCGTGAAGGGTATACCACGCTACACTCAATAATATACCCATAGCGTTGATTATATGATAATACCCGCTAACATAACGCCAAAACAGCATGCACCAGCTTTTCTATCCCTACTGATGCTTCATTTATTCGCTGTGCCAGCATGTAAGCTGGCGTTGTGACTAGTTTATGCTGCTCATCAATGACAACATCATCTACATTACAAGGCACATGCTGTGCTCCCATTGCATTAATAGCTTCAGCTGTTGCCGTATCGTGACCAATCGTACACTTTACTTTGTCACCATAAATTTTGGCCGCTATTACTGGAGCAATGCAGATCAAACCAATAGGTTTTGCAGCTTTAGCAAACCTTTGACAGACTTCAAGTACTTCAGGCTGAAGTTGCATAGCCTGTCCCTCAGTTGCAAATGAACATAAGTTCTTTGCAGCACCAAACCCTCCAGGAAAAATTAAAGCATCAAAGTCTCCCTCTCTAAGCTCTGACAAGGCTTTTATCTCACCTCGAGCAATTCGGGCAGCTTCAACCAGCACCTGTCTTGTTTCACCCTCAACCACGTCCCCAGATAAATGGTTAATCACATGTCGTTGAGGCATATCAGGAGCAAAACACTGATAATGAACATTAGCTTTATCAAGGTGTAACAAGGTTAATACCGACTCATAAATTTCAGCCCCATCAAAAACACCACATCCAGACAAAATAACCGCAATACGCTTCATTTTCTCTCCTTGTTTTGCTGTTGGAAGTATCTTAAGCCGAAGTATCAATTAAACAACCACCATACAACAGCTAGTTTTTAGTCAAAATAGCTTTTGCGCCCACAAAATTAGAAAAACCTAATAAAATACGCTTTATGAATTTTGTTAACTAGATCGAATTTCTCAACGTACATTCAACCTGAAATATACAATCATCCAATTCAATGCATGTAAAAATTTTTTTATTACAATATTATGCCTAGTTTACCTGTACAAGCACCCTATGCACTAGATGCGTCATAAACCATAACGATATCGCACTAAAGTGCTCAAACCATTGTGCTATGTAAGTTTACCAAAAAAAATATAATTTTATTCAAAAAATAAAGCAAAATTAATTAATATTACCTTCACAAGAACCTAACCATTCTCATTTAAAAAAATCGATGACGTCGTACAAAAACAGTCATTTCCGACTTTATTTAAAGTAAATTTCATCACTTACAGATCTTCTCAGTATGAATTTTTGACTTCACGCAAATAAAATAAAATAAAATGAATTAGTTGTTTTATTGTCATCTTTTTTTCATGTTAGAATCGATCCTGCAGAAGAGAGGTTAACTACTTATTACTCATTACTTGTTTGGTTTTTACCAAACAACGTATTCCCTCAGTGAGAATATATAACCATAGTGAAGGGTAAAAAATTCATCACAAAGGGTTTACGTAGTAAGACCCTATAACAGGTTTTAAAATAAACTCAATTAAAAAGGATAATGGTTGAGTACAAATAGAGCATGTTATAGGTAACGTGGAACGTTAGAAATAAGCAGTAAATGATACCCAAAGTAACGTAAACAAAGCAGTACCTCCTGTTACTTTGTCATTAACAATGGCAAAGTAACAGACTTTAAACGCTAACGATAATAAATCAGTTGCTCTGGGTTCAAGTATTAGGTGCAAACATTATAAAAAAACCTACATGTTAAGAAAGCATACATCCCCTGTGCGACAGTCAGCCAAGGGATAAGCCAATGGCATATGCGTTCTTGTAGTCACACATGCCAAGAGTAGTAGTTATGCAAAAAATTATACTTCCTACAACGTTAGTGATGGCTTCACTCATTACACTTTCTGCTCATGCAGAAATGACTTATAGCTTTGGCAATGTCAGTGTCAACTACCTTGAGTGGGATGCTGATACTGAAGTCAAAACAGGCAGAACAAAAGAAGACTTCTCCTACCTTGAAATAGAAGGCGGTGCCGGCTTCAACTGGGGTGAGGTTTATGGCTTTTATGACTTCGAGGAGTGGGATAAAGACTCAGATAAATACCGCTTCTTTGGTAAAGGCAATGTGCGTTACTTCCTCGGTGATCAGGGCTGGCATTTATTTGGTCAGGTTTCTGATTTCAGAACAAAAGGTTTCGATGAAACCAATACATTTTTAGGTATTGGCAAAAGCTTTAATTTTTCCAATGGCTTATGGCTAAAAGCCCATGCAGCTATCCATCATACTTTCCAAGGTGATGAGTTTGGCTCATTTAATGGTCATAATGGTTATCAGCTAGGTGTTGTTTGGGGTAAAGACTTCTCTGCACTAGGTCAAAACTTTACCGTAGCACAATGGCACGAGTACGACTTTATGCGGGAAGATGACTATATGGGTAGTCATGATGGTTCACCCAATACCTCTGGTTATAATGGCGCAATTTCTGGTTGGTGGCATGTCAATAATCATTTTGATGTCGGTGTTCAATACCGCTATGCAGATGATTACTTAGGATCTCCTACTTATCAAAACGGTACAATACTATCATTGAAGTATAATTTCTAAAAAACCAAATCTCCCTCGTCTAGTTAGTGACAAGTAAGGACGCTGACTACTAACTCATTACAATAATAATGATGCGTTTCTCCTTATTAAAAGCCAATTTCAAATTGGCTTTTTTGTTGGCTCTATATTTTTCCCTAAAAATTATCTTATTCTCAACAGTTAAGGTGATTCCAATGCTTTCAACACAATGGAAGACAACTCTTCGCTGACAAACTTGGTTAGTGCAGCATTTGCCCCACTGGCATCAGCCGCAGCAGAAGTAATATTACTGGATAATGATGTATGCAATAAAATATACGTTGAAGATAAATCCTGGTCTTTCCGTATTTCTCGCGTTAACGTATACCCATCCATTTCAGGCATTTCAATGTCTGAAATTATCATATCCACATGTTTACCCTGTTGATGTAAGTCGCGTAACAGGTCCAGAGCTTCTTTACCATCATTTGAGACAACATACTTAACCGGAAGGTTATCCAAAGTTTGACAAACTTGCTTTCTAGCCATACTCGAATCATCAACAACCATTATTAACTTGTCTTGTAACACAGCAACCTGCTCTGGTAATAGTTGCAAATTTAGTGTTGAGTTTCCTATATGCTCTGGTACAACCTCATTAAGCACTTTTTCAACATCGATAATTTCAACCATATCCTTATCAAGAGAAGTTACTCCTGTAACATAGCTGCCTCTTCCCGTAGCCTTTGGAGGAGGTAAAATATCTTGCCACCCTAAACTAACAATACGTTCAACCTCACCCACTAAAAATCCCTGCATGGTTCGATTAAATTCAGCAATAATTATATTTATTTTTCCTTTAGCATCACGCAGTGGTGCCAACCCAATAGCTTGGGCCAAGTCAATTACACTGAGTGGGGAACCTCTTAATTTTGCGATACCAACAATCGCAGGATGCGCATGAGGAAGCTGGGTTAATTTTTGTGTAGGTATAATTTCTTTTATTTTTAAGACATTTATTCCATACCGCTGTTTACCACATAACCGAAATAGCAACAAATCCTGTCCTAAGTGGCGTTGATTACTGTTATTCGTTTGACTTATTCCTGTCATATTTATTCTCTAATGGGTAATCCATTCGTTCAATCTGTCACTAGTCCTTAGCGGCAAACAAAATAATATTAGTCAAATTTAAGTTTAGTGTAACCTCAACAGAAATCGACTTAACTGTACATCCATTATCTCTTGTTAGCTTATATCTATATCGAAAGGTTTACCGTAAAGTAGGGCGGAGCATAGCTAACTAGACTGAAGAACGCAGACAAAGGCAGAATAATGCATGTCGAACCGTTTGCCGCAAGCCGGCGGCAAACAAGCCTCCAGGAAAGGATGCACAGTGTGTTCGAAGGACATTATGCAGGCTTTGGACAAAGGTGTTCCCGCAAAAACTTAAAATATCGTTGCCGAATTGCTTCACTTTCATTCACTAAGTGATGCTTTGCTGATGGAAGTATGAGCTTTTTTGGCTGGGTAAAAATTTTATCCAGTACTTTTAGGTTATGTTGCCAATCTACCGTAGTATCCTGTTCTCCTTGGATAATGACAGGTGAAAGTGAACTTTTATCACTTCCTTCGATTTCCTTAATCCAGTGATGAAGTGCTCCTACCCAGTCGACAGACAGGTTTATAGGCTGTAAAGGATCTTCATTACGAATAAACTCTACAAATGATAGATCTGTTGAGTTAGCCGTAAAACGTCTTTTTAGCTGTCGAATAAAAGGCTTAAGTAAGAAATAAGCACACAAAGACTGCCGCCAAGCTCTTGGTCTAACAAGCGGCGCCAATAAAACGATATATTGAAAAGGACTGGTCATTACATCAAATTGATTACGCTGAAGGTAATCAATAATCACAGCACCACCAGTACTTTGCCCAATGATATGCCATGGTTTCGGTAGTTTATTTTCAGCAAACTGCAAACACGTCGAAAGCGCACCTTCATACTCTGAAAACATTTGAATCGATGCTCTTGATCCTGTAGATAAGCCATGTCCAGGCAAATCAAACGCAAAAACATTAAAACCGAGCTGAAGCAAAAACTTAATTACGTGTTTATATAAACCTATATGGTCATAATAACCATGTAGCAAGTAAAAACAGCCTTTTGCGTCGGGTTGTTTATATATATGACAAGCAATAGCGTAAGGTGTTGACTCCAACCAACCAAAAAAATGCTCTACATCAGATAATTCCTGAGCGAAATCAATTCCATAATAGCTAAAGTAAGCCTGTTCGTTTGCTGTTGGTTGTATAGGAGCGTCCAGCAATAAAGGCCTAATGCCCTGCTGTAACTGTTCTAGCGAAAAGGGAAACGTTTTCATTAATAGCCTATTTTTTACACTTTTCCACAAATGAGCGCATTTACACCAACTGCTTATATCATTTTCACTAACCAGAGCAAATGCCAAAGACCGATTTTTTGAGTTCCATAGTGAAATATATCAGCCATGAATTCAAAAACGTCTTATCTATAATTAACTGCTAAACTCAATTTTGTCTGACAATTTTATGATGTGAGACTGAATCAAGACTTTTACATCTAAAGATTCAGTCATTTAAAAAGGAATTATTAATAAAAATAAATAACTTTGTTCATAACACCATTATAATAAGGACAGTTTAAATGTTATCCCCCTATTGTTTTCTTTTAGCCTATCTGGTTTCAACTATTCCTTTAATTGGTTGGTATCTTGGTGGCACGTGGAATTTATTGTTTTTATTTTTCTATCTATTATTTCCCGCCGCTGACCTTGTTCTTGGTCGTAGCAAACAAAATCCTACATCTCAACAAGAACGTCAGCTGCTAAATGACTATCGCTATAAATTTATTATTTGCGGATACAGCTGTATTCAGCTGTGCTACTTAGCTTTAGGATTTTACAGTGCAAAATTCGATGTTTGGACTTCAACATTAGCGCTGTCATTCAGTACAGGATTTCTGGTCTTTGCTGGTGCTATCAATATTTCTCATGAGCTTGTACACCGTAATACCAAGCATGAACGATTACTGGGCGGATTTATGTTAATGTTAATCGGTTATGCAACTTTTAAAGTAGAACATGTTAGAGGGCATCATGTTAATGTTGCAACGCCTCAAGATGCCTCTACCGCAAAACTTGGTCAGTCGATCTACTTATTCCTACCTCAAGCAATTATCAGGAATATTATTCAAGGGTTTAAATTAGAAGCTATTCGTTTAAACAAAAAGAAACTGCCTTTCTGGCATTGGCAAAATGAATTACTTTGGTGGAGCACTGGCACAATGATGCTGTGGACAAGCTTTACTGTGTGGGCAGGATTACAAGGTTTGTTGTTTATTTCGGTAAGTTCAATTTGTGCCATCCTTTCGCTAGAAATAGTCAATTACGTTGAACATTATGGTTTAGTCCGCAAGCAGTTGCCTGATGGCCGTTATGAACGTGTTAGCCCAATACACTCATGGAATGCCAGTGAAATATTCTCAAATGCAGGGCTTTTCAATTTACAACGTCACTCAGACCACCATGCACATCCAGCCAGACGTTATCAAATATTGCGACATTTTGATGAAAGCCCACAACTGCCTTCAAGTTATGGTGCAATGATGTTACTTGCATTAATACCCCCACTCTGGCGCATGGTAATGGACTCAAGAGTCATTCAATATCGACAGGATCAAAAGCACAGTTTAAATTAAGTCTAACAACTATACCCAATACGAAGGGTTTTTAGTGGGGCAAGCCTGGTCTGTTAAGACTAGCGATAGCTACAACAGTTGCTTAAAAGTGCTAGCTGGGCCGTCAAGCGATGAAGCCCCAGTTTTTAAGCGTTTCTGAGGCTTTACATCAACTTATTTAATCATCATTTATTATTTTAAACTATTATAAAATGCAGCCAAATCAGCAATATCCTGGTCACTCAAATTTGCAGCTTGAGCGTGCATAACAACAGCTTGTCCTCCTTGCCGTTGTTTAGCGCGGTATGCCTTTAGCGCACTTTCCAAATACGCAGCGTTTTGACCTGCTAAATGAGGATAAATAGGAATTTTAGCGTGGCCATCTTCTCCATGACAGGCGGTACATATTTTTGCTTTATTTTTACCCGCGTCAATATCTCCTGCAGCACTGGCATACATTGAACTCAAACTGAAAAGTGGTAAAAAAAACACCAAGAAAAACTTCCTCAGTAATACAGACATAAAATTCCTCATATGCTAATACACAGTGTAATAATAATTAATTTGCATACAGATCATAACCCATTTTCACCCAGCTACACTAGACTCGCAAAAAAGTGACATTTTTATTTAATTTCAAAGACACCTAAAATAAATCGATATTCTATAGTAGCCTATTAAAAACCTATACAACTTTGACAGAGAATATACAGTGATTGAGCTATATTTAGGCACAAGATCAAGAGCACAAAATGAAGTTTTGATCAAACACACCTGTTATTCAGCATAATTTATTGGCATATTTTTCTATGCATTACTCATGCGTATTCTTTATGCAACCCGCCAAGTAAATCGTCTAACAAAAACCTGCCTCTGTGGTCCGCTGTAAAATAGGTATATACTTAGCCGCTAGTTTCATACACCGTGAAAGGGAGAGCTTGCATATGCCCAAGCAGTTTGTTGTTCGCCAGTTTCCTGTTACACGCATGCGTAGAATGCGCTATGATTCTTTTTCCCGTCGCTTAATGCGTGAGCATAGCTTATCCACAAATGATTTGGTGTATCCCATTTTTGTAACCGAAGGTACACAACTACGTGAACCTATCCCCTCTATGCCGGACATTGAGCGTCTGAGCATTGATCAACTCGTCATCGAGTGTAAAACACTTGTTGATTTAGGGATTCCTGCTATCGCCCTATTTCCAGCACCGGATGCTGCGGTAAAATCGGAAGATGCAAAAGCAGCCTATGATCCTGATGGATTGATGCAACGAGCGATTAATACTGTCAAAAGTGTACTTCCAGAATTAGGCATCATAACAGATGTAGCACTTGATCCTTATACAACACATGGGCAAGACGGTATTATTGATGAGTCAGGTTATGTGTTAAACGACATCACAATTGACGTTTTAGTAAAACAAGCACTTGCACAAGCTAGAGCGGGTGCAGATATGGTTGCACCTTCAGATATGATGGATGGACGTATTGGTATTATACGACAAGCACTGGAAGCCGAAGGTCTTATTAATACACGCATAATGGCTTACTCTGCAAAATATGCATCAGCCTACTACGGTCCCTTTCGGGATGCGGTTGGTTCCAATGCAACATTAGGTAAAGGTAATAAATTCACCTACCAAATGGATCCAGCTAATAGTGATGAAGCTCTTCAAGAGGTAGCACTGGACTTACAAGAAGGCGCAGATGTTGTAATGGTCAAGCCTGGCATGCCTTATTTAGATATTGTTTATCGGGTTAAAAAGGAACTTCAAGTACCTGTTTTTGTCTATCAGGTGAGTGGGGAGTACGCCATGCACAAAGCCGCGGTGGCTAATGGCTGGTTAGATAATAATGGTGTCATGCTAGAAAGTTTGATTGCGATAAAACGAGCAGGCGCAGATGCTATTTTCACCTACTTTGCCAAAGAAGCCGCTGAACTCATTCATTCAGCCTAAGCAAAGCCCATTTATCTTTTTTATTTAGCTATACCCTAAGCCAATTTTTATGAAGCACTATTATAAGTACAACCAATAAACAGCATAAAGAAATAACCTGCTATCAAGTACTTCACGCTAAGAGTATAGTAGCAAGCATCATGAGACGCTCACACAACAACCACCAATAAATATTGCTTTCGTAGGGATGCCCAGCACATTGGAGGTTGTTGAATCACGTAACAACACAAGTTTACAGACGCTATAATGAATATTAATCAGGCCATTCACTATCTGGTCCGTACTGCTTAGCAAGGAGTATTATGAACTTGTCTGCCAGTCAAGAAATAAAAGAGGCTGCCAACGAATCTGTTGAAGAGCCGAGCAAAATCACGGACTTATCAAACCCCGACTATTATATTAACAGAGAACTTAGCCATCTCGAATTTAATGCTCGGGTTCTAGAGCAGTCCTTAAATGAATCTTACCCATTCCTTGAGCGATTAAGATTTCTGCTGATTTTTGGCAGTAATATCGACGAATTTTTCGAAATTCGTGTTGCCGGTTTAAAACAACAAATCAATTTCGCTCGAGAAAAATCAGGGCTAGACGGAAAACAACCCCAACAAGTATTAACTGAAATTGCTCAAAAAACCCATGAGTTAGTTAATAAGCAATACCAAATTTTAAATGATGTATTACTGCCTAAGTTAGAAGAGCAAAATATCTGCTTGTTGAGAAGAACCCAATTCACACCTAAGCAGTCGGAATGGATAAAAGATTACTTTTATCAACAAATTTTACCCGTTATAAGTCCGATTGGACTGGACCCAGCACACCCTTTCCCTCGGTTAGCTAATAAAATACTGAACTTTATCGTTTCTTTAGAAGGTAAGGATGCCTTTGGTCGTGAAACAGGCATGGCAATTATTCCTGCACCACGATCACTGCCAAGACTCATCAAACTGCCAGAAGAGCTGAGCAATGGAAAAGAATGTTACGCCTTTCTTTCCTCAATGATTCACAGTCATGTTGAAGACCTTTTCCCTGGCATGACGGTAAAAGGCTGCTATCAATTCCGCTTAACGCGTAACAGTGACCTCACTCTTGACTCAGAAGAAGTCGAAGACCTTGCAAGAGCACTACAAGGAGAGCTATGGTCCCGACGTTATGGTGATGCAGTCCGGTTAGAGGTTGTAGCCAACTGTCCACAACCTTTAATCAATTTTCTATTGAAACAATTTAACCTGACAGAACAGGAGCTTTACCAAGTTGATGGGCCTGTCAACTTAGGGCGTCTAATGAGTGTTTGTAATAGTGAAGATCACTCAAGCTTACAGTACGATCCTTTTAGTCCAGGCTTTCCAAAAGCCTTGGTTAAAAATGAAGATTTACTGGGTGCTATCAAAAAAAATGACATTCTACTATTACATCCCTTTGAATCCTTCACCCCGGTTGTTGATGTTTTACGCCAAGCGGCAAAAGATCCTAGTGTATTAGCGATAAAACAAACGTTATATCGCACAGGGGCTAACTCAGAAATTGTCAGCGCCATGGTTGATGCGGCAAGAAATGGTAAAGAAGTTGTAGCAGTCATAGAAATTCGTGCACGGTTTGATGAAGAAGATAACTTACAGCTAGCCAGTCGGCTTCAAGAAGCAGGTGCAGTCATAGTCTATGGTGTAGTCGGTTATAAAACCCATGCAAAAATGGCGTTGATTATTCGCCGTGAAGGTAAAACAATGCAACGTTATGTGCATTTGGGTACAGGTAACTACCATGCTGTCAATGCTCGAATTTATACTGACTACAGTTTTCTGACATGTAACAAAGTATTAACTGAAGATGTACACCAACTATTCCAGCAGCTCACAGGTATGGGCAAAGCAGTACAAGTCAAAAAACTACTGCATGCACCTTTTACTCTTAAAAAAACCATACTCGAACTGATTTATAATGAAGCCCATAATGCCAAAGAAGATAAACCCGCCAAAATTATCATTAAAGTCAACTCCATGACGGAAGCAAAAGTTATTAAAGCACTTTATCGTGCTGCACAAGCAGGCGTGGAAATTGATTTAATTGTGCGTGGTACTTGTTGCTTGCGTCCAGGTATTAAAGGGCTATCTGAAAATATTCGCGTTCGTTCAATTATTGGCCGCTTTCTAGAACATACCCGCGTCTATTACTTTTGTAATGACAACAACCCACGCGTATTTTGCTCCAGTGCTGACTGCATGGAACGTAATTTAGATCGCAGGGTAGAAACAGCTTTTCCAGTTGAGAACCCCAAACTTGCCCTTCGTATCAAAAAAGAACTGGATATTTACTTAAGCGATAATTGCATGAGCTGGGAACTTCAAACAGATGGAAGTTACATCCAAAATCACCCGTCCGAAGGAGAAACTGACAGAAATGCTCAGCAAATATTATTAGAAAAATTAGCACGATAGCTCTTGAGCTAATTATTGAGCAACCAATACATTCATTACACTTTATCCAGAGTGTATGTCATCTAAAGTGCACGTCAAAATTAGCTATTTTTCAGACGTGCACTTTGTGCTAAACATTATTAGAAAAAATATCTAACGTTATAAAACCTCTAATATCAATGACAGAACCATTATTTCTGAACGTTGCAAATAATCTATTGGGCACCTCTAAAAGTAGTAATTTTTTTGTCAGAGCAAGGAAACACAGCACAGAGGAGCCCAGTTTATTGCACAGAAAAACTAAAACCTGTCTTTGCCAAATACGCTTGTTCTTGTTCAAAGTCCGCCTGCGTTAGAGGATGCTCAGACAACCACCCTGCTCTTAGCGATAAACTTAATGCCGTACCAGAAGTGGTGGCATCCAGACGATACTCTGGCAATAGCTCATCATCCCGAACATGATTGAGTAAAATGGCAATCCTTAACAAAATAGCAAGCTTAAACATACGGGTTGCTATTCCCGGTACAAAATCAACAAATGCGTCTTCAGGCAGTGCTCGTCGATGACAGCGAACTAACATTGCTAAACGTAATTGATCATCTTGAGAAAACCCCAACAGGTCAGCATGCTTTAGGATATAAGCACCATGCTTATGAAATTGCGCATGAGAAATATCCAAGCCAATTTCATGCAGCTGGGCTGCCCATTCAAGCAACTGTCTATCTTCCTGTTCTAAAAGCCACACTTTATCTACTTGATCAAAGCACTTGAGCGCATGCTTACTCACACGCTTAGCATGTTTGGTGTCCACATGATAGCGCCGCATTAACGCCTGGACCGTTCGGTTACGTACATCAACATGATGAAAGCGACCCAACATGTCATACAAAAGCCCCTCTCTTAAGGCGCCATCGGAGTATGCCATTTTGGGTATTTGAAATGCTTCAAAAACAGCCATCAATATAGCAAGCCCTGCTGGAAAAATCCCAACACGATCAGGCTTAAGTCCTGATAAGTTGAGTTTATCTACACTCCCTACAGCTATTACCTGTCGTCGAAGGTGTTCTAGCCCTTCTAACGTAATACCTGAGCGAGTCATGCCTAATCCTTGCAAAACAAAGGCAATCGACTTTACCGTACCTGATGAACCTATTGCTACCGACCAGCCTGACTGCTGACAACCTTCTATTATATTAAGTAGCTCCAATCGGGCCGCATAGTAAGCAGCCTGAAAATTTTGGGCGCTAATGACACCTTGAGGAAAAAAACGTTTAGTGTATACCACACACCCCATGTGAAGACTTTCTAAGAGTGTTGTATTAAACCCTTTTCCAATAGCAAACTCTGTACTTCCTCCACCAACGTCAATCACTAAGCGTGCTTCATCTTGGCCAGCCATAGTATGTGCAACACCTTGAAAAATTAACCGAGCCTCTTCCCGCCCCGCAATAACATCAACGGCATGGCCTAACACTTTCTCAGCAGCCGAGAGAAATTCCTCAGCATTAGTCGCCATACGTAGTGCATTTGTGCCTACCACTCTTATTCGGTGCGCGGGTAAACCTCTGACATACTGTGCAAACCGGCTTAAACACGCTAAGCCTCGATCCATAGCATCAGAACTGAGTACACCATGATCATCTAACCCTGCTGCTAACTGAACTTTTTCACCCAAACGCTCAATGGGTCTTATTTCATCGCCTTCCTGCCTCGCAACGATCATGTGAAAACTGTTTGAACCTAGATCAATTGCTGCGATCAGGGACTGGTCATTATGTTCGGAGCGGGATATGCTATCGGTCATCAGCAGTCCAAATTGGCTAATTTTTGTTATTATCTGGGTGAGTGTCTAAAATTCACCAAGTCAATAACAAGTACGACAAATTAATAACAAATAACAACAAGTCAGTATCATATTACTGCAATTTAATGGGTCATCTTAGCGAATTGTTTGCTTAAGGAACAGAGTGCTATCATAGGCCCCATTTTCTTTTTGGAATATATCTTGGAGAAACTGCGACATGAGCGAACATATCAAGCATGTAACTGATGACTCATTTGATCAGGACGTCCTCAACGCAGAAGGACCTGTGCTGGTTGACTATTGGGCTGAGTGGTGTGGTCCCTGTAAAATGATTGCTCCTGTATTAGATGCAATTGCAGAAGAGTATGCAGGCAAACTGACTATTTGTAAGATGGATATTGACAAGAACGAAAAAACACCACCTAAGTACGGCGTACGCGGTATACCCACGTTGATGCTTTTCAAAAATGGTAATGTTGAAGCAACAAAAGTAGGGGCTTTATCAAAATCTCAACTAACTGCTTTTCTTGATAGCAACATCTAATTGTGTGATGCTTCTTGTCAGTTCAGTGCAGCATAGCCTGCACTGTTTCCCTAAACAGACTCACACACACTCGACTAATAGTGACTCATACAACGTTTATAGCATATTCCTATTTTTTTCTGGACTTAGGAGTAGACTGAATCTATTATCAGTGATAGATTATGCAGACTAGCCTAATTGAGTGCAGGAAGCTATTCTTATTACAGTAATTCAGCTGTTGGTTCCTTGTAGGACTACCCTTTAAGGTGTTGGTACGTCAGCTGTATCGAAGTAAACAGTCTCATAACAAGAAATACCAACCTCATGTGTTACTTGTAGTTGAGATTTTCTCGTAATACGCTATCTATTGTTATACTGTAATCTGTAATTAAGTTATGCTGTAATTTAGTTACGTTAGTTAACTGCAGAAGCTAATGTTTTGTTGTAAAACAAAGAACTACTGAAAAAATAGAACTTCAAAAACACAAATTACTTTACAAAAACTAATTTACAAGCAATAGTGCGATCAGAAAACGAACTGTACGAGATAGTTGTACAAGCGAAATATAGAATACTCGATTCAAACAACACTTACCGAATTAGTAATTACCAAATACATACCTTGGTTTCTGCTATCACTACAGCAACTTAGTATACCTTTCATTGTTATTTCATAACCCGCTATGAATCTTACCGAATTAAAGCAAAAACCCGTCCCAGAATTGCTGGAAATTGCAAGTCAAATGGGACTCGACAACTTAGCCAGATCCCGGAAACAGGATGTAATTTTTTCAATACTGAAGCGTCACGCCCGTAGTGGTGAAGATATTTATGGCGATGGTGTACTTGAAATATTGCAAGATGGCTTTGGCTTTCTCCGCTCTGCTGATAGTTCTTATTTAGCAGGCCCTGACGATATCTACGTATCACCTAGCCAAATTCGCCGTTTCAATCTTCGTACAGGCGATACGATTGCAGGCAAGATACGTCCCCCCAAAGATGGCGAGCGCTATTTTGCCCTGCTGAAAGTTAATGAAATTAACTTTGGCAAACCAGAAAATGCAAAAAATAAAATATTATTTGAAAATTTAACGCCACTATTTCCACAAGAACGCCTGTTAATGGAAGCTGGTAATGGCTCCACTGAAGATTTAACAGCGCGTATCATTGATTTAGTTGCACCCGTTGGGAAAGGACAACGTGGCTTAATTGTTTCTCCGCCTAAAGCCGGTAAAACATTAATGCTACAAAATATTGCATCCAACGTTTCACGTAATAACCCAGAATGCCACCTTATTGTACTCCTCATTGACGAACGTCCAGAGGAAGTCACAGAAATGGCGCGTTCTGTACGAGGCGAAGTTGTTGCAAGTACATTCGATGAACCCCCTTCTCGTCACGTACAAGTGGCAGAAATGGTTATTGAAAAAGCCAAACGACTTGTGGAGCATAAAAAAGATGTTGTCATTCTTTTAGACTCCATCACCCGTCTTGCTCGAGCCTACAACACTGTGATTCCTTCATCAGGTAAAGTACTTACAGGTGGTGTTGATGCCCATGCACTGGAAAGACCAAAGCGGTTCTTTGGTGCTGCACGTAATATTGAAGAAGGCGGCAGTTTAACTATTATTGCGACGGCCCTGGTAGATACGGGTTCTAAAATGGACGAAGTCATTTACGAGGAGTTTAAAGGTACTGGTAATATGGAACTGCATCTTGACCGGCGCATTGCTGAAAAACGTGTTTTCCCTGCTATTAACATTACTCGCTCAGGCACCCGTCGTGAAGACTTACTCACCACGGAAGAAGAGTTACAGCGTATGTGGATTCTGCGGAAAATACTTCACCCTATGGATGAAATTGCCGCGATTGAATTCCTCGCTGACAGAATGAAAGATTCACGAACAAACGAAGAGTTTTTCCAATCTATGAAGCGGAAATAAATACTCCTCATTTAGTGTATTTAGTTACTCATCCATCAATGATAACCACCTGCTGCTTTAGTAGGTGGTTTTGGGCTAAAAATAAAGTCACTGGCGCTTTGTGTTTAGCTAAAATCCATTATTAGCCCAATAATTATGCTATAAATTTAGAGTAATAAGTATACATAAATAATTCCCTTACAAACCGTCCCTTTTGTCATAATTCATGGCTAGCTATAATGCTGGTCTGAATGAGGCATTTTGGACTCCAATGAAATACAAAGATTTACGCGACTTTATAAAACAGTTGGAAAAAAAGGGTGAGCTCAAGCGCATTAAGCACCCTATTGATCCCTATTTAGAAATCACCGAAATTGCTGATCGAACCCTACGCCAACAAGGCCCAGCTCTTTTGTTTGAATCACCGAAGGGTTCTTCAATTCCGTTATTAGCAAATCTTTTTGGCACACCTGAGCGAGTTGCTTATGGTATGGGCGCAGAGTCTGTTTCCCACTTACGAGAAATAGGCCAACTGCTGGCTTACTTGAAGGAACCAGAACCACCCAAAGGAATGAAAGATGCTTGGGAAAAATTACCTATTTTCAAGCAAGTTATGAATATGAGTCCTAAGCAGATTCGAAATGCCCCTTGCCAACAGGAAATTTTTGAAGCATCGGATGTTGATCTAACTTCATTACCCATTCAAACATGCTGGCCAGGAGATGTTGCCCCTTTAGTTACCTGGCCGCTGGTGATCACCCAAGGCCCACATAAGCCTCGCTATAATTTAGGCATATATCGGATGCAACTGCTGAGTCGTAATAAACTCATCATGCGCTGGTTATCGCACCGAGGTGGCGCTATTGACTATCAAGAGTGGCAAAGTGTTAAACCAGGAAAACCCTTTCCTGTCGCAGTTGCACTAGGTGCTGACCCAGCAACCATTTTAGGTGCTGTCACCCCAGTCCCTGATACCCTAAGTGAGTATGCATTTGCAGGTTTGCTTCGAGGCTGTAAAACGGAGCTTGTGAAATGCCATACCTCTGACTTACAAGTACCAGCCAGTGCCGAAATTGTTCTTGAGGGCTATATTTACCCTGACGAGTTTGCTCCCGAAGGGCCCTACGGAGATCATACAGGCTACTATAATGAAGTCGATAACTTTCCTGTTTTTACCGTAGAATGCATAACCCATCGTAAAAACCCTATTTACCATAGCACCTATACTGGTCGGCCTCCTGATGAACCCGCGATATTGGGCGTTGCACTTAACGAAGTTTTTGTACCAATATTACAAAAACAGTTTCCAGAAATTGTTGACTTTTATTTACCTCCTGAAGGCTGCTCATACCGCCTTGCTGTTGTAACGATAAAAAAACAATATCCAGGTCATGCCAAAAGAATCATGCTGGGTGTCTGGTCATTCCTACGACAATTTATGTATACCAAGTTTGTCATTGTCACTGATGATGATATCGATGCCCGAAACTGGCAAGATGTTATATGGGCAATGACAACACGTATGGACCCACAGCGAGACATGACATTTGTTGATCATACCCCCATCGATTACCTTGACTTTGCATCGCCAATTTCTGGTTTAGGTTCTAAAGTAGGGATGGATGCCACCAACAAATGGCCTGGCGAAACAAACCGAGAATGGGGAAAACCAATTGTGATGACTGAATCAGTCAAACAGCGTGTTGATGAGCTATGGGATCAATTAAATATAATGTAACAACAATAAATATACCCACAGCGAAGGATTTTTAGGGGCGACCGTCAAGTGATGAAGCCTCAGGAGCTTATATTAATAAGTGGCTGAGGTGAAGAACGCAGACAACAAACCATAAAATTGATTTGCGAAGGGTATAGCTTGTGAAATTATAATTGTGGAGCGCCAGCAGTGACTACAAAAACCTTAGAAGTGAACATCTACAGTATCGATCGTCTCCCTAACAATATTTTTCGCGTTCGTCTCCAACAAGCTACTGAGCAATTGCCTCTTTTTTATGCTGGCCAGTATTTAATGGTTCAGCTACCGAATCAGCAACAATGTCCTTTGTCTATTGCCAGTGCACCCGAACAATACCAAAACAGTAATTATCAGCTTGAGCTTCATATTCAATATTTACCTGAAAGTGAGCTTTCAAAACAGGTAATTGAATATATTCAACAACAAAAAACGCTAACCATTACTTTACCTTTGGGCAACTGCCACTTAGCAACAAGACCCAATAAACCTTTAGTGTTTATTGCTGCTGGCACTGGTTTTGCGCAAATGAAAAGCATGTTGGAACACTGTTTTATCCAACAACACGCCTATCCATTGCACTTATACTGGGGAGCGAGATTATCAGAACAGTTTTATTTACAAGCACTCCCTCAACAATGGGCGAAAGAAAATAAAATAATATTCCATCCTGTTGTGAGCGACTCAGCCATTGAAGATGAAGTGTACCGATCAGGCTTACTAATAGAAGCCGTTCATGAAGACTTAGCAAGTATAAAAGACGCTTTCTTTTATATTAGCGGTTCACCCACCATGGTTTACGCTACATTTGACGGACTCATTAGTGAAGGCATAACCGCTGATCATGTAGCAGCAGATGTTTTTGATTATGCGCCCAGAAAAAAATAACTAGAATATATATTCAGGATTTCACCACTAGGCTGAAATCCTTTTCTATAATGCCCCTTTCAAAATAATTTTTAAATCACGCTATCATTAACGATTTCAATAATTGATTCAGCAGTTTAATTTATTATTAACTTTTTTCTGGCGCTAAAAAACCCTATAAACAAATAGCTAAATATAAAACTACTTTCCTGTCAATATTCCAAAATATATGTAAAAAAACCAACTTTATTTACATATTTCCTCATAAAAACATTAACACTCATCGTTTTTTTAAATCATATTTTATTATCATTTTTACTGTGAGGCATATTTTATTATTAACTATTTCCCACAGTCTGTGAACCAATCTGCTCGCTTGATTAGGTTTCACGCAACGTTCTTATACCTTAGGTACTTTAGGATAACACTCAAAACCTATGTATGCCCTATATGAGGGCTAAATATACCTATAGCGAAGGGTATATATAAAAATTCATTAAGTGAAGTTAGCAGAATCGCGTCCTTTGGCAACAACAGGTAAATGTATGAATGACATTAAAAAACACAAGTTTCCTAGCCACCCACTACTTAGTGTAGTCGTTGCCTCAACTGTTAGCTTGATGCCTCTAACAGTATTTTCTAGTACAACATCTCAATCAGATGTAACGCACTATGCACCAAGTGACGTAGGTCCAGATGATGCCGTTATTATTATTGATGATTGGGAACCACCTGCAGATCCCAAACCAGATCAAGTTAAACATCCTTATCCACAACAGCACAATTTTCAAAAGCTAACCAAGCCTAGTCAGCACCAACAAGATGTACTTAACCAACAGGTTAAAAGCTACTTTGAACAGTGGCAAAAAAGCTATATTAAAGCATCAAATGGTAATACACCTGGTGGTGGTTATTACGTAGCTATGAAGGGCACAGGAGGTGATGGTAATGAAATAACCACTTCTGAAGCACACGGTTATGGCATGTTAATTTTAGTCTTGATGGCTGATGCTACAAACTCAACTCAAGATAAGTTTGATGGCATGTATAACATGTACGATAAGCATCGTAGTAAAGGTAATTCACATCTTATGTCTTGGGTTATTGATGAATCAGAATCACCCAATAAAGACTCCAACTCAGCAACCGATGGTGATCTTGATATCGCTTATGCTTTGCTACTGGCGGATAAGCAGTGGGGGTCTACAGGAAAAGTTAACTACCTGAAAGAAGCAAAGCGCATCATTCAACAAGGTATCCTGAAAAGTAACCTCAACTCACAATCCAAACGACTCATGCTGGGAGACTGGGATACCAATCAATGGTCTACCCGCTCATCAGACTGGATGATTGGTCATTTAAGAGCTTTTTATCAAGCAACAAAAGATGATAGCTGGAATCAAGCCGTCGATACAATTTTTAAAGTTTCAACACAAATACAACAGAACCACTCTCAATCAACGGGACTCATGCCCGACTTTATAGTGGGTGAGTCAGCAAAACCAGCGCCACCTGATTTTCTCGAAGGGGAAACGGATGATGACTTTTCATGGAATGCCTGCCGCTTTCCATTACGTGTTGCTGTTGATGCAGTGCATCATAATCAAGATGCATCCCGAGATTTATTAAAACCAATTATCCAGTGGATAACCAATGCAACAGACTCAAACCCATCCAGTATTATGGCTGGTTACACCTTGGATGGTACGCCATTGGTAGGTTATAGTTCCATGGCCTTTACAGCGCCTATGATTGCAGCCGCTGCAGCAATCGGAGATACTCAATATCAGTCTTTTGTTAACAAAGGCTGGGACATAATGCGTAAAACAAAGGATAGTTACTACAGCGATACAATCAATTTACTGGCGATGCTATTTATTTCTGGTAACTGGTGGACACCTGCAGAAGCAAGCCAACAACAACCAGAGCAACCTGTATTTACTGAAGATTTTGAAAGCACCTCATCAAAACCACTCAATCTTAAACTGTCAGAAACGGTCAAAGTTAAAGATGACTGTGGCAATAACCATGGAAAATGTTTACGTATCAGCTATCATCCCAATGAACAAGGATCACCTCGGATTACCAGTCGCTATAGTCTCCCACCTGCTAGAGCATACACACTAAATTACGACGTTTTGTTTGAACCTGGCTTCGAATTTGTTAAAGGTGGAAAGCTTCCTGGTTTAGGTCCAGTACAGGCTGTAAGACAGGCCATACTGAAGGCTGGAGTGCACGTTTGATGTGGGCAAGAGAGGGGCAATTAAGAAGCTACTATTACCCACAGGATCGTCAACAACGCTGTGGTGAATCAACCATGGCCGAATCATTTCAGTTTACCCCAGGTAAATGGTATAGCATTTCTCTTTATGTCAATGTAGGAGAAAGTAACAATAACCAGCAAGGTAAAATTGAGGTGTATATTAATGGTAAAAAACTTATTGAAAATAGCCCTGTTATATTAAGAGACAGTCAATCCTCAAATAGCGAAATAAATCAGTTGCTATTTAATACCTTTTTTGGTGGCAGTGATAAAAACTGGGCACCCAGTAAAACTGTTTTCTCTCGTTTTGATAATTTTTCCATCTACCAAGGGAAATATATCCCTCCCGCTAAATAATATAAGCAAAACAATTATTTGCCGCACACCTTGCGGCAAATAACATTAAAAATTACCCAGGGAAAAAACTACCCTGGTACAGATGACGCAGTGACTTCAGTCACATACCCACTATTATTCAGTTGATGTTTAACTGTATCTATTTGCCATATTCCATTAACACCAAGACGAAAGCCAGACAGCTTCAGTTGATGCTCCGCACAAATGTACATTCTTCCGGGTAAAGATAGAGTAAGTTGCATTTCTCCCATGGCAGAGCGTTCTAACTCCGCTTTTGCAAACGCTTTCGCGGCCTCAGCAGAAACAGCATCTGTTTTTGTCTTTTTTATAATATTTTTACTTTTTTTGTTAGTACCACTTTTATTATTAGTCTTTTTAGAAGCAGTCACTTTTACTTTTTTAGCTGACGTCTTATCGTAGTAACTAGTTTCAACTGTATCGTAAGATGTTCGCTGAGTGATAGTAACACGCCACTGACTCACTTCCTGAGGTTGTAAATTAATAATTCCTTGTTCCGTCACTTGTGGCTTTAAACAAATTGTATCATTGGTAATTTTTAGTACACCACCCACACTATCCGCTAAACGTGTTAGAAAATTAATGTCACTTTCATTGCGTTGATTTAAAATAGAAAACGCTTTATTTTTATACTTATCGTCTATATCGATGGTAAGTTTACTGTCCTTCGCAATCTTTTCAAAAATAGTCTTCAACATTACAGATTGTTGTTTACTACTACTGCCTTTTCCTTCCCATGTGACTGTCTTAGACGATTTAAGTGATGAAGACATATTAGCGGCTTTTGCTGAAATTTTCATAGTACTGGGAGCACTTGATAATTCGATTTCATCAACAACAAATGTGCCCATAAAAACCATTTCTGTGGAACTATAACCTAAAAATATTTTTAATTTAGCTCCAGTATCAGGTAATACAATAGTATGAGCAGTATCATCTAATAATAGTTCAAGCGTATCTGACTCCCAACCAGCATTATCCGTAATCGTTAAATCAAGCAACCTATTATTGATTACATCCGTTATATTTTTTTCATCAGCCAGTAGCATATAAATGGGTTTTATTGCCATAATACAACCTGACCTGAAGCCTTATCAACGTTTGAGATATTAGGAATAATGACAGGTATATTTTCAGGTAGATAGACACCAAGATTAACCAAGCCATAATTTTCTTCAAATATCAACTCAGTTATTCCTTCTGTCTGCCCACAGACCTTCCAGGCAATACGATCTACCGTGTCTTCCCCTTGCGTCCAGTAGATGACTTTCCCTTGTTGTTTCGCTTGTTCCGCCAAGATCATTTGCTGCTTTTTCCATTTTTTGGCTGAGCCAATTGCTCTCTTTTTTTCTGAATCTGCGTTGTTGATTGTTGGCATACTTCCCCTCCAAACTGTTTTAAATTAATTGTGAAGCTAATCTTTCTAGGTAACCCATCAGAAAAAAATACATTTTGCTGATCAGTAATGGATTCAACTAAATACAATCCATGCAACTTACCAATACCCGAAGTTAATACGAAAGGTTTACCTTTACTTGCTAAATTTCTTAATCTATCCAGTAAGAAATAGCTATCTTTATTAAGCTCAGTATAAATTACACCTTTTAGTGAAATTGTGGTTAAGCCAGGACCTAAATACTGTGTTGCGGGTAAATAGCTAATTCTATCCTGTGTTACCCACCGATAGTTATCTGAAATCGTTAAATCATCATAGGCAGCGGTTGATATTGAAAAATGGAAATAACTCTCATGTGTACCCGGCAATGATAACGTCATCATTATCATACTTTGTTGTTCTTTAGCCGATATCATAGAGTGCTCCTCTCTTTTTAAACTGCGCTTGCTGTTCACGTTGTGCTAACTCTTTTCTTACTAACATGGCAATTTCTTGAGGGTTTTGATTGGCTGTAGCATTTATAGTAATGGGAGCATTCACTGCAACATTTTGTTGTGCTGTATGCGTTTTAATAGGGCTAACATTCTGTTTTGTTAAAGTCCCACTCCCCATACCTAAATTGCTATTATTACCCTTAACAACATCAGACTGATAAGCAGTCTGTACTTTAGCTGCTCGATATTGGTTCAAATCGATAACATTAGAGGAATCAAATGGTTTATGATTAACTTGCCAACGAGGCATGTTTGCAGATGCCTGTGCAGATACACTTTGACTAACCAAAGCGGATCCTTTAATACCTTT
>NZ_JAGSOY010000259.1 GCF_018837975.1 Zooshikella harenae | reverse complement strand
ATAAATATAAACAGTGAATTTCAAATATAGAATTGGAAAATTATCAGCGGTGAGATTGCAGGGATCAACGCCCCACTCTTTTCTATGACTAGAATTTGCCTCTCCTGGCTAAGACTTTTAGCATGAACTTCTAACTCACTTGCTTTATTATATCTATATAATCAGCATTTTTAGCAATTTCTTCTTTAAATTCTTTCAGCATCAACCTGTAGTCATTGATATCAAACTCAAAGGTTGGACTATCTTGAATCCATTTAACATCTGTTCCCAACCAAGTTGGTACGTAACTATCTCCACAAGAGTCATCTAAACCAAACCTCTTCCAAATAACGACTTTGTCCATTACAGTCACTTCCACGACAATAAGAGTACAATATAAATCAACATCATCTGGACACATCAGTACAGGCAAGATAGATGCCCTTTCCTTGGGTAAAACTCGTTCCCAAACGACTTTAGCTTGAGCATCATTATGCAATGCAGAAAACAAAGTGGGTATTAGTCCAAGATAATCTTCATCGGGACATAATTGTTGGACAATTTTATCGAGGCGTTCACCATCAATAAAAATACATGGGTGGGGTTCAGACCAAAATAGCGTTTGCTCATACTTTACTTCAATGAAGTTCATACTAGGAACCTACTTTACTACTCATATATATTAAAGCCACACAACTACTAACGAGATTCCTCATGGATCACTTCGATAACACCAACAATATTGTCATTCAAATTTTCTAGCTCATTTGCAGGAATCCACCACTCAGTATGGTACTTGCTGCCGACCGTCTCAACCTTATAGTTATCCACAAAACTTTTTCTTACTTCAAAACGAGTAACATATCCTTTGCCAAATTGACTTACATTCCACTTATTTACCTCAATAGCATACAGCTCATTTGTAACTGGATAGAATATAGGTTGATCTGGGAGCCTTGGCGGCCATCTTTTGTAATCACTCTCGGCAACCAGATCCAGTTCTTTTTGACCACATGGCCGATACATTGTAACTGTTGTCTTATCCATACTAACTTAAGTGTTGTTATCTAACCTTTTGTGTATACTAGTATTTTGGCAGGAAAACTTCATGTTCAAATGTAGCAGAAATGTTTTTCCCCATTTTTCACCCATGGGATTAAATAGTGCTCTAAATTCTTTTAAGTTATAACAAGTTACATTTTTATTGCCTT
>NZ_JAGSOY010000258.1 GCF_018837975.1 Zooshikella harenae | reverse complement strand
CCCAACATTCCTTCAACTGTGAGTACTTAAAAACTCGCTTTTGATCGCCATAAGTAATGCTTATATTATTTTGTCTTTCATCAGCACAATTATCCAAGTACTCAATTTTAGTGCCTTTAGGGGTTAGTCTATTTACCTTAATAATCTTTTCTTCAATTTCCAATAAACTGACACTATCGACTGTTTCCTCACATTGCGTATTATGTTTGCTGTTTAATATTTTCCCATTCGAATGGAGTGTAAACACAGTACCATAACCCCATCCGCTAGTCCAAACATAACTAACAGACCAATCAGAGTCATTAGACTTAATAGCACAAGATGATAGAAACAAAAGAACCAGAATAAAGTACTTCAATTTGACAAACTCCTAGCTAGGCTCCCACCTAGCTATTAATGAACGTCACTATGACGTAATACATTACGTCACTTTGATACATCCCCACAGACATCAGATATAAATAAGCTTAGTAATCCTTCAGAAATCAAATTAAATATTATTACAACTTTTATAACATATAATTGATTCCTACCAAAAACACCAAAAATCAACAATTAATTTAATTCAAAATAAACCATAAATATTTTTAAATATCATCTAATTCCAGTAAGTACATTCTATATTGAATAATTTTTTATTTTTGATCTGTTTCAGGATATTGATGGAAACACCTACTAGTTCTGTCTTACCCCCCCATGGCTTTTCATACCTCTTTACAACTTCAAGTCTTGCCATTTGTCAGAGGCCCTAGAGTTTCGTGGCCATTTGAAATGAATCATCTTTGACACTCATGCTTATCAATCTTTCCCAAACAGCACCACAACTTCAGGATTGGTAGCGAAGTGGACGTTGTTACTAACACAGCTCGTTCTGATTCAAGTTGGTATGAACGCACTATCCTACCATTACAGCCATGTTAAGACCCACACTTGAATGCAAACCTGCCCCATTAATTGAACAGCTTGTTCTTGGTCATTAAATAATCAGTGCTAGGAAATAAAAGATTGAACATTACTTTAAGAAAAATGACACACGACAGAATAGCAAACTTAAGTGACCGATCAGTTCAAAGTATAAAGACAACATCTGACGTATAAAAAGAAGGGGAAATTCACGTTCTATATACTTAAAATATACTTAATGTTTACTTAAACGAGAATGACTATCAAAAGCAAAAAGCCTGTAACTCATTGAATTACAGGCTTT
>NZ_JAGSOY010000257.1 GCF_018837975.1 Zooshikella harenae | reverse complement strand
TAGAGGCTATGCACCAAAATATTTATTGTTCACACATGGCCCAAAGTGAAACACATAATTATGTGGTCAACTGGACCATTTTCCCAATGTTATGATAAAGTGTCCAATTACCTTTTTTAGTATCGAGAATAATGGAAAAGTATAAAATTGTTACAGGGTCGTCTAGTGGAGTTCTCCTAGGGGTTGGAGTGGTAGTAGTTTATTCAACTTTGGGGAAAGGGCTAGTAGTACTGCTTGGTTTATGTATGGTTGGCTCTGGACTTACACTAATGATTTTGAATAGGACAAGGTATATAGCACCGCGTTATATAGTTCTTTTTGTACAGTTTGCGTTAGCCTTATTTATACTAGTTATTACATTAAGAGCTGAAAATATTCATCCATTTAATGTCATATGGTCAAGTGGTGTTTGTGTGCTATCTATATATGGGTTCTATTTACTTAAAAACGTACAAAAAAACTAGCAAATGCAGGCCCGTGGACCTAGTAAGTATCAGTATTAAAAAAACAGGCTAATAAAAGTTTGCATGTCCAGTGCGATGGGCATTATGAATTGCGTTAAGGAAAAAGCGTTTAATGAAGACAACTATACTAAAGTGGATGGGAATCAGCGCCTTTGCCGTTGTTTTCTTTATTCTTGGTTCAGTAATTTCTGCTTTTTCTTTTACTTACCTTGAATTAAATGACCGGCTTAAGTATGAAGTTGCTTACTTAAAGGGCTTTGTTGCTATTCAAAAGAAGATTAAAGAAGGTGACATTAAAGGTGCTGAAGTATCAGCTGATTTCCTCATTGATGCCCATGCAAGAACATTATACGAGTATGACTTCATAACTAGCCCATTTTTCAAAACCGATATGAATGAAGTACTTTGTGAAGTCGTTTCGCTTCGTAAGAAATACCCTGCTTCAAGGCCCGTATCTAGCGAAAACTACAGTGACTGGTTACAAGAAGTAGATGAGTATTTAAGTGAGTCTAATTGGAAGTGCTAATGCATAACAAGCTGCAATGCTCAGTCCGTACGTGGCTTTGGACAAAATTCACTGGCGTTCAATTTTTGCCGGTGTGCATAACATTAGGCTTAGTGATGGCTGAAAATTCTACGAGGTTGTATGCGATATGGGCTCGTAAAGCACCAGTGGGTGTAATTTTTCGAAGAGGACCCAGCAAACGTGTTCAATTGGTTAAATGGAACTTAACCAATAATCAGCT
>NZ_JAGSOY010000256.1 GCF_018837975.1 Zooshikella harenae | reverse complement strand
CGTGAGAAAAACATATTTATAGTCTGAGCTGGCTAAGATGTTTTTAGTGGGCCAACCAATTTTTAAATAATTACCCGCCCGAAATATTTTATCGTGAACATTGTTATCATGGGATCGAGGTGACAAACGTTTTGCTAATTCAGGGCTGCAGTGAATGGTGCGATCTACCCGTTTTCTGGAATACTCCTGTGCTTTTTCCTTGGCAATTTGCACAATCAGCATATCGCCCGGATTATGAGCGATAACGTAGCTTAACCAGCCTTCACCAAGCGCCAGGGTTTTACCGGTACGTGCCGGCCCAACAAAAAAGACAGCGGTATACTCACGACTGTTTAAACAATCCAGTGGCTCGATGATATAAGGGGTGATTTCCGGGGACCACGGATCGCTGCCATTGCCGTTATTTTTGGGAACCCTTAATGTTTGTTTAATCGCGTCGCTAACAGATAACCGGCTGGGTGGCTTAATAATTTCAGCAACATCATCGGCAATATTATTCGTTTCGCAGTGCATGTTTTAGTTGGTGATACAACGATTGCCGTACATCATTCACAACGTTTTCAACAGCCGTTAAGGCTTTGGGTGGTAATGCGCATTTGCGTTCCAAATGATCTGGTAGCGTTTCGCAGGCTTGAATAAGGACCTGAACAACCGTATTTAATGTACGCCGCACGTCTTCAGCTTCACACAGCAGGCCTTCACGCTCTTCAAAATTAAGCCGCTCGTTTTCTGCCTGAAACCAGTCTTTACGATCCTTGGGCGTCATTTGTTCAGGGTCATGCAGGTTAGAGAGTTCAGTACTCCCAAACAAGGCAGGTCCTACTTGATCAGATGCATAGACATCATAGCCTTTGAGTTTTTCAGCAGGTTTTACTTCCGCTTCTTTTAACCGCTTGGCTACGGTCTTACGGTCCATACTAAAGAGCTGTGCCATTTGGCTAATGTTCCATTTTTCAATCAGTGGAGAAGCCATTATAAATCCCCAGGTGTCGCACCCTTAACTAACTGTTTTTATTGAATAAAAAGCATGTGGTGGTGAGGACTATAAGCACCGAAATTTTTACGTTTATCGCGGGGTTGGGCCTGCGTGTTGTGATAAAAGTGTCAGAAGGGACCCGTTGATATCAGTTTACTGGCGTTTATAAAACTATTCAATTTCAAAAAGACAAAAATCACAATCATTATTTGCCATTGTAACCAATTGATGTCCTCCAC
>NZ_JAGSOY010000255.1 GCF_018837975.1 Zooshikella harenae | reverse complement strand
AGTGAGAAAAACATACTTATAGTCTGAGCTGGATAAGATATTTTTAGTAGGCCAACCGATTTTTAAATAATTACCCGCCCGAAATATTTTATCGTGGACATTATTATCATGAGAGCGTGGTGATAAACGTTTTGCTAACTCAGGGCTGCAATGAATCGCTCTATCTACCCGCTTTTTGGAGTACTCCTGTGCTTTCTCCTTGGCAATTTGCACAATCAGCATATCACCTGGATTATGGGCGATAACGTAGCTTAACCAGCCTTCACCAAACGCCAGCGTTTTACCGGTACGTGCAGGCCCGACAAAAAAGACAGCGGTATACTCACGACTGTTTAAACAATCCAGTGGCTCAATGATATAAGGGGTGATTTCCGGGGACCAGGGATCACTTCCATTGCCGTTATTTTTGGGAACTCTTAAGGTTTGTTTAACCGCCTCACTAACGGATAACCGGCTGGGTGGTTTAATAATTTCAGCAACATCATCGGCAATATTATTCGTTTCGCAGTGCATGTTTTAGTTGGTGATACAACGACTGCCGTATATCATTTACAACGTTTTCAACGGCGGTTAAGGCTTTGGGTGGTAATGCGCATTTGCGCTCCAAGTGATCTGGTAGGGTTTCGCAGGCCTGAATCAGGACCTGAACAACTGTATTCAGTGTACGCCGCACGTCTTCTGTCTCACATAACTGACTTTCACGTAGTTCAAAATCAAGCCGTTCATTTTCTGCCTGAAACCAGTCTTTACGGTCCTTAGGTGTCATTTTTTCAGGGTCATGCAGATCAGAGAGTTCAGTATTACCAAATAGCGCAGGTCCAACCTGATCAGACGCATACACATCATAGCCTTTCAGTTTACCAACCGGTTTAATTTCCATCTCTTTGAGTCGCTTTGAAACGGTTTTGCGGCACATATTAAAGAGCTGTGCCATTTGGCTAATACTCCATTTTTCAATCAAAGGAGAAGTCATCGTGTTCGCCTCAGATGTCGCACCTTTAAGTGTTTGTTTTTATTAGCGAAAAGGGTATCTGGTGGTGCGGCGTATTAGGCCGAAATTTTTACGTTTATCGCGGGGTTGGGCCAGCGTGTTGCAATAAAAGTGTCAGGAGGGACCCGTTGATATCAGTTTACTGGCGTTTATAAAACTATTCAATTTCAAAAAGACAGAAATCAAAATCATTATTTGCCATTGTAACCGATTGATGTCCTCCAT
>NZ_JAGSOY010000254.1 GCF_018837975.1 Zooshikella harenae | reverse complement strand
TATGCCATTTTCCGCTGTAGCAACAGTCAGTGCAGCCATACCAAACGAGTTTGTTTTAGCTGCAAAGGTCGGTTCTGCCCTACCTGCGGTAAAAAACTCACAGAGCAATGGATTCAAAAACAAAAAGCGATCCTCCCCAAAACAGCTTGGCAGCACATCACGTTTACTATGCCGGGGGAGTTATGGGAGCTGTTTAATCTCAACCGGTTTTTACTCAATGATTTGAGTCGGTTAGCCGCAAACACCCTCCTTAAAATCGCTAAAAGCAAAGGCATTATTCCTGGTATTTTTACCGCCTTGCACACCTTTGGTCGTGATCTTAAATGGAATACCCATATTCATCTTTCCACTACGCAGGGAGGGTTAACGCTGGATTATTCCTCCTGGAAATCCCTCTATTTCAAAGCTGATCCCATTAAAAAAATGTGGCGCTACGCCATCATTCGATTACTACGAAAACACTATCATCAATTGGTGTTTCCTGAGTCACTTCAGGCCATGGGTGCTTCGTATACCAACTTTAATCGCTGGCTTAATTCTCATTATCAGAAAACCTGGAATGTCCACTTTGCCAAACCCAATCAGAGCCATAAGAAAAATGTCTCCTACCTGGGCCGCTATACCAAACGCCCTCCCTTAGCCATGTCCCGCCTGGAGCATTATGATGGCCATAAGGTGATTTTTAATTACCTGGATCATAAGACGAAAACCTATCGTCGTTTTACCTGCTCGGCCGATGAGTTTATGCACCGCTTTACCCAGCACATCCCGGATAAAGGCTTTCGGATGATTCGCTATTATGGGTTTCTGGCTAACCGGGTACGGGGAAAACTCTTGCCGAAGGTTTATAACCTACTCGATCAGGCAGAAAAAAATGCCATCCCTTTACGCTGGCCCGAGCTACATAAGCAAACCTTTGGTAGCAATCCAATGGAATGCATTCTATGCCGTTCAAAACTCATCTTGGCTGAGAGGCATGCGGGGTTGTCTCAAAAAGCACTCCATCAATACCATCGCCAACTGGCACTTCAAAAACCGATTTATTTACCCTCACAGGATCAGGCCGCCTAAAATCTGGAATTGCCTATAAAATAGGCAATTTTTGGCTGTATGTGGGTGATACTTTGAGCAATTTTGGAATAATCAAATGCTTCCCCTTCATCAGGGACTCTCATTAACACATCAACTGACGTATAATAACGCTTTCAAATTCCTAATGAT
>NZ_JAGSOY010000253.1 GCF_018837975.1 Zooshikella harenae | reverse complement strand
CAAGCAAAATTTACACTTCCATTAAATTCAGCATTACAAAATTCAATTTTTTTATTGCCAAACTGGGTATATTGAAAATCAACTATTCCAGAAGGAAATTTATATCCATTAAAATCAACTATTGAATTTTCTTTATTATGGCTCGAAAAGTCTACTTCATAAAAACATATGTTTGCATGAGGGTATATCTTAACCTCGTTATTCCAAGCATCCTTTCCTTTCTTCCATAGTTCTATAGCTTCTTTAGTATCAAGACTATGGAAGCAAGGAGGAAGCGGAGAAGTCATTTCATCCATGAAGATAAGCTCAGTGGTTACGTCATCCAGTAATTATGAATTATCATTCAACATTGCTTATTTGGATTATAGCAATGCCACTTACTGAGGATCGCGATACATGCACAAAACACTTGTAGCCACCCTCCTCTTATTGAATAGTATCATTAATGATACTATAATATTCTCATGACTAGGATTGAACGACTTATAGCAGACTGGCGCAAAAGCCCGACAAACGTAAGGTTCAGCGACTTAGTAAAGGTGTGTAGTCACTACTTCGGTGAACCAAGGCAGCAAGGAACTAGCCATAAAGTGTATAAAACTCCATGGCCTGGAGATCCAAGGGTAAATATTCAGGAAGGCAAAGGTGGTAAAGCTAAACCTTACCAAGTCCGGCAAGTGCTAGCAGCAATAGAAAAGTTAGAAGGTATTAACAATGATTAATTATGAACACTACACGTACCGGGTAACCTGGTCTGAAGAGGATCAAGAATTTGTAGGGCTGTGCACTGAGTTTCCTAGCCTTTCTTACCTAGATGAAAAGCGTGTAAACGCACTAGAAGGCATTTGCAATCTCGTAAAAGAGATTATCGAGGATATGCAGGCAAACGGTGAAACCGTGCCAGAACCGATCTCAGAGAAAGCATACAGCGGTAAATTTATGGTACGTATTCCACCAGAACAGCATCGTTTACTTGCAATTAGAGCCGCTGAATCTGGTGTTAGTTTAAATAGGTATGTTAGCTCTAAACTAGTTTGATGAGCGCCCTACCCTATTCATTGGTAAGGAACATCTAAGGTAGACAAAGATGGCGTGCCTTGTGGAGGCTTGTGTAAATTATATAAGCTCATATCTTATAAAATGATATGATATCAAATCATATATAAATACTCGATATCATATCGTTTCAGATGCTATCAAATTACATCAAAAAGCAGGATATCAC
>NZ_JAGSOY010000252.1 GCF_018837975.1 Zooshikella harenae | reverse complement strand
ACAATTATAACGATTTTATCCGCATTTGCACCTTTAATGAGTTCAGCTACTTGGCTAAAAGCAACGACTTTAATAAAGGGCGCTTTGTTATGCAGGGGACCAAGACGTATTACTTCATTGCTACGAGTATTGGGTTTATCAAATGAGCCTCGGTTCGAAAAATACCACCGCGTATTGAACCGTGATAAGTGGTCCTGTGTACTGTGTGCCAAAATCCTGTTGGGTTTACTCATCGCACTCTTGCCCTCTGGTTTTCCAGTCATTGTTTTAGTTGATGAAACGCTAGAAAGGCGAAAAGGCAAGCAAATCAGGGCGAAGGGGTACTATCGGGACGCGGTTCGTTCAACCCAAAAAAAGGTGGTGAAGTGCCTTGGCTTGAAATGGATTTGCATGACACTGGTCGTACCATTGCCGTGGAATAAAAGACCATGGGCATTACCCTTTTTAACGGTACTCGCGCCTTCCAAACAAGCCAATGAAAAACAAGGGCGTTCTCATCGGACCACGGTGGATTGGACGATATCCATGGTCAAGCTGGTCACACGCTGGCTGAAACGGTCTTGGATTTTGGTGGGTGATGGTGCTTATGCGTGTATCGAATTAGGCCATCGCTGCCGAAAGCTTAATGTCACGCTGATCTCACGGTTAAGGCTTGATGCCTGCCTTTATGAATTCCCTGAGCCTGCCCCTAAAGGCAAGCGGGGACGCAAGCGTGTTAAAGGAAAACGTATTTGCAGCTTTAAAGACTTGGCTCAAGATGCCAGCCAACATTGGATTGAGGCTGATGTCAAATGGTACGGTGGTCAGTTACTACGCATTCGTTACCTAACCGGTGTTAACTTATGGTACAAAGCCGGTGAGAAACCGTTACCCATTCGTTGGGTAGTGGTGATTAATCCAAATCAACCTGGTCGTACAGACGTTTTTTTCAGTACCGATACTAACCTGCTGGTGACCGATATCATTCGATGCTTTGTATTACGCTGGAACATTGAGGTCACGTTTGAAGAAGTGCGGGAACATTTAGGTGTAGAAACACAACGACAGTGGTCTGACAAAGCCATCGGTAGAACAACGCCTGTGTTAATGGGGTTGTATTCCTTAGCCTGTGTTATCGCCAAAGAAATGAGACAATCCACTCTTTTACAACCGGCATTAACCAGTTGGTATGACAAAAAAGATCAAGCAACATTTTCCGATGTCATCGCATTTATTAGGCGAACAATTTGGGCTGAAAAATATTTTTCAAACTCAAGTATGA
>NZ_JAGSOY010000251.1 GCF_018837975.1 Zooshikella harenae | reverse complement strand
AGACTTTAGCGTATACTATTGCTATAGCCAAAGTTTAGTAGAATTGACTTCACTTCGAAATCATCATTAATGAATGAGTTCACATAATGAGTTCTAAAGTTATACAGTTGACCTATAGTTATTCACAATTAGCGCTTGAAGTTTTGATAAATGGTATCCCTTTCTTTTTGGAGCATGACTCTGAGTCAGGGACCTTTTCGACAAGCATAAATGATTACCTCATTAAAGGAGTAAATGAGCTTTCATTTGTATGTAGGCCTCACTGGGTAAATCGCAAGAAGGGTATTACTGATATACGTAAAGTAGACTTTGCTATTGAAGGAAATCTACAAATCGGTAATAAAGGTGCTTCTGCTGGTAAGTTGATTAGTGAATTTTCATACTCACCTACAGATGGTGAGTATGATGAAGAGCTTAATGCGATTGTCATAAAACAGTCATTTGAGGCTGATGTATATGATATTCAACCATGGTTGAATAAATTGGAAATATTTGAAGAAGAAACGGATGAAGACTTTTTAGATATTGCAAATAAAATACTGAGCATTTTTGAAACGAACTTATCTGACTTGATTGAAAGCGATGTTGATAAGTTTATGAGGTTTTTTAGTATTAACAATTTAATAACGATAGACGCAAATGGATATAATAAAGAATTCTTTCTTAAAGAATCAAGGGGTGCAGCTGAAAGTCTAGTAAAAAACAAACTTAAGAAAACTGAAATATTACCCCGCGAGCTTGTTGTGAAGAAATATTTGGATGATAAATATATAAAGCTGATAATAAAGCCTGACATGTCAGAAGATATCAATAAAAAAATAGAGTTGGACGAAGGTGAGGAGACTATACCGCTCATAAACTTAGAAGGTGGTGGTGGAACAATAAATATAAATATAGTGAAGATAAATGGAGAATATTTTCAGTTTATATAGGTTGATTTAGTATTAGAACTCTATTTTTATGATTTTTTTATAGTCTAAACGAGTTTGCATAAGAGCCTATTCTTAATGCTTCAAATATATAAAGATAGGCTAATATGTGGACTCGAAAAACTCGAAGTCATTGCTCAATCAGCAGCTAAAAGTATTAAAATAAAAAGACCTTAACCAATTTGTATCTATTTTCAATAAAGTCTATAAAAATACAGATGGTGATCTCAATTTGAAGGGGAATACCTGATTACCCGGGTAACACATGAAGGGACAAACCCACAGGAATTGGATGAAGGGGCCCTAGCCAAGGCGGACATTACATCAGCTATACCCTTCACGAATCATTT
>NZ_JAGSOY010000250.1 GCF_018837975.1 Zooshikella harenae | reverse complement strand
TTGAGTAAAAATCATACAATCCAGTCTTTGGACATACTTTTGAGGCACAACCTTAAATATATATAAAATAAAAATTGCTGTTTTCTCAGCCTTTTTCTAGTATTTCCTTGACCCAAAATAACAGCTCTATAACCACCAGAAGGCAGTACCTTTTCATCACCAATAAGTGTTATTATTGCAACTAAAAACCCAGAAAGAATTGAAAACATAGTGACAATAACATTCAGTGCTTCAGGGGTTTTATGTATTAAAGGTTGTCCGTAAACAGACCCTAATAAGCTTATGATAATTATTAAGAAGAATCTAATTATTGCTATGAAGTTAAAATTATTTTTCATTCCTCTAAAACTCCGGAATCAAACAGTTCTAAATAGTATGTTTTTAGAGCACTCCAAGCGCTATTTTTTTCTAAAGAATCTCCTAAATAAACTATTTCTGATTTACCTTTTACTCTAATTTCATCAGTTGATATTACAGTCCCTTTCTTTGTAATTATTTTAAAGCTATCAGAATGTAACTCATTATTAATCGCTGTACTTGCTACATCATGAAGCTTTAACATTCCTTGCTTACCGAAATCAGGGTCTTTTGTATGTTTTTTTGCTTAATATTTTCACAACTTGCTAAATATAGTGACGACTTAATGTCGATTTTTTTTATTCCTTCTTTATCAAGAATCTCCATTTTTTTTGAACTGGCTACTTTATCTAGACAAATTGATTGTGCAATACTTGTTTGATCCGTTGAAGAAAGTATCTTTTTAATATAATTCTCGATAACTGACTGATGTGTATTAGATGTACATAGTATTACATGATTTCCTTGTATATATACAAATGCATCCCCATTAACAAAATCACTACCTTCTGGTGCAGGATGCTCATCGATTTTAGAAGAGCTTTTATTACCATCTTTCTCAATGGTTAATGCCTGTTGATTCGGTGTAAATACAGAAAGGCGCAAGTATACTTCGTTATTTTTTTCCGTATAATCAGCACATTTAACTTTTGAATTATTTGCATTTTTAAAAGTTCTATCATCAACCGTTGTTAAAATAGAGTGTGAATTTATTATGATACTACTTAAAGTCTCAGATTGTTGATTATTCCAACGTGCACGACGATAATAAAGTAACTTTTGTGCTGTCTTTTTCTTTTTAGCCATATCCTTCAGCCCTTATATAACTAATTCAATCCACGCTTCTAAACATGCATTACTAAAAGCTTAGCAAACCACAGATGGTTCATTTAGGGTATACCTATAGTGTACTGGTTGCAGC
>NZ_JAGSOY010000025.1 GCF_018837975.1 Zooshikella harenae | reverse complement strand
TTATATAGCTTTTCCAAAATAAAGCCATATCCAAGATTATAACCAAGTTATTTATGACTAAATTTTGATAAAAGTTGGTGAAAGGTACTATTTATAAGCTTGTTTTATTCATTATATAATGCAGATTTATCTTGCGTTGTCATTAATCAACTTATTCATCGTCAGCATCAATATAGGCATCACTGGTAATTACAAGGTTACGGCCAGCTTCTTTTGCACGATAAAGCAACCGATCTGCTTCTGTCATCATTTCTAATAATGTTGGCTTAAGTTTTTCTGTAACACCAATGCTTATTGTAAAACTCAGTGTTTCATTTTCAATATCAATGGATTGGTCACTGATGTAGTTTTTAAAACCTGAGAGTAACTGTGCGCTATGTTCAATGTCCATGCCAGGCATTAAAATACAAAATTCTTCTCCTCCTAACCGAGCGACAAGAAAACGTCTAAACTTCTCAGCCAACAACAGACCCATTTTTTTTAAAACCTGGTCACCAACATCATGTCCATAACGATCATTAATCCCTTTAAAAAAATCAATATCCAGTAATGCAAATGATAAATGCCGATTTTCTTGTAATGCTGTCTGTAAATATTCCTCAGCTTTCGCTACAAAGTAACGACGATTAAACAAACCTGTTAAGTAATCACGGTTCGCTGTATCTTGAATTTTTGCAATCAATTCCATTTCTTCAATATTATGCATCACTCGACAATGTAGCTCTTCTTGATAAAAAGGCTTCTTTAAAAAGTCATTCGCTCCCATTTTAATAAAACGGGCAGATAAGGAGCCACTTTCCATGCCTGAGACACCAATAATACAAAGTGATTTGTTATTATCTTTATGTCGAATGGTTTTTACCAATTCATAACCATCCATTTCTGGCATATTATAATCAACAATAAGCATTTTTATATCTGGCTGCTCATGTAATATGTTTAAGGCTTGTAAGCCTGTTTCAGCCTCTAACATTTGATAGAGATGCAAATGTAAAGCTTTTTTACAAAATGATCGCGAAGACTTCGAGTCATCAGCCACTAAAATCTTTACATGCTGATTTTTAACTAGTCGCTCAAGAAGCTTAATTACAAACTCGTAAGAAACCCGACTTTCTTTGACTATATAATCAACAATACCTTTGTCCTGTAATTGAATACGACGCTGGTCATCATAAGAGCCTGATAAAACAATACAAGGAATTTGATAAGACAAAACTAAGTCGACTATTTCACCATGAGGAGCATCAGGTAAGTTTAAATCAACCACAGCAGCAAAAAATGGATGCTCCTGGCTTTCTAAAAAAATCTCAGCTTCGCCATATGTTGCGACAAATACTGGGAAAAAAATCTGATGTTTTTCCAATAAATGCTGCATGATTTTTAGAACAATAGGACTATCTTCAACAATTAAAATTGACTCTGCCATGTGGTTGCTCAATAACGACTCATTACTGCTGTTCATACCAGCATCAGTACAACTACTTCCATAATAAAAACTATATAAGCAATAATAGCAGGCTAGTTGCTAGTCTTAACAATATTTACACTTTTCCACCCAAGCGCATCCAGGCTTTAATAAATAAGTGTTTCGTTAATAAAAAAGGCGGCATCCGAAGCCAATGTGATCTAATATACAACCCCCAAATAGCCAATAGACGGTTCATTTTATGCAGTCTTGGACCACTATCAACCGGTAAAAGCGCTAAAGGTAGCCACTTATTCATTAAACAGTTTACAAGCACGTTAGGCTTAAATTGTTGGATGGATTGTAATAAATCATCAGGAATAGGTGTTTTTAAAATAGATCGAGTATGAATAAGACTGTAGTAAAATGGTCTCTGTACCCCAAGCTCGTTGGCTCTGGCTAAAAGTTTTTGATCAAAACCAGCATATTTTTCCGTAAAGTATCGATACAAAACATCTAAATCAACCAAGTCACGTAATCTATTTTTTAGCTCAGAGTCATAAAATAGATGAACACAACTATGCAAGAATTGGTCTTCAGCAGACAATACTTTAACTCCTGATATAGTACATGACTGGGCAGTAGCCAATAATAGGTCAGGATCAGGGTTTAGCCTGCTGGTACGAGGTAAAATTCGGTGGTGTAAGTCAACATCGACACTGCGGAAACGATGCCTCAGTGGTGGGATTTCATGCATCCATTGACGATAATAATAGTCGTCATAGCCAGAGGGTGGTTTGTGACTTTCCCAACCTGCTTTTAATAAACATTGTTCCACATAATTTAATTGTTCTTCAGGTACTAAAATATCAACATCCGATAGATATCGTCCCCTTAAACCGGGGATTTGCTGGGTAATATATGCAGCACCTTTAAGTAGCACAATATCACTAACATCTTTAAGTGTACGTTGAAGCCGGTTAATTTCCCACTGTGCCATTTGGCTCAAATAGCCTGAAAAATGCATTGTCCCAAGAATAGTTCTCCTTGCTTTTTCAGGTAAGGTAGAGAGCAATCCCGCATCTTGTAAGCGATAGCCAAGTGTAGCCAATAACCCAGACTGTTTTGCTAACTGTAGCCAGCCATCTAGCTCAACACTTTTTAAGCTCACTACATAATGAATGTCATTCAGTGAGCGAATCAAATTTAAAAGTGTCGCTGATTCACATGAATACATAACATTTACTCTTCAGGCGGGAGTGATTCAATGAGCTGTTGCAGTTTTTCAACCACTGTATCCAAGTCGTTAAAATACAGCTCATAACAATTAGACTCATCAATTAGTGATTTAACCGCATGAAAGCCTTTCTTACCCACAATTTGATAGTTGAATGCATTATTAGCTAAACGTAACAGAGCCTGGGCCTTAGTCACCTCCGTTAGTTTAAATCGAGTTTCAGATTGGTATTTAGGAAAAATAACAAGCCTGGGTTTTGCTTGTACTTCACTTTGAGCAACACTAGTAAGTGGCGGACGAAAGTGAGCAACATCACCTTTACGCGTTTTGGTAAATAGCGGGCCAATCACAGCATCAGGCGCAAAGTTTCGAATAACATCTATGGATTGGTTTTTCAGCGGAATGAGCTTAGGAATAGGTTGAATCAAGCCTGTTTCCAAATCAATTAAGCCAAACTCATCAGATAACATTCGCCACCCCCGCATAGCAAAAGCAGCGCAAAGAGTACTTTTGCCTGAACCTGGCCAGGCTGGTAACAACACACCTTTTCCCTGATACTCAACAGCTGCAGAATGCAGCATAAGATAGTAATGACTTTGGGAAGCGACACACCAGTTTGTTCCCCATTCCAACATAGGCAATGCGTGATCCAGAGGAAAAGGAGCCATCCCTGGATCTCCCTCTGCGGTCTTAAATAACACCTGTGGTCTCCACCAATAACGATGAGAGTATGGCCGCGCTAAGTTGACTCGAAAATCTATTAATACATCATGCTCAATAAATGGGTAATGAGCGAATAAAACATGTAACTGTTCTGCCAAAAAGGGAATATTCGCTTTTAATTGAATATTGAATGGCCCACATTGATAAACAACACCTTGTGTTTTTAGGTAATGGTAAATAGTAGATGAGGATAAGTCAGAAAATCTCATACGCAAACAGGCTCTATGAGACCAAGTTCATCAAGTTCATTTAATAGGTATGAAAGTTGCGCATCGCTCAAAGTATCTGAATCAACCTGATACTCTGAATACAGCTGTGATAAAAGCATTGAGCAACTAAGAGGAGATTCATAAAGGATTAATAATATAGCAAGGGTTAAATCATTAAGTAGATGGGTTTCAGCTGTAAGCTCGTTGAAAACAACTGTTTCCGATTCCCATCTTGCCCAATGAAGATATTCTGAGGATATTGTTTGCCAGCATCCCTGACTGGCGCTTGAATTCTTCACACACAAACCAGCAGTACGTTATTATCGCTCACAACTTATTAGCCAATATTTTCAACTGGATTATTGTATAAAGAAACCCAACATGATTCAGTCACTGGCGAAGCACCCGCATTACGTTCAACCATAAGCTCTTTTGACTGGTCATCATAAAACACCAGCACTCTGACATTTTCACGCAAGACTGTTACATTCCCTTTCGCTGCGTTTTCTTCCCACTTATCAAGCTGCTTTTGTACTTTCAACTGATCAGCCACTTTAACCAAGCCACCAGCCTGTTCCTGGTAATATTCACTTTTAACCACATAGTAAACTTGCTGGCCAGCATCAAGTGACTTATTGGATTTACCTGGATTGTGCATAACAGTTATTTTGACCGCTTCAGCACGGAGCCATTTTACATCTTCAATGTCATATCCAGGACGCACAATAGTTTCAGCCTGGCTTGCAGTATTAGCCAGTTTAGCCTGACATGTTGCACTACTGGCAGCGAGAGCAGCTCCGCTTCGCAGAGTAAGCAATAAAGGCGCTGCAGCCGCTGAAGCTTTTAACAAACGACGACGGCTTGCAAGTTGCTGCCAATCGCCACTAGAAGCCTGTGGGCTATGATGTTGAGTATCATTACTGTCGTGTGTCTTCATAATCCGTTTCTTGTTTAGTGTCCGTTAGTTACCTGAAACTCATTCTACTACTTTAATTTAGGCAAGTATCAGACCAAAACCCCGAAAACCTACAATTAACAGTAGCTTTAGCTAAAAGTAGAACTATTTACTTGAGTACTACTAACAACAACCATTCAAAGTGTAAAAGATAGTAACACATAGCAAATGCTATGTTTTCCAAACCAATGCCCAATTTTAATTAGAGATCATTGCATCCTGTTTACTAACAGGCCGTTGAGGGTTGGTTATCCACTCACTCCATGACCCAGCATAAAGTTTTGGCATCGGCAAGCCAGCAAGCTGCATAGAAAAAATATTATGGCATGCTGTGACGCCAGAGCCACAATAACAAATACAATTTGTGACTTTATTCACTCCTAGATACTGAAAGCGCTTCAGCAATTCATCTGGTGATTGAAACTTCCCATGCTGATCAAGATTTTCAGTATAGGGACAACACATAGCGCCAGGAATATGGCCTGCCACTGAATCAATGGGCTCTTCTTCACCAGCAAAGCGACTATAAGACCTTGCATCAAGCATTATCATTTGCTCAGAGGATATGTTACTGAGAACCTCATCAGCTTCCACTTTCAACGTGCTATTACACTCAAAATCAAACTGAGTCGAAGGGTAATCTGGTAACACTGGTGTGCAAGATAAATCATCGTTAACCCATGCTTGGTACCCACCATCTAAAAGATACACACCTTCAGACTTGCCTAACCAAAGTAGCATCCACCACAGCCTTGCAGCTTTGGCACCATCGGCATCATCATAAATAACAATGGTATGCTGGTCACTAACACCAAGACTTCCAAGTTTTGCAGCAAATTCTTGTGGATGAGGCAAAGGGTGACGGCCAGTTAAACCTGAGACCACAGGTACAGATAAATCTTTATCCAGGTCAAGGTATATAGCCCCAGGAATATGGCTCTTTTTATAAGCATTTAACCCATAATCAGGATCAGCTAAGGAAAAGCGACAATCAATTACTCGGGTGTTTGTATCTCTTAAGCAAGCATTAAGTTCAAACGTGTTTAACAAATGTGACATGTAAACCCCTAACTCTAAGGCTTCATTTGAATAACTTCATCATCTTTTATCACTTTATTATGTAATTCTGCTTTCACGTCAAGCCCTTCCAACTCTACGCCATCCTCAACAATAATACGTGTTGAGTCATCACCGTAGCTAATTGAAGAACTTGATGCTGTATCTTCACCTGGTACAACTGGAATAGCATCTGTTTTTTCATGTTTTTGGCTAGCCCTTAACGCTTGCTTGTTTTCACCTTGATTGTCAACTGGAGTGACACTATCTACATCACTACTATCACTTTCCACTACACCAACTACCCCAGTCTCACTCTCATCAGTCTCAATGACTTTAACTTCCTCATTTTCTGCTTCAATAGTCATATCAGCCGAAGATTCAACAGGCTTAGCTTGATCAAGCCAATAATGATAAAACCCGATACCAGCCCCTCCCATTATGCTTATGGCCAATAATACAAAAAGCGTCATTCTAGCGGTATAACTCATAATCCCTCCTAGCGTATCCTCATGTAGCCCCAAGAAATCGTCTAGACTTGATATTTAAATCCACCAAATGTGCACAAAAGATATATGCAATCCGTATGCAAGGTATTTATAGGGCTATGGTATGCTTTGAGCATTTCCCTGTCATTGAATACCCATGGAAAAGATCGAATTGTACTCACTTCACTTAATTGGGAACCCTATATAGGTCGATCTTTACCTAACAACGGCTACAGTTACGAACTTATTAGTGAAGCATTGAAAGTTAGCGGTTACTCACTAGAGATTATATTTTTAACCTGGGATAGGGCTATGGAGCTTGCCAAAAAGGGACACACCGATGGTGTATTCCCCGCCTATTACTCTAAAAATCGTGAAAAATACTTCATTTTCTCTAATCCTATCCCTGGTGGTCCTGTAGGATTCTATAGTCGTACAGAGAATAATTATACCTTTGCAAGTGATCCCAGAGAAAATTTTGCTAAAGCAATTGAACCGTTAAAAAACCTAACATTTGGCGTCGTTGAAGGATACGTCAACTATGTACCTTTTGATGAAGCCAATTACCTAAAAAAACAATACACTATTAGTGATGACCTAAATATCAAGCGCTTATTCAAAAAACAAGTGGATATTATTTTTATCGACAAATACGTCGCTCATTATATTATTGCTAAAAAATATCCATGGTATTCATTAGAACTTGAATTTATAAAGCCCGCACTTGAAGTCAAAAACCTACACATTGCTTTTTCTAAAAAAGCTAAAAACCATGAAGCTTTCGTTGAGGCTTTCAATAAGGGACTTGAACACATTACGCAAAATGGAATGGTTGCAGAAATCTTGCTAAAACATGGATTTTAACCCATACATTATACTCAAGTTTCAACAAATAGTGTCTATTATGTTTAGTTAACATGATAGCCAACCAAAGCATTATGATAAAACCGTTATTATCAATCGCTCTTTTTTTGTGGATAAGCTTTTCTCATGCCAGTGATCGCCCTACGATTGTTTTATCGTCTTTAAATTGGGCACCCTACATTGGACAGGATATGCCAGAGAAAGGCTATGTTTATGAAATCGTAAAAGAAGCCTTTGCCCGCTCAGGCGCCAATGTGGATGTGCTATTTTTTCCTTGGGCCAGAGCTTTACACGTTGCACGGCATGGCCATGTTGATGGACTCTTTCCTGAATATTATGACAAAGCAAGGGAAAAAGAGTTTGTCTTTTCTGATCCTTTTCCTGGAGGACCTGTAGGTTTTTATAAACGCCGTGATCGAGACATTAAGTTTTCCGTTGATCCACGCACTAACCTCAGCAAAGCACTGAGAGACCTCAAAGAATATAGATTTGGTGTAGTACGAGGCTACATTAATACTAAAGAGTTCGATGAAGCTGATTATCTAAAAAAAGAAGAATCCATTAGTGACAATGTTAATCTCAAACGTCTATATAAAGATCGTGTACAACTTATATTCATTGATAAATATGTTGCTCAATACATTATTGCTACGCGTTACCCCTGGTACTCACTTGAGCTAGAGTTTATGAGCCCCGCACTTGAGGTAAAAAAACTCTATATTGTTTTTTCAACAAAAGCTGAGGACTATCAAAAAAAACTAGCCTTGTTTAATGCTGGTCTTAAACAAATTAAAGAGGACGGCTTGATGGAAGAACTCATGTCAAAACATGGTTTTTAGACAACTTCTCTCCTTCCTGACTATACAGAACGCTACTGTCATTTAAGTTTAAACAACCGTTTAATAAAAAAACCTTGCTTTCAACTATAAACCTGCCCTATTTTTGACACTACACATAAATTCCAACCCTTAACTCTACATATAGATCGAATTCTCACTAATCAGTGAAGTATTTAGGTAGGGCATGGGTTCCAGATTATGAGGTGTCAATTCAATGACCAAACCCGGCCAATTTGCCAGTGATAACTATTCTGGTATATGCCCGGAAGCCCTAGAATATATGCTTTTGGCGAATGAAGGGGATGCTGAAGCTTATGGCGAAGATGAATGGACGCGTAAGGCTTGTGATGAATTCCGCGTATTATTTGAAACAGATTGCGATGTATTCTTTGCATTCAATGGTACTGCAGCAAACTCCCTAGCGCTTGCCTCTCTCTGTCAGTCATACCATAGCGTCATTGCACATCAAACGTCTCATGTTGAAACAGATGAGTGCGGTGCACCTGAGTTCTTTTCTAATGGCTCCAAACTGCTTTTAGGGGATGGTGCAGAGGGCAAGCTTAGTCCTGAATCCATTGCAGAGCTTGCCAGTAAGCGTACTGATATACACTACCCCAAACCCAAAGTGATAAGCATTACTCAGGCAACAGAGCAAGGTACGGTGTATACCATCGATGAGTTACAAGCGATTAAAGAAGTAGCAGATCATTACCGACTTAAGATACATATGGATGGTGCGCGTTTTGCTAATGCCTGTATCTCTCTTGGAAAATCACCCGCCGAAATAAGCTGGAAACAAGGTGTTGATGTTTTATGCTTCTCAGGCACCAAAAATGGCATGGCAATTGGTGAAGCCATAGTATTTTTTGACAAACAGCTGGCAGAAGATTTTTCTTACCGTATTAAACAAGCTGGGCAACTCGCGTCAAAGATGCGTTTTCTCTCTGCTCCCTGGTTAGGTATGCTCAAAACAGGTGCTTGGGAGAAAAATGCGCGGCATGCCAATCTATGTGCAGCTTATCTTGCCGAGCAGCTATGTGAAATACCAGGGGTAAACCTACTACGTCCCTGTGAAGCAAATGCGGTTTTTGTAGCACTTCCTGAGCAGGTTATCATTAAGTTACGCAAACAAGGATGGCGAATTTACACCTTCATTGGCGCAGGTGGTGCTCGCTTTGTATGTTCATGGAACAGCGATAAAACACGAATTGATCAATTAGTCCACGACGTAAAACAATTAATGGCTAAATAAATAATTAAACAAAACCGCTATAATCTAGTGATCATAGCGGTTTTGTTAGGTTGAAGGGCTTTCAACGGGAATAGGAAACAGAATAAATTACTGTTTTTTAGCACGGAAAAAACGATTTAAATCGATTGAATGTGTTGTATAGTTTAACTGACTTTTTATTTTATTATAAATATCATAATACTCATGCCCCGTTAAATAGGCTTTATTCCAGCCGGAGATCATTAATCCCTCACCAAACAGCCCATTACGCCGAAGAATACTTTTAACCCTCTGCGCAAAGTTATAAAATTCATCTCGTCTAAGCACTTCAGTTTCTTTCACATTGCCTTTTTTTGAGTTGATATTTACATTAACAACTACAGCCTTATTAGGATCTTCTGGATAGATCTCATAGTTAATGTCAACTTCTGCCTCTTGAGCCTGTCGCGAAACATTATAAACAAACTTTTTCTGGGTTAAACCATTCATAACTCTCTGCCAATATGAAAACAATTAACAACGCATTAAGGTAGTAATATAACTACAACATGGCATTATTTTTTTAATCCGTGTCAACACTCTTGTTAACATTTACAAAGCTATCAAGTTAACTAATACAAAGTCTTAGGAAATGCTTCTAGTGCAAGTTGATAGTGTAAATTAGCAATGAGGTCCTACGCTTACTTTTGCATTAATTTTTCTTAAAGCATATCACCACAGCGTTAACAGGACCCATAGGTATGACGATAACCTATTGATTTATCTTACGAATCACATCCGTTACCAAAGTATGCAGAAAGTTAATATCCTTTTGAGAGCAAACAGGTAAACGCTCGCGAACCCATTGATACTCCTTTGCTGAGCTGGGGATATTCAGTTGCTCAAGCAAGCATGTTACTTTTGCTTGCAGTGCCCGCCATTGGCCCTCTGCAGCATCACTACAACTGACTTCAGACTGCAGCGATTGAGTCAAGGGACTAAGCTCATAAGCATACAGCATGACAGCTTGCCCTAAGTTTAAGGAGGGATAGTTTACAGCCAATGGGATGGTCGATAGTACATCACACAGGTTAAGCGTCTCATTGGCTAAACCATGATCTTCACGGCCAAAGACAACTGCTACCCGAGCGAGTAGTTGACGCTTTTCAGATAACGACTCAAATAATGCCTTAGGAGAATGAGCAAACCGCTTACCTGCTCTTTGTTTAGTTGAGGTGCCAATCACCAGATCAATATCGTTGAGCGCGTCCTCAAGAGATGAAAATTGCTGGGCACCCTGTAAGATATCTGTTGCACCATGTGCTACCCACTGTGCTTCCTCAGCTAGATACTGTTGACTATTCACAATACGTAACGTATGAAAACCCATGGTTTTTAAGGCGCGAGCACATGCCCCCACATTCGCAGCTCGCTGAGGCTCAACCAAAATAAAACAAATTTGCATGAAAGTCCTGTTAATCCACTAACCCAATCGCTACCGCCCTTTCCTTACATTACTTTGGCACTCACTACCCATGTAATTCAATGCAAATCCTTCGCTATGGATATAGCGCACAGAAATAATATCGAAGGCGTCTACAAAATATTACAAGACGATTGCCGAATGAAGATAGGTTAAGGCATTATACTGTTTTTTCCAGTGCTTTACGCTATGCCTTATCCATTTTACGTAATATGTGTGGGTTTATAGGGTAGGCTTTTATTTTATCTGTCTGTATAGACAGCGCTGAACGTATAACACAATTTAAAGCTTTCTTTGAAAGACAAGTAAAACGGTTGCGTTATGAACTCGAGGGGCAGTACCACTGTAACCTGTAGTCAAATAAAGCAACGTTTCACCCCATACTACCTTTCTTCAAGTAAGCAATATTATCGGTTTAGTATTACCTCGTTAGTAACAAGGAGCTCAGTATGAAATATTTAGTTGCAGCAGTAAGTATGCTTATGCTCGTTGCCTGTAATAGCAACCAGTCAACAACAGCAGGGCAAACAGAAGAATTATCACCACCCGCGGCACAAGTAGATACCACACCTGTAGCTACTGAAACCGTTGAGCCAGCACAAGACCCAATGCGCGAATTATGGGAACGTTACTGTAATCATGAAGCATTAACAGTAGAAGAGCGCCAAATGATTGCTGAAGCTACAATGCCTGTTGATTTACAAGCTACCTGTATCCAAAAATAATTATACAAAGCCGTTCCAACTAGTTTTCATCATACTCTATGAGGAACGGCTGATTATAAGCACCCCCTGTAATATTTACGCAGCTTATCTCATCTATCAAGGATGCTTAACTAACGCTTTTACACGTACCTGCTCATTTGTAGAAAAGGATTGCTGCAGAAGCGACTCAATTGCTTGCGTTTTATCTTCCACCGCCATTGTACTTTCTACTATATGGTGTAATGACTGCTTATAATTATCTAAACGTTGTTGCCACCGGTTTCTCATTTGCTCCAACTGTGTTAGTCGTTCAACAGCGGCACTGCCAAATTCAGTTATTAATGCTTGCTTCGTGCTATCATCTGACCCTGCTAACGAATTAATTGCTTTCTTGTGAGATACGGGATCAGCTATCAGAAATAGTTTTTTATCTTTATCGCTAAGACTTGCATTCAAGGCACTTATCGCAGCCATTTGTTGCTCTGCTGTAAGCATCTCGTTTTGTAATATTGTGATTCTCTCTAGCATATATTGGTCATAACGATTATCCCTGCCAAAAAAAGCTTCTGTGGTACTCGCTGAAAAGTACTGCTGACGTAGCTGATTTAAAACCATTAAACGATTATTCAATATCGAAATATCGTACGTCGACTGAGCTTTAATCCCAAGGTAGTCGCCACTATCTGTTACAGTATTTTCAAGGGCTACTAATGCTTTCTTGTATGCTAAATATTGCTCAAGAAGTGCTAAAGCTTGTCCTTCAGCAGGTGGGCTTAAGTGTAAGCGAACATATTGTTGTAGCCGATTAACACTCTGTTCTAACAATTCAATCCCTTGAACTGAAAGAAAATAATCAAATAAATCACGTATTTCACGACTAATAATAAGCTGCCCCTGGCTATCAACAGGCAAGCTCCCATCAACCAAGGTATCTTGCAAATATTCAGGTAAATTAAGTTTTGTCTTCTGTGCTGTGGAAACCTGTTGATCAACTTCAAGTTTATCACTAAGAGCCAAGGACTTTGTTTGATGACTGTCTTCTTTTATTACATCTAGTGGTTGATCACGAATTTCTGCAGTCACTGGAAAATACATCACAACCACATATGCAATGATAACAATTGTAAGTGATACCAGTGCACTCAATAGAAAATTTCGTTGTCGGTTGACAGCCATTGACTTATCTCCATGTACGTATTTTTTTAAGCACACCTTTTACAGAATGCAAAACACGTGCACACAACAAGCACGAAAGTTCAAGCTAGCAAAGGGGTAAGGAAGTCACAACGTATTTCTGTGACTATGCAAGACAGTCTAACAAGACTACGGAATACGTTACCTGTCTAACGATCAGAAAGGCCGACAAATGTCGGCCTAAACAGCATCGGGTTGGGACTCAGGAGAGGCTAGTTTAAATGCAGGAAGCTGAATGCAATGGTTGTAAATTTTGTTAATACTTGGAAACGCCTTAAGATCCACTTGAAACCGCTTTGCGTTGTAAACCTGCGGGATTAACGTTACATCTGCAAAGGTCAACTGATCTTGCCAGCAATATTGCCCTCCATGTTGCTTTAATAATGCTTCAAGTGCAGTAAACCCATCAACAATCCAGTGCTGATACCAAGCTCGCTTGGCCTCCTCTTCAATATGAAGATTTGTACTTAAGTACTGCAGTACCCGTATATTATTTAATGGATGGATCTCACAACCTATCAACTGCATCATTGCTCTAACCTGTGCCCGAGCCAGAGGATCAGAAGGAAGTAATGGCGGCTCTGAATGTGTTTCCTCAAGCCACTCTAAAATCGCCATAGACTGTATTAAACTATTTTCCCCCGTATCCAGCACAGGCACTCGTTGCTGAGGATTTAACTCAGTAAACCAAGGAGAAAACTGCTCACCCCCATCTTTTACCAAATGAACAGGAATGATGTCATAAGTGACTTGTTTAAGGTTAAGAGCAATTCTAAGTCGATAGGCAGTAGAAGAACGCCAATAACTGTATAGTTTCATACTTTCTCCTACCTGTTTAATTCACATTATATTGAACAACCTGTTGGTCAATAGCACCAAAAATTGACTGACCGTCATCTAAAAACATTTCAATTCGCACACGATCCCCAAATTTCATAAACGATGTTTTAGCGGTGTCTTGCTGAATTATTTCCAACATACGTTGTTCAGCAATACAGCTTGACCCAGCAGAACGATCATAGTTGGATACCGTACCTGAACCTACAATAGAGCCTGCCGTTAATGGTCTCGTTTTTGCGGCATGAGCTACCAGGGTAGGAAAATCAAATGTCATATCTACTCCCGCATTAGGCTGGCCAAATAAACTGTCATTTAAATAGGTATGCAATTTAAGGTGTATTTTTTGGCCATCCCAAGCATCGCCAAGCTCATCAGGTGTCACTGCTACAGGGGAGAAGCTGCTTGAAGGTTTACTTTGAAAAAAACCAAACCCTTTAGCTAACTCGCCAGGAATTAAATTTCGCAGTGATACATCATTGACTAACATGAGCAATTTTATATGCTGCTGTGCTTTTTCTGGCTTCACCCCCATTCCAACATCATCCGTTATAACAGCAATCTCTGCTTCAAAGTCAATGCCATAGGCTTCATCTGCAACAGGTATATCAGCTGTTGGTGGTAAAAATGCGTCAGATCCTCCCTGATACATCAAAGGATCATGCCAAAAACTTTCAGGCATTTCAGCGCCTCGCGCCTTTCTCACCAGCTCTACATGATTTACATAAGCACTACCGTCTGCCCATTGGTAAGCACGAGGTAACGGAGATAACACCTCTTTACTGTTAAAGCGCTGCTCATTATGCAGTTGGCGTGCATTCAACGATTGATAAACTTCTGTCAATGCAGGAAAAACCTCAGTCCAATTATCCAGTGCTACTTGTAAGGTTGGTGCTATTTCAGGCACAGCCACACAGTGCTGTAAATCACAACTAACAACAATAAGTTGACCATCTCGTAGGCCATTATTGAGAGAAGCTAATTTCATATAATCCAAGATCCTTTTTTATTTTTTGGGTAACCAGCTATTCACATACTCTGAATTTTCAATATCTGACACCATTGAGCCAATTTCTAATGCATCCCGAGTATCCAACATGACAGCAACCTCATTGGTAAACTTTTTGCTGTATTCTCGGCCAGCTTGATAGGCTTTGGGATGTGGGCCATGTGTGAACCCAGCAGGATGAAAAGTGACCATACCACTATCTATGTTATCGCGGCTAAAAAATTCCCCTGCGTGGTAAAACAGTACCTCATCATAATCATCATTATTATGATAAAAAGGCACTTTTAATGCGCCAGGATCACTTTCAATAGGACGAGGCACAAATGTACAAATCACAAACCGCTGCGCGACAAATGTCGTATGCGCTGAAGGTGGTAGGTGATAACGATGGCTCATTAACGGGCGTATATCCCGCCAATTCAAACGTACAACAGATAAATCCCCATGCCAGCCTAAAGCATCCAGCGGATTATAAGGAAAACTTACAATGGATACCTGATTACGGCACTTGATATGAACCTGCCATGGGTCTTCTGTTTGCTGCTGTAAAAAAACATCATCTATGGCTGGTGTTTCCAATACTGCAGGATCAAAGATAGCATGATTACCCACAAGTCCTTTTTCAGGAAGCCCATAAGCATCATTGGTCGCTTCAATCATGAGTAAAAATAATGATTCAGTAGGCTCTAAGCGCCACATCGTCCCCCTCGGGATTACGACATAATCCCCTTCTTGCACTTCAAGCCGTCCATAATCACAGAAGAGCTGTCCTTTACCTTCATGCACAAATAATAATTCATCACCATCAGCGTTACGCACTAAATGCTCCATTGGGTGCTCACACTTCCAAATACGATATTGGCAATGGGCATTATGCAACAAGACAGGTGTTTCCCATGGTGACACTGGTAACGCGTTCAGTTTATTACAATCAAAGGCTCGTGGACGTAACGGCCCTTCCCAATGACTCCAACCAGTAGGCGCATGACGATGATGCATATGTGAGGCTGGACCAAAAAAACCACTACGCCCCAGCTCTCGTTCATAAATGCCTTCCTCAGGGAAATCAGCATGTGCCTGGCGAGAGACGCGGCCTTGTTGGCGAGGGTAGCTAATCCATTTACGCATTAGCCAATACTCCTCTACGAATTTGATCTTCTTCTATAGACTCAAATAACGCCTTGAAATTTCCTTCACCAAATCCTTCATTTCCTTTACGTTGAATAATTTCAAAGAAAACTGGACCAATAACGGTATTAGTGAATATCTGTAATAAAATCCCGTCTCTCTCTGGAGCACCATCAATTAAAATTCGAAAATATCGTAAATCATCAATATTTTCTTCATGACCTTTAATTCGATCACTTATCTTTTCGTAATACGTATCAGGTGTAAACATAAATTCAACACCTCGTTCACGTAGTTTTTTAACCGTCTCATAAATATCATGCGTATAAAGTGCGATATGTTGTATTCCTTCGCCTTTATACTCACGAATAAACTCCTCAATTTGGGACTTTTCATCAGAAGACTCATTAATAGGAATTCTAATTTTTCCACAAGGCGCTGTCATCGCTTTACTGACAAGCCCCGTTAACTTACCTTCAATATCAAAATAGCGAATTTCTTTAAAGTTCCCAATTTTTTCGTAAAAGTCGGCCCATACTTTCATATTACCGCGCTTGACGTTATGAGTTAAATGATCAATTTCTGTCAACCCCATATCACATTCTTTTAATTTATTTTCCCAATTTTCGTAGAAAACAAAATCAATATCATAAATTGACTGATCACCATAACGATCAACAAAATAAAGTGTACTTTCACCAATGCCATAAACTGCAGGTATATTAAGCTCCATGGGCCCGACTCTACCTGTAAAAAGTTTAGCGCCATTGGCAACAGCATGTTTTACTGCATGAGCTGCATCTTTAACTCGAAATGCCATGCCACAAACACTAGGGCCATGGCAATGACTAAACTGCTCTGCCTGTGAATTGGGCTCAGCATTAACAATAAAATTAATATCACCTTGACGATATAACCAAACCTGCTTAGATCTATGCTTAGCTATTTCAACAAAACCAAGTTGAATAAATAAATTTTTTAAGGCATTAATACCAACAATGTCTGGTGCTGTATACTCAACAAACTCAAAGCCATCAGTACCTAGTGGATTCATCACTTTATCAGCTTCAGGCATATTCATTGCCCCCTCCTTAGTCACTTTCATTTCTATTATTAATTTACAATGTTTAAAATACGTCTTAACTTTTTTCTTTTTTTCACCTCAAAAGAGGTACTTTCTGACGGTTACATTTTTTATTTATACTCTGCTTTCTTCAATAACAGTCCATTTCACAAACACATAGCCAATATACTCTTTAACAGCTATATAACGTTATACCACTAACCCTCCCCTTATTTATTACCAAATAGTAGCTACACCAACGAAGGGCTGCCTCACTAAGATAAGAATTTTTTGCTGGAAGTTGCACTGCTAGGAAGGAATTAACCGCATGAGTTCTGTCTGACAAAGCTGTAAACATATTGATACAGATCAATTTATTTAAGTGGAAGCAGAAAAGCTCCCTATTCTACTGGAAACTTATCACTACAAACCTGGAACAACTATGTTACACCTAACTATATGACTAATTATTCACGATTATTTTCAATAAAGCGTACATAGTAGACGTCATTGAATGTTTATAAATACAACCCATGTAGCTATCAAGGTCCAGTGACATAAAAAAATACTTATTACAAAATAGTGCTTCAACGCAACCTACATCATCAAGGTAATACATCATGAGTAAAACGGTTTTCTTTCTACCGGGTACTATGTGCGATCAACGACTATGGTCAAAGGTCTGGCCTCGCCTTAAAGCCGATTACAACCCAATACATATCCCTCTTCCTGAGGCTCAAAATATTAATAACATGCTAAAAACAATAATTGAAAAGCTCCCCCTAAAAAACATAAATCTCGTTGGATTCTCGTTAGGAGGTTACATCGCATCAGCTTTAGCCATTAACTACCCTGAAAGGATGAGAAGACTCATGGTCATAGCAAACTCACCTGGTGCTCTTCCAAAATCTGAAATACTCATCAGAAATAAAAGTCTTAACTGGCTAAAAAATAACGACTATCAAGGAATTCCGCTTGCAAAAATAAAAAAATATTTACACGCTAAAAACCAAGACAACCAAAATATCATTAAAATAATAACTGCAATGGACTTAGCGCTAGGCAAAACAGTACTCATTAACCAGCTCAGCAATACAACCTTACGTGATGGCCTGTCAGAGCCATTAGGACAAATTGATTTACCTATCCTATTTTGTGCAGGCGAAGAAGATAACTTAGTCAATCGCACCACATTAAAAGCACTTACCACTAAAAACAAGAATCTACAGTTTTTTGAAGTTAAAAATTCAGGTCATATGCTACCTTTAGAACAGCCTGATAGATTAGTTGAAATAATTCATCACTGGATATAATATTTTCTAAACATTTATCCGTTATACCCATCATTATAAATACCCGTTTCATGGTACTAAGTGCACAAGGAGAAAGTGATGTCAACAACTGTGAGTTGTGATGGAAAGTGTTTATGTGGTGTAGTTAAAATTCATGCTACCAATGTACAGCCTCATGTCGGAGCTTGTCATTGTGGCATGTGCAGAAAATGGTCTGGAGGACCACTACTAGCAGTAGAGTGTGGTTCACAACTCACTATAGAGGGCAAAGAAAATATTACAGCATTTAGTTCATCGGACTGGGCAGAAAGAGGTTTTTGTAAACACTGTGGCACTCACATTTTCTACCACTTAAAAGGTACAGAAGACTACATTATTCCTGCAGGATTTTTTGATCAGCCTACTCACTTTAAATTCAACCACCAGATATTTATTGATAAGAAGCCTGACTATTACACGTTTGCCAATGAAACAGAAAACATGACTGAGGCTGAAGTGTACGCGAAATACATGCCTGCAGAATAATTATTTAAGGTCTTTTGTTTCCTTTGAACTGTGTATATAAAATATATCCATTGTTAAGGGTATATTTTATATAATTGAACTCCTATGATTAGCCAGTACTCATACCTATGGAACAAAAGACGATAACACAACATACCGCCCTCGAATATAAAAGGCGTGTATGTCTTGCCATGAACTATATCAGTCAAAATTTGGACCAAGAACTTTCCTTAGAAGAAATTGCCCAACAAGCTTCTTTTTCGATGTTTCACTTTCACCGTATATTTAAAGCCGTTGTGGGTGAAACGATAGCCGAATTTACCCGCCGAATCAGACTGGAAGTAGCAGCAAACCACCTGTTATACAAACCCAATGACAGTATTACAACCATCGCATTACACTACGCTTTCTCCAGTTCACAAAATTTTTCAAAGGCGTTTAGACAACACTTTAAGATGACCCCTTCTGCCTACCGCAAGCAAAAACGCAAGTTTGGAAACAACCCTAGCAATAAGGAAAACGTCCTATCACTGAAAGCAACGTATGCTATGACACCTTCACTGAGTGATTTACCCAAGATAAATAGGAGCATCGAAGTGAAAGCCGAAATCAAGACGCTACCTGAATACCATGTTGCTTACGTTAGAAAAATTGGACCTTATGGTCCTGATACGTGTGAAAAGGCTTTTAACGAATTATGTCAATGGGCTGCCCCCAAGGGACTTCTTAATACAGGCATAGTTTTAGGTGTGTACTGGGATAACCCAGAGGTCACCCCCCCAGAAAAGTGTCGTGTGGATGCATGCATAACCCTTCCACCTGGTGCTACACTTGAAGATCCCATTGCCACTCAGACGCTTCAGGGAGGACCATTTGCAGTATGCCACTTTGAAGTGAAGCCAGACCAATTCCAACAAGCCTGGGACAACGCCTTCACCTGGTTGGTTGACAATGGTTATGAGTGTGGCGAGCAACCCTGTTATGAAATCTATTATAACAATGCCTCAGACTACCCAGAAGGGAAATGGATATTTGATATATGCATTCCTTTACTCGTAAAACCTTAAACAATTAACCCGTTGTAAAACTAAACATTCTTAGCTATTGAGTCAGTTACAACCAAGGATGGAAGTAACTACTGACGAATAGCAAACGACTCATTCTCTATTTCCTCTAAAACATTCCAGTACCGCATAAAAGCTTCACTTCAGGATGTGCTAATAATCCTGTGGTAGTATTTGCATATTCATTTATCCGCAACAAATGTTTATCAATAGCATGATGAACCATCTCTCTGGATTAGCATAAACTTAACGTAGTTGTCCCCTAGAAATGATTGGCGAAGGCTATCTCAATAACAAACATATTCTCTTTAACATTATGTTTTTCAACACCCTTTTACTATGTATACTGTTTAGCAAGGGGCAAAAGGCCGTATAGATACAAAGTTACGGTAAAAACAAATAATGGGAAGTTGAGTCGAGCCCCAACTAACATACTGTTTAAATAAGGAACAGATTTATGCAGATGTCCACTACCCGGTTATCTGCCTTGAAAAGGCCTTTAAAAAAAGTTCGTAACCTCTTCAAAGATCCTTTACCTCGAAACAAAGAGCTAATATTCGAAGATTACGAGTTGAAGTTCCCTGACATTATTTTCACTTACCGGGTAGGTAATCAACACTACGATAGCTGGGTACGTTTCGACTTACCTATACATCAACTGTCAAACTTAAACCGAGAAAGTCATCATTCCTTATTTGTTAATCTTGGCTTAGCTTTTGCCGCTGGATACTTCATCTTAAGTGATTTTGCAACTGTCCGTTGCGCTTGTGCAGCACTCAATCCCCAAGAATGTGCATTACTTGAACAACGCATGATCGCAGCCCTAGCTGAATTTCGATTCCTACAAGGACTTGATCCATCTCGACCTGTCACCGTTCTGTCATCAGGGAACATTCCATTAGAGCCAATACCCTTCCCTCATGCAGAGGAAAAAGCATTAATGCTAAATGGTGGAGGTAAAGATTCCTGTGTATCAGCCGAACTGTTAAAGGGTATTGGTCTTCCATTTGCGTGGTTAAGTGCACATCCCAACCCAATTCGTTTAAGAGTGATTGACCGTTCAGGCAACCCAGAAAAATATGCTTTTGACTTTTGTTTAAGCGAGCAAGCAAAAACTGATGCTGTATATCCCTGGGGGGCAGAACCCTATTTACAAGTGATCACAGCAGCAAGTCTTATTATTAGTTATCTAACAGGCTTCAAATACCTTGTAACAGGTGCTGAGCATTCTGCTGATGATTCCAACCTCGTTTATAAAGGTGTTGAGGTAAATCACCAAAGTGGTAAGACATCAACATTTGAAAACTTTTTTAATACGTTTATTCAACACTCAGTATTACAAGAAGCTAAATTATTCAGTATCGCTCGCCCATTCACCGACTTTCGACTAGGAGAAATGTTCAGCCATTTCCCTCAGTATTTTGATGCTTTTTTTAGCTGTAATATGGGCATGGGAAAAAATAAGTGGTGTAATAATTGTCATAAATGTGCCTTTACTTACATGGCTTTATACCCTTTCTTTGAACAACAAACATTAATCAATATATTTGGCCAGGACCTGTTTAAACTTCCCACGATCCGTAAGTATATGGTAGAGCTGACTACAGCAACGATTAAACCATGGGAATGTGTAGGTACACTGGATGAGTGCAAGCTAGCATTACGTTATTGCTTGAAAAAATCCCCTCATATGGAATTTAACGAGTGGCCCAGACGCCGCGATTTAGAAAACGCTTGTCGTGATATACAAGAGCAAGTTGTTCATGAACTAGTGATGTCTACATTTTATACACCACATAATATACCAGGTCCTATCGAACAACCATTACGTGATCTTGCTTCGGCACTACGTAAAAAAAGCATTCAACGCTGGCCAGAAATTATTCAATCGTAACTTATTCCACCAGTCACACAATATGGTGCCTGGTGGTCAACCTACTCATACCTATACACCACTTATACTAATGGGTACTTATCAAATACACTTGTAGAGGTAAGCCATTCACATATTAAATAGGAGAATATTATGGATATGCCAAATATTGCCATAGTCACAAGTTTTTTAGGTTGGTGCTCAATCATCAATATAGGCATATTACTAATCTCCACGCTTTCAATTATTATAATGAAAGAGCGTATCACAGCACTTCATAATAAGCTTTTTGGTGTAAAACAAACTAATTTGTTATCAACTTATTTTCAGTACTTAGCCTGTTATAAGTTAGCAACGATTATTTTAAATATTGTTCCTTATATTGCCTTAAAAATAATTGTTTAAACACTCACTTATTAGCCTATAAAAATATAGTTAAATCAGCAATTTTTACGGCGTCCGTATGTTATCTGTGTTTAATACGATTCATCCATCACTTTATGCCGCTCTGCATGATACCCTTCTTCATCATAACCATAGCGCCAGTAAGGTACGGCATAAAGGCTTTTTTTGTTTAACCCATATTTTTCTTTTAAATAGTCACGAATAGCAATGACAGCCGCATTTTCTCCAGCAACCCAGGCAGATATCGAGGATGCATTAACAGGTTTTGGTACATGTTGAATCGCCTCTAACTGAAGCGAGGTTGTTCCAGCTGGTTGATGCTCACTATACAGCCAGTGAACCTTAAGGCCTTTAGCTGCAGTAGTTAATATTTGTTTTTCTGCTTGATTTTTTACTTCAATAAAAACATGTCCTTGTGCATGCTCTGGAAGCATTTCGAGTATCGCCGAAATAGCGGGTAATGCTGTCATATCACCACTAATAATGTGCCAATCTGCGGGAGTTAGTAAAGGATCAGGGCCTCCAGGACCTGCAATACCAATTTTATCTCCCACTCTTGCATTTAATGCCCAGCCTGATGCAGGACTCTTTTCACCATGCAGAACAAAGTCAATTGTTAGCTGATTTAGCTGAGGATCATAGTGTCGAACACTATAGGTACGGGTAATTGGTTTTTCTTCTTTTGGAGGCCAGATTACCCCTGAAGGACCTAACGTAGGTAATACAGGTTGTTGCTGATGGGGTAGAGGAAAAAACACTTTAATATGGGCTCCACCTCGCCCAACGGGAAAATTTTTTAACGAATCACCCGTTAACGTAATACGCTGCATATACGGCGAGATTCGCATCGTTTTAATAACAGATAATAACTGTGGTGAATTACGCTTTTTTTTCGCAGGCGCTACCTTTTCTACGGCTTTTTCACGAGGGTTTAAACTTCCCAATGCAGACAACCTCATTCACGATGGTTTACACAAGCTTTTCTCTAATGGTCCATGTGCAAAATAAATAGGGAAGAAACTGTTACCCTACTTTACGCATGGTCCACTTTAGATAGATGCTGACATAACCATACTAAAACAAATGAGAATTATTCGCAACTAAAGCTTTGCCACCCATATAGCATCAGCAAGCTTAACCCTACAAAGCCAAAGCCGCTAATCAGCTTGCTGATCATAAAACAACTACTTAAGCTGCTTACATTTTGCTTCTGGCATCGAAGCAACGACTGATGTGAAATGGTATACGTAATCATCACCCACCACTTGAGTACCATCATTGCCAGCATTCTCTCCCAAAATGTAAGTTTCTGCTTTTGGAATACCAGCCTCTTCATAAGCATCAATATCTGATTGCGCATTACCATAAGCACGCACAATTTTTAGGTTTCTCTCTTTTTGTAATCTCTTTAAATATTTGGTTTTAAATGCCTTATGTCCCTGTCCAGCTTTAGTCAGTTCACCATTTTCATTAGTGTGTAAATGCCAGTCTGGTTGTTGCATGGTATGCTGTAGCCAATCTCGGCTATCTTTTGCTAACCAATAAGGCCGAGCTGATAAGAAAATAAGTTGATAGCCTTTTTCTCGGTATGCTTGCAGGGTTTCTTTCGCATAATAAAACGGCGTAGCGGTTTTAATACCTATATAATCTCCCACTTGCTCTGCATCCGAAATGGTCAGTGTACCATCCAAATCAAATACAATGGCTTCATGCTTAGGTTGACGTACGCTAAGAAAGCCATCTACTGTCGTACCATCACCTTCCACAACCATTCTTATTACATAATCACCTGCTTTCTGACCGGGAATCTTAACATGAATTTTTCCATCATTATTTGTTGTATACTGACCTAAATATGTCCATTGTTCCATGCCTGTACCAAATAGATAAGCATGAATATCCTCATCTTCCAGATCTTTATGCCATACCCGATCATAATCAAATTTAGCTGTTATCGTTGTAGATTTACCAGGATTTGCAACCGCATCGTGAACCATATGAAAAGGTTTAAACCAGTGAGTTAAAATTTGGCTATATTGGTGACGAAATGCTTTAATGGGTGAACTTTTTAGTTTAGGTGCTAATGACGCGATATCATAAGCTGAACAACCATCATAAATCACTGGTGGTACTTGATCACTTTGCTGAGTTGCCATCAAGTTGGAAACATGAACCACCGAGGCAAATATCGCTAACTTCACTGTTAATTTCATAGCACTTTTATCTCAGACAACTTGACAGAGAAAATCCAAAAGCCTTCACCCCAATCCTATAACAGCTACTTAAACAAAATTGGGGTGAAGTAAACAATTAATCAATAACAATAATACCTTCATTATTGTCAGGTGTATGTCGACTAATCGTTATACGCTGCCAAGAGGTATCCTTTGCCAGTGGATTAGCGATAGTGAAAAAATAGCGAATTACATCATTGGGCTTTAAATCATTAATTCGCAAAATCCATTGTCCCTGTTGATTTTGCTGCATACGCACGTTTTGTTGTGGCTGCTGATTTATTTGATAATGGACATCAACCCATTTGGCTTTTTTTACAAAAAACCGTGCTGCAGACTGGCTGATTAGCTGAACACCATAGGGTTTATTGGTGGGCGGGATGGACGGTGTATCAGGTGTATCAGGTGTATCAGGTGTATCAGGTGTATCACCACCAGGATCACCTGATCCATCACATAATCCCATCACAGTTTGTTGCCGTATTTCATTATTTTGAAACGTGACCATATGCTGAGGTTTTACGGAAAATGTTATACCATCATTAAAAGAAACCTGCTTTTCTTTACACGTTGCGTTATAAGCCACATAACTTCGATTACCAGCACGTTGAAACACCGCAGCTGAAGGCCAACTACCTATAACGTTTGTATCAACCAGCCCTAAGTCGTTCAACGCCGATAACCAATGATAAGTATGTGCTTTGGTTTCACCACTTTCAACACGGTAGTGATCAGCTTTTGCATTAAATTTTGCTAAAAACGTATTAGCATCACGGAAAGCCTGAGCCATCCAAATAATATCCTCCCAATCATCAGCACTTCCACCATTACCTTCTTCACCACCATTAAATGTTAATAGTGTTTGGTAATTTCGCGCTAATGCATCAGGGTGGTGACCTAAATAAAGCGACCCACCATGAAAAGGTAAAAAATTTATGCCATGAATGGATTCTGGCTCTGCAGTCCACCACGTTGCATAAACACTGCCTGCCCCCCAAACAATAGCCGCAATATCAGGTTCGTATTTATTGGGGAAATTTTCTTGGTCAACATCAAACCAATATTGATGAATTGCTTCTTGTTCTGTCGTATAAATATAAATGCCTAAATCACGAATGGTTTTATTTTGAGTTGCTTCTCCCCACAAGATAAGCCCTGTTGCAAAGTTCATATCTTCAGACGAAGACTCTTGGTTATTTCCATGTGCAAAATTACCATGGCCTGATGCCCAGCTATGTCCTGCATAAGGATCAAAATTACGCATAAAGGGAAAGTCAGGATCTTTTCGGTCAGGATTCGCCGCATCACGAATCAGCATTTTTATTAAACCACCCCATGCTTGATCTTTCGCCCAGTCCTGATCATAACGTGCAATAGCGGCCGCAACTTGAATAAAATAGCCCCAGTGAAAATGGTGGTCATTCAGCTCTTTGTCTGAACCAAAGCTTGCTGGATATCCTACCAGGGTATGCCAATCTGCATGATAATGAAATAATGGCGTGTTATTATCACTTCCATCAAACCATTGCGCTAACTGAGCTTTAAGCATCGTGATAATTTCATTGCGTAAAGCAGTGTTTTTTAACTGCTCAGTAATTGGTAATAAATGGGCTAGCTTAGCCATATCCTTACCACCAAAATAAGTATCTGGCCGAAAACCAGACTGTTTTATTTTGGTAACTGCCGTCTGCAAATAATTCAACAATCGTTGTTTATCAATATTTTTTGCTAACGGTAAACCTGGCAATACGCCATGAAAGTATGATGTTGTCGTAAATTCATTTCCTGTTAAGGTTTTCATGACACCACGTGGAGATGTATAGGTACCTGATAAGAAATCATTTTCGCTGTGTTTCCACTGATGAGGATATAACGCCATAATTGTGTGCTCATCTGCTCCACGATTTTCTATGGCTTCAGTTATAAAATGATAAGTGGCCTTTAACGTTCCTTCTTCTTCATTAAACTTCCAACTAACTTGAGTATCTTTGACGACATTAAAAGCATAACGTGCATATTGGTTAAGTGTACTCTCATCCGCTTTAGGCAAAACTCCAACAGAAAAATAACCGTGAGTACCTGCCAAAGTGACTTTGGCTTCCTTACCTTGTAACACCCACTGAGTATCACTGGGTGCAAACAAGCCATAATGGTGTCCATTGAGGGTTAAACCAATTTTATCTCCCTGCCGATACCAAACATTTAAATTGTTATCATAATCATTCAGTGCAATACGTGCATCACCTCCTTTTGCCTGTGCAAATATATAAGGAATACCATGTCCTGCTGTCGTAATTAGCTGCTTATTTCCTTGTTGCCATAGCGCTGATACCGTCCAATCCGAATAATCATTGATTTTTGTTTCTTGTGCCTGCAACCCATTCACACTAATCAATAAATCACGCTTATCCCAGCCTTCTCCCTTATAATATAAATACTCATAGTGTTTACCTTTATTGGCAACCGTTGCCTGCGTTGGATAACTTACCCCTAAACCATCAGGCTCAGCAGCAATAGCCAATGGATGTGGGTACATACGCTCCGAAAAAGGCTGCTTACCTTGAAAATCCCACATCATAGAAGACCACCACCGATTAGTCGGCACTGGACGTGTTAAAGTATCTGCAATATAGCGCTGTCCTTTAGGCTTTGTTGCGCCAGAATAATCATTTGTGACCTTCCATTTACCTGGAGCAGGTTCAAGGACTGGTTTTGCGAATACATTATTACCTAACATCAGCACACTACAACTGATGAGTAAAGAAAGTAATCGTTTCTGAGTTGTTAGCCTATGAGGTTTCATCATTTTACATTCTCGCAATGATCAATATTAATCACCCTTAATATGGGAATTTACTTCCTAAAAGTATCCAAGCTATTTGCAGTCCACTTTTTGTTGGTATACTCGCACATAGTCCACGTCCATAGTAACAGGCTTGCTAAAAATACTATCATCAATACCGTTGGTGCCCCCCCAATCACCACCAAAAGCAATATTTAAAATCAAATGAAAGCGCTCATCAAAAGGCCAATATCCAATACCTTTACCATTATTTTCATAGGTACCGTATTTTTTATCATTAATATAAAAATCAATTTGTTGTTGAGTCCATTCAATTGCATAAATTTGTTCTTTTTCTTCAACCTGATCATGATGCGCATCAACAGAAAAATTATTTCCTCGCATGTGATTTCTTAACTCAGTGTGCACTGCTCCATGCACAATATTAGGTTGATAACCTACTCGACTTTGGCCATTTAGAAGCTAAGGCATTGCAGGTAAAGCAATACAGTTAGTGTTTATAACCTGAATTAACTCATGTCTAATGAAAACCATGATATGAATTAATTCTAACCTGTTGTTTCTAATAGCTTATTTTTAGCTGTCATGTGTATTGAATGATGGCCAAAGTCGAGAACCTACATACTCCATAATATCTATCTCACCACTGTTCGGCCAACCACCATTTTTCCTGTCTGTAGGTAACATCCAAATAGCAGGCCAAGTACCACGACCAGCTGGCAGCTTGGCTTTTACTTCAACACGTCCATAAGTCCAATCACCTTTTCCTCGTGTCACTAGTCGAGCTGATGTATAGTTATTAGCTTGGAAGGGTTCTTTGCGCAATTGAATAACAAGATGACTGCCATTTACATAGGCATTTTCTTTACGAGACGTATAATGTTGCAGCTCATTATTTCCCCAGCCACTCCCTCCGGTATCATATCCCCATTTATTAACATCTGGCTTACCCTGATAATTAAACTCATCCTGCCAAACCAGTTGACGACAATTATTAGGCGGCGTAGGCTGGTCCCCGTTTTTAACTTGTTCCAATTCCCATAATTGATTGGCCTGGGAAGATGCCGTCCATTGTTGTATATTTGCGCCATTATGAATAGCCCAATCGGTAACATCTAACACCTTACCGCTGGCTTTATTACGAATCAAAAAGTTATCTGATCCATCCTGTTGGATAAGAGAAAAAAGTTGTGCTGTATTTCCATTTTCATGCCACTGCTGAATATTCACCCCATCACCAACCTCGGCATTGGCTACATCGAGCATTAAACCACTGTGTACCGATTTTATTTTATAATAACCACCACCTTGATGTAGAAATTTCCATTGCTGATTTTTTCCACCTCCATATGTCCACTGCTGAATATTGGCAGCACCTTCCATTGAATGTTCTGATACATCCAACACTTTACTACTATGTTTCGAAGTTATTTTATATACACCTTCCATTGGAACATTCACAGCACCTTTTGGAATGATTTCCCAGCGTTGATTATTTCCCCCGTGCCAACCCCACTGGATTACATTTCCTCCATCACTACGACTCCATTGGTCTACATCTATCACTTTTCCCGTTAATTTACTCTCAATTTTATATGTTCCATCATCAAGTTCTTTTAAAATAAAATTCTGTGCTGCTGTATTATTATCCTTCCACTGCTGCACATTATTTCCATTGTCAACCCCTGCATTAGCTATATCCAACACTTGTTGACTCAAGGCATTGACCAATTTGTATTGCTGTTCACCTACTGGTAGAATTTTCCAGTATTGATTCATACCAGATGTAAATTTCCCCTGGCTCACATTGGCACCTTGAAACTCACCATGATCAGCTACTTCAAGTGCTTTACCTGAATGCTTATTGATAATTTGGTACAGTCCTTCAAAGTGTGTTGCAGAAAAGCTCATCCCTGAAAACAAACATATCCCACTGAGTAAAATCGAGTAGTTGAATAATTTCATAGCAATATAGCTCAGAATTTGGGTTTAATATTCAATTCCTTGTGAACAGTGTCCTACAATAAAACCTGTTCACAACATATTTAGTTCAATCTATTCAGCTTAATGAAGTTTCAAAAAAAAACTTATAAACACATAACAATGCATCATCAAACTGTTATATTTATAACAAACTGTGAACCATACATATTCAGGGTAACTGCATATGAAATTGTTTGTGCTGAATATAGATTGTACCCATACTGTGTATGAATTAATTTGTCCCTCCCTCAGTAGAAAACTTCCAGTATCTATTTCACAAAAAAATTCAAATATATACCCTTCACAAATCATTTTTAGGGTTTGTTGTCCGCGTTCTTGAACAGCAAGGATGGTGTAAATGCAGTTTATGCAAGAGCATTTAACTGCCACCCCAGTCACTTATTAATATAAGCTCCGGGGGCTTCATCGCTTGACGACCTCCCCTAAAAACCCTTAGTTATGGGTATCTTTCTGTTACACCTAAATCATTATTAAATGAACAGCTGTCGTATTTAAATATGCACTAATGGAAAACAAAGGCTGGATAACATACGTTGAGCTATTTGTCGTAAGCAAGTCTTCAGGTAAGATTACAGTGTATTAGGAAAGTACATGACCATTATCTCAGCAACAGTATACTTAACAATTATGAACGAATCACCCAGAAAACCCCTACCAATATAAATGGTGTAGCAATTAAGTGAATATAAGTTAACCCTTTACCTAATAGTGCAAATGATAATAATGCCGCCAATAATGGTGTACTTAAACGTACAATAGCAGCTGTGGATGGACCTGCGAGCTGGCATGCATATTTATAAGCCATGCCAGCAGAAATAGTTGAAAATAATACTAAAGCAAACAATAAACCTGCTTGCTGGGGAGTAGGTGCTTGTAGTTCAGGAAAGGGTAAACTCAAACTAAGTAAGAAAGTAAAGCCCAGTAAATAAGCCCAAAAGTTAACACTTGATGCATCAACCATTTTTGATGCACTCATTAACGAAAAAACAGCCATAGTAATGGCTGCTCCTAAAGCACATAACAAACCAACCATTACATGACTATTGCTATTAAAAACCGACAGTTCAGTCGCAGCAGAACCTACAATCACTAACGTTGAACCTATAAATGCTGCTATGGCTCCCAATAACTTATTAAGTGAAGGCTTAATTCCTTTAAAACGTTCAAATCCCATTATAAAGACAGGAGTAGTACTTACAATCAATGCTACATCAACCATATCTGCCAACAAAAAAGCAGTGGTCGCCAAAGTATAATAACAACAAAGTGCAGCACCACAACCAATGGCTCGTTTTGTTAAAGTCAGCGTATGCGACGTTAAATATAAAATAATGCCTGTAATGAGCAACGACAATAGGAAGCGATAAAACAGGATATCATCTAACGTCAAATTATTAAGATAATTAATCCATACGCCTGTTGCTCCCCACATCAGACTTGAAAACAGTGAAAAAATAGCGCCTAGCGTTATTTCATTACGCATTAACTTGCCATTTTTTGTTGATGTCGATTATTAATATTAATTACTTGAGATTCTTTATATAACTCATCCCAATATAGTACATGCGCATCAATTTCATTCGTCATAAAACACATAAGTGTCACATAGCGTTTTTTACCCTCAAGCTCTTGCTCAAGCGGGGTAAAGGTATCACGAAAATGTTCCAACTCAAGATGTTCATGAATATCCCACCAAGGAGATTTTTCAATACCATAAAAGGTCTTTAGTGCTTTCTTAACATAAGTATTTCGAATTGATGCAAATAATTCTCTGGCAGATAAAGCAGCAACAGATTCAACAAAGTTAGTATCACTTGTGCCAAATACATTTAAGAAATGTGATTTATATTTTCGAGTGGCATGGCTCTCAGGATCACGAGGATGGGTCGAATCACCTAATTGTTCAATAAAACGTTGATACATTAGTGTATGGTTTTCTTTCATTTCAACCAATACATGGTGGGCCAGTGCTTGAACAGTATGAGAAACATAAGGGTGTGAGGCATCACCACTCTTAAGAATACACAAACCAAACCACTCATGAAATATATTACGCCAGTATTCATACTGCATAAAAATATAACGTAAATCAGCAATGGCTATCACACCACCCGCCAAGTCTCTAAAAAATTGACTATCAGCTAAAGCCTTATTAGAGTAAGTGACAATTGCATCAGCCATATCATCTACTATACATGTATTTTTCATAACTATCCCTGTTATTTGTATTAAACACTCTTTGCTATGGATATAACCACCAGCCTATACAATAAGTCATTAAGAGCTATTGTATAGGGAAAAAGCAAAATGACTGTCTATAGTGCACTCCACTTTTGCAGAAAATATTAGCATGAACCTAATCAAGGATATATGATACTTTAGTATATGTATTTAGCGAATTATTTTAATCATTGCTTAACATTGTCATTATTTTATCAATTAAAACAATATCACCTTCAGCGCTATTCATGAATAGCGATTACCGACTATGTTTTGTAATTCCATAATCACGTAATTTTCTGGCAATAGCCGTGTGTGACACACCTAGCTTTTTTGCCAACTGACGTGAGCTTGGGTATGCAGGATACAAATGCGAGAGTAATTGCTTTTCAAATTTTTTGACGGACTCATCCAATGTTCCTTCAAAGGAAGTACTTAAGTAACCAACTCGGTCAGCATACGAAGGTAGTTGCATATGCTCTGGGCGAATTTCACCTTTTTCCAAAACAGTAATGGCACGTAAAATAGCATGTTCTAGCTGTCTAATGTTACCTGGCCAAGGGTATTGTTGCATTAAATTAACAGACGCTTTTGATAGTTTAGGTGGCACTTTACTTTGCTGATTGGCATAACGCCGGATAAACATCTCTGCAAGAGGAAGAATATCCTTTTTTCGTTCTCTCAATGGTGGTAAATGCAGAATTAGCACATTTAACCGATAAAATAAATCTTCTCTAAATTTACCATCCTGACACAATAAAGGTAGATTTTTTTGTGTACTACAAATGACCCTCACATTAACTTTAACTTCTTTATCATCCCCTACACGTCTAAATGTACCATCCTGTAAAAATCGCAAAAACTTTATCTGCAGATGAGAAGACATTTCACCTATTTCATCGAGAAAAATAGTTCCTCCATCAGCTTGTTCCAAAATCCCATGTTTAATAATAGGCTGTTCTTCACTTACAATTCGCTCTCCGTAGCCAAATAGCTCAGTTTCAGCAACATTATCAGGTAATGACGCACAATTTAAAACTAAAAAGGGTTTTTCAGCTCTCACACTAAAGCTATGACATGCACGCGCAAGCAACTCCTTACCTGTGCCTGTTTCACCTAAAATCTGCAGCGGAGCATCCATTCCTGCAAATTTCTTAGCTTGTTTTATAACGCGCTTCATTTCCGTATCAACGGCTAATATCTCAGAAAACAGTGAGGACTCTACCTGTTGCAAAGCGTGAATTTGCTTACCTAACCGATCTGCTGACTTCAAACAAATGACAGCTCCCACCAAGGTTTGATCTTGCTGTTGATTAGGTACATGTACTGGCAAAATATCAGCCAAATACGCCTCTCCCTGTACTTTTATGGGAGTACTCATCGGCCAATGTTCAGTTTGTTGAACCCATCGATTTAAATTAAACCCTTGTAACCACTGATTGATTGGCATTTGACGAACTTCCTCTAAGTTTCCTCCTAATACCCGTAATCCCGATTCATTAACAATAATAACACCTCCTTTGGTGTCAACAGAAAAGACCGGGTCAGGTAATGTTTGTAGCAACGTTGATAGTTCGTAATGTTCCCGTTCACTTGGCATAAATTGTATAGTCCGTACATCTGTTACACCCTTAATATGCCGTATTTCAGGTAATAACTTTTGCAGCTCGGCAAATGCCAAATCAGGCAGGTTTAAATAGATAATTCCTACTAAATCAACTTCAATGCCACGTAAACTGATTTCGTGTAGCGCCAAAATATTTAACACTTCTTGCGCAATACCCAAACGATCTTCGCACAATATTTCCAGACGCATTTCCCTTACCACTTTATGTTATTATTGATTATTCATTGCCTGTGTTATCATATTACACGTGCCTTACAAAGACCATTTTTAAAGCTGAAGACAATGAAATGGTTAACAAGTACATAAGAAAAATACTATATACCTAGTAGCATAAAGCTTGAGGGTATCGAAAGATAGATAAACAGGGAGGAAGTGTGAGGCTTATAAAGGCATATCGACTGTGAATAATCCACACAGTGGGCTATTCACAGAAAACTGTTAAGTAGAAGCTGCACGTTAAGTGTATCACATATTAAGACAGTATCTCATCCGTCTTTGCTGCCATGATAAAATCATTTTTATGTAAACCTTTAATCTTATGAGTCCACCAGGTAACAGTTACTTGCCCCCACTCTGTCAATATACTTGGATGGTGGAATACCTCTTCAGCAATCTCCCCTACACGGTTAGTAAATGCCAACGCTTCTTTGAAGTTTTTAAACGTGAAAACTCGCTCTAACTGCATAATGTCATCACGTATCTCTATATTCCAATCTGGAATTTCAGCTAACAAGCTTGGTAACTCTTCCTCGGTTACCTTTGGTGCTCCTACTTGGCAAGCTTCACACTTTAAAGATGACAAATCACTCATAAAGCAATTACCCTTATTTTTTGATTAATATTTACTCATTACGAATTTTGTGTTTCAGTGATATCAGTTACACTGACTACAGATTACGTATAAATAATGACTTCTTGTGTTTATGTTTACAGTTCCACTACCCTATGATCTAGTAAAACCTTAACAGGCTTGCTGAGGAACTTTCGGTGGATACTTAGCAGGCAGCAGTCCCATTGCTTTCGCTTTAGTTACATAAGACATGATATCTAAATGACAAATATCGTAAAGCTGCTCTACACATTCTAAATAAAAGTAAATTGGTTGCATAATATCTATGCGATAGGGTGTTCTTAATACTTCTAATATATCAAATGGCTTACGTTCTGGTTTCTCACTGTCTATAGCATACTGTGTTTCTCCTGGAGAGGATAAGACACCACCGCCATAAATACGCCACTCATTTTGCAAGTGTAATAAACCAAATTCAACAGTAAACCAATATAAACGCGCTAGATAAACTCTATCTTGTTTACTGGCTTTATACCCTAATTGGCCATAAAGATGTGTAAATTGTGCAAATGCAGGGTTCGTTAACAGTGGGCAGTGCCCAAAAATTTCATGGAATATATCAGGCTCTTGCAAGTAATCTAACTCATCCCACGTTCTAATAAAGGTAGCTACCGGAAACTGCTTATTTGCAAGTAAGCTAAAAAACCTGTCGAATGAAATCAATGCAGGTACACGAGCAACTCGCCAGCCTGTTTCCTGCATTAAAACATCATTAATTTCTGCTAATTGAGGAATACGATCAGTTGGTAGTTGCAATTTCACCAAGCCCGCTAAATATTCATCGCAGGCTTTTCCCTGAATGCAGCTCAACTGGCGGTTAATTAACTGAGACCAAATTGCATTTTCATCATCACTATAAACAATAAAACCATCTGGTCCTGGCGATTTTGCTGTATAGTTGCTCGTTTTTGTCATTATAATGCCTCATCGATCTGGCTATACTGGCGTGTAAAAAAAATGCTATTGGTTAACTTATACACAACCATAGCCGCAGGTGAAATTAGTTCACGTGTTTCCTTCCTAAAGTTGATCGTAAACTATACGTTACAAATACAGATTAATTTATTGTTTTTAAAGCTTTTTTAAATTAACCATACATTTCTTACCACTTTTATATATAAAAACACCTATGGCTTTTATCCCTCGACAGTTTGAAAACCTGACTTGATATGCATTAGACTGCATTCCGCCGCAAAGCATTAGACAATAGTGGTATGAGGGGGGTATTTTTCCAACTAAAATCTTATAACCCTAAAAATCTTGAGCTTTCTTCAGATCGCAAAGATTTAATGATGGAAAATAACAAAGAATCATAAAATAATAAATGTATGCGCAATAAGACTGACATATTCTTGAAATAATAAAAATAAAGCTTTTCATTAGATAAGTTTTTTATGTGAAGTATAAAGCCTACAAACAAAGAAACTTAGCTTACTCAAAAAGGGCACATAAATAAACATATTACCTAAGTGAAAAGCATGACTGTCAGAATGGCAAAAACAACTTACAATAACAAAGCAAATGAAAACCAGGGAGCAATAATGATATACACGCCTCCAGGCCAAGATGGCGCCAAGCTTTTTTTTAAATCCCGATATGCTAATTTTATTAATGGAGAATGGGTACCCCCCAAGAAAGGCAATTTTTTTGAAAATAAGACACCTGTAACGGGGGAAACCTATTGTGAAATCCCCCGCTCAACAAAACACGATATTGACGCCGCACTTGATGCCGCTCATCAAGCAGCACCTGAATGGGGTTCAAAACCTGTAGCCTTTCGTGCACAGATTTTACTACAAATTGCTGACCGTATAGAACAGTTTGCTGAAAAACTTGCTATTGCTGAAACCTGGGATAATGGTAAACCTATCCGCGAAACAATAAACGCAGATATACCGCTTGTTATTGATCACTTTCGTTATTTTGCAGGGTGCATTCGTGCCGAGGATAGTTCCTTAGCTGAAATAGATGCAACCACAACATCTTATCATTTTCACGAGCCATTAGGGGTCGTTGGGCAAATTATTCCTTGGAATTTTCCCTTATTAATGGCTGCCTGGAAACTCGCACCCGCATTAGCGGCAGGCAACTGTGTAGTCCTTAAACCTGCCGAACAAACTCCTGTTTCAATTTTACTCTTAATGGAAATCCTGGAAGACATTATCCCACCCGGTGTTGTCAATGTCGTTAATGGCTTTGGTCATGAAGCTGGTAAAGCCCTTGCTTCCAGCCCCCGTATTGCAAAATTGGCCTTTACTGGATCAACTGAAGTGGGATGCGAAGTATATCAATCTGCAGCTAAGAATATTATCCCTTGTACTGTTGAGTTAGGTGGGAAATCACCCAATATTTATTTTCCTGATATTATGCAACAAGAGCCTTCTTATTTGGATAAATGCGTTGAAGGACTTTTATTAGCATTTTTTAATCAAGGTGAAGTCTGCACCTGCCCTTCTCGAGCGTTAGTTCATGAATCTATTTATGACTCATTTATGGAACATGTACTAAACCGTGCAAAAACCATAAAGCAAGGTAATCCCTTAGATACGGAAACAATGGTTGGTGCTCAAGTATCGTTAGACCAGTTAAATAAAATTATGGGTTATCTTGAAATAGGTCGTAAAGAAGGTGCTCATATTCTCTTTGGCGGTCAACGCGCCCAAGTGCCTGATACCTTAAAAACAGGCTATTATGTACAACCAACAATCCTCCAGGGAGAAAATTCAATGCGTGTATTCCAGGAGGAAATATTTGGCCCTACTATTGGTGTCACTACTTTTAAAACAGAAGAAGAAGCCACCCGTATTGCCAATGATGTACCCTACGGCTTAGGAGCTGGTGTTTGGACACGTGATATTAATCGAGCACAACAAATGGCTCGAAAAATACAAGCAGGAAGAGTTTGGGTAAACTGCTATCACATGTATCCTGCACATGCTGCTTTTGGTGGTTATAAAAAATCAGGTGTTGGCCGAGAAACCCATAAAATGACGCTCAAGAGTTACCAACAAGTAAAAAATATTTTAGTAAGTTACAGCACAGAACCTCTTCACCTTTTTTAATCCCATTAATTGATCAGTAGTACCCAATATAATTACAAAAAGGGCACGGTTTAATGTGCCCTTGTTTAGTTTAAGCGATGTAACGTATTTTTACTGAATAGAGAAAAACACAGCAGAAACAGGTCCCCACCGTCCATCACTGTCCATTGCCCGGACAAAAGCAATATGTTTACCAGACGACAAGTTTCGGGTATCTATAATACCTTTTATGGCTTGCTGCTCCAAATCAAAGTCACCAGAAACTGACTGCATAGGTTGACGCTCAGCACCTTCCTGCCACGGAGGCACATCAAGGAAGTATTCTGCGGCAGTAATAGTCTGTACAGGTTCAACACCATTACGATGACTAAAACGACTATCATCAGCGATCGCCGATAATGACAACCATGTACCAGCAGGTACTGGGTTTTCAGATGCTTCGTTATCAATATTGACACTATACACTTCTGGTCCAGTAGGAAGTTGATAAGGTGCACGTACAACTTTTGCCGCATAACGTAGTGCTTTCAAATTATCGGGTAAGATTTTTTGTTCGAAATAATGGCATGACTCAAAAAACTCTGTACCCAATTCAAAGGTAAACGCTGCAACCCCAAGCTCACCATAACTAATGCCATCACTTGTGCCATCGGTTTCGTAGAGCCCTAACGACCTTTCAGGTGAGTAACCATTAAAGTAGGCAAATTTACGTCCTAGAGTTTGCAATTGGGTATGATTAGGCGCTGGATCACCATTTGTTCCCCAAGGCCAAAGTACAAGACGTCCATGACTATGAATATCAAGATGGATACCACTTGTATCTAATGGGGCTGGATCATTACGCTCTGCTCCTCGACGGTCAGGATACAAGCTCCTTACATAATTTTGCAGGGCCTGAACCTCTGGCTCTGAACCTGGAGCCGAACCTCGATACACTTGCGAGCATACATCACCACTGGAACCATCTGTCGTAGTTCCCCAACCAAAGGTAAAGTTACGGTTTAAATCAATACCTTGTTTAAGTGGGTTATAACAACCATTAAAATCATTAACATTTTTACGCCATAAGACGCCTTTTTCAGCTTGTTTTCGTCCATCAGGATTGGTTTGAAGTAATAAATGCACTTCATGGTGATCGAGTATCCAAGTTGCATCAGCATCATTGCCATAACCTGTCAGTAAGTTTTTGGCAAAAGCCAGTGCCAATGGCGCTGTAGCATATTCCCGCGCATGAATTGCACTATTAATAAATAATTTAGGCTTATCTTCTATATCATTATTACGGGTGAGCTTTAACACCATTAAGTCATACCCTCCCCGCTGCTGCGTTTTACGCCAGGAATCACCGATATCAATCCACTCAGCCAACCGTGGATGCTCATCAGCCAGTGTTTTAGCTTCCTTAAATGTTGCTTCAACTGTCGGGTAGCAGCTGTAACCTGGTATATGATCTGCACTCTCACGAATGGTTGCCGCAGGCACTAAATTTAAACCACTATCTTTTGCATTTACAGCTTCCAACTTAAATCCTAAGCCAATAAGCTTATTCAACTGCTGGCTATCACCAGGCACCACTAAGTAACCCTGCTCATAGTCAGAAGACAGTGTCTCCATACTTTTAACGACCTGCCGCGCAATCTGATCAGAAGGAAAGTACGCTTTGTAAACCTGTGATTTTTGCTTAAGAGGAGCTAAAGAGGGTTGAGGAAAATCCGTATGAGCAAAAGCATCTCCTCCCACCCACATGGTTGTCGCAGATAACACTGCAATAGCTACAGAATTTTTTAACGAAAAATGCGAAAGAAAAGAATGTCCTTTAGCCATTTCCTTGTTACTCATCTTCACTCCATAAATTTTTTAATCACCTCAAAAACGAAAGATATCCCCCTCGCTTTGGGTGTTGTTATATTTTATTTATCATCGTATTACATCCATAACCAAGTAGCTGCTCTACCTGAAAAGCATAAGCCACTTGATTGTGAATCTATTATGACAGCTAATCACTCACCTGCATGCCACCAATCCAAGCATAAAACATTTAAGCCATCAGAACCAAAAAACAAAAAATCAGTCTGCCCCCGCCAAAAAAATACATCATACACAGTTACTTGATCATCCTGGCAGTGGCTATTTAGCTCACTAAAAAACAAATGGCCTTTGGTAACTTCCCAGTTTGGCTCACCCAACAACTTTCTTATTTCAGGCACTGTCGAGTATTTCTGCTTCAATTTATAATGCAGCGCCTGCATGATTCGATGTTTTTCTCCCATCCACTCATCAACCAAAGGATCCCACTCTCCCCCTTGAAAGTGCCCTGGAATCTGCTGCAGCTCCCTGTATCGTTTACTCAAAGAGTCTAAAGAACGTTGATTATACGTCTCTTGTATTTGTGCAAAGTCTTGCTTTTTATTCGCAGGTTGCTGAGCACAACCACTTGTTATCATGAAAGAAACGAGCAGTAGTATCGTAACCACCACGTGTTGTCTAATAGTTTTTAATTGGCTCATCATCAATTATTCATCACCTGTTCATATAATCGATGTAGATGTCATTGTTAACAGGCGTTAGCATAACCAGTTAAGCTAGGAAATTCATCCAGAATGCCAACTTTTTTATGACTCATACAATGCCTCAAAATAGGTCGTTGAGGCATTTTCAGAAAATGACCGAAACTTCAACAAAAAAATTGAGCTAATTCTGGAATATCCTTTAGAGGTGAACTAAGGTTTCGATTGGAGTTTCATTATAAAGTAGAGCAACCTGAAACTTTATACTTTTCACTTCTTTTTAAGGGAATAAAAATGGCTCAAAATAAAATAACAAAACTTTATATAACAACTATCACATCTACAGCCCAAGATTCACAATCAGCCGCAACGCCTGATGTATATATTCAGTATGCAAATCAACCAGGTGTCGACCAAACCCCCGCTACCCACACTTTTAAAAATGCGATTGGCCCCTTCACTAATGGAGGTATTCAATCTGTAGCCTTAGACCTAACAAGCCTTAGTGATGATGTTTACACTGTTCAAGAAATTGTTTTTACCACTGATAGTAATGATTGGTGGCTGGAAAGATCTGTGTTTATACATGCCCTTTATGACAATGGTTACGTTGCTACAATCACTGATATCACAAACTGGCCTGGTTTAGGCTTAAGCAATCAAAATAGCGATGGTGGAGTCTACTCTCAACCTGTGTTCCCTTACGCAGCAGGTGAAGTACCACAAAATTAATAAATAATACCGTTTAGCAAGGCTAAAAGCCTTGCTAAACAGGGTTTAACTTAAAAATAGCGACTATCTACTTTTCACATTGCTTCTTTTCAAATACTTCCTTAGCCGCCTTAATTCCATTAAGCGCTGCTGGAAAACCTGCATAAACACTCATTTGGATAATAATTTCTACAATTTCTTCTTTAGTCAAACCAACATTTAACCCTGCCTGAATATGAACCTTCAACTGAGGTTCTGCATTCCCCATTGCGGTCAGTGCTGCAATTGTCGAAATTTCTCTGGATCGAAGGTCAAGACCTGGGCGATTGTAAATATCACCAAATGGATATTCTATCGTATAGCGAGCCAGATCTGGAGCTATTTGCTTAAGCCCCTCAATCACTTTTTCCCCTGCCTCACCATCAATTTTCTTTAAATTAGCAAGGCCACGTTCAAAACGACTTTGATTATCATTTATTGCAGATTTCATGTATTTCTCCAAGCATTAATTATTTATAAAAATTCACTACAACTCAGCACTCACTTCAGGGCAATCGCATATAACTTTACCTTTATAAAAGCCATTTTAAGCACCTTTGTCCAATGTTTGCATAACGCCCTTCGAACACGCAGTGAATCCTTTCCTGGAGGCCGCTGTTTGACAAGATAGTTTTACCGCACCCTTGCGGCAAACAGTTCGATGTGCATTTTCAGCCTTTATTTCCCACTGGCATACATCGAAATACTACAGATGTTCATTTAATCATGATTGAGGTATAGCAAAATTTAGGTTTGCAGTGCTTGAATGGGTTTGTGAAACAGGTGCTGGGAGCAGCAGAGACCAAGGAGGGTTTTCTGCTGCGGGAGGAACAAATTAATTCATGCACTGCATTGGCACAATCTGTAGTACTCACCACAAACTATTTTTATATGCAATTGCCCTGACACTTACTTAAAGTAAATGCCAACTAAAAATCACAAAAATAACAAGCAACGCTATAAACATGAAACACCCTTTTCGTTATTTAATAACCTCACTGCATATTATTAGCGAGTATTACTATCAGTACTTCTCATTTCATTATTAATAAGCCTATAATAACCAGGCAATATGCTTTTTAATTTTGAGCAGCCTTTTTTGGTAATTTCGATTTTTTTAGCACGTCGATCCTCGATACAGTCTTTGACTTCGACTAATCCTTCTTTCTCAAGTGCTTTTAGCGTATTGGTGATAACCACCTTTGATACATCCAGCCGTGAAACAATATCTTTCATTGTAAACTGACCTAAATCTGGTTCTCGATCAAGCACAATTAAAATTAAAAATCGAGTTTGTGAAAGGCCCTGCTCAGCGAAATAAGCATCCAGCTTTCTGATAAGCAAACTGGCTTGACGTAACATAGTCAGTGCAGCTTCAGTCTTTTCTAAGTCCATTTCCGGAAACTGTTTAGCATACTGTTTCAATATTTTTTGTGTAGGTAATTCTTTCAAAAAAAACATTTAATTAGACCAATCATGACTTATTTTAGGCGCAAAAAAACTAAATACACGCAATACTACAATATGCTTAATAATTCAGGTGTAATACATCCTTCACCAAAATGATGAAGAACATGTTTTTCAAAGTAGTCCGCTTGTTGCTGCTCAAATGCACCACATGCATCTGTCACAACGATACAGTTGTAACCACTATCATGTGCATCTCGCAAGGTAGATTCCACACAAACATGTGTTGCAAACCCCATAAGAACGAGATTAGAAATACCGTTATGTCTTAGAAATGGATCAAGGGTGGAATGCTTCAAAACACTTGCCCCAGCACGTCCCTTCACAATAAATTCTCCTGCTTCGGGACAAAATGGCGGTACAAACCTTGAGCCTGATTCTTGCCATGTTCCAACTTTAGGTATCGCCCCAGCTAGCCCAAGTTTGCCAGTACCACCTGCAAACACAAGATACTCAGGGTCATGGCTTAGATCTAAACCTGCATGAACAATCATCCATTCCTTTTCTCTCGCCTTTGTAATAATTTGTGCTGCATTACTAACTGACAGATCAAAAAGCTCTCGGTCTTTAACAAACCGGTTCTTGAGTGGCGCATTCTCACCGATCCACTCATGCTGGAATTCGATAAAAACAAACGCTGTCTTTGACTTTAAAAATTTAGTTAACATACTAACTAAATTAATCTTCTTACGCTGTGCTGTCAAGAGTGCAATTAGTATTACTGTGTTGTTCTACCAACTTTTGTTTTCAGAACATTAAATATATAGCCTAACTTTGTGAGCAAAAATCAACAAAACCAGGTTATCTAAATATAGCGTATGAGTTTGAAGCGCTTAGGCTGGTAGATTTTATTGGTATGCAGCAGCAGGAAGCGGCTAACCAAATGGGTGTCTCTCGCCAAACATTGGCCAATATCGTCAAAACAGCTCGATTTAATTAAACAATTCCAGGCCACAGGCGTCACAACCATTTGTATTCATAATATTGGACAACAAATGCTAAATTGTTTATTAAATAGTGGATTTCTAGTTCATCGTATAAGTAAAACAGCAAAAATATTCACACGGTCTTTGCAGAGTTACAAAACACACCACAGTTTCTTACCACTGCACAGCAGGGAAAACCGTCTAAAAACTATGAATTAAAGCTTGTTCAAGAACAATGTAACTGTCACCAAAAGCGATTTTGTTGTGATAAAAAAAAGCCATTAAATCATTACAACAACTGTAGGGTATATGCGATCGCTATTATACTAGTCATAATCTACTTTTAAGTGTCAGTAGATTAGCAGGAATACCCTCAAGGGTATAACGTTACGAAACTGCTTCACTCTGGCTAAACCAATGGCGTGTTCTGTTAGCAAATGCAACTAAAGAAAGCATAACAGGCACCTCAACTAAAACACCGACTACGGTTGCCAGTGCTGCTCCAGACTGCAAACCAAATAGAGAAATCGCTACAGCAACCGCTAACTCAAAGAAATTAGAGGTACCGATCATACAAGCTGGTGCAGCAATATTATGAGGAAGCTTTATTACTTTTGCTACACCATAAGCAATCGCAAAAATACCATAGGATTGCAATAACAAAGGTATCGAGATTAACACAATGGCAAGCGGTTTAGCGGTGATTGTTTCAGCCTGAAAACCAAAAAGTAAGACTACTGTTGCAAGAAGACCTGCTATTGACACAGGTTTAAGCCCATGAACAAATTGGTTCAATCGGTGATGATCTTCCTTTGCATCCAGTACTTTACGCGTCAGTATGCCTGCAATAAGCGGCATCACTACGTAGAGAATCACAGACAATAACAGTGTTGCCCAGGGTACGGTCACATCACTCACCCCCAGTAAAAACGCAGCAATAGGGGCAAAGGCAAAGATCATGATAAGGTCATTAACAGAGACCTGCACTAACGTGTAATTAGCATCACCTTTGGTCAGTTGACTCCAAACAAAAACCATTGCGGTACAAGGTGCCACCCCCAATAAAATCATTCCCGCAATATATTCAGTTGCAGTCTCGGGACTCACCCAGTTAGCAAATAGTAAACGGAAAAAAAGCCACCCTAGTGCAGCCATCGTAAAGGGCTTGATGAGCCAATTAATCACTAACGTTAGTAATAATCCCTTTGGTTTTTTACCAATATCTTTGATAGACGAAAAGTCCACCTGAATCATCATGGGATAAATCATTACCCAAATAAACACCGCAACAGGTATATTCACATGAGCCACTTCCAGTGCAGCAAACCATTGAAACACGCTAGGCACCAAATTACCTAACAGCACGCCAGCCAATATACACAGACCGACCCAAAGTGAGAGAAAACGTTCGAAAAAGCCCATGATTTAAACCTCTTCTGCTATAGCGTGTAATGCTTCTTGTAACGCTGACGGGGAAAGAGCCTCCAAGTCTAATGCCAACATTTTTTGCACCCGTTGCTCAATGGTATTCATTACAGAAAAAAAAGCGTCGCTTTGTGTTTTCTCATCGCCTTTCAGCTTGGATGGATCAGGTAAGCCCCAATGAACTTTAACTGTTTTGTCAAACCAGGTTGGACATACTTCATTAGCAGCACTATCACACACAGTAATGACCACCTCAGGCTTTTTCGTCTCATAGACTTCCCAGGATTGGCTCTGAAGTCCTTCAATACTGATTCCCCGAGCGTGTAAATATTTGAGGGTTAATGGATGAACATGTCCAACGGGTTGGCTGCCCGCGCTATAAGCTAACATTCGGCCTTGGGCCAAGTGATTGGTAATCGCCTCACATAAAATACTGCGACAACGATTATGTGTACAAATAAAGAGCAATTGCATACCCAAATAACCTTTAAAAGTGTATAGCTTAACAAACAGGTCTATTTTTCATCGTTTTAAGTAGATGCTGATAATTACTTAAGGTATCTACTTGTGCATCACAAGCCTGTGCCAGTATAGAAGTAGCCCAATCAGGTAAAGCAGGATGCATAGAATAAAACACCCATTGTCCACGTCGCTCATCGATTAATATGTTGCAATTGCGCAGTTGGGCCAAATGCCTTGAAATCTTGGGTTGACTCCCTCCCATTGCAGCCACCAACTCACAAACACAAAGCTCACGTTGCTGATGAATTAACAACGTGATGTTCATCCTCGTTTCATCAGAGAGACACTTAAAAAATTGAACCAGGCTAATCAAGTTCGTAACTCCTCACCTCTGACAAAATAAATATATACGCATATCCATATATACAAATTCAAAAGCACCCTGTCAAGATTTATAGAATGAACTGTAGATATTAATAAGTGGGATTATTGCACTAAGTATGCTGTAAAAAGGGCTGATGATACTGATGAAGTGTAGAAAGTGAACTTTCGATAAAGGCTTGATGTTTAATTTTGCTGAATTTTGTCAACAACTCATCTGCTGCCATAGGAGGTGAAAATAAATATCCCTGACAATAATCACAACCCAAGGATTTGAGAAAAGCCAGTGCACGTTCATTCTCAACCCCTTCAGCAATAACATTTAATCCCAAGTTATGCGCTAATCCAACAATCGCCCGAGCAATACTGGCTGCATCCACATCATTAGGTAAATCTTCAATAAAAGAGCGGTCAATTTTAACCGTATCAATAGGAAGTTTTTTGAGGTAACTTAACGATGAATAACCTGTTCCAAAGTCATCCATACTGATAGAAACACCCAACTGTTTTAAGTGCCCTAACTCTTTAATGGCAAATTTAATATCGCCCATTAACATGCTTTCTGTTATTTCTAAATCAAGCAGTTGAGGCGCTAAACCTGTTGCATTAAGTACTTTTTTTACTGTGTTGACAATATTACCACTCAGTAACTGCCGTACAGATAAGTTAACCGAAATACTAGTATAAGGAGGCAAGTTCCGTTGTTGGTACCATTGTTGGCGTTGGGCACAGGCACTATAAAGGGCCCATTCACCCACAGGCAAAATAAGTCCCGTTTCTTCAAGCAGGGGAATAAATGTATTAGGCCCTATAATCCCTTCATGTGGATGCTGCCAACGAATTAAGGCTTCTAAACCAATAATATCCCCCGTCTGAACATCAACTTGCGGCTGGTAATGTAGCAGTAACTGATGCTCGTGTAAGGCACGGTATAAACTGGTTTCGAGATGAATACGATACTCAGCCAACGCACTCATGTTTGAATCATAAAATTGATAGTGGTTTTTACCTTCGTCTTTAACACGATACATGGCTATATCGGCTTGTTTTATCATGGTTTCTGTATCAGCGTGTATGCTGTCCATGACAGTAATACCAATACTGGCGGACACAAACAACTGTCGGCCTTGTAATTCAAAGGGTTGAGCTAAACCCGATATAATTTTGTCAGCAACAAGCGCAGCATCATTTTGGTCATAAATATTTTCTAAAATAATTGCAAACTCATCACCTCCCAATCGAGCAACCGCATCTCCTCGTCTCACACATTGCTTCAGCCTAGTTGCAACCTGTTGTAATAACTCATCACCAATACTGTGCCCTAATGTATCATTGATATTTTTAAAACGATCTAAATCGATCAATAGCAAAGCAAGCTTGCGCTGCCAGTGTTGTCCACGCACCACTGCCTTATGTAAGCATTCTTGGAAAGAGGAGCGATTAGCGAGCCGGGTTAAACAATCGTATTGAGAAAGGTCGTGAAGTAACTCCGCAGACTGCTTCTGTTCCGTTAAATCCTTTAACATCACAAGAAAAAACGTCTGTTGCTGGGCAAATTGCAATGAGATAATTCGCTTACCTCCTTCATTATCAGCCACAGTTAATTCAAATTGCGAAGGGGATTGGTGTGCATGATGCAGTACAAATGTAGAAAACGCTTCCTCTGTTTGTGGTAGTTTCCGCCAGTATTGCTGAATTAACTGACAGTTTTCACGCCAGCCCAAGATTTTTTTAGCGCGATGGTTTGAGAACAGAATTTCACCTTTAACATCAATAACCAAGACACCCTCATCAGTGGCTGTCAACAAATAAGGTAAAAAAGGCTTCACATAATTTAAATCATAGGTTTTAGCTAACGTGGTATAAGTAGTATCCGTTGTAGAATAAAGGGATTTAGTCATACAACTTCCTGTCGAGCAGAAGTGCTTATCTGAAAAAGCAGATTAACCTTCATTTCTCCAAAGGTTATCACTCTTACTGAAGTATAGTGAAAGACTTCAGTTTGTATAATTTTTCATCGAAGTGACTCACTTACCTATACTGTCATCGCACTATTTTTGCTAAATTATGTCCTCTTGATTCACCTGTAGGGGCAAGTTTCTAGTGCTTTATGTCAAGAATTTTTTGAAATATTTACTGAGACATATTGATTTGGTCATCACCTTACATCAGCGTTTTGGTTCGATGAGTTTCAATACACACGAATTTATGGATGTAGCGCGAAGTATCGCTACAGATGACTGGGAACAGCATGACAATCTACAACCCTTACTGACTGAACTATTGCAACGCGAAGTCTTATTACCCGTTCCCAGAGCTGAGCATTTACTTGATCTCAACCCTTATATACTGGACATGATTGAGTTACTCACAGACCAGGAGCAACTTGCGTTAGCGGCAACATTGAAAGCAGAAATTCATGAAATCACACGGCTTACCCGTAATCTTGGCCACAGCTTTTCCTTTCAAGATACCCAACTGGTGCAACGTTATATCAGTCAGTTAGATCGTCGTTTTCGTGGTGTTCACCGTCAGCTACAGCGTAATGAACAAGCTATTATGCGTATCATTGAAACCACAAAAAATGCCTCAACGGAAAACCAGTCTCTAAAAGGCCGCTACGCTCAAGCCCTGGATGCCTGGGAACACTATATTCAACCCAGCACAGAAATGTTAGATACCCAAGGCGACTATGAACAAGCTTTAAAACAAACAGAAACACTACTGTTACAATACATGGACGATGTTCAGCTAATGATGGGGTGCCAACACTTACGCCAATTACAAAAACTACATTATCGTTTACTGGATCTTCGTTCAGGTTTGCGATTCAGCATTGCCCGTTGCCAACGCCTACTAGAACCCATTTATCGTCGTCAACGCCGTAATTCTATATTAGCGCGTGGCGCTTCAATGGCGATTGCAGAAATACGCCAACATAAGTTTAAATATGCCACAACCCCTAACCAGGTTGCGCTTATTGGCCGAAATCGTCCCTCGATAATGGAAAGCGACCATAGCATTTTCGCTTATTTGTCACAGTTAACAACATTTGAAGCACCTGCTGTTGATATACCCGAAATACCACATGACAATAGTCAAACCCAAATACCTATTACCTTTAAACAAATACAAGAAAAAGCCATTACCGATGCCCCTATCGATGACTGTATGACTTGGTTGTTAACTCATTTCCCTGAGTTAGATACACGACTGGCACTGGAGTACCTTATACGCTTAACCAATGAGTCAGAACAATTCAGCATAAATCTTGGTCAACAAAACCAATACGAAACCAAAACTCACCATATTCTTATGCAATGCCGCAGTTTGGAACACAGCTCTCATGAATGATATTACACCTGCCCCACTTGTAATTGATGATCAGCTCTGTAAACAATTACCCAATGCTAAGCTGATATACACAAAACTAAGAGAAGGTGTACACATAGCTGTCGATGCCCTTGAGCATTATGCGTTATATAAAGAATTAGAAAAACACGCAGCAAGCTATGAAGTCTTATTTAACCTATTAGGTTATGAATTAGTGTATAACACAGAAGGCTTCTTTTATTTTCGCTATCCAGATAGTGTCACCTCTAATAGTATGTCAACGTCCAGAAAAATCGCCTTAATGATTTTTACGCTGGTCGACTATTTACAAGATAATAACTTTGATCCTTCATCAATGATTCAAGAGCAACAAATTGAATTAAGTTTATTTGAAAAGACCCAAGAAAGCTTTAAAGACCTATATACCCAAGCCGATATGGCATCACCACAAGACCTCACCAACTTACTGGAATGGATGAGTAAACGAGGGTTTTGCCAAATTATTAATGATACTCACGTTAAATTCTGCAAACCCATTGAGCGTTTTCTTGCCGCCACAGAAGCGATTGCCAACCAGCAAATGATAGACAAACACCCTGAGCCTTCAGTGGAAACAACTGAACAACTCTCTGATAACAAAATGACCGCGAGCGAAGAGGACTAAGTTAATATGCAGTATGGTATGCAAAAGCTGGTCATGATTAATTCTGGAACCTATGCGTTCGGTGAAATTCCTCTTTATGAGAGTGTTTCATTTTTTGGCTCAAATAACCGTGGTAAATCGACAGCCATTAATGCCCTACAATTTTTCTTTCTGCCTTCCATGGTGGGAAGTCGCTTTGAAAAGTATAGTAAAGAAGCAACCCGAAAGTTTTATTTTCCTCATGAAGCCAGTTTTATTCTAAGTGAAATATCAACGATTCATGGTAATTATGTATTAGGTATTGCCGGCAAAGGTCCTGCCAGTGGTTTTCGTTACCAACATTTTATTTATCCAGGTCAGCTTGATACGAGTACTTATTTTTCAGAGCAACGCGCCCTGACCTTTAGTGATGTCAAAAAACGTCTTGGCCAGTCTGGTTTAAAAGTCATAACGCTGGATCCCCAAGAAGTAGAAAGTTTAATTAGTGGTGGACAAAGCAAGTGTGGTTTCTCATTAGACTTAGTGCCTGTGGGTGGAAGTCGCCGTTATCAGGTTTTCAAAAGTCTCTTTGTTAGCTTAATTACACAGTCTGAAATCAATGCCTCAATGATAAAACAATCTATTTTGGACGTGTTCTCTCATAAATTATCCTCTACTGATATGAACCATACTTCTCTTAATTTTCAGCAGAAAAAAGAAGAAGTATTTGCCGAATATTATCGACTTAAAAAAGAATACGATGCCTTAAAAGCCTCTTCAGAACAAATTGAAGCGCTCAGCACTAAATGCTATCAACGAGATAAAGCCACTGCTGTTGTATTTGGACTTGAAGGCGCAATAAACAGTGAATATACCCTCTGGAAATCAGCCGTAGACGAAGACATAAGTCGTCTTGAATTACAACTGGCTGATGCCCAAAAACAGTCGAATCACTTTAAAATACAAGAGGATCAAGCACGTAAAGCGCATGATAACTTTTTACGTCAAGAAGCAATATTAGAAGAAAATATTCGACGTCATCAGCGAGAAGCTGAACAATTCAATAACCTGGAGCTCTATAACCCAGAGCAGCTAAACACAGAAATTGATACACTAAAAACACGTCAAATAAAGCTTAATAACCAACTTGGTGTTGCCTCTTTAGGAGGAACAGAAGCCAGTTTGCGTCGACAGATGCTGGCTCAGGAAAAAATGGTCCGCAAACTGGAGCAAACGCTGGCCGCCAATGAAACCTTTTATAATTATATAACGTCTACACTTCCTCCTGAAAAAGCTTTACATCTCGTTAAAATCATTAGTGATGATCTACTTCGACTGCCGATTAATGATGATGATTCAGCCATTAAAATTATTTCTGATGAAGCTATTCAAGCACTATTAACTGACATTATTAGCGATATTAACGAGAAAGGGATCTATCAAGCTCATGGGATAGAGATAGACTTCAACCAGTTAACTGCTCCTCACCAGCAATTAACAATTGATAAACAAGCTCTCGAAGCGGAGTTACAAGAAGAACTGATAAAGCTTGAAGAACTCGATCAACGTTTAAATGCTTTACTCGATGAGTCTGATATTCGCAGCGAGTTAAAAGAAACTAATCGTCAAATACAACAAAAAGAACGCGAATTAGAGGCATTTAATCGCTATCAAGCCAGTTTACCTGAGTTTGACACCTGGCAATCCAGCCTTGTGGAAATCAAAACCTCCATAAAAAATACAGCGGAAGAAATCAATACGTTTCGTCTTCAGCAAGAGAACCTGGCCGCGAATCATCGTGAGACCGTAGAAACTCACAGTAAATTACTCACAGAACGTAAACAAGTAGACGAATTATATGGTCTGTTACAGCCTCCCTCTATTGGCTGGCCAAACAATGGTCAAATTGATGTTGATTATTCTTCAATGCCCCTCCTTGATAAAATAAAAACATATCAACGTCACTGGCGCCAGGCTCAAGAAACAACAACTCAAATGGAGCTGATCTATAGGGATATTCGCGATAAAGGCTATCGTGCGGCAGAGCAGTGCCCTGATTTAATGACATCCTGCCACTATATTTTAGAAGCTTGGGAAGCACTCCCTGAAACAGAAACAATGTTAAGCCAGTACAAGAAAAGCGCTATTTTACAATTGAGTAGTGTGCTTAATGATTTTCTCAGTGACTACCTCCGTTTAGAGCGAGAAATAACCCAGTTTAATAAATCGATTGCCCAGCGTACGGTATCCAATTTAAAACAATTTCGGATTCTGCTTCAGCCGGTAGAAGAAGTATTTAATGCGATTAAATATATCGTCGAAACAGGTCACCTGATTGAAGAGGGACAAAATCACTTACTTAATTTTGATCCCGTAGAAATTGATGAAGAACGGGCAATGAACTCAGCAGAAATCATTGCTACACGCATCCATACCTCATTAAGTTTAGGTGATTTGTTTACTGTGGCGTTTGAAGTAGAGGACCAACAAGGTGAGATTAAACGCTATGACAAAATCGACGATGCTGGCTCAACGGGTACTCGCAGTACACTGAAGCTCTTAACATTGATGTACCTTATTCGCCACATGATGAGTGAAAACCTCCAAGCACAACAACAACGTTTATTGTTTACCATTGATGAAATTGCAAGTGTTGATGCCGCCAATGCACGCGAGTTACTTGATAGTGCTCGTGCACTTGGATTTACCCCACTACTGACATCTGTCTATGTTGTTGACTTGGCCCATTATGGTATTGATGTTGTAAAAGCACACAGTGGCGTTAAACGTCAACAAGCATTAGTGGTTAGACCTGAAAATTGGATCGCGTTAATACCAAAAACCCACGAAAGTGATCTCGCACCCTCTTAAGTATGCTCAAAAAGAACATACATTGAGTTATGTACTTTTGATTTAACTTCCTCCCTGGTTGCTGGCACGTTCAATCGCCGCTAGCACCAGCCCTCAGATTTTTATCAAATAAACCTAAAAAACCAATAAGTACTGTTTTACCTCTAACATAAAACAAATGTTTGAATCAACTTTCTATTCACAGCTTGACAGAGCAATATGAAGCCTGTGAATAAATCTGTTGAAAGTCATTATTTTTTGCGACAAAAAAATAATAAATATTGACATTTTAAATAAAATTTTTTTAAAAATAAGTTGTTTTAACCTCGTACAAAATTTTTCTTCCATATACTATTTTTAAAGGCTTTTCCATGAAGCACTAAAGTTCACAACCTAACAAACTTGATTGTTAAAATCACTGACAATTGTTACTCACTGATCAACAAAAGGTTACCCACAAAAACTGTGGATAACTTTGTGAATAATACCTGATTAAACAGCTCGAATGCAGATAGTTATAGCACTTACTACAAATTGAGCGTTTTTTAATCAAAACTATAATATGAACAACAAATATCAACTAACTCAATAAGTTAGGTCACCACTTTTAATTTTGACACTTTAAAAATGGTTAACAAGAAGGACGGTACAAGTAGTGTAGTTTTTAGAACTTATTGCTGTTCTGAGGGGACTTGTTCACACCAAAAGCATGGCTATTAATAGAGACAAGTGTCGTAAAAAAATACAACACATAAAAAAAGCCACCCATTATTGGGTGGCTTTTTGATATGGCGCGTCCGGGAGGATTCGAACCTCCGACCGCCTGGTTCGTAGCCAGGTACTCTATCCAGCTGAGCTACGGACGCGTACTTGAGTGTCTAAACTATAATGATTTTGAACCTTTTAGTCAACTTAAACTGTTTATTTTCAGTTAGTTAACTCACTTATTAACAGCCAACTAAAAATAAAGTCCAGAACCATCAAAAGCATTCACAAAAAAACCTGCTTATTTTAGCAGGTTTTTTTAATATGGCGCGTCCGGGAGGATTCGAACCTCCGACCGCCTGGTTCGTAGCCAGGTACTCTATCCAGCTGAGCTACGGACGCCCGTCTGCTTTCGGGTTGCGTAATATAGTGATTTACTTTGATTAGGTCAATCTATTTTTGCTTAAGCTTTAGAAGATAATACTTAAACTAAATTTACCTAACTGGCCGGTAATTGGTTACCTTAATTTTTACTAAGCTAACCTCTATAACACTATAATAATTACTTCAACCGAATCTGGCGGAGAGAGAGGGATTCGAACCCTCGATACGCGATTAACGTATACTCCCTTAGCAGGGGAGCGCCTTCAGCCACTCGGCCATCTCTCCGGAAGACGCGCGAAATAGTAACAGATTCGCGCGAAATTCCAAGTACTTTTTTAAAAAAAGTACTTAAGTATTTACGCTGTTTAATTTTTCTTCTTTTTCCTTTTGAATCCGTTGATAGATCTCTTCACGGTGAACCGCAACTTCTTTAGGTGCATTTACGCCAATCCGCACCTGATTACCTTTAACGCCCAGGACTGTCACTGTAACGTCATCACCAACCATTAAAGTTTCACCTACTCGGCGAGTTAAAATCAGCATTACTATCTCCTTAAATAGAGAGATCCAGCAACAAATCCATCAAGTCTAGATATGCTAATATAAAGCCAGTGCATATCCGATAGTGTTGTCCGTGATCCCTAAAAAACGCCTAACAACCCATTATCAAAAAGTTAAGCAAATTTGCAGTTAAATCGCTAACCACAACGCATAAAAAGCTTAAAAATAGTTACTTTTGATTATCGTAATAGTGTAACTACTGGGTAAACTGATTCTATGCGTATTTTCACTAAACACTTACAGCCTTCATTCCTCATCACCGGGCACTTGATCCAGTTCAAAAGTTGAATGCAAAGCTCGTACCGCCAGCTCAAGGTACTTTTCAGCAATTACCACTGAGACCTTTATTTCTGAGGTTGAAATCACTTGTATATTAATGCCCTCTTTAGCCAAAGCTTCGAACATTGTGGAAGCAACCCCTGCGTGAGAACGCATTCCAACGCCAACAATAGAAACTTTGGCAATTTTATTGTCACCTTCAACTTCTCGAGCATCTAACTCGGCAGCGGTTTTTTCCAAAATTTCCAATGCTTGTTGATAATCGTTTCGATGAACAGTAAAGGTAAAATCTGTTGTCTTATCGTCAGAGACATTCTGAATAATCATATCTACTTCTATATTGGCAGCAGAAATGGGCCCCAGAATTTGATACGCAACACCTGGTGTATCAGAAACACCTTTTACTGTTAATTTCGCTTCATCTCGATTAAAAGCAATACCGGAAATTAATGGTTGCTCCATTGAGTCGTTTTCCTCGTAAGTGATTAGTGTGCCAGGGCCTTCTTGAAAACTGTGCAGTACTCGGAGGGGAACATTATATTTCCCAGCAAACTCTACAGATCGAATCTGTAGCACCTTTGAGCCCAGACTGGCCATCTCCAGCATTTCTTCAAAGGTAATTTTAGGGAGGCGCCGAGCATTATCCACAACACGGGGATCAGTAGTGTAAACACCATCAACATCAGTATAGATTTGACATTCATCCGCTTTCAGTGCTGCAGCCAAAGCAACAGCGGTAGTATCAGAGCCACCTCGGCCTAATGTAGTAATAGCTCCTTGAGCATCAATGCCCTGAAAACCTGCAACCACAATGACCCGTCCAGCATTCAGGTCTGTTTGAACATTCTCAACATCAATATGTTCAATACGCGCTTTGTTATGAGCATTATTGGTCTTAATAGCTACCTGCCCGCCCGTATAAGAACATGCTGGACAACCACGCTCATTAAGTGCCATAGCAAGCAAAGAGATGGTGACCATCTCCCCTGTTGAGAGCAGCACATCTAGCTCCCGAGCGGTAGGTTTAACTTGCATTTGCTTGGCCATATCAATTAGCCGATTGGTTTCACCACTCATGGCTGAAACCACTACGACTACATCATCGCCCTTATCCCTGAACTTCTTTATTTTGTCCGCTACTGCTTGGATGCGCTCCAAGGAGCCAACTGAAGTCCCACCAAACTTCTGTACTATTAGTGCCATATTCCACTTGCTGCCACTGATGCTATGATACAGCTGCTCCACATTCATCATACGAACGATCCGTATGCAATCGATATGTGATTCGTTAGATCCCAATATGAGCTAACTAGGCTGCGTTACAAAAAAGAGCAATAATTAAACATTATTTGCTTGCGCTTGCAAACTGATGAGTCAGTATTTTTACTAACTCATCTAAGTAATCCCATAAAGTGAAGGATTATGCGTTCTCTTCAAGCCAAGTAGCGACTGAAGCAACTGCAGAAGAGAGCTTTGCAGGCTCAGAACCACCACCTTGCGCAAAGTCCGGACGACCACCTGCTTTACCACCGACCAGACCAGCAACATAGCACAAAATATCACCAGCTTTTACTTGGTTGATGAGGTCTTTAGTTACTCCTGCCGCTAAAGCCACTTTTTCTTCATTGATCTTAGTACCTAAGACCACAACACCTGACCCCATTTTATTTTTCAATTGATCAATGGTGTCACGCATCGCTTTAGCATCAATTCCAGGGACTTCAGCCGCTAATAGTTTCAGTCCAGCCACTGTTTTGACCTGGCTTAGCAAGTCACTACCAGCCACCCTCGCCAATTTTTGCTGTAACTGTTCAACTTGTTTTTCCAGAGACCGGTTACGTTCTAAAACCGCATTCAGCTTATCCAACAGCGTTTCACGAGAAGCTTTCAAAAGCCCTGAAGCGTGACCAATTATTTGCTCACTCTGTTCAATCCAGTTTAGCGCCTGTAAACCAGTAATGGCTTCAATACGACGAACACCCGCAGCAATACCTGTTTCCTGTACAATAATAAGAGCACCAATATCACCTGTCTGTGCGACGTGTGTACCACCACATAATTCAACGGAAAATTGAGATTGCCCCATGGCAAGTACACGAACCTGTTCGCCATATTTTTCACCAAACAATGCCATTGCACCCATTTTTTTGGCACTATCAATATCAGTGACTGTTGTTTGCACTAGCGTGTTAACCCGAATCTGCTCATTAACCATACGCTGTATTTCAGCCAACTGCTCTGCACTCACTGCTTCAGTATGAGAGAAATCAAACCGTAAACGCTCATGATCTACCAATGAGCCTTTTTGAGTGACATGCTCACCGAGCACTTTACGAAGTGCCGCATGTAATAAATGAGTAGCAGAGTGGTTTTGTGCTGTCGCAATACGTTTATCTTGGTCAACCAAAGCATTTACTTTTTGGCCTACCGTAAAGGAACCTTCCAGGACCTGACCTAAATGAATATGGTTTTCGCCTTGCTTTTTCGTATCGTTAACCTGGAACTTGCCATTTTGCCACTGCAAAATTCCGGTATCACCCACCTGACCACCAGACTCTGCATAAAAAGGCGTTTCTTCCAGAACAATAATGCCCTGCTCACCTATTTTTATTGCTTCAACGGGTTCACCATTAACAAATAAGCCGGTAATTTCAGCCTGGTCATTGACACGTTCATAGCCGGTAAACGCAGTAGCACCTTTAATATCCAGAACGTTATTATAGTCAACGGTAAACTTACCGCTTTTCCTTGCTATTTCCCGTTGCTTTTCCATTTCCTGCTCGTAACCTGCCAAGTCCAATGACAGGTTTCGTTCACGGGCAATATCATTGGTTAAATCAACAGGAAAACCGTAGGTATCGTAAAGGGTAAAAATAGTGTGACCCGAAATTTCATTACCCGACAGATTAGCAATAGCATCTTCTAGTACACGCATACCGTTATCTAAGGTACGCGCAAACTGCTCTTCTTCTTTTAATAAAGTACGCTCAATAGCTGCTTGGTCTTTAACAAGCTCAGGGTAAGCTTCGCCCATAACTTCAGCAAGTGCAGCCACTAATTTATAAAAGAAAGGTTCTGTCGCACCCAATTTATTACCATGACGAATCGCACGACGGATGATACGACGTAAGGTGTATCCGCGTCCTTCTTTTGAAGGAATAACGCCATCTGCAATAATAAACGAACAAGATCGTATATGGTCAGCAATAACCCGTAATGAGGTATTATCCAGCGCCACACCACCTAAAATATCAGACGCCTTTTGCAGTATGTGCTGAAATAAATCAATATCATAATTATTGTGCACATTTTGTAAGACGGCAGCGATACGCTCTAGACCCATCCCCGTATCCACTGAAGGTTTTGGCAGTGGTTCTAACTCACCATTGGCCTGGCGATTAAACTGCATGAATACCAGATTCCAAATTTCGATATAACGATCACCATCATCATTAGGGCCACCAGGAGGATCACCTGCAACCTCAGGACCATGATCATAAAAAATCTCAGAACAAGGGCCACAGGGACCTGTGTCCCCCATTGACCAGAAATTATCTTTTTCTCCTAAACGGGAAAAACGTGTCTGATCAATACCAATCTCATTAAACCAAATGTCTTCCGCTTCTTTATCATCTTTATAAACCGTTACCCACAGCTTTTCTGCAGGGAGCTTAAGTTCTTCGGTGAGAAACACCCAGGCAAATTTAATTGCATCTCGCTTAAAGTAATCACCAAAACTAAAGTTACCCAGCATTTCAAAAAAAGTATGGTGCCGAGCGGTATAACCTACATTTTCCAAGTCATTGTGTTTACCTCCGGCGCGCACACAACGCTGAGACGAGGTCGCTCGTGTATAAGTTCGTTTTTCTCTGCCCAGGAATACATCTTTAAATTGATTCATACCCGCATTAGTAAACAGCAGTGTTGGATCATCTGCAGGTATCAATGAACTGCTAGGCACAATTTCGTGGCCATGGCGTTGAAAGAAACTTAAAAAGGCGGTACGTATTTCTGAACTCTTCATAGATGCATTCCATCAGGGCTAATTTGCAACCTGTATTGGTCTTTACGAGTCATTTCTTAGCTTAGAGACAGCTTAGTGACTTCATTTCAGACAGTGTGCTTTCTCTGTTAACAACGCCGAAAGCCGTTCTGATCACCACGTCTTTAATTCGGCCTGCCAAATCTATGGTACAGAGCAACACAATTTGCGCACAAAAGGGCGGATTATATAACGATTTGGGCGAATGTTTCACCCAGGATAGCTGTTTAATTTTGTATCAGTAAACGCATTTAAAAAATCGTTGCTAATCAGTCTTAACCAGTGACCTGGCTTCTAATAATGCCAGCAGGCTTGACGTATCCCAACGATTTCCCCCTATTTGCTGAACAGCCGCATAAAATTGATCAACTAAAGCCGTAACTGGTAAATGTGCACCATTTTTTCGGGCTTCATCAAGTACAATCGATAAATCTTTACGCATCCAGTCAACAGCAAAACCATGATTATAGTCTCCTGCTAGCATCGTCTTATGTCGGTTATCCATTTGCCAAGACTGTGCAGCACCTTTACTAATCACACCAACGACAGCCTCAGGATCTAAGCTACTGGCTTTAGCAAAATGTAACCCTTCAGCTAACCCTTGCACTAAACCTGCTATACAAATTTGATTAACCATTTTTGTTTTTTGGCCTGCGCCTACTGGCCCCATATGACGTACAGCTCGCGCATAACAACTGATAACTGATTCTGTACGCGCAAAAACCGTTGCCTCCCCTCCAACCATTACCGTCAGTAAGCCTTTTTCAGCACCTTGTTGACCTCCTGATACAGGCGCATCCATGAAACTAACATGTTGTTTAGCCGCTACTTCAGCAATTTCTTCAGACACTTGCGCAGAAACTGTTGTATGATCAATCAATACCGTATTTGATGACATTCCAGCTAAAATACCTTCATGCCCAAAAACTACGCTCCGTAAATCATCATCATTACCGACACACACAAAGACTATTTCTGCATTACTAGCAGCACCTGCTGGTGTATTTGCACTTTCCCCACCATACATTTCACACCATGACACTGCTTTTTGTGGTGTTCTATTATAAACACATACTTGGTGCCCCGCTTTTTGCAAATGCCCCGCCATGGGGTATCCCATTACCCCCAGTCCAATAAAAGCAATACGCATAAATAATGCTCCCTATTTATTTTGTAATTCCAACACGCTTCAATACGAGTATTTGGGCATTCAACTGTATCGACTCAACCAGAATACGACAAGAGAAAGACAAAAAGCGCTGCATAATACATCTACCGTGTTTCAAATCACGCCATCATTTGTGTATTTAGGGCACATTTTAACAGCAGCAAGCTGCTCTCCAGAAGTAACCATAATATGAGTGAAACTCATGAGGCTAACAGCGAAATAGGCTAAAATGAGTATGTTAAAGCTGTCTTTAATATCTAAAGCCAGTTTTTCAATGGCGATTTACTTAATAAGCACCAGACAGGAAAATCATGCTTCCTGGAAGGGAGGGGGTTTGGTCATAGCAACTAAGTGTTTAATAGAATATACAAGGATTCGATAAACTTATTATACTTAGTGCCCAAACAACGCTTTCCGCTTACGGTCCACACTATGCTTACCAGGATGGCTAATCCCCCGAAAAGCACGCATCCACATCATTAGATCAGACTCCTCAGAAGGCAATAACCGAAATCCAGCTAAACAGTATTCTTCATTTTCTTCATCAAGTTTAACCCACATAACTTGAGCCACTAATAAATACCGATGCATATGATCAACAACCGAAATGCACACATCAACAATTGCCCCCTCCTGAATATGAGCAGGTAACAGCGCTTTAAAGCCTGTAACAGAAACATCTCTAATTTGGGCCGAAACAGTTACCCCTGACTCACCACGTCTTGCACAACCAGAAGATAACTGAATCAGCGCCCGTTCAATACGCTCAACACGGGGGCTATGCCGCTTATTTTCACGCATATGACTAATCCATGACAGTTTGTCTACTCTAAGCATAGCCAATGTATTGACAGCTGCTAGGTAACCTGTCTGGATTGTCATCAAGCTGGTCAGTGGATATAGGCCTGTCTTACAAGGGTAAACAGACCTAGCACACTATTTAGTGTATTGGATAAGCACGGCGACGTAAGCCAATCAAAGCAAGCAAAGCCAGTGCAACCGCAGAAAATGTTCCAGGCTCAGCTACTGGTGTAGGATCTGGCTCAGGGTCCGGTTCGGGAAAGACCTCATCAGCAGTACCCTCAACGCCTACAGTAAAACCATTCCAATACTCATTACTGAGGCTCCGCCAGCTCACGGTGTCAAATGCTCCTGTGAATCTGATAGTGCCATGAGGTTCTCCAGTACCAAGCAGTTGGTATTCGTAAACATCCCCACCTAAATCAACAACATTTTTATATGAAGTACCACATCCCCAATACCCACACGCATTACCATCAGAAGCATTACCAAAGCTTAAAATTTCAAAGTCCTGATCAAATGCATAACCATTACCATTTAAACTGACATAAGAGAAAACAGGATTGGCTATCGCGTCTGAAAAGGAAAGTGTCTGCATACCTGCATATCTTAATGCAACAATGTCAGTGTCTGTAGGGATATTATCAACTACATCACTGGTATAAGGTGAGGTTGTGGGGTCACGAGGTGTCCAGTAATCTGTACCACCACTGGGTTGAAAAAAAGCAATACCTTGAGGATTCATATACGTTACATCAATAGTAGCTGTTTCTGTTGTAATCACCCCCGTAGCGACAAAGCCATCTGCCGTTGTCTCACCGTCTATCCAATCAGTCCACTGAATTGGGACAGCTAACGCCTGCCAACTCAATAAAGAAAAGGATATACCTACTAGTGTTTTTTTAATTTGGCTATTAGCCATTTCTCTCCCCTCATAGCTAGAATTAAATCAACACTATAAAGGCAAAAAATATGCGCACTTCATTTATTTCAAACAATTCATATAGTTATTTTTTTATATAACATTTATTCATTATTTTATGTAATAAAAACTGACCCATTTTTATTTAACAACTACTTTATTATCCCAAATAGCCATAATTTTATATAGTTTTATCAGTATCTATCAATAAACAGAACGCACTAAAAAACCTACATTATAGGTATCTTTAAATTCTCGTTTCATTGTTTCTATCGCCAATCATTTTAGCCGTAAAAAAATACCTAGTTTACTCACACAGCTACTGATGTAGACTAATACTGCTGTAAAACAGACATAATTGCTTGCTGCAGACTTATTTTGTCATGATAATAAGGATGCTTGGCATCCCCTAAGTGGGCAACATGGAGTTTAGGATAAGAGCGTGGTACAGGAATTCTCTCTGCGGGCCAGATTACTCTATCGACATAAATCCCTGTTAACTGAGATAACCAATCTAACTGATCAGTTAAACTGAGTTTTCCGCAACTGCTCTTTTCTGGTTGCATATTAGCCACAAAAATAATGGGTACTGCTCTTTGCAAAATGGCATCAACAATATCAGATATCAACAATGGTGGTAAAATACTCGTCATAAAACTGCCTGGCCCTAAAATAATATAATTAGCTTTGTTAATCGCCAGTACAGCTTCATGAGTCGCCTGAACCTTTGGCTCTAAACATAATGATGAAGGCCTTATTTCTGCTGCATCAATTTGGGTCTCCCCACGAACATACTGTCCATTGATCTCAGCGACAAGATGTGTTGGTTGTTCAGACATTGGGATTAATTGTGCGTCAACACGTAAAAATGCGCTTATTAAGTGCACAACATCCATAGGTCGCACACTTAACTGATCCAATGCCAATAAAATAAGATTACCAAGATTGTGGCCTTGTAAAGTGCCATCATATTCAAAACGATATTCAAAAAGTGTTCGTGCTAAATTGGGTTGATCAGCCGCCAACTGATTAAGGCAATTACGTAAATCCCCCCAAGCAATACAACCACTTTCTTCTCGTAATCGTCCCGTCGATCCCCCATCATCTGTTGTAGTAACTATCCCTGCTAGGTTTGCACCTAAAAAGGCTAATGCAGACATTAATTTACCTAAACCATGACCACCACCAATGGCCACTAAGTTAACTTCGTTGGTTAAAAATCCCATAGGCATATCTTTATAAATAATGAGCAATAAAAAATTAACAGCGATGAAGTATCAGGTTGTTCTATGTTGATATAGATATAAGGGCATCTCTAAAAATAGTGATCTCTTTGTGAGAGCAAGGAAGCACTGCACGGAGGACCGTAATGTATAAGGAATACATGAGGATCCGAGTACAACGCTGACACAGCTTTCACAGAAAAAGTGCATTTTTAGAGGTACCCATAAGTAAAAGGATGATTCCTATTAACTTTAAATGCTTGATTGAGGCAAGCCTATGTTTATTGAAGGTGATTACCCTTCTTCACTTTGTATTACATACAAGTTTAATGAGCAAGATGTGATTGCTTTCAAGTCTGACCTTGATATCAAGACAGTACAAGCCGTTCACCCGCTCATTGAACGAGTTATTGAAATGGCGAACAGCAATGTGCTAGTTGATATGAGTGCAGTCAACTTTATAGACTCGTCTGGAATCACTGCACTCTTATACTTATATAAAAGGCTATCAAAAGCTAATCGAACCCTGTCATTGATTGGTGTAAAAGAACAACCGCTCCATCTCCTGCATCTCTTTGGCGTTAACCAGGTACTTACATTCTATGACTCTTTAGATACCTGCATTCAAGCACTATCATCACACCATAACCAAGTCTAACATATTATAACTTTCTGAAATTAACACCAGAACCTGCTATAACACTACACACAGTGAAGGATTTTTAGTGGGGCTAGCCTGGTCTGTTAAAACTAACAATAGTAACAACATCCCCCTTGTGCTCAAGAGGTATAAAATTGATTCGCAAAGAGTATAGTAAAATGCATATACACTATGTCACTGATGAAAAATTACCCTATATACAAACTAACGTTTAACCAAGCCAAGCAGAAACTCCCGGCTCGGCTTATACTAAATCAAGTACACTAGGTAATATTCAAAGGACTTTCTCTATGGTTAAGCAACGGAAAATGCTACCGCCTGTAGTGAGAGCATGTGGCCTATTAGTCATATCGACACACTTTTGCTATCAAGAAGTACAGCATTTTAGTGCTTACCGTCCTTGTATCTCTGTTAATACCTCGACTTCAGCAAAAGGTGTGCTATGAGTGTTTGTCTTTTAGAGGAAAGCACAAAAGCTAATTTAGATAGTATTCGAAAGCTTCGGCATACACTCTCAAAAACATTGCCATTAACCAAACTTCCAGCTGAAACACAAAACAATATCCTGTTGGTATGTAGCGAAATTACCACCAACATAATCAAACATGCAGACCCTCCCGCTTCCACAGTTAGCATCGAGTTACTTAAAACAGAAAATCACTGGTACTTTTCTGTTTATGATAATGGAGGTGTTTTTCTTGACTTTGCCACCATTATGTCAAATAAAAAAGAATCAATTAGTATTACAAGCGAAAGCAATCTAAATGAATCAGGTATGGGCCTTGCCCTTATCAGCCAATTATTTCCTGAACACCATTATGAATGTCGGGAACAACGAAAAGATAACCGCAACTGCTTTCAGATTCGTTGTGAACTTGTTGAGGTCAATTTACCCAAAGTCGCAGCGATTGATGATGATCGAACCACTGTATCTATTTTACAACGCTACCTACAAGAAGAGTTTCAGGTTCAAACTTACACTGATCCTATTGAAGCGGTTAAAGAAGTTAGCCGACACCCTGTTGATGTCGTTATTTCTGACATGATGATGCCAGGTTTAAATGGACTTGAAGTGAGAAAACGTTTTGCGGCTAACCCTAATACCAGCAATATGCCATTTATTTTTTTAACTGGTAATGAGCAAACAGAAGCAGATGCTGTCGATTTAGGGATTGATGACTTTCTTGTTAAACCCGTAAAAAAAGACAAAATCCTCGCAGTTATTCACCGTGTTTTAAATAGAGCCAAACAAATTCAATCAACACTAGGCGACCGGTTAGACAATGCCATAACCAAAGCACTTCGTGTCCAACTTCCGAGTCAACTATGGCGTTTCAATACAGCCACCTACATTCAATCGGCTTCTTCTGGCGGTGGTGACTTTATCTATAACAGCCCAGACAACAAGTTACTATTACTTGGCGATATTATGGGACATGGAGAACAGGCCAAATTCTTTTCGCATGCTTACGCAGGTTTTATTCATGGTTTTATCCATGCTACACATAATGTGTCGCCCTCACCAGATGAACTACTGAATGCATTATCAGAAGCCGCCGAAACAAACGATGTATTACAAACCACACTCGTAACCTGTATTTGCCTAGCATTTAATGAATATGAAGATACGCTGTTATGTGCCAGTGCAGCCCACCCTCCTCCTTTCGTTGTTAGTCAAGAAAGTGGTTGCAAATCCATTAAAGTTGAAGGCCCCTTACCGGGTTTAATCCCTGGCCAACATTACGAACCAGTCAATATTCAGCTTTACCCTGGTGAACGACTAGTGATTTATACTGACGGCTTACTAGAATCAGCCAACACCCCTCATGGCCGCAAACAACTGGAAAAACACGTTAAGAATGCACTAGTGGATACTTTAGATATACCCCTTCAACAGGCATTAGATAAAGTCATTGAAACCTTTTACACCTATGCAGCATCCCCATTACCTGATGATGTAACTGTCATCATGCTGGAGTTGAACAAGACTGATAACCACCATGAGTAATCCTTTTTAGTGGTTTCGTCGTTACTTGCTTATATATCCCACAGCGAAGAGTATAATTAAACATAATAGATTGTGCTCACCCATTTCACTCTCTAAGATATACTGCAAATGACATTTTCATAAAGCCGTTTTAATATCATATGTCAGAAATTACACAGCTCATCAAGTCCCTTAAACATCAGTTAAGAGCCCATGGCATCACTTATGCTCAGGTTGCAACACGGTTAGATATTTCTGAGGCTTCTGTTAAACGATTGTTTGCCACTGAACAGTTTTCACTGCAACGATTACACACTATTTGCAGTATGATGAACATATCAATTGCCCAACTGGTACAACAGAGCCAACAAGAAAAATTTCCATCAGCATTGACCATCCATCAAGAAAAAGCCCTCACGGCTGATAATAAATTACTCCTCATTGCTATTTTGGTATTAAATCATTGGCAATTTCCAGAAATTATCGCTTATTACGAATTAGCGGAAACAGAACTCATTCAGTTGCTTGCTCAATTGGACCGTTTGAAAATCATTGATCTACTGCCCAATAATCGTATCAAACTACGTGTCGATAGTAATTTTCATTGGCTTGAAGATGGCCCTATTCAACAGTTTTTTCAGCAACATGTACCAAGCTCATTTTTTCGCAGTCGCTTTCGAGGCAAAGATGAACTATTACTCTGTGTTAATGGCATGCTCAGTTCTGAATCCATTGGCATACTACAAAAACAACTTAGAGAGCTAGGGCGAAAATTCAATGAGCTGCATTATGATGACACACGACTATCCTTAGAGGAAAGACATGGTACATGTATGGTATTAGCAATACGCCCCTGGTCACTGCCCATGTTTGAGGAGTTGAAACGAAGTAATACTTAAAATGACGTCTAACTTGAACACTCATTGTATGTGTACACTAATAAGTACCTAGTGAGCACAATATCTGCGAGGGAACGCAAAATGATCATTGGAGTTTTCGGTTCAGCTGCAGGAACTTCTCCAGGCCTAGAGCAACAAGCAATGCTTCTTGGTCAATTCATCGCTCAAGCAGGTGCAACACTTATTACAGGGGCCTGCCAAGGACTACCTTATGCAGCAGTAAAAGGTGCTAAAACGCATCATGGCGACACGATTGGGTGTACCGCTGTCACCCATGAGCAACTTCATGAATCAATGATGGGTACTTCAGCAAATGACTTTGACCAGCTTATTTTTATTCCTAATGATTTCCCCCATAAACAACTACACCAAGTTTGCTTAAAGTATCGCAATGTCGTAGCTGTAAGCCACTGTGATGCAGCGGTTTTTATCAGCGGACGGTGGGGGTCTCTCAATGAATTTACAATCGCTTATGATATAGGCAAACCGATTGGTGTACTCACTGGCAGTGGAGGTATGACCGAATTTTTGCCAACCTTACTTGAAGCATTTCAAAAACCCAGTAAAAGTCGTCTATTTTTTAATGAGCAACCCAAAGTGCTTATTCAACAACTTATTGAAAACCATCAAACCAATGAATAAGCCTTTCGCTATAAATTATACCCAAAACGAAGGGTTTTTAGGGAAGGCCGTCAAGTGATGAAGCCCCCGGAGCTTATATTAATAAGTGACTGGGGTGAAAAGCGCTGACAACAAACCCTAAAAATGATTCGTGAAGGGTATACTAAGTATATTGTCCTCCATTAACAGGTAAAATTGCACCTGTCATGTAGTCAGGTGCTTCAAGTGCTGCATAGCCCACTACTTTAGCAATTTCTTCAACCTGCCCTGCCCGCTTTATATGCGTAGACTGAATAGCATACTGCTGACGCTCTGCTGAAACATTTCGAGCCATTAGTGAGTCAAAAATACCTGGGTTTACCCCTAATACAGTGATTCCCCTGGAAGCAAATGACTTTGACAAACTCAGCACTAAACCATTTAACCCTGCCTTAGCAATGCCATAACCAATATCCCGACTACCTACCCAGGAGGCAGAAGATCCAACAACCACAATACGACATTTGCAGCCATAATACAGACATCGATTAATAAGTTCGCAGCAAAAAGATGTCACATACATTAAGTTAATATTAACTTGTTTCAACACCTCTTTTGTTGATAGTGATGATTGGCCCTGTAGTTGACTTCCCTGCTCTCCGAACCGACCGATACAACTGATAAAAGTAAGCTCATTAGAGAAGTCCAAAGGAAGATCTTGCCAAATCTGCTGAATTGATATGCCTGTAAAATCCAACTTCATATAATCAGATAACTGTGAATAACTTGCCTTATCCTGCCGATCAATACCAAATACATTAATGGAATTAGACTTTTCCTGTTGTTTTAAAATTGCACCCGCTAAAGTGCTATTAGCACCAAGTATCAACAATGTATGATTTGTCATAGCATGGTCTCTGCTAATTGTTCCCTGTAATCATTCAAACGTTTTAAAATTACTCGATTAAACTCATTACGTGATATATCCCTACTCATTAACGTTATCGAACGAGACAAAGGAAAAAGTGTTCGAGAGGTAACTTTGCCGAAAAAAGCTTGCTTTATTTTACACTGCCCTCCTTGAGCTCCCATTCCTGGCACTAAAAACATACTTTCTGGCAGATAATGTCTTATCCTTTCTGACTCTCTAGGTAACGTTGCGCCAACAACAAAACCAATAACCTGACTTAATTTTGACTCACTAGCAAAAATTTCCAGTAAGTTATTAATAATATACTCACTAAGTTTTATGTTATTTCCCATAAAATTTTGGACAGTATCACTACCTGGGTTTGATGACCTTAGCACTAAAAAAAGCCCTTTCCCGTATTGCTCAGCAAGTGTAATAAAAGGCATCAAAGCATCAATTCCCAACCAAGGCGAAACAGTGATAGCATCAACTAAAAAACTATCTGCTTTATTACTATTATCAAGATAAGCCTTAGCATAACACTGATTTGTTTCAGCTATATCTCCCCTTTTAGCATCTAAAATAATTATGTAATTTAATTGACGTGCATACGACAAACTATTACTTAACGCAACCATACCCAAAAGACCATATTGCTCAAAACATGCACTTTGAAACTTAACTGCAGCCACTTTTCCAACAGCAGCATTGAGTAACTCTCGACAATATACTTCCAATGTTGCCTCGATTCGGTGGGATTGATTAAAGCAGGTAGGAATATTATTCAAGCTTGGGTCAATACCTAAAACAATATTGCCACTTTTATCAATACTATCCACAATTTTTGTTAGGAATGATGATGTTGCCTGTAATGTAGGTGACCTTGGCGAATAACTTTGGACCAAAGACATGCTTGATGCTCCTTGCGTTTGCTGACCATAGGTATAACCTCTAAGACATCAATCCCATGAGCCTTTAAGTATGAACATTTCTGTGGGTTATTCGTAATAAGATTAACGCGATGTATATTTAAATCATGTAGAATTAACACTGCATAATAAAAGTTTCGATCATCTTCAGGCAATCCCAATAGTTCGTGTGCATGAAAAGTGTCGATATTTTTTTTCTTCATAAGTTTATACGCTTCTATTTTACTAACAAAGCCAACCCCTCGCCCTTCATGGTTAAAATGATATGTCATAAGACCAGGTTTTTCTAAAAGCAAATCCATAGTTTGTTGCAACTGAAAATTACAATCACAACGGTTGTCACCAAATATATCAGCACTAAAACAAGCTGAATTTATTCGAAAAAGAGGTACAGTATCTGTTTCAAAGATAAGAGGATTATATACTACGGCATGAAAAGTTAATTGACCATCCTGATTTGTAATATCATACCCGCCTAGTGATAACCCTTGATAAGTTCCAACAAGGTCTAACCCTAAGGCTTTACGTATTACTTTCATAAGACCTCCTTGCTTAAGCGAGTAATACTCAAACTAAAGTATAGCCAGATACGCTTTTAAAGATATCTTAGGATATTATATAAATTCAACTCAATACAACAACAAACAAACCAACGAAGCAAAAAAATTAAAAATGATTTATTTATTAACATAATAATTAAACCTAAAACAATTTATAATTACACACCATCACAGCAAGATATTCATACTTCATCAGTATAAATTCTCTCAAACTAACACAGCCATACCGTTGTAACGCAATAAACGCATATAATCTAATTATATTAAACAATCAATCATTCATAAAAATGTCCGTTACAACTTTATTGATCCGCCCTACACTTAAACCAAGCTTCCCAACAAACTGAATGTTATTGTATGAGTAGTAGTACAAAGATATCAATATTAATCGCGTTTATAATCATCATTTTTGGCATGAAAGATATTATATTCATGATTACAGAAAAAAACCGTTTTTTTGTACAACACATCAATAAAAGTAAAGTAGTATTACAAACAGCTGAAGGAATTCTTAAATACTATTACAGTCAACAAGACAAAATGGGAATTGAAAAAGCGCAAGAATCCGCCCTAAAAGTACTAAGGCAAATGCGCTATGAAGATGGCAACTATATTTGGGTTAATACGCTCGAATATCGATTTCTGATGCATCCTCTACTAGAGACCGTAGAAGGTCAAGATATGTCACAGCTAATAGATCCTGACGGTATCAAGCCAATCATTGTAGCAACGGATACTGCACTGGCTGGTGGAGGGACATTTAAGTATTCTTGGCCAAAGCCTGGCTATCCTGCTGATAAATTTTTTCCTAAAATATCATACGTTTTTCTTTTCAAACCCTGGAAATGGGTCATAGGTACTGGTTCCTATGTTGATTATATAGAGTCATCATTCATAAACTACATTCTTTATCGATTTTTTTTCACTTTATGCTGCATTATTATCGTAATCCTGATAAGTATCATCTCGATAAGAAAAATCACAATAAAATAGTGGTATTTACAAATATAACCGGTGTACTAGAGCGTCCATTATTTAAAAAATCTATTGTTCAACTAAAAGAGACAACCCCATCGATCAAAAATTTTTTAATTTTATTTAATGATGGAACAACATCAAGTGCAGCCATAAAGGAAGAATTTAAAGGTAAAACTACTACCACTTTAGGAGGGATCGATGTATCCGTTCAACAAATAGGTATCCTTAAAGAATGGAAAGAAACTGTCCTTGGTACCAAAAACCAAGGCTTTGATGCAATTATTATTGGACTTTATCACACGCTAAAAGATGACAATGAGCAAAGTGTGGATGCTGAACAGCTATTAATATGGACATCTGAGCACTCTCCTATTCCTCTGTTTGCATTTTGGGACTTTGCTGTTGGTGCAAATAAAACGATTGGAGGACTGGTGCTTTATGGCTATACCCAAGGGGAAACAGCCGCCAAGATGGCATTAAAAATATTAAAAGGTAAGTCTCCCAACATGATACGGCCCATAGTTGGCGAAAAGGGGCGTTATTTATATAGCAAACAACAACACAAAAAATGGAATATCCGCTTACCAAAAAACCTTCGTTCCAGAGCTGACTTTGTTGAATAACCTGATATATTACCTTTACTCTCAAGTTAACTATACTGATGTTATACCTTATAAAGACGGTAAAATTAATAACTAAGAGGTCATTCGATGACAACGCAGTTGCCATTGCCTGATGAAAAAAAAATAGTTATTTTAATACGTGTAGAACCAGGCTGTTTAGGTCCTGAAGGAAAAAATCATATTGAGCCTTTCTGTATTTATATGCAAAGACACGTAGCCTCAGTTCATAGTGATTTTGCTATATGGAAAATCAGACCTCGTCATGACAAACATCTTCCTGAACTTGAATACTTTCTTCTTAATAAGAGGTTAACCGCAGCACGTGTTGAAAAATATCTCCATGTTTTTAATTTAGATTTACCGCACTTTGAAGATGAAATACATGAACTGCTCGAACAGCAAATCGAGCAATTCCATTCATCACCAGCCAATACATCAGGTCATTAATTTTAACCTAATTTGCCAAGCGTATATGGTGGATCCATAGACCTCCACCAGGTCTATGAGCAACCCACATCTCATGATTACCAGATTTATGCACCCTGAACCCCATAGGCGCTCGACTGCCTAGATTATTTTTATTACAACCTTTCCCTGGAGGCGCGTTACACCCCCCCTCATCAGTTGAATTGTTCTCGCTACCTAGATAACTATTATAGGTGTCCAGATGAGCATATAGCTCGCTTAACTCATTATAGTCATGTGTATTAGGCCACTGGCTCTCAAGGTCTGTAGAATAGTCCATACAGGTTTTTTGACTGGACCCATCTTCAGAAGTGTGTCCTAAGCCAAGCAAGTGACCAACTTCCTGACACAATACATGGTTCATTTCGCCTGGAATAGTCCAGTATGATGCATAGCTATCATTCATTTTTGCTGTGCCACGATCAATATGACCATTAGCATCAATTCCAATGGTTGCCAGCCCTAACCAACCATTAAACCCATAATCTGCATTACAGACACGAACTTGTCCTGCTTGCATTTTACAACGTTTCCGGACACGATTACTGTCTTCTTTTTTTACAGAATCTAAGGGGATCGCTACTGACCATTTTGCTAATGTTTGATAATACGAGGTGCCCCATTCAGTAGTAGTACTGTCAATAACCTGTAATCTAAACACTGAATTATCATTATCCACTCTTGCCCAGTGATAGTTATTCCAGTTATGGTCTGCCACTGCCATAACTGGAAATACACTACACACTACAATATAATGACAAATTTTTTTAAATATATTTTGATTGATAAATACTTGCTTTATCATAAGCTTTTCCTTTAAACAATTACCCAATACACGAGGAAAAGCTTTTCAAAAATTATGCCTTAAATACCTATTAACAAAAACATAAGTGAATGTTTTGGGGAGAGGACATTGAATGATGCCCTCTCCTGAAGGTTATTAAGCTAAAAAAGTTTAGTATCTATATCGAGGCTGTTGATTTTGCAGTCAATAACCTCTCCATTTCGGGTGTTTGATCTTTAGGCGCATGATTATTTTTCCCCGAAATATAACAATAATTAAACACCTGAAAATAATCAGCTAATAACTGCGCACTTTGAGTTTCACCCATTGCGGCCAATAAATGAATAACCACCTCAGCTGTTGCTAGGTTTCCTTGATTTTGTGATCGGCGAAGCTGATACCTAGATAATTGCTGAGCATTAATACTGACAACGGGGAGTTGGTGAAGATAGTCACTTTTACGGTAAATTTTTCTGGCTTGTTGCCATGTGCCATCTAGTAATACAAACGCGGGGTTAGTAATTTCTGGCAATCTTGTCGCAGTCATAACCGGATTTCCCATCAGCATATCATCAGGAAAAACCAAAATCGGCGTATACTGCTCTGAATGTATTCGACTTAACAAGTCATCATTTGGCATGGTCCGATACCAATCATACATAGCCACATTGGGCAAAGTATCAACCAGTAGCTGTCCAGTATTGGTAGGCTTATATCGCTCATAGGGATGCATCAATAACCAAAAAGTAGCCTTAGAGTCAAGCGTTGGTGTAAAGGCACAAATACATGCTACGGTTGGTACACGACACTGAGAACAACGCTGTATATAAGCACCACGAGCACGAAAAGGACGAGATTGAATCACTGAATTAGTCACACAGTTTACTATCTTATTAACTATCGGATGGTTTGTTTATTTGCCAGGTTGTACACTGCTGTTAGCGGTATACCAGTATCACCAGCAGCCACAACTAATAAGTTTACCATTTTAATTGATCCTGGCTAATTAGTCACCACACGATTGTCATGCTTATCAGGTATAAAGCCACAAGGTATATTGACTGAACGCAAGCCTATGTAATGCTTACTGCATCCACCATTGAAGTTTTCGGCTTATCATCAAATAATGGCTCATAATTTTGTTTAATTTAAAAAGCTAACGCTGCAATTAGTTTTAATGAAATAAGGATCGAGAATGGCAACAAAACATGTCAATGTCACCGCCACTATGGGTGAGTCTTTTTTAATCGAGACAAAAGTGGGTAAACACGAACTTATACTTGACCAGCCAGAACAAGCCGGTGGTACGGATCAAGGTCCTAATCCTCTGGAGTACTTTTTTGTTTCATTGGCAGGTTGTGTTGCATCCATCGCCCGAATTAAAGCAAAACAGGATAAAGTCAACCTCCGTAGTATGACAGTTAACGTCAGTGGTGACCTTAACCCAGCAGGTTTGCTTGGCAAGCCTACAGATGATCGTACAGGGTTTGATACGATTAATATTGCGGTCACCATGGATGCTGACTTATCTCAGGAAGAAAAACAACAGTTTATTGATGATGTATGCGAACGTTGTCCTGTTCATGAAAATATTAAACACATGACAACTGTTTCACATACAACTGAGTAGTCCTGTTTGTCGAGAGTAAGTACTGCTACTTACTCTCTATTCCTACAATAGTACTATTGACGCATACTCACGGCAACTCTATTCAAACCATTCATTAATGCAATAGCAAATGTTAAATCAGATATTTCCTTATCTGAAAAATAGTCTTTAAGTGGCAAGTAATCCCTATCTTCTGCATGGGAATTTGCAATATCAGTTACAGACTCAGCCCAGGTCAATGCAGCCTTTTCACGCGCAGAAAATAAATGGCTTACTCGCCACCCTGCTAACGCATCAATTCTTTCACTGCTTTCACCTTGATCCCGTAATGACTTCGCATGCATATTTAAGCAAAAAGAACACCCATTGATTTGAGAAATACGTAAATAAACCAACTCAATAAGTACTAGCCCTAGCGAGCTGTCTTCAAGGCAATGTTTTATTTGCCTAAATCCTTCCAAGGCTTCACCAGAAAGCTCATAATAAGGCAGTCGAGGCTTAGTCATAAGGTAGACTCCTTTCACAATGAATACACAACATTAATTGTATAGTTTTTAACTA